>NZ_NSGH01000009.1 GCF_002295105.1 Salimicrobium humidisoli | reverse complement strand
AGCGTCCGCCCCGAAGGGCTTCAGCTCGCTTCCCGCGCTCGACTTGCATGTATTAGGCACGCCGCCAGCGTTCGTCCTGAGCCAGGATCAAACTCTCCATAAAAGAGATTGATTAGCTCAATCATAATTCGTTCAAAAAAATTGACGCATGGCATAAAACATTGTTCAGTTTTCAAAGATCCATTACAACGTCGCCTCAAAACAGCGACTTAATTAATATATCATGCTGAGGGTTTCCCGTCAACAACTTTATATATTTTTTAATTTCGCACTGCTTGCCGTTTCCGGCTTTCTTAATGCGACAGGTAATAATATAACACCTTGTTTCTAACATTACAAGAGTTATGTTGAAAAAAATAAAAAAACCGCAGAAATCGCAGTTTTTTAAAAGAGGGATGGCCGTTTCTCTTCTACAAGATACAGCCGGGGAGGAGATCTTTTGAAGCAGCACGGACTTCACAGTTCAAAGAACATTGATCTCTCTCTCCCGTGCCTCCCTGAGTAAATAGAAATATTTAGCTTTCGCCACGGTGATCTGACGATATTCTTCCTCACTCGCATGAAAGTTGTGCTCCATCAGACGGGCAAGTTCGCTCCATTCCCTGTGGGCACGTCCAATACTCTCAATTAACCGTTTCTCTTCCCGTTTTCTCTTTCTCTTCCTATTAAACATAAGGCACCCCTCACTCTCAGAGCTCCCGTCTTCCTTCCATCGCTTTGGAAAGAGTAACTTCGTCCGCGTATTCGAGGTCCCCGCCGACCGGCAGCCCATGGGCTATACGGGTCGTCCGGATTCCGGCCGGCTTCACGAGACGTGAAATGTACATAGCCGTAGCCTCCCCTTCCACGTTCGGGTTGGTGGCAATGATGAGTTCTTCCACACCTTCATCTTTCAGACGCTTAATTAAGCTTTCAACGTTGATATCTTCAGGACCTATCCCGTCCATCGGGGAGATGGCACCATGGAGCACGTGATACTTTCCACTGAACTCTTTCATCTTTTCCATAGCAATGACGTCTTTCGGGTCCTGGACTACGCAGATAAGCGTACTGTCTCTCGACTCGTCCTGGCAGATGGAACAGGGATCCTGATCCGTAATGTGTCCGCAATTGGTACAGTGGGTCAGTTCCCTTTTCGCATTCACAAGCGCTTTACCGAACTCCAGGACGTCGTCCTCTTCCATCTCTAAAACATAAAAAGCCAGACGGACCGCCGTTTTAGGACCGATCCCTGGCAATTTAGTAAAGCTGTCGATCAGCTTTGAAATCGGTTCTGGATAATACACTAAAACATTCCTCCACCAGGCATGCCTTTCGTAAACTCACCCATCGTATCATTCGTCTTATCGTCCACCTGTTTCAATACGTCGTTCGTAGCTGCGATGATCAGATCCTGAAGCATTTCCACATCATCCGGATCGACTGCTTCTTCATCTATTTCCACATTGGTGATTTCCTTTTTCCCGTTCGCTTCCACTTTAATCATTCCGCCGCCCGCTGTAGCTTCGAACGTCATTTCATAAAGTTCTTCCTGTGCTTTCATCATTTTCTTCTGCATTTTCTGCATCTGTTTCATCATATTATTCATGTTTCCGCCACCACGCATATGAATTCCTCCTAAAGTTTAATCGTGAATTTCAATTATATCATCACCGGCTAATTTTTTCGCTTCTGAGATGAAATCGTCTTCTGTATCTGCATTTTTCTCTTCTTCCGGAGCTTCGTCTCTCTGTTTCTGTACGTACTCCTCACGCAGTTGCTGCCACTTCGGTTCCGGCACGGGGATAATCACCAGCGGTTTCCCGGTGAATTCCTCAAGCAGAGGCTCGATAGTCGCTTTATGATCGAGCGCTAAGGAACAATGGATATCGTAACGGAAAGCGAGAACGAGTGAGCTTCCGGAAGCGGCCCTCGGTTTACTGTTCAACAGTGTCGCATGAGCGGGCGCATTTCTCTTCTTCAATGCTTCCATGAACTCGCCCCACACTTCCTTCACACCGGTAATCGCTTCTTTGGAAGCTTCATGGAGCGTACGGTTTATCTTCTCATAAGGAACCTGATAATTGTTTTTGGCTCCCCTGGAGGGCGTCCGCTTTTCCGGGGCCGGCGCCTGCTGGGAAGCTGCGACCGCAGGTGGATTTTCTTCCATCTTCATGAGTTTCTTCTCCAGCATATCGATTTTGCGGGAGAGTTTATCCACCATCTCCGTATCTCCCCCTGCGGGAGCTCCCGATTTCTGGTCTGCAATATTCAAAAGAGCGATCTCTATGAACACCTTAGGGCTCGTCGTCCACTTCATCTCCTGCTGACACTGGTTCAAAGAGCGGATTGCACCCTGAATCCATTCCGGCTGAAGCTCCCCGGAGAGAGTCCGGAAGCCTTCATCCGGCACCGCTCTCTCCAGATGCTGTTCAAGTCCCGGCGCACTCTTGTACATAAGCAGATCCCGGAGATAATAGATCAGATCGAAAACGAAACGCCCCGGATCTTTCCCTTCCTGAATAAGTGCATCCACCGTTTCGAGTGCTTCCTTTACTTCCCCTGCATGTACGTAACGCAAAAGAGCAGCCAGCTGCTGCTGGGAGATGGATCCGGTAACGGCCAGTACATCTTCCGTACCTACGGTCTCTTCACTGTAGGAAACCGCCTGGTCCAGCAGACTGAGAGCATCCCTCATTCCGCCCTCTGCACTCAAAGCTACGATTTCGAGAGCTTCCCTGTCCACTGCAAGATCCTCTTCTTCCGTAATGGAAGCCATCCGCTCCACCATAACTGTCTGCGAAATACGTTTAAAATCGAAACGCTGACAGCGGGATATGATCGTCAGAGGTATTTTGTGAGGCTCCGTCGTCGCCAGAATGAAAACTACGTGTGAAGGAGGTTCCTCAAGCGTCTTCAAAAGGGCGTTGAAAGCCCCGATGGAAAGCATGTGCACCTCATCGATAATGTAGACTTTGTAGGAGACGGAAGTGGGAGCGTATTTGACTTTATCCCTGATATCACGGATCTGCTCCACTCCATTGTTTGAAGCTGCGTCTATTTCGATAACGTCCGATATGGAACCGTCCTGGATACCGAGACATGCGCTGCAGGCGTTACAGGGTTCTTTCGTCGGTCCCTGTTCACAGTTGACCGTTTTTGCGAAAATTTTCGCAGCACTCGTCTTCCCGGTACCACGAGGGCCGGAGAACAGATAGGCGTGTGAAAATTTCTGCTGGGCGATTGCGTTTTGCAAAGTACGTGTAATGTGTGTCTGTCCCACCACATCCCTGAACAGGGTAGGGCGCCACACCCGATATAGGGCCTGATAGCTCATAGTCGATGTTCCCCTTTGTTAGTCTTACTTCTTATTATAGCGAAAACGGACCCTCCCTGTGAAGTTCCACCTCTGTCTCTCTGCAAAAACTTTAAAACCCCTGAGAGAAAAAAAGCCGCTATGGCTCTTCGCCATAACGACTTTCTGTTTTATGTAATGCCGTGCACCTGCTGTCGATGACAGAACCCCAAGCGTTACTCACAATCACAGCTCGATCCAGGCACTCCCGCGGCACACGAGAGGCACAGCTTACTGCTGCTTCCTTCCGGACCTGACAGGGTTCACTGCTTCTCATTGCGCAGGACCTGGATGTCAACACTGCTTTTGTGAGGCAGACCTTGAAACTTTGTCACCTCGAGCAGGAATTCAGCCTCGCTCTAGCGGCTTGCGAGTGCAGGGCACCGCTACCTCCCCGCTTAGCACGACAATCGTAATTATATAACCTCATCTCCGAAATTGCAACAGATAGCTATTTGTCTTTTCTTTTTTTCCTTATCCTTCTGAAAAAAGAGGAAAGCATCTCTCCGCACTCCTCTTCCATCACTCCGGCACGGATGGCTGTACGGTGGTTAAAACGATCGTCGTCCAGAAGGTTCATAAGCGTCCCGGCACATCCTGCTTTCCGGTCGTAAGCCCCGTACACGAGTACAGGAATGCGGGACTGGAGAATCGCTCCGGCACACATCGGACATGGTTCGAGTGTTACGTACAGCGTGCACTCCTCGAGTCTCCAGCTTCCTATAAAATCATTGGCGCGATCGATCGTAATACACTCGGCGTGAGAGGACGTTTTTTGTGTAGTTTCTCTCAAGTTATGTCCCCGGGCTATCACTTCACCTTCGTGGACGAGGACAGCTCCTATCGGAACCTCTCCGAGCGCCTCTGCTTTCTCCGCTTCCTCGATGGCTTTCTTCATATAATACCGGTCGCTTTCCATACGTCCACGTCCTTAATCGAAAGTTACGAAATAGTTCTTTTCTTCCGCTTCATGATAAGCTTTCTCAAGACCCGCCTCATCGATTTTCTCCTTCGTTACGAAACGGTACGGTACGGAAACGGTCCATTCCTCCGCGAAAGGAAAAGGGGTAAGAAGAACGGCAGCTTCATTCTTCCACTCCGGATAAATCCCGCCCGGAGCGATGTCGAACTTCTGCGGGAAACCGTCTCTGAACCATGGCACTTCATTTTCTTTGGAGGCCCCCGGCTCATTCATACATATATACAGAGAGAGATTATCGCAAAACTGAAGCCTTTCAAAATGAAGATGACGTAATTCCGCCGGCACTTCCACTTTCATTTCATTGAGCAGTTTTTCCTGTACTTCCTTCTGCTCTTTATAAAATTCGACGGTGTGGGGGTCGTCCCGGTCATTTTCGAAGAAGGACTGGTAATGCATACTCGTCAGCACTCCGGCATACGGAGATTGCTCCGCTGTCTTCTCGATGCCGCTTCGATAGGCCGCCAGTTTCTCTTCCAGAGGGTAATCGACGAAGGTGAAAGGCCGCCCCTTCTCTTTGTTCCACAGCGGCTTCTCATCAAGAGGGATCCACGCCCTGTCATGGACCTCTACCGCCCAGTCCGCTTCCGATCGGATTCTTGAAGTCAGCAGGAAATCATTTTTCCACTGACGTGCCATCTCTCCTGAGATAAGCGCATGATCATGCTGACGAATCATAACAAACCCTTCCTTATATTCCCGGACAATCATTTTCACCCCTCCACTTCCTCGCTTTTTCGTACTACTAATCATAGCAATTTTTTGAAAATATTAAAAGCACGGGCTTTCGGACGTTTTCCCGAAAGAAAACCCCCGCTTATGAAAGCGGGGGCTTCTGTCCTTTTATTTACTGAGGATGCGGGTCATTTCTTTATTGAATGCCGGGATATCATCAGGCTGACGGCTCGTCACCAGCTGATCCTGGCATACGACTACTTCCTTGTCCTGAACGGTCGCACCGGCGTACTCCATATCCACCTGAATGGATTTGAAGCCTGTCGCGTGACGTCCTTCCAGACTTTTCGCAGTGATCAGAAGCTGTGGTCCGTGGCATATTGCAAAGACCGGCTTCTCATTATCCATGAAATACTTGGCGAACTTCACGAAATTATCGTCCGCACGGAGCTGATCCGGAGAGAAACCTCCCGGAATGAACAGCGCATCGAAATCGCCGGGGTTCACTTCATCAATGGATTTATCTATTGCAACTTTCGCCTCTCCCTGTTTTCCTGTCACTTCTTTTCCGGCTTCCCATTCTATATTCGTCACTTCGTGGCCTTCTTTTTTCAAAGCGTTGACCGGCTGAGTGAACTCTACATCTTCAAACATATCGGTGATTACACATGCTATTTTACTCATTGTGTTTTCATCTCCTTTGTAAGATTGTTTCCACTGTTAATGTTTCCCGGTACACACGATATTAAACCTGACCCCGCTTCCGTTCTTTCACGGAAAACGTCTGAAAAGCCGGATTCTCCTGGTTTCTATAGATTTCCTTGCCTGCTATGGCATTCAAAATGTGTATATTTCTGTGCACGGCGAGTCCAAGGTTGGTCGCTCCGGTTCCATGGGAATGGGTAAGGCCGGTAGCTGTGAAGAAGTGGTGAGATCGTTCTTCATTGAAGACGAGTTTATAGTCTCTCGTCACTTTGTACTGCATCTCGCCTTCCCACTCGATTTTATCTTTGAAATTCTGCATGAACCACTTGGGAAAATGAGGTTCATACCCGGTCGCGAGCACGACTTTTTTCGTCGAATGCACGTATTGTTCTTCTTCCTGCCACTGATAACAGTCGAGATGATACCTTCCGTTGTCGTAAGTGATATTGTTCACTTCCGTCATCGGCTGAATGAAGATACCGCTCTCCCCTCCTCCTGCAGTCCGGTGATACAGTTTCGTATACAGGCGGATGAGGGTGTCGGGGTCGATGCCCTTACGCAGAGGTTTAAGAGTATCGAGGGCTTCCAGACGTTTCTCTTCACTTAAACTATGGAAGTAATCGATGTATTCGGGGGTGAACATCTCCTGGGCAAATTTCGCCTGATCGAGCTGGAATAGACCCCCGGACCTTGTAAGAAGCGTTATCCGCATATCCTGCCGCTCCTGTTCCTCCAACAGGTCGAGGAAGATTTCGAGAGCACTCTGCCCCGAGCCGATCACCGTCACGTCCTGGGAGCGGAGAAGCTGATCTTTTTCAAACAGATAACGGCTGGAATGAAGGACGTCTTCCCGCGGGAGTTCTTCCGTCCCCTTGAATGCGAGCGGCTTCGTTCCCGTCCCCATTAAAACGTGTTTCGTCTCATATTTCTTGAGTTCACCCGTCATTTTATCCTCCACCTGAACGGTGTAATACTCTTCCTCCTCGTGATCCAGAACATCAACTACCACGTGCCCAAAATACAGGTTATCGAGGCGATCGGCCGCCCATTGCAAATAATCGTTGTATTCCTGACGGGGGATTTTGAAATTCTGATACAGGTAAAAAGGAAATAATCTGTTGTTTTCATACAGATAGTTCATGAACGTATAAGGGCTTTTAGGGTCAGCGAATGTAGCCAGATCCGCCATGAACGGAACCTGTAAATCCATCTTTTCCACGAGCATGCCGGGGTGCCATTCGAACTTCGGAGTGTCATCAAAAAAGATCCCCTCCACTTCATTCGTCTGATCTATGAGCCCGGCCATCCCGAGATTGTAAGGTCCGATTCCAATACCAATTACGTCGTACATACTGTTTCCCCCTTTTTCTTCGTAAGAGGCTATTCCCAACTTTCCTCCTTCTTAATCTCCGGGGTTTTTTCGGGTACGTTCATCTATTATGTATGTTTCACGTGGAACTTCTGCCGAAAAGCAAAACGAAAAGCACGTCGCTTTCCGCGGGCACAGCCTCAGCTGACGCGATCAGAAAATCCGTTTGATCACGCGGGTCTTCAGCCCGTACCGGTTCTGCGGAAGTTGACGTACTTTTCGTATAGAATTCATGGATTCGATTGTCCGGGTGCTGTATCTTTACCGTTCGTTTTGCCCCGGGTACCGGAAATATTTATTCTTCAAGTGTGGACGTATCTCCTGTCGGAAGTCCAAGTTCCCAGGACTTCAGCAGGCGACGCATAATCTTACCACTTCTCGTTTTAGGAATGGAGTCTTTCACTTCCATTTCACGTGGTGCTGCGTGAGCACTCAGACCTTTTTTCACGAACTGACGGATGTCTTCCAGAAGTTCATCCGATTCTTCGTAGCCATCGTTAAGCATAATGAAAGCTTTGATGATTTCTCCGCGCTCAGGGTCCGGTTTACCGATAACCCCTGCTTCCGCTACGGCTTCATGCTCAATCAGCTTACTCTCCACTTCAAACGGGCCTACCCGCTCTCCGGAAGTGTTGATGACATCATCGAGACGTCCCTGGAACCAGAAGTACCCGTCTTCATCCTGATAGGCACTGTCGCCGGAGACGTACCAGCCGTTGACGAAGTAGCTTTCAAATTTACCGGGGTTGTTCCAGATGGCGCGCATCTGGGCAGGCCATCCTTCTTTGATGGCCAGGTTCCCCATCTGGTTCGGTGGAAGTTCGTTCCCTTCGTTATCTACGATGGAAGCTTCTATCCCCGGAATCGGTTTACCCATGGAACCGGGACGGATTTCCATAGCAGGGAAGTTACAGATCAGCTGGGCTCCCGTCTCCGTCATCCACCATGTATCGTGGATACGAAGGTCGAACGCCTTCAGCCCCCACGTAACGACTTCCGGGTTAAGCGGCTCCCCTACACTCAGTACGTGACGGAGGGAAGTCATATCATGTTTCTTCGCAACCTCCGCTCCCGCACTCATCAGCTTACGGAAAGCGGTAGGCGCCGAGTACCAGACGCTGATCTCTTTCTCTGCGATCAGAGAATACCAGTCATCGGCGCTGAAGCGGCCGCCTTTGACCACGTTCGTCACTCCGTTCAGCCAAGGGGCGAAAATACCGTAGCTCGTACCCGTAACCCAGCCCGGGTCGGCAGTACACCAGTAAATATCGCCCTCTTTCAGATCGAGCACCCATTTACCCGTCTGATAATGCTGGATCATGGCGTTGTGTACGTGATAGACGCCTTTCGGTTTACCCGTTGAGCCCGAGGTGTAGTGAAGCAGCATTCCGTCTTCGAGGTCCACCCATTCTATATCGAAATCCTGAGAAGCGTCTTTCATCTCCTCTTCAAAACTGATGTAGTCGCCGGAACCTTCTCCTCCTACGAGCACGACCTGCTTCAGGTCCGGAAGTTCTTTTTCCGGTACGCGTTCGAGAAGCTCAGGAGTCGTTATGAGCATTTTAGCCCCGCTGTCTTCCAGGCGGTCGCGGACGGCCTGTTCCATAAACGCTTCAAACAGAGGCCCCGCAATAGCCCCGGTTTTCAATATACCGAGAAAAGCGGCATAAAATTCCGGGCTTCTCGGAAGGAACATGAAGACCCGGTCCCCTTTTTCGATATTATGCTTCTTAAGTACGTTTGCGAATTTGTCACTTTCCCGCTTCAGATCACTGAATGTGAGTGTTTCCTCCCGACCGGGAGCCGAATAGACGAGAGCGGGCTGATCTTTCTTGTCCGGATCTTCCGCATGCTTATCTATCGCTTCGTAAGCCATATTCACCTTTCCTGTTTCATTCCAGGTGAAATTCTTTTTGGCTTCTTCCCAATCAAACGTTTTGTACATTTCTTCGTAGTTTTCGAGATTGTAATTACCCGTTTGTGCCGGAATTGATTTCATATCCATAATTGTCTCACACTCCTTGGCAAAATTACTCCCCCATTTCACATGTCGGGGAAGCTATGTACGTGTATTTCGGAAAATTCCGTTAATTGTATTGTATGCGATTTCAAAAAATATTTAAAGTAAAACACATATTTTCCCTTTTGACCGCCGCAGTCGGGCACGTTTGCTTCCCGCCTTTTGTCTTTATATAATATACGGTAGAAAGGTGAGAGATTATGACTAAAGAAAATAAAATGTTTTGGATCCTCGGAGTTATAGGGATAGCCAACATTATCGTTTCCCTTATACTGCTTGTGGCCATCAACAACACCATGATTTCCCTGATGCTTTTCTCCTCAGGGGTATTCCTTATCATTGGAGGGATCGCGGATCGGAAAGAGAAAAACCGGCGCCGTCAGCGCGGCTTGTAACCGGGTTTTCTTCCACCTTTTACTCTCGTAGTAAAATAAATTCCCGTAAGAACGATTGCGCCTCCGATGACCTGATCAACCGTAATTTTTTCCTGCAGAAACAGAAGGGAAAGGATCGCAGTGGCGAACGGCAGCAGATTGATGAATATCGTTGCCTTCGCCGGTCCTATTTCCGCAACGGCCATATTCCATGACAGCAGCGCAAGAAAAGACGGAAACAGTCCGGTGTAAAGGATGCTCGTGATGATCGGCATGGACCAGTCGGTTATGAACCGGCCCTGGGACCATTCAAACAGAAAAGCCGCTATCATCACCATAACATTCCCGATCACCAGGATACCGAACAGACTTCCGAACAAAGGCAGCCTGTAACCGTAAATGTTCACGAGCGTAGAGTAAATGGCCCAGCTGATGACCGCCCCTATCATAATCAGATCTCCACTGTTGAACTCGAGACTCAGCAGCCTCGCAAAAGACCCCTTACTTATAATATAGGCGACACCGGTCAGGGATATCCCCACGCCTATCAGCTGACTCAGTCCATATTTCTCCTTCAGAAATACGGCTCCGATAAAAATAGTCACTGCCGGAGTAAGCGATTCCATAATAGAGGCGTTTATAGTGGTAGTGTAATGAAGAGCCAGGTATGAAAAAGCCGGAAACATTACTATTCCCGTAGCTGCCATGCCGACCAGAGGGCGCCATCCGTCGATGAGCTGTCTCCTCACCATCCTTATCTTCTTCCAGTAAAATGTCGTGACAAGAATCACCCCGATGAGCGTTCTCAGCCACGTCAGGGTCAAAGGAGGGACGGCATCAGCCGCCACTTTCCCCACAATGTAGTTTCCTGCAAACAAAAATATAGTTACCATTACAAGAGCATACGCTCTCATCCCGACTCCCCCTTTCCTGAATAACGAATGTACTCGGGTATCTCTTTTTCTAAAAGCCAGGGATTTTTCTTCTTCCTCATTTCCCCTCAGTAAAAAAGAGCCTCTCGTCTATAAAGAGGTTCTTCTCACCATTCCAGGATATATCCTTTCACCCCTATCGGCTTTTGATCGGGTTCCTGTTGAACCGCTTTGAAATAAGGATCTTCATGATCAAGATGATATTCGATAGATTCCGGATCCAGATACAGCTTATATTCAAGATTAGTGACTTTATGAAGTTTAACGTTCGATACCGTCTCCTGATTCTTTTCGTCGTCGATCAGGAAAATATCGACCGTATCGAATCCGTACGTAATTAAACGATCTTTCAATTCCATAACCCGCCTCCTTCCTATCTCAGTGTGTACTATATTTCTTACCCTATCTTTTCCACATAAAAACAGGGACGGGCCGATTGTCCCGGGGAAATTAAAAAAATCGTTTCCATGCCTGAACACCGAAGTAGAATGCCTGGAGGAAAAAGCCTGTACCCCAGACGACCGCCGGTATTTTCGTAGCACGTGCGAGGTTCGTCGCATCCCCGGCCCCGGAAGGAGAGGTGAGGCTGAGCCACATGATATTAAAAGCGCTGATGACCGACTGCACCAGTATGAGCGCGGCAATAAACGTCAAAGCATAAACGATGAGCGTCTGGTGACCGGAACGAAGCAGCCAGACGAAGAGAGCTGCAAACGTGATAATCCAGAATACCCCGTACGGATTGCGTACCCAGAATAACAGGTTCACGGAGAGTAATCCGAGTAACAGAATAACGATCATCGTGTATTTTCCTCTGGAGAGAAGGTAAAAAAGAAAAAATGCGAACGTTGACGCGAAAATATAGCCCGACAGGCTGGTGAGCACGTGGCTGAACCATGAGGTGTGCCCGGTCATGGTTACACCGGACGTGTTGGGAAAGAGGGAGATGTTCCTCACTTCCCCGCCACTCAAAAGAGCCATCAGAGAGTGGCCGGTTTCGTGTACCATCGTATTCAGCATAGCAAAGTATTTTCCTATGATAGGCATCTGCGTCAGTAAAAGAGCAACTATAAGACTTATAATAATTTGTGTTTTCATCGGTACCTCTCCATTCCTCATCTGCTTTCTTCTTTACGTTTTCACGGACGGAAACGTTTCATGCATAGTGACCACCGACCTTTTTACTTCTCTCGATCGTAATGCCGCCCGGCTCATAGCTGCTGGCCCGCAGCAGAGAGGTGGAGCCGTGCCTGGCCCGTATGTCATCCATAGTGACAGCCAGGTCACGTTCCTTTTCTTTTCGATCGAAAAAGGTCATCTGCAGACTCTCATCATTCTCCAGGTTAGTGAGAGAAACGTAAACCCGGCGAATGGCGAGGCCGGAGTCGTAATGTTTCCGGAATAAAGAGAGGATCGCTTTGTACATATCCATCGTCAGGTTCGTCGGAGTATGGAGGGTGAGCGAACGGGAGAACCCTCCGCCTGTCCCCTTCGTGTACCCGATACCTAAATGGACGGTCCGGCCGACGTGATGGAATTCTCTCGCCCTGCGGCACACCTCCTCACATAAATCCAGGAGACAGGGATAAATATCCTTTTCCTCATAATCCTCGAGTAACGTTATACCGTGCCCATAACTCTTCTGTACGGAGCCTGTGAAGTTCCCGAATACCGGACTTAAGTCCACGCCTTTTGCATGCCAGTAGAGCTGTTCTCCCATTATACCGAAACGTTTTTTAAGAAAGCGGAGCGGATGCGCAGCCAGATCTCCGAGCTTTATGATTCCCATATTGTTCAAACGCCGCTTCATACGTTTCCCTATGCCCCATATCTCTTCCACCGGCACCGGCCACAGAAGCCTTTCCACATCTTCGTAACGACAGACGGCGATTCCGTCTGCGCTCTTTTTCGCATGGATGTCCAGAACGACTTTAGCCAGAAACTTATTATCTCCTATACCGACAGCACACTCGATCCCGAACTGTTCGGCAATTCTTTTCCGGAAAAGTTCAGCGATTTCACGTGGAGGACCATAGAGCTTCTCCAGCCCGTCCACCGTCACCCAGAGCTCATCGACGGAATAAACGTGGATGGCTTCCCGCGGCGCATACTGATGAACGAGCCTCGTAATCTCTACGGAAACATCCAGATAATCCTGCATGCATGCTTTGGCGATAATGATTTCCGGGTCATCGGGAAGCTCGAAAAAGCGGGAGACGTTCCCTGTGCCGTGCCGCTGCTTAAGAGCAGGAGAGGCTGCGAGCACGATACTCCCGCTGCGTTCCGGGTCGCCGACTACAGCGAGAAGCGCCTTTGCCGGATCCAGTCCTCTTTTCATACATTCGACACTGGCATAAAAAGACCTCATATCGAGACATAGAACGTCGTGCCTGGGATAAGGATACTCCGTCATCACTATCACCTCATTTCCCGGGAAATATATTATGGGAATAACATTACATAAAATACGAACATTTGTTCTTATCATACCCCCGAACTGTTCTTTTGTAAACAGCACCTCCGGTTTTCACATCTCCAAGTCCGTAATTTTGGTTACCGGTCAGGTTATTTTAAAACGGCAACGAAAAACACCTCATAAGTCAGCGATATCCTGCTGACCTATGAGGCGCTTTTAGCTGTCAGGAAGTGTTTTCCTCCTTCAGAAACTGAATGATTTTGTTTATAACTTCTTCGCTTTTTTCACCTTTGAATATTTCCTGAGCGTGGGCACCGCCCGAAATCTCCATCCTTTCCATCGATTCTCCCGCATTTTCTTCAAGTTCCCTGTAACCTTCCTCTTCGCTGTAAACGGTCAATACCGGAATATCACTGATTTTCATGGGATCGCCTCCCGGTGAGAGAAGAACCACTTTTTGAAAATCAAAGTCCCCTTCCGTCACAGCTTCAATAGCAGAAGAACCGCCGGCACTCGCCCCCATCAGAGCTACCTCTTCGGCTCCGTGCTCTTCTTTAAGCATAGCAGCCGCCTTTTTGAGTGTCCGCGGGGACGTGTCTTCCGTCGCAAAAGCGGTGATACCGTTATCTGCTAATTTTTTGCCCTGGTCGTCCCAACTTTCCGCATTGTAGACGGCACCGTGAGAGAGGACGACGGCAAGGTCTCCATCCCCTTTCCACAATATACCTTCTATATTACTTTCTTCGGATATTTCACTGCTGTTTTCATCTTCTTTCTCCGGACTCTGACTGCCCGGGTCGTCTCCCTGGCAGGCGGCAAGAGAGAATAGTACTGCAACAAAAAGAAGTACCGTATACATCCATCTCACTTTCGATCCCTCCCGTATTTCATAATTTCCGGGCCCGGATCTGTTCAGGCCTCCATTTGTCCTGTACCCTTCAAACGTCTTTTTCAAAATGGTAAACACGTAGTATTGGGTAAAAAGAGGTGCGTGTATTCCAAAAAGTTGCTCATAAGTCAACAGAGAGGTGAAAGGAACAACAAAAAAATGTAGAAATTCAGGGATACCGGGAAGGATAACCATTTCTACTGTAGTTATTTTTTACTACATATGTTTATAATGATACCTGCAGCGTTACAAATATCCATTCAGGGAGGTACATAGTTATGAAAAAGTTTTTCAAGTTCGGTTGTTTAGGGATCATAGGAATCATAATTCTTGGTACTGTGATCGCTGCTTTAGGTGGAGGAGATTCAACTGAGAATACATCCTCGAATGAAGAAAACCAGACAGAAACAACTAGTGAAAAACAAAGTCAGGAAAATGACGGCGAAAGCCAAAATCAAGAAAATGAAAATCAGAGTGAAGAAAATACCGAACAGTCTTCTGGTAATTCTACTTCTGAAAATACATCCTCTAAAAACGACGAAACTATAAGTGCAGAGGAATTTGATCAGATTTCTAACGGTATGAGCTATGAGAAAGTTGTAGAAATTATAGGAAGTGAAGGCAGTCTTCAATCTGAGACGGGTGAAAAAGGGACTCAGTTTCACACAGTTATTTACTCGTGGGACGGAGAGTCAGGGTTCGGTTCTAACGCAATGCTTACTTTCCAAAACGAGAAACTACAAAGTAAATCACAAGCCGGAGTGGGAGACGGCCGTTCTTCAGACGTAACGATCACTTCGGAAGAATTCAATCAGATTGAAAATGGAATGAGTTCTGATGAAGTATTTGAAATTATTGGAGGAGAAGGAGAAATTACTTCTGAGAGTGGAGAACCGGGAAGTCAATTTTACACGGTAAGCTACACTTATAGTGGGGAAGCCGGCCTGGGGTCCAACGCTACTCTAATGTTCCAGGGCGGAAAACTGTCCTCTAAGTCACAGTTCGGACTGGAATAAAACCGGAACGACATTTCTGCTTTTCAAAGCTTAATGAATGGTTTACGTCCTTTTGTGCAAAAGGCAATAGAAAACCTCCTTCCGAATACAGATTACGAAACGGAAGAAGGTGCACGTACCACTTTTGGTATAAAACTTTACTCACGTTTTTATCGGTGGAATCACCGCTTACAAACTGCAAAACGCCCCCGGCAGGATTCGAACCTGCGACACATGGTTTAGGAAACCAATGCTCTATCCCCTGAGCTACGGGGGCACAAACGTTATTATACTACCATTTTTCTTTTATGCAAAGATAAAATTCTTCCCCCTCGTGCCTTCCCTGACCGGTGTGTGATAAAATATACTTTGTCTGTTCGAACGGATGTACAGGAAGGAGGAAGACAGTAATGACTCAACTGCCTTTTATAGCTGTGGAAGGTCCGATTGGAGTGGGAAAGACCTCTCTGTCCAAAAAGATAGCTGCTCATTTCGAATTTCAATTGTTGGAAGAAATCGTGGAAGAAAATCCTTTCCTCGGTAAGTTCTACGACAATATCGAAGAATGGAGCTTTCAGACAGAGATGTTTTTCCTCTGTAACCGGCACAAGCAGCTTGAAGATATAGAACATAAATTTTTGAGGGAAGGTAAGCCCGTCGTCGCGGATTATCATATCTTCAAAAACATGATTTTTGCAAAGCGTACACTCAAAGAAGAACATTTCCGCAAATATTCCCGCATCTTTGATATACTGACGGGAGATATGCCGCGCCCTAACATGGTCATTTATGTCCATGCGGGGCTCGATACATTATTCGAGCGTATACGGAGGCGGAACCGGGACGTGGAAGCGAATATACAGCCCGAGTATCTGCAGCAGCTGTCCGATGATTATGAGACATTCATGGATCAGTTCGAAGAAACCCACCCCGATATTCCGGTCATACGCCTGGACGGGGACCGTCTTGATTTCATCAAACATCAGCGTGACCTTGACTATATACTTGAAAAAGTCGGAAGCTACCTGAGCAAAGGAGAAGTGATCAAATGAACGCACGTGAAAAATACGGGATCCCGCACGACAGTGTGATTACCGTAGCCGGTACAGTAGGTGTCGGGAAGTCGACGCTCACGACGTCTCTGGCCCAGGTCCTGAACTTCCGTACGTCGTTTGAAAAAGTGGAGAAGAACCCTTATCTGAACAGCTTCTATAAAGACTTCGAACGGTGGAGTTTCCACCTGCAGATCTACTTTCTCGCAGAGCGGTTCAAAGAACAGAAAAAAATCTTCGAATATGGTGGCGGCTTCGTTCAGGACCGCTCCATTTATGAAGATACCGGTATCTTCGCGAGAATGCATTACGACCAAGGCACCATGTCCCCTACCGATTACGAAACGTACACCAACCTGTTTGATGCCATGGTCATGACCCCCTACTTCCCGCATCCGGATCTGCTCATCTATTTGGAAGGGTCATTCGATGATGTCATCGAACGCATCAGAGAACGCGGCCGGCCGATGGAACAGGAGACGCCGACTGCTTACTGGGAAGAAATGTACAACCGTTATGAAGACTGGATCGACAATTTCAATGCCTGTCCGGTATTACGTCTGAATATAGCCGACTATGATCTTCTGAATGACGAGAAAAGCGTTGAACCGATTCTCGAAAAAATCGGTCACTTTATTCAGCAGGCCCGTAAATGGAGATCGAGCCATCTCCCGGTCGACGGACTATAAAATGAAAATGCCCATCAGCAACTGTTGCTGATGGGCATTTTCAATTATTCACTGATACCGGCCGATACTTCCTCAGCCATTTTTTCAAAAGACCTCAGACCGCCTCCGGACAGATACCATACTGCCGGATCCAGGTAAACCTTCTTGACGTCTGCCTGGTTGACCAGATCGTTATCGTACAGTTCCTTCGCCTGACCTTCTCCGCTCACTACTTTATCGCGGTCGATAATGAAGAGATAGTCCGGGTTCTGCTCCGCAATATACTCGAACGAGATGCTCATGCCGTGATCGGAAGCTTCGATTTCGTTATCAGCCGCCGGTACTCCGAACACTTCATGGACAAGTCCAAAACGTGAGCCGGGCCCGTAAGCGCTGACTTTTCCACCGGTCGCAAGCGTAACAAGACCGGTCTTATCCTCAGGCATATCTTCTTTCATTTTGTCGATCTTCTCTTTCAGTGCCGAAATCTCTTCGTCAGCTTCTTCTGTCTTACCGAAAATTTCGGCAAGAGTCCGGGTATTCTTCTCGAATGACTCCATATAATTTTCGTTGTCCATACCTACATAAACAGTAGGAGCGATATCACTAAGGTCCTCATACGCCCCCGACTGACGACCGGAAATAACAATCAGACCCGGGTCCATACTATTGATTTTTTCGAAGTCAGGCTCTTTCAGACTTCCCACGTTTTCATAATCGTCTTTTTCGTACTTCGACAGATAATCGGGAAGAGTGCTTGATTTCGCGACTCCCTTCGCTTCTATACCGAGTTCATCCAGCGTATCGAGCGCTCCGAAGTCAAATACGACCACGTCCTCCGGGTTCTTCTCCACTTCCGTCGTTCCGAGTTCGTGATCCACCGTTACGGTTTCTTTACTCTTCTCTTTGTCTTCCCCGTCACCGGAAGAGGCCCCGGCTTCTCCTTCCGAACTTCCGCAGGCCGCAAGTACCATCATAACCAGCACACTGAGAGTCATCATCAATTTCTTCATATTCATTCTCCTTTATTCTTTTTTTTATTATTCAGGTAAAAAATACACATATGCGGTTGCCGTCTATGTTGCACACGTTAAATTCCATATCGTACACTTCGCGGAGCACGTTATTCGTGATCATCTCTTCCGGATGTCCCTCATATACACACTTTCCGTCTTTCAGCGCTACGATGTGATCGGAATAACAGGACGCAAAATTGATATCGTGAATGACGATTACAACCGTCTTCCCAAGATCATCCACCATGCGCCGGAGCGCTTTCATGATCTGTTTGGAATGTTTCATATCCAGATTATTGAGCGGTTCATCCAGAAGGATATATTCGGTATCCTGGGCGATGACCATCGCTATGTAAGCCCGCTGTTTCTGTCCCCCGCTCAGTTCATCGAGAAACCGGCCTTCGAAATCTTCGAGCTGCATGTATTCGATCGCTTCATCGATCAGTTTCTCATCTTCTTTTTTCAGCTTTCCCTGCGAGTACGGGAACCGTCCGAAGCTTACCAGTTCCCGGACAGTGATCCGCACTTTGATATTATTCGACTGCTTCAGAACGGAAAGCCGCTTGGCCAGCTCTTTGTTGTCATAGGAAGTGATTTCCTCGCCGTCGAGAAGTACGGAACCCTCGTCTTTCGGAATGAGCCGGCTCACCATCGACAGAAGCGTACTTTTTCCGGCTCCGTTCGCCCCGATAAAGGAGGTGATTGTCCCTTTTTTTATATGGACGGATACGTCATCGACCACTTTCACTTCTTTATAAGCCTTGGATACATTCGTTACGTCTACCATACATCATTCTCCTTTACTAACAGATAGATGAAATAAATACCGCCGATGAAGTTCACAATGACACTGATCGTAGTGGAAAAAGTGAAGACGTGTTCCACGAACCACTGCCCGATCAGCAGACTGAAGATGCTTACGAATATCGCTCCCGGTATAAGATACTTATGACGATACGTCCGGAACACTTCATGGGCGACATTGGCCACAATCAGTCCGAGAAAAGTAATCGGTCCGACAAGTGCCGTTGCGACAGATACGTACACGGCGATTACACCGAGGAGCCGTTTTACCACCGCGTCGTAATTGACGCCGAGATTCACCGCCTCCTCCTGTCCGAGAGAGATCACATCCAGATACTTCACATACCTGAACAAGTACAATGTAGCCGCGAGAAGCAGAACCCCTCCCACAAGCAGCAGTTCCGTGTTGGCATTGTTGAAGCTTGCGAACATCTTATCCTGCACGACAAGGAATTCATTCGGATCGATCAGTACCTGGAGGAACTCCGAAATACTGCTGAAAAATGTTCCGAGAATAATACCGATGAGCAGCAGGAAGTAAATGTTTTTCCCTTCTTTTTTGAAGATGAACAGAAACAGAAGAAGGGCGAATACTACCATAAGACCGACAGACAGCAGAAAGTGAAAATGACTGTTCATCATCACGAGCGTCCCGCCCCCGAACAGGAAAACGATCGCCGTCTGCAGGAGCACGTAAAGAGAATCGAATCCGATCAGGCTCGGCGTGAGAATACGGTTATTCGTAATGGTCTGAAAGATGACCGTGGACGTTGCAATGGCCGCTCCGGTCATCGTAATTGCGGCCACTTTTTCGAGGCGTCTCGGGAGGACGTAATCCCACTCTCCTCCGACATCCCAGAAAACGAACAGAAGAACGCTCGCAACCGACAGAGACAGTAATATGATCATTTTTTTGTTATAGCCCATATGCCCGTCTCCTTAACAGTAGATAAAGGAAGATGCCGCTGCCGAGAACGCCGACCGTGAGGCCGATGGATATTTCATAAGGATAGATGATGACCCGCCCGAGAATGTCGCAGACGAGTACGAACAGAGCACCGAGCACCGCTGTCTGCCATATACTGCTTCTTAAATGATCTCCCTGATAAATCGTCACGATATTCGGAACGATGAGCCCGAGAAACGGCAGCATCCCGGCTGTCAGTACGACGGAGGCCGTAATCAGAGCTACGAGCCCGAGTCCGAGATACAGAACCTTCTGATAGCTGAGTCCCAGGTTGGAAGCGAAGTCTTCCCCCATTCCGGCGATAGTGAAGTGATGTGCAAATATGTAAGCGAGAATCACTACCGGAAGGCTTAAGTAAAGAAGTTCATAGCGGCCCTCGATCAGCATGGAAAAATCCCCGTGAAGCCACGTCCCTATGCTTTGGACGAGGTCAAAACGATAGGCGAGAAACGTCGTGACGGAACCGATGATATTCCCGAACATCAGTCCGACCAGAGGGATGAAGACCGCGTCTCTGTATCTGATCTTATCGAGGATTTTCATGAAAACGAACGTACCGGCCAAAGCGAAAAGGAAAGCCAGCAGCATTTTCTCCATCATCGATGCCGAAGGGAACAACAGCATACCGACGAGAATCCCCAGTCTTGCCGAGTCCATCGTACCGGCTGTCGTCGGGGAGACGAACTTGTTCTGGCTGAGCTGCTGCATAATCAGCCCGGCGATACTCATGCTCATCCCGGCGATAAGAAGACTGATAAGCCTCGGAATCCGGCTGACGAACAGGACTTCCTGCTGTTCGGCGCTTAAGGAAAAAAGATCAGTGATCGATAAATCAGACACCCCGATAAAAAGGGAAAGAATCGAGAAAAATATTAAAAGAAAACCCGTAATCCACCATTTCATATCCATTCTTCCTAACTGACCCGCTTCTATTTACAAAAAAATCCTTGTCTAGACAAATATAAGTACAAAAAAAGAAGCAGTTGTAAAAATGATAATCATTCTCAATGACAAGTAAATGATATCAATTCTCAATGAGGGTGTCAACTGCTTCCGAGATTATTTCGAATTTTTTCAAGGAAAAGCTGTCCGCTGCGCTTTTCTTCCTCTGTCATTCCTGCACAGGCTTCGTCAATCGTATCCAGGGCCGTCCGATTCAGCTTCTCTTCTTCCTGTCTCGCCCATTCCGTCGGATAAATGTAATTCCTCCGCTTATCTTCCGGGTTTACGTAACGGTAAATGTACCCGGCCTTCTCCATCCTTCCAAGCAGTCTCGATGTTCCGGCTTCGTCTCTTTCAATGGAGACGGCAATCATCCGCTGCGTCTGTCCTTCTTTCCCGTACAGACGGCTCATTATCTGCCACTGTTCATACGTCAACGTGTGCCCGATTTTTTTGAAATTCTCATTCAGTTTTGCGTTCATTACCCGGGAGGCCTGAAAAAGCTGATATCCCGGCGATTCGTCCATTACATATTTCCGATTCATGATCCGCACTCCCTCCGTTAAGTAATAGTCGTCCGTTGTGATAGAATGACAATAAAGACAGTATTTCTCTTACAGCAAAGGATGATAGGAACATGAAAATGAGAAAACGCAACAATGTTCAGATATACGGAAACGGTACGACCCCGATCATTTTTGCCCACGGGTTCGGGTGTGACCAGCATATATGGGAATACGTCATCCCCGGTTTTTTCGACACATATCAGGTTATTCTGTTTGATTACGCAGGGTCCGGGAACTCCAGTGCAGGCTCCTACTCCGAAGAACGCTACAGTTCCATCGACGGCTATGCAAAAGATGTCATCGGCATTATGGAAGAGATGGCACTCACGGATGCGATTTTCGTCGGTCACTCTTTCAGCGGCATGGTCGGCCTGAAGATCGCGCTTGAACGCCCCGAACTCCTGCGCTCGAATATCATGCTCGGCGCTTCTCCCCGTTTTCTTAATGAAGACGGATATCAGGGGGGGCTGGAAGAAGAAGAGCTGGAGAAGCTTCTCCAGCTGATGGAGAGCGATTACCGGAAATGGGCGAGATACATGGCTGAGCTTTTTCTTGAGGAGATGGACGCACCGAAAATGAAAGAAGAACTGGAGGAGATGCTGGCTGATCAGTCTCCGGAGATCACCCGTTCTTTTGCCGAAGTGGCGTTCACGCTGGACATGCGGGAGGAACTGAAGGAAAACACCGTGCCTTCCCTGCTTCTTCAGTCAAAAGAGGACTCCCTCGTCCCGCCTGCAGCCGGTGAATATTTAAGGGAACATCTTCCTTACAGCGAATCCGTCGTGCTGGATGCCAAGGGGCATGCTCCTCACCTCAGTCACCCTCAGGAAGTGACCGCTTTGATCATGGACTACATCGAACAGAGACTGTGGAAAAGCAGCTGATTGATACGTTACGGAGAAGACAGGCCCGGTACTGCGAGAAGGGCCTGTCTTTCGTTTATACATACGTATTCGGGAAAAACCGGAAAATTCCTGTCAAAAAAATCGTTACTGTATACAGTAACGATTACTTCCGGACTTCTCCGAATATATATGCGCGTTTGTTTTAAAATATGGCGGAGGAGGAGGGATTCGAACCCCCGCGGGCCGTAAAGCCCCTGGCGGTTTTCAAGACCGCTCCCTTCAGCCGGACTTGGGTACTCCTCCGTGTGACCGACAATTAGTAATATACCACGCCTCCAGGCAGGCGTCAATAAAATTTCGGCAATTCCCCGCCGAAAATGAAAAACCGCCTTCTCCCCTGAACACGAGCCCGTGCTGCAGAAAGGAAAAGGCGGCCGTATGCACAACCTGTTACTTGATGATTTCTTTGCCGCCCATATACGGACGAAGAACTTCCGGAACGACGACTGTGCCGTCTTCCTGCTGATAATTTTCGAGAATCGCTGCCACCGTACGACCGATAGCGAGCCCCGAACCATTCAGCGTATGCACAAATTCAGGTTTGCCGTTCTTCTCCCGGCGGAAACGTATGCCGGCACGGCGGGCCTGAAATGCTTCAAAGTTCGAACAGGAACTGATTTCCCGGTACGTTTCATAGCTCGGAATCCAGACTTCGATATCGTACTTTTTCGCAGCCGTGAACCCTAGGTCTCCCGTACACATGCTCATTACCCGGTACGGCAGTTCAAGCATCTGCAGAATCTTTTCCGCATGTCCGGTCAGTTCCTCCAGCCGCTCATAGGATTCTTCCGGTTTCGACAGCTGTACGAGTTCCACTTTGTTGAACTGATGCTGACGGACAAGCCCGCGGGTGTCCCGTCCGGCAGAACCGGCTTCGGAACGGAAATTCGTACTGAAGGCGACCAGTTTTTTCGGAAGGTCGTCGACCGGCAGAATCTCGTCACGATGATAGTTCGTAACCGGGACTTCGGCGGTAGGGATCAGGAAGTAGTCCCAGCCCTCCAGTTTAAACGCGTCTTCTTCGAATTTCGGAAGCTGACCTGTACCCGTCATCGAATCACGGTTTACGATTTGAGGAGGAAGCATTTCCTCATACCCGTGCGTATCCGCGTGATGATCCATCATGAAGTTCAGCAGGGCCCGCTCCAGTCTTGCTCCTGCCCCTTTATAGAAAACGAAGCGGCTCCCCGTCACTTTGGCGGCGCGTTCGAAATCCAAAATACCAAGGTTTCCTGCCAGGTCCCAGTGTGCTTTCGGTTCGAAACCGAAAGATGTAATATCTCCCCAGGAACGGGTCAGAACGTTATCATCCTCATCACTTCCGACCGGCGTACTTTCGTGCGGAATGTTCGGGATGGACAGAAGGATCGTCTGCAGCCTCTCTTCTGTTTCCTTAAGCTCTCCGTCGAGTGTTTTGATGCGTTCCCCGACTTCCTGCATTTCTTTTATTTTGTCATCGGCATCCTGCTTTTCTTTTTTCAGCTGGGAAATTTCTTTGGACACCTCGTTCCGCTTCGCTTTCAGCTCTTCACTTTCCCTGATCAGTTCTCTTCGTCTCGTATCCAGTTCCTCAAAGGAATCGAGTTCCGAGAGGTCTTCCCCCCGCTCCCGCAATTTCTCTTTCACTTCCCCGAAATTCTGTCTTACATATTTTAAATCGAGCATACGTCATCCTCCTCTGTTTAATATATAACATCAGTCATTAAAAAAGACTCCCATCCCTTTGTAAAAAAGGGACGAGAGTCTGACTTCCCGCGATACCACCCCGGTTGAAGAGCAGCTGCTCTTCCGGCTCGACCTCCGTAACGGGGAGGATCCGTCCTGGCTCATCACCAGACGCTCCGGGATGGATTCTCATCAGTTTTCTGTCAGTTTTCACCGGGCACTGACTCTCTTTGAAGAAAAGCTGATGATACTTATTCCGTTCATAGCGTTTTTCTATTTACTTATTATACAGATTAGCTCATTCCCGCTCAGGATGCAAGCGTGCGCTTAGAATTTTCCACCATACTCACGAAATGAGCAGTAAGACGGTGGTCTTTCGTAAGCTCCGGATGGAAAGAACAGGCGAGAAGGTGGCCTTCCTGCGCTACGACGATGTGATCGTCATAAGTGGCCAGAACTTCCGTATTCTCCCCGACCCGTTCAATGTAGGGCGCCCGTATGAAGACGGCATTGTAACCGTCCGCCACGCCTTTGATATCAAGATCGGTTTCGAAGCTGTCCCGCTGTCTTCCGAAAGCGTTTCGGCGGACACTCATGTCCATAAGACCGAGATGAGCGTCATGGGAACCGTCAATTTCCCCGGCAAGTAAAATCAGACCGGCACAGGTGCCGAATACAGGCTTTCCCGCATTTGCAAAAGCGCGGATCGGCTCAAGAAATCCGTATTGATCGATGAGGCGGCGCATCGTCGTACTCTCCCCGCCCGGGATGATGAGACCATCGATCGTCTCAAGCTGTTCTTTACGTTTTATGATTACCGCTGTCGCTCCGGAAGCCTCCACGGAGCGGATATGCTCCCGGAAGGCTCCCTGCAGAGCAAGTACACCGATAGTAGTCATGAGGCATTTCTCCTTTACTTATTCACTGCGCTCCTGCATGCGGTCGGTCGTTTCGTTCATCTCTTCGCCTTTCATCGCAGTACCGAGACCTTTGGAAATCTCCGCAATCAGCTTGTAGTCGTCGTAATGAGTCGTCGCTTCCACGATGGCCCGGGCGAACTCTTTAGGACGGTCGGATTTGAAAATACCGGATCCGACGAATACGCCGTCCGCACCAAGCTGCATCATAAGAGCTGCGTCTGCAGGGGTGGCGATACCGCCTGCTGCGAAGTTTACGACCGGAAGACGGCCTTCTTCCCGGATCTCAAGCAGAAGATCGTAAGGTGCACCGTTCTCTTTTGCATAAACCATCACTTCGTCTTCGTCCATCGACTGAAGGCGGCGGATCTGGCTCTGCACTTCACGCATATGACGGACCGCTTCCACGATGTTCCCGGTACCCGGCTCCCCTTTCGTACGAAGCATGGAAGCACCTTCCGCAATACGGCGGGTCGCTTCTCCGATATTACGGCAGCCGCATACGAATGGAACCGTATAGCCGTCTTTTTTAATGTGGAATACTTCATCCGCAGGAGTAAGTACTTCACTTTCATCGATATAATCGACACCCATCGATTCGAGGACACGCGCCTCGGCGATGTGACCGATTCTCGCTTTTGCCATTACAGGAATCGAAACGGCGTTCATCACTTCTTCAACGATCGTAGGGTCCGCCATTCTCGCAACCCCTCCGGCCGCTCTGATGTCGGACGGTACGCGTTCAAGTGCCATAACGGCAACAGCTCCGGCCTCCTCGGCTATTTTCGCCTGTTCCGCGTTCACAACGTCCATGATGACGCCGCCTTTCTGCATTTCCGCCATACCTCTTTTTACAACATTCGTTCCTGTTCGAGCCATGTTGATTCCTCCCTGTTCTTTATCTATATCAATCGATTACTGCAATTTTCTTTACTATTTTAACGCATTTTTCCCGTCAATCCTACCATTATCAACCATCGTTATCAGAAAATTAATCAAAACCAGCTTTTGACCGTATCGACGGCTCCTGTGAACATGTTACCGAAGAAGTTCCCGACATTTCCGAGAGTGAGCATGAACCAGTTCGACTTCTCCACTCCGGTCGTAGTCACAAGCGGCACGGAGGGAGCGCCTCCTTCGATAAGGTTGGCTTTCTTCCCTTCCCCTTCGTACACCAGTTTCGCTTCCCCGACTTTCTGACCGGACTCGACAGGTGCCGTAAGTTCATCTTCCTTCAGGGAGTATTCAAGTGAATAGGAGTCCTCCTCTCCCTGTTTCACCATCGCAGAGAGCGCTTCGCCCGTTTCGACGGAAACATTATCCTCTTTTCCTTTTGATACCGGAACAGAACTTTCGCCTTTCTTCTGATGACCGGCTGCAAACAGTTCCTTCGTCTCGAACTGATCGAAACCGTAATCGAATAACTTGGCTGTTTCCCGGAAACGGGCTTCCCGGCTGTCCGTTTTCATAACGACGGAAATAAGCCGCTGGTCTTCCTGTTTAGCTGTACCGGTAAAGGTGTTGCCGGCTTTCTCCGTATAGCCCGTTTTCAGGCCGTCGACCCCTTCATAGCCGAAATCGGAAAGATACCCAGGCATGTCGGGAATCATCCAGTTCCAGTTCTGAATCGTCTGACCGTCGAACTCGGCCGTACGCGTGCCGGAGATCTCGAGTGCCTGCGGATAATCGTTGACGAGATGATACGCAAGGGTAGCGGTCGCTTTCGCCGACATGAGATTATTCTCATCGGCCCCCGTCCCCTCCGGCACGTGGTCACCCAGGTCACTGTTGGCGAGGCCGGTGCTGTTGACGAATTTATAGTCTTCCATCCCCAGCTCTTCCGCCTTTTCGTTCATCATCTTGACGAACTCTCCTTCGGAACCTGCAATAAGTTCTGCGAGAGCAATGGAGGCTGCGTTATCGGAGTTGATCGCCATCGCTTCATAAAGCGAACGGACGGTGTAGTCCTTGTTCTGGGTCATCCCCACTCCGGAAAAGGAGGGATCTGCCGAAATACTGTAAGGGTAGTCGGAGATCTCGGTGGTGGTGTCCCAGCTGATACTTCCGTCCTCAATCGCCTCCATCACAAGATACTCCGTCATCATTTTCGTCATACTTGCCGGCGGCAGAGCCTGTTCTGCTTCTTTCTGAAAAAGTATATCTCCCGTATCAGCATCCACAAGGATCGCTGATTCCGCTTCCGTCTCCACTTCCCGTGCCATAATGTCCGCGGGAGCAAGAAGGGTTGATGCTATAACGAGTAACGTTAATATAAGTGCTGTTTTCCATCTTTGCATTACTATTTTCGACCTCCGCTGTATATAAATTTACGCTCTACAATTTTACCACACCCCCCTGTAAAAAAATAGACGCGGGTGTACCCTCTGACTGTAACAATATGAAAAATTATTAAAATTACATATAAATAAAGAGAGACTCTCTGAAAATCAAAGAGTCTCTCCTGTGATAGCCTGTGTCGGCAGTTACACCGAGTAGTTCGGTGCTTCTTTTGTAATCTGAACGTCGTGAGGGTGGCTTTCGCGCAGACCCGCACCCGTAATTCTCGTGAAGTACGCATCGTTTCGCAGTTCCTGGATCGTCTTCGTGCCGCAGTATCCCATACCGGAACGAAGACCGCCGAGAAGCTGATGGACAGTGTCGGCAAGTGGGCCTTTAAAAGGAATACGGCCTTCGATGCCTTCGGGTACGAGCTTCTTCGCTTCGCTTCCGCTCTGGAAATAGCGGTCTTTCGATCCTGCTTCCATTGCTCCGACCGAGCCCATACCGCGATATACTTTAAACTGACGGCCCTGGAAAATTTCCGTATCGCCCGGGCTTTCTTTCACCCCGGCCAGCAGACTGCCGAGCATAACGGCGGAACCGCCGGCAGCAAGAGCTTTCACGATTTCCCCGGAGTACTTGATCCCTCCGTCGGCGATGATGGACACGCCGTGTTTCTCCGCTTCTTCAGCACAGTCGTAGATAGCGGTTATCTGAGGGACCCCGACACCGGAGACGACCCGCGTTGTACAGATGGAACCGGGGCCGATACCCACTTTTACGACGTCCACGCCCGCTTCGATCAGATCGCGGGTAGCTTCTTTTGTAGCCACGTTACCGGCGATGATATCGACAGATGGATAAGCTGCACGGATTCTTCTCACCTGTTCCATCACGCCTTCCGAGTGTCCGTGAGCGGTGTCGACGACGAGAGCGTCCACGCCTGCTTCCACCAGTTTTCCGATACGCGTCATCGCATCAGCCGTTACGCCGACGGCGGCGGCGGTAAGAAGGCGGCCCTGGTCGTCTTTTGCCGCATTCGGGAATTCAATCACTTTTTCTATATCTTTAATAGTGATCAGACCTTTAAGCGTGTTGTTTTCATCGACAAGAGGGAGCTTTTCTATCTTATGTTTCTGCAGTATGTGCCCCGCTTCTTCGATTGTAGTTCCTACCGGAGCCGTAATCAGATCTTCGCTGGTCATCACTTCGGAAATCCGCAGGGAGTAGTCTTCCACAAAACGCATATCCCGGTTCGTAATGATGCCGACCAGTTTTCTTGAAGTGTCGTTGTCCACGATAGGGACGCCCGATATTCTATATTTGCCCATCAGATGTTCGGCATCGTACACCTGATTTTCCGGAGTAAGGAAGAAAGGGTTGGTGATGACCCCGCGCTCCGAGCGTTTGACCATATCCACCTGTTCCGCCTGTTCTTCAATGGACATATTTTTGTGAACGACTCCGAGGCCCCCCTGGCGGGCCATCGCGATAGCCATCGAAGCTTCGGTCACCGTGTCCATGCCGGCACTTACTACAGGAATGTTCAGCTTCAGCCTGGAAGTCAGGTCAACGCTTAAGGATACGTCCCTCGGCAATACTTCCGACTTTCTCGGCATCAGCAATACATCATCGAATGTGAGTGATTCTTTTTGAAATTTATCTGTGCGCACGTCTCTCTCTCCTTTTCCCTCCCGAAGGAAGCTATCTTATATATTGTTATTTACAATAAGACATCCGCCGTCGTTTTTCAACCTGAAAAGTTATAAAGACGTCAATAAACTTCCTCCACGTGCAGTCCTTCATCTTTTAAAGACAGCAACACCTGGCTGCGCTGCAGTCGCACCATGGGGTGAGCCGGGGTCGAAGGGTCGACGAACACTATGGTCGCAAGTTCTTCGTTGGAAAGTTTCACCGTCGTCCCCACGGATATACTCGCCAGATCTTCGACGAGCATTTTGATCACTCTCATATCGTATTTGCCGAACTGTTCTTTCTGAATTTCTTCGATCACTTTGAAAGGAGACTGTTTTTTACGATAGGGGCGCTCCGACGTCATCGCATGGTAAACGTCACTTACAGCAATAATCTGACTGTAGAAGTGGATTTTTTTCTGTGAGACCGCAAGAGGATACCCTGTCCCGTCCAGACGCTCGTGATGCTGGAGCACCGCGTATTTCACTTTCTTGCTCAAAACGGTCAGATCCTCGACCATCCGGTAGGAATGCACCGGGTGCTGGCGGACTTCAGCCATTTCCCCGGCGCTCAGAGAGCCGCTTTTCTTCAGTATTTCCGGGGAAATAAGCGCCATACCGGCATCACTCAACAGACCGCCGAGAGCCACCTGGATCCATTCCCCCTTCTCAAGACCGAGTCTCTGCCCGAGGTAACCTGCAATCAGTCCCATCGCTACACTGTGGTGGTGCATATAGTCGTTTTCACTGGAATAGTGGTGAAGTCTCAGAATTTCCTGACGGGCTTCGGATGCTTTGAACAGCAGAGGGAGGAACCACTCCCTTATTTCTGGAAGATCGATGCCCGAGCGGTTCTTCCATTTTGTGAACATACGTCTGTGATGATGGACCGCGCTCAAGTATTCTTCCCTGAACTCCTCATTCACCGTCGCTTCCACATCTTCCGGTTCGTAATGTTCGGATGCTTCCTCGAACGTCTCCCCGCTCGACAGCCTGGAAGAAATCTCGACTTCCCGGATACGGAAAGCACGAAGAACGTTGATATGTACCGGATGAAGCACCGTATTCTCCGGTATGAGCGGACGCGAAGTTTTCCCCTCCACTTCTTTGATCAAAATACATCCCGGCATCAGTTCATTTACGTTTACCTGCATCTTTTTCCCTGCCTTCCTCCACATTCGGCCCACTTTGCAGAAAGGTCCTTTACTTATACTATCGACTTCTTTTCCTGCTATTTCAGTTTGCAAAAGAAAAACCCCCGTCCGTTTATAACGGTGGGGGATGAAAGTATTATTCCAGGCTCTCCGTCGGATCTTCGGAGAGGCCTTCTGTCTCTTCCTCTGTCTCTTCTTTCATCGCTTCAAGACGGGCTACGGTCGACACCTCTTCGCCTTCCTGCAGACGAATGAGCCGCACGCCCTGCGTATTACGCCCGGTGCGCGACACACTGCCAGCCGCCATACGGATAAGAACGCCGCTGGCTGTCATAATCATGAGGTCCTCTTCTCCCGTGACCGCTTTCGTGGAAACGACTTTTCCGTTCCGCTCGGTGAGGTTACAGGTAAGGATCCCTTTTCCACCCCGGTTCGTTATCCGGTATTCGGAAGCAGGTGTCCGTTTCCCGAACCCTTTATCCGTAACGGTAAGGATTTCACGGTCATCTTCCACAAGTTCCATCGATACGACCCGGTCGTCATTACGCAGGGAAATACCTTTGACTCCGGCTGCTGTACGGCCCATGGAGCGTATCTGAGTTTCAGGGAACCGGATGAGGTACCCGTTTTGGGTGGCGATCATGATGTCTTTCTCTCCGTCCGTCATACGTACGGAAATAAGTTCATCATTTTCACGAAGGCTGAGGGCGATCAGACCGCCTTTTCGTATATTGGCAAATTTCGAAAGGCTGGTCCGTTTCGTGACTCCGTGCCTCGTAGTAAAGACGAAGTACCAGTCTTCCTCGAATTCATCCACGGCAATGACGTCGTTGATCCACTCATCATTTTCGATATTGAGAAGGTTGATGATTGGAAGGCCTTTCGCCGTTCTGCTGAATTCGGGAATCTCATACCCTTTAAGCTTGTACACTTTCCCTTTATTGGAGAAAAAGAGTACTGTACTGTGGGTGGAGGTCGAAAGCAGATGTTCCACGAAGTCCTCGTCATTCGTACCCATCCCCTGAACGCCACGGCCGCCACGGCGCTGAGCCCGGTACGTGTCGGCCGGGAGGCGCTTCACGTATCCCTGATTGGTAAGAGTGACGACAAGCGTCTCTTCCGGAATAAGATCTTCATCTTCAATCATTTCCATGCCGCCCATAATAATTTCGGTGCGGCGTTCGTCACTGAAGCGCTCTTTCAGTTCAAGGAGCTCTTCTCTGATGATTTCGAGTACGCGTTCTTCGTCAGCCAGAATCGCTTTTAATTCCTCGATTTTCTTCACGAGATCATCGTATTCGGAATCGATCTTCTCGCGTTCAAGCCCTGTCAAACGCTGCAGACGCATATCGAGAATAGCCTGGGCCTGCTTCTCGGAAAGCCCGAAACGGCTCATCAGTTCTTCACGGGCAATCTCTGTCGTCTGCGACTGTCTTATAAGCGTAATGACTTCATCCAGGTGATCGAGCGCCACTTTAAGACCTTCCAGAATGTGGGCCCTCGCTTCAGCTTTCTTCAGCTCATAAGCCGTCCGTCTGCGGATGACCACTTTCTGGTGTTCCAGATAATGCTCCAGTGCCTGTTTCAGGTTAAGCACCTGAGGCCTTCCGTCGACCAGCGCCAGCATATTGATGCCGAAGGACGTCTGGAGAGCCGTCATTTTGTAAAGGTTATTCAGCAGGACGTTGGCATTCACGTCTTTCCTGAGTTCGATGACGATCCGCATGCCGTCCCGGTCCGATTCGTCGCGCAAGTCCGTAATACCGTCTATCTTCTTATCACGGGCAAGCTCGGCAATCTTTTCAACGAGCCGGGCTTTGTTCACCTGATAAGGGAGCTCGGTAACGATAATCTGGCTCTTGCCGTTCGGTTTTTCTTCAATCTCCACCTTCGAACGTATCAAAATAGAGCCTTTCCCTGTTTCGTAGGCTTTACGTATCCCGCTCAGTCCGAGAATTTGACCTGATGTCGGAAAGTCCGGACCGAAAATATAGTTTTCCATCAGTTCCTGGATTGTGATATCCCGGTCCCGGCTCAGCGCCAGAACCCCGTCGATGACTTCCCCGAGATGGTGCGGAGGGACGTTTGTGGCCATACCTACGGCAATACCTGCACCGCCATTTACGAGGAAGTTCGGAAAACGGGCGGGCAGCACGGCCGGTTCTTTCTCCGTACCATCATAGTTTTCCTGGTAATCGATCGTATCTTTCTGTATATCGCGCAGCATTTCCATGGAAATCTTGGACATACGTGCCTCAGTGTAACGCATGGCGGCTGCAGAATCCCCGTCGACGGATCCGAAGTTTCCGTGTCCGTCCACGAGCTCATAACGGAAGCTGAAATCCTGAGCCATACGTACCATCGCTTCATAAACGGCCGAATCCCCGTGCGGGTGATACTTACCGATGACATCCCCGACGATACGGGCGGATTTCTTATACGCTTTGTCTGCCGTAATGCCGAGATCGTTCATGGCATAAAGAATACGTCTGTGTACCGGTTTCATACCGTCCCGTACGTCCGGGAGGGCACGCGCCACGATGACACTCATGGCATAATCCAAAAATGAGGTCCGCATCTCGTTACTTATATTTATTTCATGTACGCGCGAACTGTCTGGCTGATCCACCATTTTGTAAACCTCCTAGAGAAACGAACTCTTATCTTTCCTTCGTCTTATACGTCCAGATTCTGGACGTAATGAGCATTTTCCTGTATAAAATTCCTTCTCGGTTCGACCGCATCCCCCATCAGCATGCTGAATGTCTCATCCGCTCCGATGGCATCCTCGAGAGTGACCTGGAGCATCGTACGGCCTTCGGGGTTCATCGTAGTCTCCCACAGCTGCTCCGGATTCATTTCACCGAGACCTTTATAACGCTGGATCACCGGTTTCGGAGTAGCCGGTATTTCAGCAAGTTTCTCCTCCAGTTCCTGGTCGGAGAACGTGTAGTACACTTTTTTGTTCTGTTTGATCTGATAGAGCGGCGGCTGGGCGATATAGACGTACCCGTGTTCAAGCAGCGGTCTCATGTACCGGTAAAAGAACGTAAGGAGAAGGGTCCGTATATGCGCCCCGTCCACGTCTGCGTCCGTCATGATGACGACTTTGTGGTAGCGGGCCTTCGATACATCGAACTCTTCGCCCACTCCGCTTCCGAGTGCCGTAATCATGGTACGCACTTCGTTGTTGGAGAGGATTTTATCGAGACGTGCTTTCTCGACGTTCAGAATTTTACCGCGCAGAGGAAGGATAGCCTGAAAGTGACGGTCCCGTCCCTGTTTGGCCGATCCTCCGGCCGAGTCCCCCTCCACGATGTAAAGTTCAGACTCGGAAGGATCTTTCGAAGCACAGTCGGAAAGTTTCCCGGGAAGGTTGGAGATCTCAAGAGCGCTCTTCCTTCTCGTCAGCTCTCTCGCCTTCTTGGCTGCCATTCTTGCCCGTGAAGCCATCAGACCTTTTTCGACGATGATTTTAGCGACGTTCGGGTTTTCCAGCAGGAATTTACTGAAGTGTTCGGAAAACAGCGCATCCGTAACCGTACGGGCTTCACTGTTTCCAAGCTTCGTCTTCGTCTGACCTTCGAACTGAGGATTGGGATGTTTGATCGAGATGATGACGGTCAGTCCTTCTCTTACGTCATCCCCGGTCAGGTTCGGGTCGTTTTCCCGGAACATGCTGTTTTTCCGGGCATAGTCGTTGATGACCCGGGTCAGCCCCGTCTTGAATCCGGATTCGTGCGTTCCGCCTTCGTAGGTGTGAATATTGTTGGCGTAGGAATAAATATTACTGGCGAAGCCGTCGTTGTACTGAAGCGCCAGTTCGATGGAAATTCCATCCTGCTCCGCTTCGGCATAAATCGGTTCATGAAGAACTTCCCGGCTGCCGTTCAAGTGTTCCACGTACGAAATGATACCGCCTTCGTAGTAAAACTCCTTCTTCTCGTTGCCGTGCTCTTCACGCTTGTCTTCCACCGTAATAGTCAGACCGCGGTTCAGAAATGCAAGTTCTCTGAGACGCGTCGTGAGCGTTTCGAAATCATATTCCTGACCCTCTTTGAAAATCTCAGGGTCCGGTTTGAAATGGATCTGTGTTCCGGTCTTATCCGTCGTACCGACCTGTTCGACGTCTTTTTGCGGGACGCCGTGTCTGAAATCCTGATGATACAGTTTACCGTCCCGGTAGACGTGTACTTCGAGATAATCGGAGAGAGCGTTCACTACAGAAGCTCCGACGCCGTGCAGGCCGCCCGAGACTTTGTAACCGCCGCCGCCGAACTTACCGCCGGCGTGAAGAACGGTCATGATCACCTCAACAGCCGGACGTCCGGTCTTTTCCTGGATACCGACGGGGATTCCGCGCCCGTTATCCATAACCGTAATGCTGTTATCTTCTTCGATAACCACCTGGATATGGTCACAGTGGCCGGCCATCGCTTCATCAATACTGTTGTCGACTATTTCCCACACCAGGTGATGGAGACCCTTTTCGTTCGTCGAGCCTATATACATACCCGGACGCTTACGTACCGCTTCCAGACCTTCGAGCACCTGAATCTGATTCTCATCATACGCCTGTTCTTTACCTCTTTGAATCTCTTCACTCATAGTTTCACCCACAGTCCTTGTTTCTTTTGATTATTTATCAAGCGCTTCTTCCATCTCTTCCGAATAGTCATCCAGTTTATCCAGGGTGTTCTGCATTTTTCCACGCTTTTTCAGGGTGGCTACAGAAAGGGGACTGAAATAGAGCACCTCTTCCGTAATAACCATCGATTTCGGTTCATATTCGTCCGTCTCCACCACCTGCTTTTCTTTTCTTCTGTTGAAGACCATCTCTTCGGTAATGGTGGAAGAACGGAGCAGTTCGCAGTCGATGATGGCTACGACCTCTTCGGATTTCACTATGTTGCCTTCACCTATATGAATGAACAATAGGACACCTCATTTCTTTCTTATTCCTTCTTCGATATAAAAAAGTTCCGCTTCCTGCAGTGCTTCGTGTTCGATACCGTCGATACTCGTCGTCGAGACGAACGTCTGGACTTTTCCACGAATCGTATGGAGCAGATGAGACTGCCGGTAGTCATCCAGTTCACTGAGGACATCATCAAGCAGCAGAACCGGGTACTCTCCGGTTTCTTTATTGATCAGTTCTATTTCGGCCAGTTTCAGGGAAAGGGCGGTCGTCCGCTGCTGTCCCTGGGAGCCGTAAGTCTGGACGTCTCTGCCGTTCACATAAAAGACGAGATCGTCCCGGTGAGGTCCGGCGAGAGTCGTCCCTCTTTCAATCTCTTTCGTTTCGATCCCGTGGAATTTTGCTATATAACTTTCTTTGATAGCGTCAAGATCCATATCCTCCGACACATCAAGACTCGGTCTGTAGAAAATCTCAAGCTTCTCCAGCTCCCGGCTGATGCCCCGGTGGATCGGAGCTGCCCATTCTCTCAAAAGATTCAGAAACTGGAAGCGCCGCTCCACGATAATCGCCGCATGCTCGATAAGCTGTTCGGTAAGTACGTGAAGCATGGTCGCATCTTCATTGCGACGGCGCTGCATATCTTTCAGAAGATGGTTCCGCTGTCTCAGAACTTTCTGATACTGACCCAGGTGATAAATATATCTCGGCTGGATCTGTCCGATTTCCATGTCTATGAAACGGCGGCGCACCTGCGGATTCCCCTTTACGAGGTTCAGATCCTCAGGTGCGAACATGACGACATTAAGGGCGCCGATGTAATCACTGAGCCGCCTCTGCTCGATATGATTCAGTTTCGCTTTCTTCCCCTTTTTGGAGAGGACGATTTCCATCGGAAAACGGCTGTTCCGTTTTATAATCGTACCTTTTATTTTAGCATACTCCGCGTCCCACTGTATGAGTTCTTTATCCCTCGGAGTACGATGTGATTTCGTGAAAGCGAGTAAATAAATCGATTCCATCAGATTCGTCTTCCCCTGAGCATTTTCTCCGATGATGACGTTGATCGTGTCGTCGAACTCGAGAGCAAGTCTGTCGTAATTTCTGTAAGTAGTCAGGGCTATGTCTTTAATATGCATCAGATCGCTTCTCCATCTACTGTTCGGAGGCGACTTCGTATGCTCCGAACTCCTCGATTTCAACGACGTCACCGATCCGGAGCTTCCGGCCCCGTCTGGATTCGGGTTCGCCGTTTACCAGTACTTCGAATTCGGAAAGAAGCATTTTCACCATTCCGCCCGATTCTGCAACGTTCGCCAATTTGAGGAACTGCCCAAGCTGGATCTGTTCGGTCGTTATTTCAATTTTTTCGCTCATCTCCGTCACCTTTATTCTCTAAGTAGTATCTATTTATCTATTTTACTAAAGATAAGGGGTTATGAAAAGGAAAGGGCCTTACTTTATCGGGGAGGACGGAAAAGTTTCCGGATGGGTGAAGAAACCCGTCACAACCGGTTGCAGTCCCTTTCAGATCAAAACCTAAAAAAAGAGTTATCCACAGTGGATAACTCTTTCTCACGTTACACGGAATTAATACGTACGGACCGGCAGGATGAGCTGAAGTATGGAATCGTCATCTACAGGAGTGATCAGGAACGGCCGCATAGCTCCCGTAAAAGATATTTTCACCTGAGTTGCATCGATCGCTCTCAGGGCATCCATCATGTATTTGGCGCTGAATGATATTTTCAGTTCTTCGCCGTCGATTGTGTCAGCCGTCACTTCTTCCGTTACGTTACCGACTTCCGGAGAATTTCCGTGGATTTCGATCTGGTTGTTTTCTTTCGTAAGCAGACGTACGACGTTGTTCCTGTTCTCTTTAGCCAGTAAAGAAGCACGATCCACGGACTGAAGCAGTTCTTTGGAATCGATAAGTACCGTCGTTTTGCTTTCGTTCGGAATGAGGCGTGATGTCTCCGGATAGTTACCTTCGAGGAGACGGGACAGGAAGTATAAATGTTTTGTCCGGAAGAGAATCTGATTATCCGTAATGCTGATCTGTACCGAGTCTCCCGTATCGTCGAGAATTTTGTTCAGCTCACTGAGACTTTTCCCGGGAATGACGACGGAAGGAAGGTTCAACGTTTCGTCCGTTTCCAGACTGATTTTTCTTGAAGCGAGACGGTGGCTGTCAGTTGCTACGAACTGAAGATTCTCTTCTTCCGTACTCACGTGCACTCCTGTCAGAATCGGGCGGGTTTCGGAAGTGGAAACGGCGAACCCGGTCTGTTTGATCAGTCTTTTCAGAAGATCCGTAGGCATATCGAAACTGTTTTCCGTACGCAGTTGCGGAAGAGACGGATATTCTTCGGCGTCCTGGCCATTCAGGTGAAATTCCGCACTGCCGGAACGGATCGTTACGTTTTTCGTATGATCGCTTTCTATTTCCACGGTATTATCCGGAACTTTGCGTACGATATCGGGAAAGTACTTTGCCTGTAGAACGATGCTTCCCGGTTCAATGTTTTCGATATAGACCGTTCCGTCTTCCTCCGCCGGTATGAAAGATTCGATGGAGATGTCGGAGTCACTCCCCGTAAGTTTCACTCCTTCTGTCGTAGCTTCCAGTTTCATTCCTGTAAGAATCGGAATTGCCGTACGGGAAGATATTGCTTTCATTACATCCTGGACACTTTCCATCAGTTGATCACGCTGAATAGCGAATTTCATTCATGAGTCCTCCTAAAGTGAATATATTAATTATTATTATTAAAAAAATAGTAGTAATAGTAATAGGGCGTGTGGATTTGTGGATAACTGTAATTACCTCATGACACACATAATTATCCACATGTGTATAACCTGTGTGCGAACGTGTACCTGTTATTCACACTATACCCAGGCTCTACGTTTTCAACTGTTCTGTAATCTCATCGAGTTCCCTGTGAAGCTGCTGGTCATTGCTCAGCATATTCGTAATCTTTTCATGGGCATGGATCACTGTCGTATGATCGCGTCCCCCGAATTCTTCGCCGATTTTAGGAAGGGAGGCGTCAGTGAGCTCCCTCGATAAATACATGGCAATCTGACGGGGAAACGCTACGGATTTCGTCCGTTTTTTCGCCGGAAAATCTTCCATGCGGATGTTGAATTTCTCAGCGACGACTTCCTGTATATCACCGATCGTAATGACTTTCGGCTTCTTGTTCGGAATAATGTCCTTCAGTGCTTCAGCCGCCAGGGAAGCGTTGATATCCCGATTGATCAGGGAGGAGTAGGCTACCACTCTGATCAGTGCTCCTTCGAGTTCACGGATGTTGGTATCGATCTGGTTGGCGATATAAAGCATGACCTCATTCGGGATTTCGAGCCCTTCCGCTTTAGCTTTTTTCCTGAGGATCGCAATTCTCGTCTCGAGATCCGGCGGTGTGATATCCGTAATGAGCCCCCACTCAAAGCGGGAGCGGAGCCTGTCTTCGAGCGTCGGTATCTCTTTCGGGGGACGGTCGCTTGAAATGACGATCTGTTTGCTTTCTTCATGAAGAGTATTGAATGTATGGAAGAACTCTTCCTGGGTCTGTTCTTTCCCTGCAAGGAACTGGATGTCATCTATAAGAAGAACGTCCACGCTCCGATATTTGTTTCGGAAGTTCACAGCTTTGTTATCACGGATCGAGTTGATGAATTCATTCGTGAATTTTTCGGACGTAATATATACGACTTTCGCATTCGGGTTGTGGTCCAGGACGTAATGACCGATCGCATGCATCAGGTGAGTCTTGCCGAGCCCGACGCCCCCGTAGATGAAAAGAGGGTTATAAGCCCTTGCCGGAGCTTCTGCAACGGCCAGAGATGCTGCGTGAGCGAACCGGTTCCCGCTTCCGATGACGAACGTATCGAACGTATATTTGGAATTCAGCATGCTCGTCGGAGATTCTTCCCCGTCTTTAAGATCCGGAGGTTTGGAGGAGAGTTTTACGTCTTCGAGAGACTCCTCTTTCGTTTCCGGGATGATGAATTTCGTTTTCAGTTCCGATCCCGTCACTTCGATCAGCGTTTCTTTAATTAATTTCTGATACTGGTTCTCGAGCCAGTCTCTCGCGAATTCATTCGGAGCTATGATGGTGAGCGTATCTTCGTCGAGAGAGTGAGCTTTCGTCGCTTTCAGCCAGGTCTCAAAGCTCGGTTTGCTGATTTTCTCTTTCATCTGCTCCAGAGTGGCATTCCATAACTCATGGATATTTTCCAACCCTTTCACCCCTTTCCTGTTGCAATAAAGAAAAGCTTTTTGTTCGTTTTACATAACAAAAAGCTATAATTTTTCGCTTTAACATAAAAAATGTCTTTTAAACTGTTGTGGATGTACGATAGGGTATGAATAAAGGACTCAGTCGCTTTTTACCCATTATCCACACCTTTGTGCATAAGTATGTCTACACCCCTGTGAAAAACTATCCACATATTACCCACAAGCTGTGGATAATGTAAAATCGGGCAGGAATTAATTTCACTGTTAAACACAAATATAATATCAAATAAATCGCAGTCTTGCAATGAATCACAGGAACTTATCCACAATTTCTACAGCTTGAGGAAAAAACATATCCACACCACCATATTTTGTGGTTAACCTGTAGATTAGTGCTGTGGATAGAAACGGGAGATGAAAATGTTGTGCACACTGGAGGTGGACAGCGGATTTTCCGGTTGTTGTAGTACAGATGCTGTTGTAAGACACCCCCGAAAAAAGATCTCTGCTTAAATTAGTAATTGACATCATTTTTTAAATATGATTATAATGATTAGGACTGCCTATGACATGAGAAACAACATGTAAATCCCATCAGGAGGTGTGTATATAATGAAACGTACATTTCAACCAAATAATCGTAAGCGCAAAAAAGTACACGGATTCCGTACACGTATGAGCACGAAGAACGGCAGAAAAGTTCTTGCTCGTCGTCGTCGTAAAGGAAGAAAAACGTTATCCGCATAAGACCACTGAAGCAATCAGTGGTTTTTTTTCTAGGTTCTGCCATTCGTGTCGGAGTGATGATCGCCACCTGGTGTTCTCCGGCCCTTGGGACAGAACTTTTTTAATGCAGATAAGAGGTTGTGAGAACTGTGCAGAAAGCATACAGAATCAAAAAAAACAAAGAATTTCAGACGGTCTTCAAAAAAGGGAAATCTTTTGCCAACAGGCAGCTGGTTCTATATTATTTAAAAAAAGATCAGCCTCATTTCCGGATTGGACTATCCGTGAGTAAGCGGATAGGCAATGCTGTAATGAGAAATAAAGTGAAGAGGTACCTGCGTCAGGCTTTTCAGGAGATGGAGGAGGACCTTCATCAGGAATATGACTACGTTGTGATCGCCAGAAAACCGGTGAACACGATGGAGTACCACGAACTGAAGCAAAGTCTTCAGCACGTCTGCAGGCGTTCCGGTGTTCTGAAAAAGAAATTGAAATAAAATGTTCATGGAATGATTCCTTAATAAGTGCTAGTATGAAAAAGGAAATATGAAGTTTCAGTAAGGAGGAAGGAACGTTGCGTAAAAAGCTGAGCATATTGCTCGCAATGGCGGGAGTACTGCTATTCCTTTCCGGGTGTACGCAGATCAATCAGGATGTTTCTGCGGATAGTACCGGATTCTGGAATGAATTCGTAGTCTGGCCGTTATCACAGACGTTGTTGTTTTTCGCTGATTTCTTAAGCGGAAGTTATGGATTGGCAATCATTACGGTGACGATCATCATTCGTCTGGTCTTGTTGCCGTTGAACGTTAAACAGCTGAAAAGTTCGAAATCGATGCAGGATATTCAGCCTCAACTGCAGGAATTAAGACAGAAATACAGTTCGAAAGATGCTCAGACGCAGCAGAAGCTGCAGCAGGAAACGATGAATCTTTTCCAGCAGAACGGTGTCAACCCGCTGGCCGGGTGTCTGCCGATCATCGTTCAGATGCCGATACTGATCGGTTTCTATCACGCGATTATGAGAACACCCGAAATACAGACGCATAACTTCATGTGGCTCGAACTCGGTTCTCCGGATCCGTTTCTCGCTATATTGACAGCTGCCACTACGTTCCTTCAGCAGAAGCTGATGATGGCAGGCATGTCGGGTGCAGCAGGAGCGAACCCTCAGATGCAGATGATGCTTTACATCATGCCGCTGATGATCGGTACATTCGCATTCTTCTTCCCGTCCGCCCTTGCTCTCTACTGGATCGTGGGTAACGTGTTCATGATTTTACAGACGATATTCATACGTAAACCGATGATGAACAAATCGACAGGAGGCGCAAATCAGTGAAGCAAATGACTGCTACAGGCTCATCAGTGAAAGAAGCGGTCGACTCTGCCCTGGCCGAACTTCGGACAACAGAGGACCGGGTTGATGTGGAAATACTGGATGAAGGCAGAAAAGGTTTTCTTGGATTCGGAGCAAAACCGTCCATAGTCAAAGTGACGAAGAAAAAAGATCTGGAAGAAGAAACAGCCGCCTACATTCAGAACGTAGCAGCTCAAATGGGACTTACTGTGAGCGTCGATACGAAAAGAAAGAACCGGGATATCTATGCCGATATTTCCGGGGAAGACATAGCCAGACTGATCGGAAAGCGCGGGCAGACACTGAATGCCCTGCAGTACCTGACTCAGGTGGCGGTGAACAATTCTGCTGAACAGGTCATGAGTGTCATGCTTGATGCAGAAGGTTACCGGGAACGTCGCCGCGAGACGCTGGAACAGCTGGCCGAACGTAAGGCAGAACAGGCACTCGTGAGACAGCAGCAGGTAAAGCTCGAACCTATGCCTTCCTACGAACGGAAAATCATTCATGCGGCACTCCAGAGAAACAGACGGGTGGAGACGGATTCGGCCGGGAAAGATCCGAACCGTTCCGTCGTTATCCGCCCTGTGCAATAGAATAACTGCAACCCTTTTCCCCGCCAGGCGTCCCTGGCGGGTTTTTGTATGCGGAAAAGGAGATTTTTTTATGCCGTCCGGCTTTTTCGTGACTTTCGGAGCCTGGAAGTCCGGCCGAAGGTAACGATTACGCAGGAAACGTGACGTCTGTACACCATAGTACAGCCTGAAGGTAACGATGAAGCGGGAATCGTGACGTTGAAAGACCGGAAACTTCCCTGAAGGTCACGATAATCCGTTTCCTCCTGCAGCCCCGGAAGATTCTTCTTCAGCTGTGAAGCAGGAACTTGATATTTATCCCCAAACCATGCTAATCTTAACTGTTAGTTATTAACGATAAACTTATCCACATGTGGATATTTCAATAAAGAAGGAGGTGCGATGTATGGATACCGATACGATTGCGGCTATTTCTACCCCGACAGGAGAAGGAGCGATTGCGATTGTCCGCCTGAGCGGGGACGATGCAGTTTCCAGAGCAAACGAACTGTTCCAGGGGAAAGATTTGACGACTGTCGATTCTCATACGATGCACTATGGAAAATTACTGGACCCGGAGACGGGTGAAATAGCGGAAGAAGTGATGGCGTCGGTCATGCGTGCACCGAAAACCTTCACCCGGGAAGATATCGTGGAAATCAACTGTCACGGCGGACTCGTGTCCGTGAACCGGGTCCTTGAGATCGTCCTGGCCCAGGGGGCGCGACTTGCCGAGCCCGGGGAATTCACGAAACGTGCTTTTCTGAACGGACGAATCGATTTGTCACAGGCAGAAGCGGTCATGGACCTTATCCGCGCCAAAACGGACAGAGCGATGAATGTAGCGCTGAAGCAGATGGACGGCCGGCTGTCCGTACTGATCCAGAATCTTCGTCAGAAATTGCTGGAAACACTCGCCCAGGTGGAAGTGAATATCGACTATCCGGAGTACGATGACGTCGAGGAAATGACGAACGACATCATGCAGGAGAAAACGGCGGAAGTCCGCGATGAGATCGAAAATCTTCTGCAGACGGCGAAGCAGGGGAAAATTCTGCGCGAAGGCCTGGCTACGGCTATCATCGGCCGTCCGAACGTCGGGAAGTCATCACTGATGAACACGCTCGTCCATGAAAACAAAGCGATCGTCACCGAAGTGCCGGGGACGACGCGGGATGTGATCGAAGAATACGTAAACGTGAGAGGAGTGCCGCTCAGGCTCGTGGATACGGCCGGCATCCGGGAAACCGAGGACATCGTCGAACGGATCGGAGTGGAGCGCTCGCGTCAGGTGCTGACGGAAGCGGATCTCATTCTTCTTGTGTTAAACTATGGAGACGAGCTTACGGAAGAAGACGTGAAGCTTTTTGAAGCGGCTCGCGATATGAACATGATTGTGTTGCTGAATAAGACGGATCTTGATCAGAAAATAGATATAGAACGTGTGAAAGAATTAGCCGGGGACAACCCGGTCATTTCCACTTCCCTCATTCAGGAAGAGGGGATCGATCAGCTTGAGAACGCGATCTCCTCCACATTCTTTGAAGGGGAAATCGACAGCGGGGATATGACGTACGTATCGAACGTGCGGCACGTTCAGCTGTTGAAGCAGTCCAAACAGGCGCTGGAGGATGCGCGCGAAGGTATGGAAATGGGAGTGCCGATCGACGTCGTTCAGATCGATGTGACGAGAACGTGGGAACTGCTTGGTGAAATTGTCGGTGACACTGTCGGAGAAAGTCTTATTGATGAATTATTCTCGCAGTTCTGCTTAGGGAAATAAAATTTTAAAGGAGAGATCTCGAATGACTTATGATGCAGGTCATTACGACGTTATTGTTATAGGAGCTGGTCATGCCGGAGTCGAAGCGGCCGCAGCTTCCGCGCGGCGCGGAGCGAAGACGCTCATGCTCAGTCTGAATCTGGATATGATCGCGTTCATGCCGTGTAACCCTTCGATCGGCGGTCCCGCCAAAGGAATAGTTGTACGTGAAGTGGATGCTCTCGGAGGTCTGATGGGCCGGGTCATTGATAAGACCCATATCCAGATGCGCCTTCTGAACACAAGAAAAGGCCCGGCCGTACGCGCCTTGCGTGCCCAGGCGGATAAACCTCTTTATCTGAAAGAGATGAAACGTCTGCTTGAAAATCAGGAGAACCTCACCCTCCGTCAGGGGATGGTAGAGAAGATTCTTGTGGAGGACGATCAGGTAAAAGGAGTCGTAACGGAAACGAAAGCGGCATACTACGCTCCGAGCGTCATCGTGACGACCGGTACATTTATGCGGGGACGCGTCATCATCGGTGATTTGTCATACGAAAGTGGACCGAACAACCAGCGTCCGACCGTCACGCTTTCCGAGCAGCTCGAAGAACTGGGTATCGAAATGGTACGGTTCAAGACCGGGACGCCGATGCGCGTAAACAGCCATACGATCGATTATTCGAAAACGGAGATTCAGCCCGGGGAAACGGAACCGCGCTCGTTCTCCTATGAAACGACCGAATTCATTACCGACCAGATTCCGTGCTGGCTGACGTATACGAACGAAACGACGCACGAAGTCATTAACGAAAACCTTGGTCTGTCCCCGATGTATTCCGGAATGATCAAAGGTACAGGACCTCGTTACTGCCCATCCATTGAAGATAAAGTAGTGCGCTTCAACGACAAGCCACGTCACCAGATCTTCCTGGAACCGGAAGGCCGGGACACGGAAGAGGTGTACGTCCAGGGGCTGTCCACTTCTCTTCCGGAATACGTGCAGAAGCAGATGATGGAAACAGTACCGGGACTCGAAAATGCAGAAATTATGCGGGCCGGCTATGCGATCGAGTACGATTCCGTCGTGCCGACACAGCTGTGGCCGACCCTCGAAACGAAACAGATCGACGGACTATTTACAGCCGGTCAGATCAACGGGACTTCCGGGTATGAAGAAGCGGCCGGTCAGGGACTGATGGCAGGAATCAACGCTGCAGCCAAAACGCTTGATCTGGAACCGTTGATTCTCGATCGCTCCGAAGGATATATCGGAGTTATGATCGACGATCTGGTCACGAAAGGTACAAGAGAACCGTACCGTCTTCTCACATCCCGTGCCGAGTTCCGTCTCATGCTTCGTCACGATAACGCGGACCTCCGCCTTACGGAAAAAGGATACGAGCTCGGCCTCATTCCGGAGGAGCGCTATAACCGTTTCACAGAGAAACGCCGGAAGATCGAAGAAGAGAAGAAACGTCTTGAAAATGAAATCGTCAAGGCTACGGAAGACGTGCAGGACATCGTGAAGGAATCGGGTACGACGCCTCTGAAAGAAGCGGTACGGGCGAGCGACCTTCTGCGTCGTCCCGAGATCGACTACAGCTATATCGAACGTCTCACTCCATCCGATATCGCTCTGACAGCGGATGAAAAAGAACAGGTTGAAATTCAGATCAAATACTCCGGATATATCAAAAAATCACTGGAGCAGATCGAGAAGATGAGAAATATGGAATCCAAAAAAATACCGGACTACATCGACTACGATGCTATTCAGGGGCTCGCTTCCGAAGCGGCGGACCGGCTCAAAGCCGTACAGCCGCTCTCTGTCGGTCAGGCCTCGAGGGTTTCCGGCGTGAATCCGGCCGATATATCGATTCTGCTTGTGTATATCGAGCAGGGAAATGTAGCCCGGGTTTCCGGCTGAGGAAGGACGTAGGATATGGATATTTCTACTTTTCAAAACAAATTGAAAGAACAGGGGATCGAGCTTACGGAGAAACAGCTCGATCAGTTCGAAAAATATTGGGAAATGCTTGTCGAGTGGAATGAAAAAATGAACCTGACCGCTATTACGGAGAAAGGGGAAGTGTATGAGAAACATTTCTATGATTCTCTGACTGCCGCCTTTTATCATGACTTCTCCGGCCCGCTCCGCATCTGTGATGTCGGGGCGGGGGCAGGTTTTCCGAGTCTTCCGCTGAAAATCGTGTTTCCGGAACTGAAGGTTACGATCGTCGATTCTCTGAAAAAGAGGATCGGCTTTCTGAACCATTTAGCTACGGAGCTTGAGCTGAACGATGTGGCTTTCTATCACGACCGCGCCGAGAATTTCGGCAAGAACGGGAAATTCCGGGAAAAGTATGATCTCGTCCTCGGACGTGCTGTCGCCCGGATGTCTGTGCTGAGTGAACTGTGCCTGCCGCTTGTAAAAAAAGGCGGGTTCCTCATCGCCATGAAAGGGCCGAACGCCCAGGAAGAGATGGACACAGCCGGATCCGCCATTTCTATCCTCGGCGGAGAGACGAAGGATGTGCACAGCTTCACGCTGCCGGAAGACGGAGCGGAGAGAAGCATTATACGCATTGAAAAACGCCGGAAAACCCCCGGCAAATATCCGAGAAAAGCGGGAACTCCGAACAAAGTTCCGCTTTCCTGAAAAACAGACGAAAAAATCCCCCTTCCTGATGGAAGAGGGGTTTTTTCGTTATGGTTTCAGAACGACTTTGATGTTGCCGTCTTCTTTTTTATCGAAAATGTCATACCCTTTGGCCGCATCTTCAAGAGGAAGGCTGTGGGTGATGATATCGGTCGGGTCCAGTTCATTGTTCTCGACCATGTCATAAAGCTTCGGCATCAGGTGGATGACAGGCGCCTGACCCATTGTCAGGGAAACGTTCCGGCTGAAGAAATCTCCAAGCGGGAAGGCGTTGGCGTCTGTGCCGTATACGCCGGTAAGCTGGACGACTCCGAATTTCCGTACAGCCTGGGAAGCTGTGATAATCGGGTGGATCGTACCGAACTGATTATCTTCATCGGAGCCGAATTTTTCCCCTTTCGGTACCGTTCCGTCCATACCGACACAGTCGATGACGACGTCAGCTCCGCCTTTGGTGTCTTCGTGGAGGAGGGAACCGATGTCCGGGTTGTTGGAGAAATTGTACGTTTCCACATTATTCGTCTTCTCGGCATGGCTGAGTCGATGATCGACCTGATCGACGGCGATGACGCGTGAAGCCCCTTTCAAACGGGCGAACTTCTGAGCCATGAGGCCGATCGGTCCGCTTCCGAGAATGATGACGGTATCTCCTTTTTTCACTCCGCTGTTTTCCACACTCCAGTAAGCTGTCGGCATTACATCGGAGAGGAAGAGGACGCTTTCATCTTCCAGTTCGCTGTTCTCCGGAACTTTAAAGGAAGTGAAATCAGCATACGGAACGCGAAGGTACTCCGCCTGGCCGCCGGGGAAATTCCCGAACATTTCCGTAAATCCGAAAAGGCCACCCGGTTCGCCGTGCGGGTTGGATTCGTCACACTGGCTTTCCATCTGGTTCTTACAGAAGAAACATTCTCCGCACCCGATGTTGAACGGGATAACGACTCTATCGCCTTTTTTCAGGTTTTTCACTTCAGGGCCGACTTCTTCTACGATACCCATCGGCTCGTGACCGACGACGTAGTCCTGTTCAGGCTTAATTCCGCCTTTGTACAGGTGTAAGTCGGAGCCGCATACCCCGCTGGCTGTTATTTTTACGATCATATCACTCGGTTCTTGTATGGAAGGAGCTGCTACATCTTTTACCTGCATGTTTTCTTTACCCTGGAACGTTACTGCTCTCATGTTGTTATCTCACTCCTTTTCTGGTATTGGAGACAATATATCCCTGAACTTCCAAAGTTAAACATGAAGAAAGAGGGAAACTTTTCAATATTAAAGTGCCTGACACGTAGGGCAGTAGTACAGTCGGCGGTTGCCGGCTTCTATTTTTTCTATTTTCGTCCGGCATATGTGACACGGCTGAAACGAACGACGGAATACCCAGTGCCGATACTGGTTCCGTGCTTTTCCTTCCGCTTTCATCCGTTCTGCAATATCTGGATCGACGGTTATCCCTTTGTAGCGGTAGGATTGTTCCATAAGGGTGATCGTAGCCTCTGCCGCTTTTTCGATCTGCTGTGGCGTGGAGTCCGTGGGTCTCAGGGAAGGGTGGATACCTGCGAGAAAAAGAATCTCACTCCGTAAGTAGTTTCCGATACCGGCTACGAAAGACTGATCCAGAAGCAGGGTGGTCCATCTCCTTCTGAAGAAACGTCTGCTCGTGTACCGTTCTCTAAGTTGTTCCTTAGTCACAGTCTCAGATAAAATGTCCGGTCCGACTTTCCTTATGAAAGGATGATCAGGTACTTCTTCGTCTCTCAACACTTCGATGTCCGAAGCGCTGTATAAAAGAGCGGACTTTTTTTCGTTATGAATCGCCAGTCGGAGCTGACGATTCGTCTTCGGGTAGTTGTAGGCATTCCTGATCATCCATTTCCCGTACAGCTGGTTGTGGGAATAGATGGTGTACCCATTGTCAAAGCGGGTAAGCATCGCTTTTCCTTTCGTATCTACACCGGTTACGGTCGCCCCGGTCAAAATATCCTCATATCCTTCAAGCGTTTCAAAAGCGAAAGAGATATCGAGGACTTCCCTGTCTTTCAGGGCTTTCTCCACCGCGTCAGCGGCTTTCCGTATTTCTGGTCCTTCCGGCATCACGGATCTCCTCTCAACGAAAAATCTTTTAACAAAAAGGACGCAAGCAGTCGGATCAAAAATTCTTCCTGCTTACGCCTCTGTTTCTAAACGGTCAGCTCCACATTTAGTTTTATCCAGTTGCGCCAGCCAGAAGCTCCGTCCATAAGCAGTCTCACCTGGTTCGGAAAAACCACCGACCCCGGGTGATTCTGCTTATGTCCCCGCTTCTCCCGTCTGGCTCCACTTTTAGTTTATCCAGTTTCGCTGACCAGAAACTTGGGACCCAGGCAGCCCGGCCCGGCAAAAAGAAAAATCACTTTTTGACCGTCCGTCTGCCTGCGCCTTCGTTTCTGAACGGTCAGCTCCACTTTTAGTTTTTCCACTTTTAGCTGGACATGAAGAGGCCGCCGTTGATGTGGATGAACTGGCCGGTCATGTATGTCGAATCGTCGGATGCGAGCAGGACATAGCTGCCGACGTGTTCCACCGGCTGACCCGGACGTCCCATCGGTGTATTCGTACCGAACTGTTCCACTTTATCCTCATCAAATGTGGCAGGGATCAACGGTGTCCAGATTGGTCCCGGGGCTACTCCGTTTACGCGTATCCCTTTACTCACGAGCTGCTGTGCCATGGAACGGGTGAACGCTACGACGGCACCTTTCGAAGAAGTATAGTCCACGAGCTGAGGGTTCCCTGTATACGGGTTGATGGAAGCCGTATTGATAATAGAGCTTCCTCTCTCCAGGTGAGGGATGGCCGCTTTCGTCAGATGGAACATGGAGAAGATATTCGTCCGGAACGTCTGCTCCAGCTGTTCTGCCGAAATATTAAGCAGGTCGTCCGTCGGATGCTGCTCCGCCGCATTGTTTACGAGCACATCCAGTTTTCCGAACTCGCTGACGGTTTTTTCGACGATATTTTTACAGTGCGTTTCATCACCGATGTCTCCCGGAAGAAGAAGTGCTTTTTGACCTTCCGCTTCGATAAGTTTTGCAGTATCTTCGGCGTCCTGGTGTTCTTCCAGATAAGAGATGGCTACGTCGGCACCTTCTTTGGCATAACCGATAGCTACGGAGCGGCCGATGCCGCTGTCGGCTCCTGTAATAAGAGCGACTTTACCTTTCAGTTTGTCACCGCTGCGGTAATCTTCATCCGCGTGGAGCGGTTTCGGGTCCATTTTCCCTTCCACGCCGGGCTGATGCGATTGTCCCTGCTTCGGCTGTCCTTCTGTCTGTCGATCAAAACGTTCCATGTTAAGATCCTCCTTCTATATAAGTTAATGATTTATAGTGATAGTCCGCAGTTACGCTTTCTCTATTCCACCATTCCACCTGTAAAAAAAATCAAACTCCCCTTTCATAATTTGTCCGTGTGCGATAAGATGAACGGTAACTTTTATAAGAGGGGGGAAGGATATGCAACTGGAATCCGCACGACTGACTCTGCGTCCATACCGAGCGACGGATGCAGAGCCGGCAGCTGAACTGGCGAATGATGAGGAAATCGCCCGGAGGACCTTCGTGCCGCATCCATATACGGTGGAGCACGCCGAAACGTGGATTGCCACGCATGAAGAAGCGATAGAAGAAGGCACGGCGTACCCTCTTGCAATAATCGAAAAGAAAAGCGGAGAGCTTACAGGTACGATGACGCTCAGGGTGAACCGGAAACATAAAAACGGCGAGCTCGCCTATTGGGTGGGACAGCCATTCTGGGGAAAAGGGTACGCTTCGGAAGCGGCCCGCCGTATTGCGGACTTCGGATTCGATGAGCTTGAACTTGAACGTATGTGGGGGAGGGCCATGGCGGATAATATCCCTTCCCAGCAGGTAATGAAGAAAGTCGGGCTCCGATATGAAGGTGCGTTACGTCATGAGGTTCTCCATGACGGAGAGTTCAGGGATACCTACATGTACGGCATGATCTGGGCGGACCGCTCCGATAAATAGGGAAAAGCCGGTACGAGTTCTGAACTCGTACCGGCTTTTTTCATGTCAGGGATAATCGCTCGATAATGACATCGGCGACCTGTTCTTCGGTATAACCGTCCGTAAGAAACCGTTCGTGGTGGTCGCGATACACGGATTTTCTTTCCTCGAACAGCTGACGGATTTCTTCTGTCGTTTTATTACGGAGGACAGGACGGTCTTCCATCAGTTCGTCTATCCTGCTTTTCCATATTTCCCAGGAAATATCGAGAAATACTACGTGACATTGTGCCATACACACGTCTTTGATCTCTTCCTGCAGAAAAGCGCCCCCTCCGAGAGAGAGTATAGTACCGGGCTGTTTTGCATAGTAAGAGATGAATTTCTTTTCTTCATCGCGGAACATTTTTTCCCCGTACGCCGTGAATATGTCGCGGATTTTCATATCGTGATACCGCTCGATTTCTTTATCGACGTCAATGAACGTGCGGTTCAATTTTTCACTGAGAAGGGAACCGACCGTCGTCTTACCGACTCCCATGAATCCGATGATGGCAATGCTTTTTTCCATAGTGAAACTCTCCCTGCCTACTGATATTTGCGCAGCTGAGCAATCGTTTTGTCCAGTTCTTCTATCGGTATCTGGCCCGGCGCCGAGGCGTGTTCTCCTACAGCGTACGTGATGACGGAACCGAAATACCACGCAAACATCCGGGTCACGGTGCCGAGTCCGCCCATCGCCATCGTAATGACCGGTATGCCGAGGGAACGTTTTGCTCCTTCCGTCACGGTAAGAAGACGGAGAACATCCTGTTTATTCTCCGGAGTGACGGCCAGTTTCGCGTAATCTGCACCTTTCTTCTCTGCCTCCCGAAGAATGTCGTGCATTTCTTCGGAGGAGGGGGTGGAATCGAAATCGTGGAAGGATAGAATAAGCTGCTTGTTGTTCGAAGACGCCGCTTCTTTTACACGTTCAACATCCTCCCCGGGCTGTCTGAGTTCAAAATCGAGAAGAGAGACGTGGGAGTTGGCAGCTACACGTTCGAGCAGTTCCACTTTGTGCGACTGATCGATATCGGTCTGGTCTCCTCCTTCTTTCTGGTCACGGATGGTGAACAGAAGCGGGATATCCTTCTTCACTTCTCCGATCGTTTCAAGAGTTTCGAGAACGTGTTCCGTATCTGCAAGATTCCGGAAGTAATCGGCTCTCCATTCGAAAAGATCCGGATTCTTCGGTACAATGGCACGCACTTCTTCCGTCACTTCTTCCATCGTCTGTCCTGTGACGGGAGTACAGATATTCACATCATTCTGTTTCAGCATGTAAAAACCCTCCCCGTTGGTAATGTGTGTTTTATTTTACTTGAAAGGGGAGGGGAACGACAGGGAAAAGGGGAGAAATTTAAAATTCTGCCGGCTGCTGCACACGTTAATTTAAGAAAACTTTCGTCACAGAACGGCAGAAATGTGTATAATTGGTACAGAATGAACGAACAGATGGAGTGATTAAAGTATGAGTGATAAACAAAGAGTAGGAATCGTATTCGGCGGAAAGTCTGCCGAGCATGAAGTCTCCCTGCAGTCTGCGAAAAACGTCGTGGACGCCATCGACAAAGAGAAGTATGACGTAACGCTGATCGGTATCGATAAGCAGGGGAACTGGCACGTGAATGACGTAAACAATTATCTGGAAAATGAAGACGACCCTGCCAATATCCGCCTTCACCATTCGGATGAAGCGGTGGCGCTTGTGCCGGGCCGGGAAGAAGGTCAGGTTCTTCAGGTGTCGAAATCGGAGGCGCTGGAGCAGCTGGACGTCGTATTTCCGATTTTGCACGGGACACTAGGGGAGGACGGAAGCATCCAGGGAATGCTCAGAATCGCCAATCTCCCGTATGTCGGTCCGGACATTCTCGGCTCGGCCGTATGTATGGACAAAGATGTGGCCAAACGTCTGCTGCGCGAAGGGGGACTTGAGGTCGCAAAATCCCTGACGCTCCGGAAACAGCACAGAGAAGACGTTACTTTCAACAAGGCCGCCCGTACTCTCGGTACGCCGTTCTTCATTAAGCCTGCCAGTCAGGGCTCCTCGGTCGGAGTAAGTAAGGTGAAAACAGAAGAAGAGTTTGAAAAAGCTTTGTCGGAAGCCTTTCTGTACGATAAAAAAGTTTTGATTGAAGAAAATGTGGACGGCAGAGAGCTTGAATGTGCCATCCTCGGTAACGAACAGCCGAAAGCCTCCCAGATCGGAGAAATTATCCCGGCCGGAGACTTTTATTCCTATGAGTCGAAATATATCGATGAAAGCGGAGCCGGCCTGCAGCTTCCGGCACAACTGACGGACAACGAAAAAGAAAGAATCCGTACCGCTGCCGTTCGTGCTTTCGAAATTTTGGAGTGTGAAGGAATGGCCCGCGTCGATTTCTTCCTTACTGAAGAAGGGAAACTCGTCATCAATGAAATAAATACGATCCCCGGCTTCACGAAAATAAGTATGTATCCGAAACTCTGGGATATAAGCGGTATTCCTTATCCGAAGCTGATCGATGAGCTTCTGCAGCTCGGAATCCAAAGATACGAACGCGACAATCAGTTGAAAAATACGGTGGAATAGCGGAAAGCCCGGGCAGCTTGTGATGGCCCGGGCTTTTCCTTTGTTCACTCAGTCTTTCCACGTCTCTTCAAGGACGCGCACCCAGTTTTTCCAGGCGATCTTCTCCAGTTCTTCTTCAGTGAACCCGTCCTCTTCCAGAGCTTCCAGCACTTTTCTGCTCCCGGTTACATCCTGAAGCACATCCGGGATTGTAGTACCGTCGAAGTCCGAACCGAACGCCACGTGGTCCACGCCGACGAAATCGGCGATATATCGGAAATGACCGATAATCTCCTCCATCGATACGTCCGTGTCGAACTTACCGTCCGCCCGCAGCATGTTTACGGCGAAATTGATACCGATCACACCGCCGGAATCAGCGATTTTCCTGATCTGTTCGTCCGTCAGGTTCCGGGCATTCGGACAGAGGGAGTGGACGTTCGAATGCGTGGCTACGACAGGTGCCACCGTCGCATGGGCGACATTCCAGAAACCTTTTTCCGTCAGATGACTCGTATCTACCATAATCCCGAGATGATTACAGTGATGCAGCAGTTCAAACCCTTTCTCCGTGAGACCGTCACCCGTATCGGGGGAAGACGGATAACAGAAAGGGACTCCTTCCCCGAAGTCGTTTTTCCTGCTCCACACCGGTCCGATGGAACGAAGACCTGCTTCGTACAGGACATAGAGGGAGTCGAAGGATAAATCGATCGCTTCCGCTCCCTCTATGTGAAAAATTCCGGCCATTTTTCCCTGATCGATGGAATCTTTCAGTTCTTTTACGTTCCGGACGACCCGGAATGCATCGGGATTCTCATATTCCGTACGAAAGAGCTGGGAAGCGAGCTTGTGCGTGAAAGTCAGGGCTTCCGCCTGAGTGATTTTCTCGGGGAGCGGGAATTTGTAGCCGTTTTCGTTCATGAACTCCTCCCGGTTCTCTTCCCTTTCCGGACTCGGAGTGTACATCGCAAAAAATCCTCCCGCGAACCCTGATTTTTCAGCGCGTTCATAGTCGATATGTGTATGCTCCAGAGCATGGAAAAAAGAGGTGAGACCATCCTGCAGATGCAGCAGCGTGTCGTTGTGTCCGTCAAAAATCGGTATATTTTTTTTCATAAAAACTCCTCCTTCTGAGATTCATTCCCGTTAAAGAATCCGTTTAATTCATACTTTTCACGGGTGAATTATGATAAAATAAATGAAGACTCTAAAACATACGCAGTTTCATTATACTTGAAAATGTTCACGTACCTAATGATTCACGTGAAACATCGTATGTGCGATCGTAAAAAGGTGGTGTCTGATTTTGTTACATCCTTTCAGCCGCTTGTTCGGTTTAGGTGATAAGCCGGAGCCCGAAAACCGGGAGCAGGAGAAAGAATCATATAATCCCGATGAAGTTCTTCAGATTCCGATTGCCAAAATCCATCCGAACCGCTTTCAGCCCCGGACGGTTTTTAGTGCGGAAAAAATAGCCGAACTGGCTCAGACGTTACATACGCATGGAATGATACAGCCCATCGTTGTACGGGAGACCGAAGACGGAGAATATGAACTGATTGCCGGGGAACGGAGATGGCGCGCTTCCCAGTCTTTGGGGTGGGAAACGATTCCTGCGATCATCCGCGAAATGACGAATACACAGACGGCTTCTGTAGCTCTGATTGAGAACCTGCAAAGGGAAGAACTCTCGGTCATCGAAGAGGCGACGGCTTACCGGAAGCTCCTCGACATGCACGAATTGACTCAGGAAGCACTGGCGCAGCGCCTCGGAAAGAGTCAGTCTGCCATCGCCAACAAGCTTCGACTGCTGAAACTTCCGGAGTCTGTACAGCAGGCCGTACTGGATAAAAATATTACGGAGCGCCATGCCCGGGCTCTCATTGCTTTAAAGGATACGGACAAGATGGAAAAACTGCTTCAGGAAATCATCGATGAAGGACTGAATGTGAAGCAGACGGAAGAACGGATTGCAGAAATGAAAGATCCGAAAGAAAAGAAAAAACCTGCACCGAAGAAAAAGAAACCGAAAATCAAAGGTGTAAGTAAAGATATGAGAATCGCCATGAATACGATCCGCCAGTCTCTGGATATGGTGAAGGATACAGGTCTCGATGTAGAAACCGACGAAGAGGATTATGACGATTATTATCAGGTGACGATCAAAATTCCTAAAAATAAGCAATAACTTTCCGCAAGCTATGCTTTCCCGTCGAAAGCTGTAGTTTTCAAAAAAGCGGTGGTATTCTTTAGAAAATGGCAGGTGTTGAAGGAATGGGAAAGATCATTTCTATCGCAAATCAAAAAGGGGGCGTCGGGAAGACGACGACCTCGGTGAACTTGAGTGCAGGTCTTGCGCATTTAGGATATAACGTTCTGCTCGTCGACATCGACCCCCAGGGAAACGCAACGAGCGGAGTAGGCGTGGAAAAAGGGGAGACGGAGGAGTGCATCTATAATGTGCTTATCGAAGATGTAAGCATAACGAGCGTTCTTAAGAAGACCTCTACGGAACGTCTCGACGTCATTCCCGCCACTATTCAGCTGGCCGGGGCCGAAATCGAACTGGTCCCGACTATTTCCCGGGAAGTCCGTCTGAAGAATGCTCTTGATGAAGTCAAAGAGAATTATGACTACGTCATCATCGACTGCCCCCCTTCACTTGGGCTGCTTACCCTCAACTCCCTCACGGCGTCCGATACGGTTATGATTCCTGTCCAGTGTGAATACTATGCCCTCGAAGGATTGAGTCAGCTGCTTAATACCATCAGGCTGGTACAGAAGCATTTGAACAAACAGCTGCTTATCGAAGGTGTGGTACTTACGATGTTCGACGCCCGGACGAATCTGGCCTCCCAGGTGATGGAGGAAGTGAAGAAATATTTTCAGGATCGCGTGTATGAAGCAGTAGTACCGCGAAACGTCCGTCTCGGAGAAGCTCCGAGCTACGGGGAACCGATCATCACCTATGACCCCCGTTCCCGCGGAGCCGAAGTCTATTTAGAACTCGCAAAGGAAGTGGTTGCCAATGGCGAAAGGGTTAGGTAGGGGTCTGAATGCTTTCTTTTCGGAAGAGGAAGCATCCAGAGATGAGCAGATAAAGGAAGTTTCACTGAACAAGTGTCGTCCCAATCCTTATCAGCCCCGGAAAGAATTCGAAGAAGAAGCGATTGAAGAACTGAAAACATCCATTGAAGAACACGGCATTCTGCAGCCGATCATCGTTAGAAAAAGTATCCGCGGATACGAAATCGTAGTGGGAGAACGAAGGTTCCGTGCTGCAAAAATGGCGGGTCTCGAGAAGATCCCGGCGGTCGTAAGGGACATGACCGACCAGCAGATGATGGAACTTGCGCTGCTGGAGAACCTGCAGCGGGAAGATTTGACCGCTCTCGAAGAAGGAGCGGCCTACCGTAATCTTATGGAAGAACTCGGCGTTACCCAGCAGGAACTTTCGGAACGTCTCGGGAAGAGCCGCTCCCATATCGCCAACCTCGTCCGTCTCCTGTCGCTTCCGCCCGAAATCACGCAAAAGGTGAATGAAGGACTGCTGACGATGGGGCATGCCCGGGCTCTTTTAAGCCTCGAGGATGACAGCAAACTGCTTTCTGTAGCCGTGCGGATCGAGAATGAGGGGTTGAACGTCAGACAGACGGAGCAGCTCGTGTCCCGCCTGAACCAGCCGGCTGTGAAGAGTAAAGCGAAAGAAACGAAAGATATTTTTATTCAGGAACGGGAAGATGTGCTGAAGCAGCGACTCGGAACCGGAGTAAAAATCAAAAAAGGAAAGAAAAAAGGAAAAATCGAAATCGAATTCGCAAGTGACGAAGATCTGGAAAGACTTCTCCACTGGTTTGATTAATAAAGAACAGTAACTGTCGTTTCCTTTTCCGGACAGTCGGGGAGGGGGACGGCATTACTTTTTACGGTTTCGTGCAGGAAGAAGGGGAAAATATGGTACTGCTGGGGACGATAATCAACGGAATATGTATCGTGGGAGGAACACTTGTCGGTCTTTTCTTTACGAAGATTCCGGCAACTTTCAAAGAGACGGTCATGAACGGCGTCGGCCTTGCCGTCATACTGATCGGGCTGCAGATGGGGTTCGAAGTGAACAGTATCGTAATCGTTCTTTTAAGCCTTCTGTCAGGAGCGATTATCGGTGAAGCCCTTCATCTGGAAGACCGGCTGGAGGCGTTCGGAAAGTGGCTGGAGCGGAAATTCATGAAATCGGGTTCCCAGACAGGACTTGCCGAAGCTTTCATCACGGCTTCCCTCATCTTCGTAATAGGGGCTTTGTCCGTAATCGGAGCGCTGGACGGGGGATTGAGGAACGATCACGAGGTGCTCATCACGAAAGGCATCATCGACGGTTTCGTAGCCGTCGTGCTGACCTCTACGTTCGGGGTGGGAGTGATCTTCTCCGTCATCCCGGTCGTCCTTTATGAAGGAAGTATCGCCTTGCTTGCTACGCAGATAAACCGGTGGGTGCCTGAGCAGATGCTTGATCTGTTTATAACGGACATGACCGCTACCGGAGGTCTTATGATTGTGGCAATCGGGCTGAACATCCTTAATGTCACCAAAATACGTGTAGCGAACCTCTTACCTGCCCTCGTCATGGTGGGGGTCATCCTTTATATCCAGCAGCTTTTCTGATTGAAGAAAGAGAGGGCTGCACCTTTCTTTACTTCCCTGTGTATTTTTCATACATTTATAATAAAACAGAAGCAGAACAGAGAAAGAGGTGAAGGCGTTGAACGGAGAAGGAGAAACTGTGGAAGAAACCTGGAATATATGGAAAGAGGCTCTGATGAACCCTGAACTCTGGATCAGATTAGGGGAAGCGATACTCCAGGTCATTTTCATCGTAATACTTGCAACGGTAGTAATTAAAGTAGGAACGAAGATTATCGATCAGTTTTACGGCAGAAGGAAAAAAGGTCCTTTCCGCATTTCTGCACGACGGGAGACGACGCTTACGAAGCTGTCCAAAAATACGCTGATCTACGTCGTGTATTTCACAGCTCTCGTGATGATTCTTGAGACGTTTTCCATAAACGTGGGAGCCTTGATCGCCGGAGCCGGGGTCGCGGGTCTTGCGATCGGTTTCGGTGCCCAGAACCTGGTCCGGGATATTATCAGCGGATTCTTCATCATTTTCGAAGACCAGTTCTCTGTCGGGGATTTCATCGGAACAGCCGGTGTGGAAGGGTTCGTAATAGAAATCGGACTCCGGACCAGCAAAGTGAAAAGCTGGGGAGGCGAAATCCATATCATTCCGAACGGTAACATTACACAGGTGACGAACTATTCCATCGACAATGCTGCTGCGATCGTCGATGTGAAAGTGGCCTATGAGAGTGATTTCGAGAGAGCGGAGCAGGTAATCAATGAGCTCCTTAAAGAGATGCCTTCCCGCTACAGCAGCATGATTTCCACGCCTGAAATACTGGGGGTCGTGGACTTGGCGCCTTCTGAGATCACGTTGCGTATTTTCGCCGAGACGCTGCCGATGGAACACTGGCCTGTCGGAAGGGCGATCAGGAAGGAAGTGAAACTGCGTCTTGATGAGGAAGGAATCGAAATTCCGTTCCCTCGTATTGTTATGTATTCACGAGAAGGTACAGGAGGGGTGCAAGGTGGAGAAAGAGTATAAGTTGAATGATATTGTGGAAATGAAAAAAGCTCATCCGTGCGGGGAGAACCGGTGGAAGATCATCAGAATGGGCGCGGACATCCGTATTAAATGTGAAGGATGCGGGCACAGTGTAATGGTCCCCCGCCGCGAATTCAACAAAAAGATGAAGAAAGTACTGGTGAAAGCCGAAGACTGACTGTTTCACGTGGAACAATACAGAAATTTTCATAGAGGAAAATCATTTATTTCAGCCGATAGTGAGGACTCTTTTTTCCTTTTCTATCGGTTGTTATTTTGGAGAGTACTATCTATAATTGGTATGACATATGCGCAAAGTCTCTAAGGAGGAAAACCTAAATGGCACTAACAGCAGGAATCGCAGGCTTACCGAACGTCGGAAAGTCTACGCTATTTAACGCAATTACACAGGCGGGAGCCGTCTCTGCGAACTATCCGTTCGCAACGATCGACCCGAACGTCGGCATCGTGGAAGTTCCGGACGCCCGTCTGCAGAAGCTTACGGAACTTGTGAATCCGAAAAAAACGACCCCCACTGCTTTTGAATTTACGGATATCGCCGGCATCGTCGAAGGAGCCAGTAAAGGGGAAGGACTTGGTAACCAGTTCCTCTCCCACATTCGTCAGGTGGATGCGATCTGTCATGTAGTCCGTGCTTTTGAAGACGATGAAGTGACTCACGTCTCCGGTCGGGTCGATCCGATTTCGGACATTGAAACCATCAATCTGGAGCTGATTCTTGCCGATCTTGAGACAATCAACAAACGTCTCGACCGCGTGGAGAAAATGGCGAGACAGAAAGACAAAGAAGCGCTCGCCGAGAAAGATGTACTCACCCGTCTGAAAGAAGCACTTGAATCCGAACAGCCGGCCCGCGCCCTGGAGCTTTCGAAAGAACAGGAGAAGTACCGGAAAGGACTGCACCTGCTTACGGCAAAACCGATTCTTTACGTAGCGAACGTCGCAGAGGATGAAATCGGGGAAGCCGAAAACGAAAACGTGAAACGCATTCGTGAATTCGCGGAGAAAGAAGATGCAGAAGTCATCACCATCTGTGCAAAAATCGAATCGGAAATCGCCGAGCTTGAAGGGGAGGAAAGAGCGGAATTCCTCGAAGACCTGGGAATAGCCGAAGCCGGTCTCGACCAGCTCATCAAAGCGACGTACAACCTTCTTGGGCTCGCCACTTACTTTACAGCCGGGGAGGAAGAAGTCCGGGCGTGGACCTTCCGCAAAGGGATGACTGCTCCGCAGGCGGCAGGAATCATCCACACCGATTTCGAAAAAGGGTTCATCAAAGCCGAAACCGTGTCATATGAAGATCTCATCGAAGGCGGTTCCATGGCGAAAGCCAAGGAAAACGGTAAAGTACGTTTAGAAGGTAAAGAGTATATCGTAAAAGACGGAGACGTCATTCACTTCCGATTCAATGTTTAAGTGATGGTTGCAAAAAATCAGGAATTATGGTATTATAACTAGCTGTGAGTAATAATATACGATTACTCCTTGCCTTTTGCAGAGCAGAAGGCCGCTAAGTCCATAAGGAGGTGAACACGGATGAGAAATTACGAAATCATGTACATCATCCGCCCGGATATTGAGGAGGATGCGAAGACTTCTGTCAAAGAACGCTTCAACAATATCCTTTCTGAGAACGGTGCGGAGATTGATGAGACAAAAGAAATGGGTAAACGTCGCCTTTTCCACGAAATCAAAGATTATCGCGACGGTATCTATGTAACAGTCAATTTCAAAGGAACAGCTGACGCTATCAATGAATTTGATCGCCAGGCTAAGTTCTCTGATGATATTATTCGTCATATCGCTGTACGCGAAGACGATCAATAAAGGGGTGGTCTGATGTTGAATCGTGTCGTTTTAGTCGGCAGGTTAACGAAGGATCCTGATTTGCGCTATACACCGAATGGTGTAGCTGTCGCTAATTTCACCATCGCTGTAAATCGCCCGTTTTCCAACAACCAGGGAAACAACGATGCGGATTTCATTAACTGCGTCGTATGGAGAAGAGCAGCGGAAAACCTGGCGAACTTTATGAGTAAAGGCAGTCAGGTCGGTGTAGACGGACGGTTGCAGACCCGGAGCTTCGATAACAAAGAAGGTCGTCGTGTGTTTGTTACGGAAGTCGTAGCCGACAGCGTCCAGTTTCTGGAATCAAAAGGCAGTTCCGGCGGCGGACAAAGTTCCCGCAGCAATCAGTCTTCAGGATACCAGGGCAATCAGAACCAACCATCACAAGGTAATTACGGACAGTCAAAAAATGATGACCCGTTCGCAGATGACGGGGAACCTATTGACATATCGGATGATGATCTACCATTCTAAGAGTACGGTACTCTTTACAAATTCTAAATGAAAAGGAGTGAACGCATATGGCACGTCGTGGACGTAGACGTAAGAAGGTTTGTTATTTCACAGCAAATGGCATAACCCATATCGATTACAAAGACACTGAGCTGCTTAAACGTTTCATCTCTGAGCGTGGGAAGATCCTTCCTCGCCGGGTAACAGGAACGTCTGCAAAATATCAGCGTAAATTGACGAAAGCTATCAAACGCTCCCGTCAAATGGCTCTGCTTCCTTATTCCACAGAATAGTAGCAGACGGAATCTCCCGACTTTTCTCGAAGAGTCGGGAGATTTTTTTATGGAATTTTGTTATTCTTGAGAGAAAGATAGTCAACAAAGGGGGAGAAAAGGTGCCGATTTGTGATCATTGCGGCTACAGGTGGAGGCGGAGAGACGTATGGAGAAAACTTTCCGTACAGGCGAGAGGCACGTGTCCTTCGTGCGGAACGATGCAGTACGTGACGGCTAAATCGAGGAAGCGTGGCAGCATGTACATGATGCTCGTGTTTCTTATTCTTATCGCTCAGGCACTGTTCGATCTTCCGCTTTCATGGTCGATTACGATGCTGTTCGTTTTATTTTTCATCCTGATGATTTTCGTAATTCCCCGTGTGTACAAGCTTACCAGTGAACAGGAAGCCCTGTATTGAAAGGAGACAGACGTCTTCTTTTTTTGGATAAAAAAATCTTTAAAAATATCTTGCATTCGAGATAAATATGTTTTATAATTATCTCAGATTCGAAATATTGGAGGTATAACAATGACAAGCATAGCACTAGACAAAGTTCACAGCAGTCTTGATTTTCAGATTAAACACATGATGGTATCCAAAGCAAAGGGTACTTTCCAAAACTTCGACGTTGAGTTCGAAGGAAGTATTGAAGATTTGGAGAATGCTTCTGTTAAAGTAGTGATTCCGGTTGAATCCATCGACACAGGACAAAAAGACCGTGACAATCACCTGAAAAACGGAGATTTCTTTGAAGCGGAAAACCATCCGAACCTCGAGTTCGTAAGTAAAAAAATCGAGAAAATCTCTGATGATGAATACAAGTTCACAGGTGACTTCACGATGAAAGGTGTCACCAACGAAGAAACATTCACTGTTGAATACAACGGGACTTCGAAAAGCCCGATGGACGGCAGCACCGTAGCCGGCTTCGACGTGGAAGGAAAAATCAACCGTGAAGCATACGGCGTAGCGTTCAACGCACCGCTTGAAACCGGTGGCGTAATGCTCGGCCGCGACGTGAAATTCACAGGAAACTTCGAATTCATCGTAGAATAAAGCAAATTAGTAAAGAAAACCGGACTGCCAGGGGTGCCCTGACGGTCCGGTTTTTTTAGTACTGGATTTTCTGCTGTTCTTTGGAGAGGAGGGTACGGTCGAAACGCTGGATCCAGCCCATGAAATACTGGATGAATACGCCACTGAAAAGCATAATGATAATGGTACCGACTCCTACAGCCCCGTTGAAATAAAGAGCGAAAAGGACGAGTACGACGCTGATGGCAGCACGGGATATCGTTACGTTCCATCCGGTAAGGTTATGGATGACGAGCATCATCCGGTCAAACGGGATGGGAGCGAAGTCCGCCTGCAGGTTAATGGAGATGCCGAGCGCCGAGATTACCATACCGAGAAAGAATACAATACTCTGCAGCCATACACTTTCCGGAGTGACGATCCCCTCCAGCGTAAAGACCCAGAAGTCGATTCCGGCCCCGGTAATGAGAGAAGTGACGATGGCGAGCATTTCGGGGCGTCTTTTCTCGGCCACCGCGTTGAAAATAATCATCGAAATACCGACGACGATTTCCCAACTGCCGATCGTCAGGCCGACGGTACGATACAAACCGACGAGCAGCGCGTCGAAGGGGGAAGTTCCCAGTCCGCCGAGAACCGTGAGAGAGATGCCGAGAGTGAGTATGAGCAGTCCGGAAAAATAGTACCCGGCCCGCTGATAAATCCGTTTCACTGTGCATCCCTCCTTTATACGTATCATGCTACTATACATAAAATAAGGTTTTTTTTCAATGAAAAGGCAAAAGGACCGGAGAGACAGTAAAAAAACCTTGCAGAGACTTCTGCAAGGCTTTCATACGTTTATGCAATTATTTGACGCTTGCCCATTTGAATTCGAAGTTCGGCCCGGTAGCTGTAGGGAAAACTCCTTCGATATTTGAGCGGAGCAGTTGTGATTTCGCATCCTGGTAAAGGGGAGCGACAGCGGCATCTTCTTCGATAAGAAGACTTTCTGCTTCCATGAATGTTTCATAACGTTTTTCAGGTTTCTGTGCAAGTTCCGTATTCGCTTTGTTGATGAGACTGTCATATTCTTCACTTGAGTAGTTCATATTGTTGTTCTGTCCATCGGTAAGGTACATGTTCAGATACGTGTTTGCATCGGCATAGTCAGGGCCCCAGGTAGCGGCTTCGATTTCGAATTCGCTTTCCTGATCACGACGTACGCGCTCTTTGAACGGTACTTCCACGACCTTGACGGAAAGACCTTCAAGATTGGACTCGAGCTGTTCTTTGTAGTAAGCCATGGCGTTCTGGGAAGAATCGGTGTCGTCACCCATCAGTTCGAGAGTCACAGAGTCCTTACCGAGTGCTTCCAGAGCTTTCTGCCAATGTTCTTTCGCTTTGTCTACGTCATGACCGACAAGGGCTCCCTGTACTTCGCGGAAATCTTTTCCGTCCGAACCGGGTACGGTTACAAAGTTCGAAGGTACATAACCATTAGCCGGTACGGAACCGTCGTTCAAAATGACATCCGTAAGCGACTTGCGGTCAATCGCCATGGAGATGGCTTTACGGGCATCGGCATTACCGAGTACTTCATGTTCCTGATTGAACTTGAAGAAGTACAGGTACGGGTTTTCTACTACTTCGAAATGCTCGGAGGAGCGGTACTCATCCACGAATTCAGCGTTCAGTTCAGCCTGGTCGAGTTCTCCCGACTGGAACAGATTGACGGCTGTGGACGTTTCCTTAATGACTTTTACGTCGATCTCTTCCAGTTCTACAGCATCAGCATCCCAGTAATTTTCGTTCTTCACGACTTTCCATCCTTCTCCGTGGCTCCATTCCGTCATTTTGAAAGGACCGTTGGCAAGCGTGTTGTCCGCTTCCGTGGAGAAGCTGTCACCCTGTTCTTCGACGTAACTCTTATTGAGAGGCATGAACGTGATGAAGACAGTCATGCTGTCGAAGTAAGGAACAGGCTGTTCCAGGTTCACTTCAAACGTATAATCGTCGACGGCTTTTACGCCAAGTTCTTCCGGTTTCATTTCCCCATCAGCGATAGCGGAAGCGTTCTTCACTACGCCGCCGAGAAAATAAGGTCCATACTCAGAACCGGTATCCGGGGTGACGGCACGCTGCCAGGCGTACACGAAGTCGTTAGCCGTGACCGGGTCGCCATTTTCCCACTTGGCGTCTTCACGGAGGTTGAATGTCCACGTAGTACCGTCTTCGGATACTTCATGATCTTTAGCGATCCCTTCGGCCAGTTCGCCGTTTTCGTCAAGTCGATAGAGACCTTCATATGTCTCTCCCGCCCACTGGAAAGCTACGGAGTCGGTGATAAGACTTGGATCCATGCTCGGCAGCTCACTCTTTGCAGTGAAGGAAATGGACTGATCACTTCCGGAATCCGAACCTTCCGAAGAATCACCCTCCGAACCTTCGCCGGAAGATTCGCTTCCTCCGTTCCCGCCACAAGCGGCCAGAACAAATAATAAAGTAATAGATAAAATAAGACCTAAAAACAGTTTTCTGCTCACTCTCTTTTTCCCCCTCTTAAATATGTAGAATTTTTCAGAATAATGTCACTTTTTTGAGTATACAGTTTTCCTTTAATAATTTCAAGTGGCGAAATATCTCAATAGATTGACATTACGCCGGTCTCTGATAGGATAATGAATTATATATTTTTTAGATTCACGGAAGGTTTTCCTGTTTCTAATATAATCAGCGACTCTAAAGGAGGAATTGTATTATGCATCGAGTACTCATCAGTGACCCGTTGAGCGAAGACGGGATTAAACCGCTTTTAGAAGCGGCGGACACCGAAGTTATTCAGAAACCTTCCATGGAAAAGGAAGAACTATTGGAAGAAGTAGCCAAAGCGGATGCACTTATCGTAAGAAGCCAGACGCAGGTGACGCAGGAAGTGCTGGAGCATGGCGTAAATCTGAAGATTGTCGGTCGTGCGGGAGTCGGAGTCGATAATATCGATCTCGATGCGGCGACAGACAACGGGGTCGTTGTCGTAAATGCTCCGGACGGTAACACGATTTCCACGGCGGAACATACGATGGCTATGCTTATGTCGATGGCGCGTAACATTCCGCAGGCTTATCATTCTCTCCAGCAGGGGAACTGGGACCGTAAGAAATATGTGGGCGTGGAGCTGAAGAACAAGACGCTCGGTGTCGTCGGTTTTGGTCGTATCGGCCGGGTAGTTACGCGCCGGGCCAAGGGGCACCGGATGAACGTAATCGCCTACGACCCGTTTCTGACCCGGGAAAAAGCGGAGAAAGCGGGAGTGGAGCACGGTACACTTGATGAAGTACTCGCCCAGGCGGATTTTATTACCGTACATACGCCGCTTATCGCTGCAACGCATCACCTCATCAATAAGGATGCATTTGCGAAAATGAAAGACGGAGCGAGAATCCTCAACTGTGCCCGTGGCGGTATCATCGAGGAGGAAGCCCTTTACGAAGCACTGCAGTCCGGTAAGATCGCAGGAGCGGCGCTCGACGTGTTCGAGGAAGAACCTGCCGTCAACAACAAACTGCTTGAACTTCCGCAGGTCGTAAGTGTTCCGCACCTCGGAGCGAGCACGGTCGAAGCCCAGGAGAACGTGGCGGTCGACGTGAGCAACGACGTAATGGAAGTGCTGCGCGGAGGAAATGCAAAACAGCCGGTGAATATTCCGTCCATACCGGAAGAGATGCAGGACAAACTCACACCTTACATTACCCTCTCGGAAAAACTGGGGGCCTTTCTCGGCAGCATCGTCCGCGGCGGGCTGAACAACATCAACGTTTATTATTCGGGCGAGCTTACGGATGTCGATCCGACACCGCTCACGAGAAAAGTAGTGAAAAGCGTGCTTCAGCTTTTTGTCGGTAATCGTGTGAATGACGTCAATTCCTACAAGATAGCCAAAGACAAAGGAATCGAAATCAACGAGCAGAAAACGACATCGACAAAAGGCTTTACGAACCTTCTGACCGTGGAACTTGAAACGGATGAAGAGACGCGAAGCATTGCAGGAACGCTGCTGAACGGACTCGGAGCCCGGGTCGTCCGTCTCGACGGCTACTCCGTGGACGTCATACCGGAGGGACACCTGATCAGCATCCACCACAAAGACCAGCCAGGGGCGATTGGCCGCGTGGGAAGCCTGCTTGCCGAGCACGACGTCAACATTGCGACGATGCAGGTGGGTCGTACCGACATCGGCGGTGCTGCTATCATGATTTTGACGATCGACAAGGAAGTCGGACCGGAATGTCAGGAACATCTGGCCCACGTGGAAGATATTAACCGCGTTCAGTATTTGAAACTGTAAAAGAATGAAGGAAACCTCCGGCTGCCCGGAGGTTTTTTTCGTGGAATATCCGTTATCGTGACCTTCGGAAGCCATTTGCGTGCCTGAAGGGAACGAAACCGTATCGCACCGCATAAAAAAACCGCCCCGGGAGGCGGTTTTTCTGTTCAGGTAAGCGGGTGGGCGGACTTTTCCCGGCGGGTGAACGTATGGACTTCGTCGTACCCGATCGATTTCGCAAATTCCACCGCTTCATCGTAACGGTAGCCGAGATGATCCGGCTTATGAGCATCGGAGCAGAGCGTAATGCCGACGCCGTACTCTTTGCATGTCTTAAGGAAATCGGGTTCCGGATACATTTTCCCTACCGGTTTGCGGAGCCCGGCGGTACTGATTTCAATCAGCGTCCCGGTTTTCGCGAGTGCGCTCGCAGCCCGGTCGTACTGCCGCTGCAGAAATTCCTGGTCGTCCGGTTCATAGCCGAACACTTTGATGACGTCGATGTGCCCGACGAAGTCGAAAAGTCCGGACTCGGCGAGCGTGACGACGCGGTCGAAATACTGTTCGTACACGTCGTATACGTTACGGTTTTCGTATTCTTCGCGGTAGATGGCAAGGTCGATCCCCCACTCGTCGATCCAGTGCACGGAGCCGATCACGTAGTCGAAAGGATGTTCCCTGATGAACGTTTCCATCTCTTTTTCTTTTCCCGGCATGTAGTCCATTTCGATCCCCATCTTCACGCCGAGGTTCTCTTTTTCCGCTTCATCGAAAAGCGTCTGATAGTCGCTGAAATCGAGGGTTCTGCGGTTTTCCACCCACGGATTGGAAAGGATCGGACGTGTTTCCTGAAAGAAATAGGCGTGTTCCGAGATGCCGAGCTCTTCGATCCCCTCTTCTTTCGCCTTTCGGACGTAATCTTTCAGATAATCGACGCTCAGTTCTCCTGTCTCAGCCATATGTACGTGGTAATCAGTACGCATGTTTTTTCCTCCTCCACTCTTCCCTGTAATTAAAAATCATCATAACAGTATTGGCAGGCGGAGGCAAAATCATTACTTTTCATTCGACCCGGAACCTCCTGTCTATGTTAGAATAAGGAGAGTTATTTATGGTGAAAAAAAGCGGGGTTACGAAATGAAAAATACGAAACAAATTACGGAAGGAGCGCTGCTGACTGGTATTTACCTGGTAATGCTCCTCATTCTTCTGTTTTTACCGATCCCGATTATCGGGACTTTCTTAATGTTTGCGCTCCCTATACCGTTTGTCATCTACAGTTACCATTTCGGATTCAGACCGGGGCTGGTGATGCTTGTCGGAGCTACCGTGCTTGCATCGGTTGTGGCCACCGTGTTTTCGTTTCCGGTTACGCTGCTTTCGGGGCTTGGTGGAGTGAGTCTTGGCGGGGCGATGTATAACAAAAGAAACGCTTACGAAACATGGATATCGGGGTCGCTCGGTTTTATTGGCGGCCTCGTAGCTGTTTACGTTTTGACACAGCTGCTGTTTGGATTAAACTGGATGGAGGAAATTCAGAGGGCCATCGATCAGTCCATCAGTATGACAGAGGACGTACTCACTTCCATCGGCGGAGAAGAAACCGAAGCGACTGTGCAGATGATCCGGGAACAAATGGAGAGTCTGCCGGACTACTTACCGGGTATTCTCGCCGTTACCGGAATAGTGATGGCGCTTATCAGTCAGTGGCTGAGTTACAAACTGCTCAACCGTCTTGAAAAAGCCGGTCTCTTCTTCCCGCCGGTGCGGGAGATGAGGCTGCCTGTCTCTATTTTGTGGTATTACTTCATCGCCATGATTCTCAATCTGATATTTATGGACGGGGAAGGAATATGGTACATGGCGGCCGTTAACGTATCGCTGCTGACGGGCATGCTGCTTATTTTCCAGGGCTTTTCTTTTATCTTTTTCTACAGCCGGGAGAAACAGTGGCCCAAAGCGGTGCCGATCATGGCAATCATACTGTCGGTTCTGCTGCCGCAACTCTTTCTTTATCTCGTTCGCATCTTGGGTATAATTGATATAGGATTCCCGTTAAGGGACAAAGTGGAAAAAAAGAAATAGCTCGGAGATTCTTAATAGGAGCTGAAGCGAATGGCAAATGTAAAGAAAACATCGGCGATGAGCGGACATTTATGGGTAATTTACTTCCTGTCCGTGATTCTGCTGGCTTTCATCTGGTATTATCAGTGGATGTTTGGACTCGTGATGACGCTGCTGCTTATCGGTTCGATTTTTTACAGTATCCGTACCGAACAGCAGGTGATCAATGACACAGAGGAATATATATCGACACTTTCCTATCGGGTGAAAAAAGTGGGGGAAGAAGCCCTTCTCGAAATGCCGATCGGCATCATTCTGTACAGTGAGAATTACAAAGTGGAATGGGCGAACCCCTACATGAACAAGTTTGTGGATGGGGATACCGTAGTAGGCTCCTCGTTGAACGAACTGTCGGAGAAACTGATTCCGAACATTAAAGAGAATAAAGACGAAGCGTGGATCGATCTCGGCGGTAACCAGATGCAGACCATCATGAAGCAGGAAGACCGGCTGCTGTATCTGTTCGACCGGACGAAACAGACCGAGGTGGAATCGCGTTACCGGAATGAACAGAGCGTGCTCGCGGTAATCTTCCTTGATAACTATGAAGAGATCACCCAGGGGATGGACGATACGTCGAAAAGCCGCATCAACTCCCAGGTGACCTCGATTCTGAACAAATGGGCGGGCGAGCACGGCATTTACTTGAAACGTACGTCCCAGGAACGGTTCATCGCCGTGATGACAAAAGAGATTCTGGCCGGACTCGAGAAGACGAAATTCGAAATTCTCGATGAGGTCCGTGAGCTGATTACGGATCAGAATATGCCGCTTACGTTAAGCTTCGGTATCGGCGTCGGCCCGATCACGCTCCCTGAGATGGGGGATCTGGCCCAGTCCAGTCTCGACCTTGCTCTCGGTCGCGGCGGTGATCAGGTGGCCATTAAAGATGAGACTGGAAAAGTACGCTTCTACGGCGGAAAGACGAACCCGATGGAAAAACGGACCCGCGTGCGGGCCCGCGTCATCTCCCACGCTATGAAGGACCTCGTCCAGAGCAGCGAGAAAGTACTCGTGATGGGACACAAGTCGCCGGACATGGATTCGGTCGGTGCGGCGATCGGGATTCTGAAAATCGCACAGGCCAACCAGAAAGACGCCTCGGTCGTCGTGGATCCGGAAGATATCGATACGGGTGTGCAACGGATGATGGATGAAATCAAGAAAGACGAAGAACTGTGGGATTATTTCATATCTCCTGATGAAGCACTGGAAACCGTTACGAATGAGACGCTGATTGTCGTCGTGGATACTCATAAACCGAAAATGGTGGCCGAGGAGAAACTTCTGAACAAAACAGAACACGTCGTCGTCATCGACCACCACAGAAGAGCAGAGGACTTCATAGCGGATCCGACTCTCGTTTATATGGAACCGTACGCCTCGTCGACGGCGGAACTGGTCACCGAGCTTCTGGAGTACCAGCCGAAGAAACTGAAACTGTCGATGCTTGAAGCCACCTCGCTCCTTGCAGGTATCATCGTCGATACGAAAAGTTTCACCCTCCGTACAGGATCCCGGACGTTCGATGCCGCTTCCTACCTGAGAGGAAAAGGGGCGGACACCGTCCTCGTGCAGAAATTCCTGAAAGAGGATCTCGACATTTACGTCCGGCGGAGCCGCCTGATTGAGCAGGCGGAGATTTACAGGGACGGCGTCGCTATTTCGGCTGCGGAAAAAGGGGATATCTTCGGGCCGGTCGTCATCGCCCAGGCTGCAGACACGCTCCTTACGATGAGCGGCATCGAAGCCTCTTTCGTCATATCCGACCGGAAAGACGGCCAGGTCGGCATAAGTGCCCGTTCCCTCGGAGACGTAAACGTACAGGTGATCATGGAACAGATGAACGGCGGCGGGCACCTCACGAACGCCGCCACCCAGCTTGAAGACACAACGATTGAAGATGCGAAAGCATTATTGCAAGATATAATCGACGAGTATTTTGAAGGGGGAGAAGAAGAATGAAAGTAATATTCAACAAAGACGTCAAAGGCAAAGGCAAAAAAGGAGAAATCAAGAACGTTTCCGACGGCTACGCCCGCAACTATCTTCTGAAACACAACCTTGCTGTCGAAGCCACCAAAGCGAACGTGGACGCACAGAAAGCCAAAGACAAGAAAGAAGAAGAAAAAGCCCAGCAGGAAGTGGAAGAAGCGAAGCAGCTGAAAGAAAATCTGAAAAACATCGAAGTGAAGCTTTCAGCCAAGTCCGGAGGCAGCGGCCGCCTCTTCGGCTCGATTCCGAGCAAACAGATTTCCGAGCAGCTGAAGAAAGACCACGACATCTCCATCGACAAACGTAAAATCGAGATGGACGACCCGATCCGTACGCTCGGATACACGGAAGTCCCGGTGAAGCTTCATCCGGAAGTGACCGGCACGATCCGGGTACACGTAGCGGAGAAATAGGAGCAATGATTAAGAGGAGGCAAAACCAGTGAATGAATTTTTTCAGGACCGTACGCCACCTCACAATATAGAAGCGGAACAGGCGGTGCTCGGCGCCGTCTTCCTGGAGCCTTCGGCGATGACGACCGCAGCTGAACATCTGCTTCCTGAAGATTTTTACCGTGCCAGTCATCAGCGGATTTTTGAAGTGATGCTCGGGCTTTCCGATCGCGGAGAACCGATCGACCTTGTGACGGTGACGACAGCTCTGTCGAACAATCGGACACTCGAAGAGATCGGCGGGGTCTCCTATTTGAGCGACATCGCCAATTCGGTGCCGACCGCTGCAAATATCAGCTACTACACGGATATCGTCAGCGAGAAATCGACGCTCCGGCAATTGATCCGGACAGCGACGGAAATTGTGACGAACGGCTATGCGGAAGAAGACGACATCGAGGACGTACTGAACCAGGCGGAAAAAGAAATTCTCGACGTGTCCCAGCGGAAGAACTCCCAGGCTTTCAAAAACATCAAAGACGTCCTGATCGACGTTTATGATAATATTGAACAGCTTCATCAAAGTGACGGCAACATCACCGGAATCCCGACCGGCTACAGGGATCTCGATACGATTACGTCCGGTTTCCAGCGGAACGACCTGATCATCATCGCGGCCCGTCCGTCGATGGGTAAGACGGCATTCGCCCTGAATATCGCGCAGAACGTAGCCGGCCAGACAGGAGAGAACGTTGCGATCTTCAGTCTGGAAATGGGCGCCGATCAGCTCGTCTCCCGTATGCTCTGTGCGGAAGGTAACATAGATGCCCAGCGTCTGCGTACCGGGAAAATGGAATCCGACGACTGGAACAAACTGACGATGGCGATGGGGAGTCTGTCGAACGCGGGAATTTATATAGACGACACGCCGGGCGTGCGCGTCAACGAAATCCGTTCGAAATGCCGTCGCCTAAAACAGGAGCACGGCATCGGGATGATCCTCATCGATTACCTGCAGCTCATCCAGGGGAGCGGAAACTCCCGGGAGAACCGCCAGCAGGAAGTATCGGAGATCTCCCGTTCCCTGAAAGGGCTCGCGCGTGAACTGAACGTTCCGCTCATCGCCCTATCCCAGCTCTCCCGTGGAGTGGAGTCGCGTCAGGACAAACGTCCGATGATGTCCGATCTGAGGGAGTCCGGGTCGATTGAGCAGGATGCCGATATCGTCGGTTTCCTGTACCGGGACGATTATTACGATCAGGAATCAGAGAACCAGAACATTATCGAAATCATTATAGCGAAACAGCGGAACGGCCCGGTCGGTAACGTCGAACTTGCCTTCGTGAAAGAATACAACAAGTTCGTCGACCTCGACCACCGCTACAGCGATTCGGACATCCCCCCTGCCTAGCGCAGAGGGGGATTTTTTTCAGCATAATTAGTAATTTGACGAATGTTCACAGTTATTAATTGTTTAATGTTCGGTTTTTGTTGACGGTAAAGCGGATTATTGGTAAACTGAAGAAGAATTAACGTAGGAGGTGCCTTCATGTCATCAGTAGTAGTAGTCGGAACCCAGTGGGGGGACGAAGGAAAAGGCAAAATTACGGATTATCTATCCCAGCATGCGGAAGTCGTAGCCCGCTATCAGGGTGGGAACAACGCAGGTCACACAATCAAATTTGATAATGCTACATATAAATTGCACCTGATTCCTTCAGGGATTTTCTTTGAAGATAAACTTTGCGTGCTCGGAAACGGTATGGTCATCGATCCGAAAGCACTGAAGGAAGAACTGGCCTATTTACATGAGCGTGGTATTTCAACGGACAACTTGCGTATCAGTAACCGGGCGCACGTCATCCTTCCCTATCACCTGAAACTCGACGAGCTTCAGGAAGCGGATAAAGGTGATAACAAAATCGGTACGACGAAAAAAGGAATCGGTCCTGCCTATATGGACAAGGCAGCCCGTATGGGTATACGGATCGCCGATCTTCTGGATAAGGAAAGCTTCCGGGAGAAACTGGAACAGAACCTGACCGAGAAAAACCGTCTGTTCGAGAAGGTCTACGGAGACCGCCCGTTTGAGATCGACGATATCCTTGAAGAATACTATCAGTACGGCCAGGAAGTCGAAAAGTATGTATGTGACACGTCCGTCGTTCTGGACGATAACCTGGACGAAGGACGCCGCGTTCTGTTTGAAGGAGCGCAGGGAGTCATGCTTGATATCGATCAGGGTACGTATCCATTCGTTACTTCCTCCAACCCGATTGCAGGCGGAGTAACGATCGGTGCCGGTGTCGGCCCTTCGAAAATCAAGAACGTCGTCGGCGTCTCCAAAGCCTACACGACGAGAGTCGGAGACGGACCTTTCCCGACGGAATTGACAGACGAAATCGGAGATCAGATCCGCGAAACCGGGAATGAGTACGGAACGACGACCGGACGTCCGCGCCGCGTCGGCTGGTTCGACAGTGTCGTCGTCCGTCACGCCCGCCGCGTGAGCGGTATTACCGATCTGTCGCTGAATTCCCTGGACGTACTTACAGGCATCGACACGCTGAAAATCTGTACGTCTTATAAGTATAAAGGCGAGATTATCGAAGAGTTCCCGGCAAGCCTCAAAAAACTGGCGGAATGTGAGCCTGTATACGAAGAGCTTCCGGGCTGGAATGAAGACATTACGAAAGCCGAAAGTCTGGATGACCTGCCGGCGAATGCGCGTCATTATCTGGAACGTATTGCGCAGCTTACAGGCATCCCGCTGTCCATTTTCTCCGTCGGTCCGGACCGTACGCAGACGAACGTGGTCCGCAGTGTGTACCGGGAATCGTAAACGTTTTGCCAAAGACCTTTTGCATAGTCAAAGGGTCTTTCCTTTATCCAGAAAAAAATCGGCTGTGGAGGAATAAAGATGAAAATATGTATTTTTGCAGGATCCCGTAAAGGGGAGAATCCCGAGTATGAAGAAAAAGCCGGTGAACTCGGCAGACTGCTCGCCGGGCAGGGAATCGCGGTCGTCTACGGAGGATCGAGTGCGGGACTTATGGGTGCTCTCGCCAACGGTGCGCTGTCGGAGGGCGGTGAGGTGATCGGCGTCATGCCCCGCCAGCTCGACGGCATCGAAGTATCCCACACGAAACTGACGCAGCTCATCCAGGTGGACACGATGCATGAGCGCAAAGCGAAAATGGCTGAACTCGCGGACGGCTATATCGCCCTTCCCGGCGGTTTCGGTACGCTTGAGGAACTGACGGAAACGATTACGTGGGCGCAGATAGGCATCCACGACAAACCGGTCGGACTTCTGAACGTGGCAGGCTACTATACCCCTTTTATGACGATGGTAGAGCACGCCGTAGAATCCGGGTTTGTGGACCTTGAACACGCGAACCGCCTGAAGCTGGAAGAAGAACCCGCCGACCTCGTAAATGCTCTGTGGGAAGTAAAGAAATGACACCCGCTATTGCCGACAGCGACAAGCTATGGTAAGATAGGTTTCGTTGTCAGGCATCGGCGCCTGTCATTTTCACGGCTCGGTAGCTCAGTCGGTAGAGCAACGGACTGAAAATCCGTGTGTCGGCGGTTGCCGGGAATCATGGGGCATTTACGATTATAACGCGATTATCTCACATAAAAGACGGAGAACACCGTCGGACGTATGAAAGCCGTCCTCACGTTGGTTATTACACCAGCGAGGGGGCGGTTTTTTCTATGCGCAAAAAGTTGGCGGAACGACGGAAGGAACACCGGCAACCCACGTTAGAGGAAGGCGTAGAGTTATTCGTTCGGGTGAAAAAGGCGGAAGGGGTACGAGAGAGAAGCGTTAAGGACTACCGGGAGCATTACCGTTACCTCAACGAGTTTTTGACGTTTTACCTCCGAAAAGACCCGGTGCACGTAACCGACGTGACCCCGGAGGCTATACGTAGCTACATTCGGTATTTACTATACCACCGCAAGCCACGGCATGAAGGGCAACGCCGGGGATTATCTCCCAGCACGGTAAACATTCGCTTACGCACGCTTAAAACGATGTGTGCCTACTGGAACCGGGAAGGCTACGCCGCGCAAAACGCGATGGAAAATATTAAGCCGGTGAGAGACGATCGGGGAGAAGAAAGCCGGGGACTTACACGGGAAGAACTACGGAAGATATTCGACGGGCTGAACGATAAATATTTCGGGCACTGGCGGGATCGTGTGTTAATGTACCTGCTACTCGACACAGGACTACGTATAAATGAAGCCGTTTACTTGAAGAAGGCACACGTTAATTTCACGCACCATGAAATTTTAGTCCCGTCCGAGGCGGCGAAGAATCGGAGTTATCGAAGCGTGCCGGTAAGTTCCGAGGTATTAACGCTAATCCGCAAGCTAATTGAAGAGACGGAGTTTCACTTCGGGGAGTCGGAGGCAGTTTTCCGCAACGGGTTCGGGGAGCAGTTTACGGCGGACGCATTTCGGCGGAGGTGTATTCGGCTACGCGATAAAATCGGGATTGAAAAGCTTTCACCGCATATGTTTCGCCACACCTTCGCCCGTGAGTATTTAAAAGCCGGCGGCGATTTATTCACGCTGCAACGGATATTAGACCACGCAAGCATAACGACAACTAAAACGTATGTATCGCCGGATATGGAGTATATACGTAGCCAGCACGCGAAGGCAACGCCATTACAACGGTACTTGTGAGGGCGAAGGGCAAGTGTACGTTTTCGGTAAGAAGAACTTATTTATATAGGACAACGGGAATGAACACAAATAAAAAAGGCCTCGACGCAGGAACGTCAGAGACCTTAAAGATTCTATACGTGGGTAGACGCCGGGTAGACGCCAGGTAGACACGTACAAAACCAACCTAGTACGTACATTGTAGCACAGTTTTAAAACGATGTACAACGGTTTTCTGCACGTCTACCCACGAAAAGAACATACGTTCGTAAATGGGAGGCGAAACAATGACGATTTATTTATCGGATCATGCAACGTTCAATTCTACGCAGGAACTTAACTACAACGTAAGCCAGCACGAACAGGCGAACCACGAAAAGCTAACCGCAAGTAATCGAACCGTTCTCCGATTTATCGCAAGGTATTCCGTGAAGTATGCCGGCGCCAGTCATTTAAAGGCGTCCACCATCGCAGAAGGCACGGAGAAAAGCGAGCGAACTGTACGGCGCATTTTAAGCAAGCTAGAGGCGCTAAACATCATCGAAAGAGTTACCTTCACCCGTCCGAAGTCAGGCGGCACAGGGGCGAATATAATCGTTATACAACCGTTCCTGTCCGAGCGAGTGGCAGACCGGCAGGCAGCCGAGAACCCACGCCATGCAAGCGACGAGGGCGGCAATTCCCGGAAAGAACCTTCGAGTAAGCGAGAAATACAGAACTACACAAACGAAACGGGGACGGCTATGTTACGCCATGCTATTCCGAAAAGGTTATACGACGTGATGGCCCCGTTCTTTGAGGGCGACGTAGAAGGGCTATACAACGCCATAGGAACGTTATACAAATCGAAGGCAAGCGTAGACCCGTCGATCCTATGCGAAGAGCACAGCGACTATACAGGCGCCTTTATGAACGTGATGAGAAGGTTTAAAGAAGGGTATATACGCAATTTAAACGGCTATCTCTATTCGACCTGGCAGGCGGTAACAAGTACGATCAGTAGACGCGAAGCACGGCGGGAAAGCCGAGGTAGTACGTCGGGATTATCGGACTGGTTCGCGCAAGAGTTGTCGCGAGAGATTTCGCAAGAGGTGGCGGAGGGAATCGCAACGTAAACGTCTGTCAAGGCGAAATACTTTACGGATATATTATAGAAGAAACTCGGCACACTTCCGGAGAAATGGCGATAGAAGAGTTTACGTGAAGGGGCGGAGGTAGGCGAAATGTACGCCAGTGAGTACCGAACAATTGCCGGGCGATCTGTTCACGACGCACGCACCGCAAAAACACCGACCCCCACCGCAGTCAATCCGCTTGGTAGACGTTGGCCTTTCCGGGGGTTGCTAGGTGCGAAAGTGATCCGGTTATTATGTGGTAAACGGCGAGGTTAGGCGGCAGTTTGACCGATATTCAGACGCAGTTTGCCCCGTATTCTGTACGCATAAAGTACGGTAGTTTTATACGTTGTACGATACGAACAGACACCCGACAAACCCCGCCATATCAACGATGTATAAAATCGTGCATAATCGATAATATTCGGAAGTACGATGAACGCCGTCATATCAACGTTTTGTTTCGTGGGTAACTTCCCATAGGTTGTATTATGTAAACTGATTTTGAATACGATATACACGTCGCATACAAGTCATTCACCGAAGGCAACGGGAGGCAACGCAGGGCACCGGAAGGCACGGAAGGAAACGGAAGGGGCACCGCAGGGCACCGGCGAAGCAGGCGGAGGCACCGGCAGGGGCGGAAGGCACCGGCGGAGGTGATCGGAGAGTCGGCGGAGAGGGGCGGCACAGGCGGAAGCAAGCGGAGCACAGGCGCAAAAGGGGGCGGGGGCGTTGGGCGCTGGAACCTCCCGCCGGGGCTCCGAAACTAGCTTTCAGGTTACAGAAGGTCGACCCCCGAAAATTTTCCGGCAAAATTTCGCAACCTCGGGGGCGAAAATCTCGTCCATTTCCGGCTTTCGTCCGCCCCGTCTGCCCGTTCCTTCTTCGCCTTCAACTGGCGCAATTCCTTAACCGTCAAACTGGCGTTAGCTTTCGTCGGGTTTCTTTCCGTCGTGTTCCTTCTCGCGCTCTTCCGGCGGAAGCGTTGCGATTTCGTATAACGCTCGTTGCCCGACCTGTAACCACGTGGTTACGTTTGACCCGCCTAACTCTCCGATTACTCTACGTCCTCTTCCGCCTCTTCCGCCACTACGAAAATATCTTCTACGTTATGCTTCCGCGACGAATCGAGTTTATCCAGCGTTTCTACTATACGTATGATCGTCGCGAAGGACACCGACTTTACTTTGCCGTTCACCAGGTCGGAGAGCGTCGCGGGCCTTATGCGTCCTTCTACGGCGAGTTGATTCCGCGAAAGCCCCGCCTGTTCCGCCCGTTCCTTCTCCGCCTTCAACTGGCGCAATTCCTTAACCGTCAAACTGGCGTTAGCTTTCGTCCGGTGTTTTCCGCCTAACCTTCCGCGGCTTCTTCCAGCGTCAATATATCTTCCACCTCTACGCCTAAAGCTACGCAGACAGCCGCCAAAGAATCACGTTGATATTGCTTCGTCTGATCGTTCCGTAACCGCCGGATTGTTTCGTACTTTAAGCCGGTGGCCGTCGCCAGGGCGCGGATAGAAAGCCCCCGTTCGTCCATGATCGTTTTCAATCGCTTCGATGAAATGTACTTCGCCATTGTACTTCCCTGCTTTCCGTTGGTTGTTTCGTCTAGTGTACCACGCCTAACGGGTCGGGCGGAAGAATTTACGCGCACCTATTGACAACGTTTTGTAGTCGGTGTAAAGTGAAGGTATCGCGTTGACTAAAGAACGTAGTCGGCGCAAATCTTACTCGGAGGTGGGCGTAGTGAGCAACGAATTTTTGCATGGAGGGGCTTCGGTTTTATCCCTCGTATTCCTTTACGCAGCATTAATAATCGGGGGTGGGGCGTTATGAACGAGCTTTTGACGCAATGGGAGCAGCTTGAAAACGACCCACGGAGGTTTAGCGCCAACCCCGAGCAATATGCGGAATGGGCCGACGACTCAACAGACGCAGAGGAAGCGCTAATCAAGGAATACCTGGCGCGGAAAGGCGTGCCGGCGTGGGTTGCGGAGAAGGCGTTAGAGGCTGGCGAATGGACGCCGGAGCAATTCGAGGAGCTTTACGACGAATTAACGGCGGAAGTGGACGGAGTTGGGGCGCAGGAACCGAGCTTTATATGGATTAGCGCAGATTAGTCAGGACGATCGAGGGAACGGACGGATTATTCGAGCAGTGGCGGAACTTCTCACCGATTTATATACGAAGCAAAACGGTAGCTATTGGCGTAGCTGCCGGCTTTTGCGTGAGGCGGAGGGGGCGCAAATTTTTGCAGGACTATCGTCAGATACTTGTCCGAGGCGGGCAAATGCGCACTAGGAGTAGAGGAAGGTTTATGCGGATAGCCATATTTTAGCGTCACAGTCCAACTAGAGTATGAGGAAGGTTTATTCCGATACTTGTCTGAAAGGGCGTTAGTTGTACTAGGAGATAGGAAGCCATATACACATGAGAAGGCGTTAGTCGTACTAAGTTATGAAGGGGAACGCCATATTTTAGCGTCATAGTCGTACTAGAGTATGAAGGGATATACACGCGAGAAGGCGTTATTTGTACTAGAGAGTGAAGGGGATATGAAAGGCGCTCAGTACCACTAGGAGTTGAAGGGGACATGAGAAGGCTTTAGTTGTACTAGTTATTGAAGAAGGTTTGTGCGAATTTTGGGCGGTAGGGGACATAGAGCCCCGTTAGTCCCACTAGGTAATGAGAGGATATACACGCGAGAGGGCGTTAGTCCCACTAAGTAGTGAGGAAGGTTTACGCAGGCACGACGGAAGAAAGCCGCTCTTTTTATTTACGGAAGAGGAACAAATTTATTAACTTAATCGGAGGTGAACGCACTATGAGCGTAGAGCTATTCATAGCAATCCGCAAGCTAAACGGCCTAACGCAATACGCAATGGCAGAGCGCGTAGGCATAAGCCGGGGATACATCGCTAAGATCGAAGGTATGTACGCGCCTTATCCGGAGTTTCTAAACGATAGGTTGCGCCAGGAGTTCGGGGCGGCATATGTAGCGCAGGTGAGCGAGTTGACTCGGGCGAAACTGGCGACAGATAACCGGTAATGGGAGGCGGTAGAAGCGAGGGTTAAACGGAGAAAACGGAAGCAACGTATTGTAACCGTAGAGGACGCTACAAGGTTAGGTTCGCATAAAGGAGCGAAGCGACGATATGCAGGCGTTAGCCTCATAGGTTACGATATAAAGCGTTATATGCCGGAGCTATCGCTAGGTTAAATTCAAGACCATTGCGCCCCCTTATCGGGGCCGCGACCAGACGAGTTAAGCGTTATGAACGGTTGTAAGCGAAGGGGCGCTATTTACGCCTATACGTTATTACCTATTTTCGCACCCGTACTTCCCAAACATGGAGTGATTAAGATGAGTGGGAAACGCAGCCTAAACACTATATAACCACAACATGTAGTAGTATAACGCCGAAAATCGCCATATATACGCAATATATGGACATATAGGCGCGAAATACAGGCGGAAATAATGCACACGAAAAGGCACATATCTCCCCGATTTTGCACACGAAAAGGCACATATTTTTAACGCAAGCTACAAACAAACGGAAGGGAAGCGATTGAATGAGAGATTACAAGGCGGAAGAAAAGGCATTCAGAGAACTACACCCGGAGACAAAACGGAAGGCCATGACGAAAAACTTCATCGTAGAAGAAGGGAACGTAATCGACACGGACACAGGCGAGGTAGTCAACGACCAGTACGAATTACTACCGGTTGTGTCCGGCGAGGTGATCGAACGCCGCAAGGAAGGCGCGAAGGTGAAGGAAGCTATACACGACCACAACGAAGAGAACGGTGGTTTTGTTTTCGCTTATTATGAAGCGTGTAAGCAAATGAACGAGCGCTTCCCCGACCTAAACCAAGCCGACCTGGCGAGCCTTATGTTTATCGGCGTTCATATGTCGTTCGGCACAAATCTAATCGTTCATGCTAACGGAAAGAAGCTCGACAAAAAAGGACTGGGCGAACTACTCGGCATGAGCCGAAATAAGTTTTCGCAATTCTACCGGAAGTTGAAAGCGAACGGTATTCTGCACGAAACGGACGCAGGGCTTATGATGAGTCCGGAGGTATTCTACCGTGGCCATGCGAAAGACGCCTCGAAATCTACGGAAGCGTTACAGCATACGCGAATGTATCGGAAAACAATCAAAGACCTTTACGGACAATTCGACGCGCGGTCGATGAAGAAGCTAGGGCTTGTTTATTCCGTTCTGCCCTACGTTAATTTCCGGGTGAATGTCGTCTGCAAAAATCCGGTTACGAACAACCCGGACGAGTTGAACGCTATGACGATAGGAGAATTGGCGGAAGCCATAGGTTATCAGAGTGCACGAAAGCTATCCCAAAGTTTACGGGAAGTTAAATACAATGGGCAATCCGTTTTCAAACTAGTTGAGGACGACGGCGACGCCCGAAGCAAGTACATTATCGTTAATCCTAGCGTTGTTTACGCGGGAAGTGGGGAAGCGCTAGAAGGACTACGGGTACTATTCCGATGAACGCCGTGCGCGGAATCATATCAATCGAGGAGGTAAAAACGGATGAACAGTAAAGTCATTTTGTCCCTAGGAATCGCCAACGAGTTAGTTAAGCGTGGGAACCGTGTAATAGAAATCAAGCCGAGCACAAAGGCGAAGGGTAACGCCGCATTCGTGTTCGAGGTAACGGCGAAGTTTACCGCAGACCTTGCAGAAGTCGCGGAAGCACGCGGCATTGTAATTAAATAACAAACGAAGGAAAGTCTATTTTATGTCTATTAAGCAACCACAACCGACCAACAATAATTATCCGTTCCAGGTGGACGAGCATTACGCGTTGAGCCTAAACAGTATGAACCGAGTTTATACGAAGCACCCGGACTTTAAGCCGGGCATGAAGCTAATTTACGAGCTACTATTCGATTATTACAACCCGCATTACGGCTACGCTTTTCCGACCATTCCGCAATTGGAGCGAGATAGTATGCTAGGCAACGCAACGGTGAAGCGTCACTTACGGGCGCTGGAAAAACTCGACCTGATCGAGCGCAGGAAGTCGCCAACGCACGGCAATAACGTATATGTCGTTAAAAAGCCGGTCACGACCCTCGAAGGTCTGTACGCTAAGTTTCCGGAGATACAGACGGACGTAGAAAAACGGCTGGAGAAGATTGAGGCAGGCGCAAAGAGCGACAAGGAACGGCTCAGCGCATACAGGAAAGAGGCGGAAGAGCCGAACGAAGGCGAAGAGGGCGCAGAAGAGCCGGTGTTTAGCATAACGATAGAGGGCGACGATGACCCGGAAGGATGGGAGTTTTAGGGGGTACGGATCATTTTGATACGTAGCATGGATCATTTTGATACGTAGGTACGGTTCATTTTGATACGTTATATAAATATACGTATATAAACGTACTACAGAAACTTACGTTTGTAACGAGTTCAAGACCGTAAGACCATGCTTTCCTTCGCTTACGCTCAGAAAAGCGCATCTAACAGGAAGAGCGAAAGAAAGAACGAGTACAAGTTCAAACCCTTCGACACTTATTCCTTCGCTTACGCTCAGTCATTGTGTCGGGAATAAGAGGGTATATACATTTTCGCATAGAATTTCAAGTTCAAAACCTAGCATGAGGCCGCCAGCGACGCGCGCCTGTGCAAACGACTATAACGCATCTAAGGGGAGATTTAATTGACTATTAAACAACCGTATGAAAACGAATTGCAGCCGGGGCACTACCTATTCGAGGAGCCGGGTGAAGGCGTCATACAGTACGCCCGAGCAATCACGGCGCAATACCTCGAAGAAAACCCGGACGCCGACCGAGAAGAACTACTCGACCTCATGGCGGCAATCATCGACCAGAAACCGGATAATAAGCGCGTGAAGCGTTGCGACTTTTGCCGGTACCTATGGCACGACGATTCTAAGCGCAATAACAAGCGCACCTGTTCCGACGAATGCAAACGGGGGCTTAAAACGTTGCAGAAACGGAAGCAACGTAAGGTAAAAACCGTCGAAGAGCCTCCGAAAGAAAACCGCGGCCACAAATACTACGCCCACTACGAGTACCCGTTTTGGGTGAGCGAACAGGCGATGTTAAGTAGCCGGATCGACGGCGAGTCATTTATGAACCATGACGCCATAGACCGGATAAGCGCCGAGCAGGAAATATACGGCGGAGGAAACCGGAAGGTAGTTACGCATGAGCGACTAGACTAATTTAAACTGGCGACAAATAACCGGTATTGAGAGGAGGCACTTCAATGTATAACGCTATGATTATAAACGAATACACAGGCGCGGAGCTAGAGCGCTTTTACGATATTGACGATGAAGAACTCGAAAGCCTATACGCCCAGGTGAGCGAAATGAGGGCGGTTGTTCTTTTTTAGTGCATAAATCTAAAAACGCACAAGCTACCCCAATTATTAGTATAACACGCCGACCCGATGATGGCAAGGAAAACCGCCGGAGGGGCGCACAACCAACCTACATAGGAGGTGATGACGAAGATGACGAGCGATAGAAACCTAACCGACCTAACAGAGTACCTTAAGGCGTTGGCGCACCTGCACGATTCTGGCCACCGTTGCAATACGGAAATAAGCCGGGCGCTGAAACAAATCGAGAAGGAAATCGGAATTGACGACGACGAAGAATAAAAAACGAAGATGAGGAGCGATGATGAATAATGGAACAAGTAATTTATCAACATATTATTAAACGACTGGAAGCGATGGACGAGAAGCTAGACCGTATGGACGCACGCACGGAACGGATTGACGCACGGACGGAACGCCTTGAAGCGAAGGAAAACGAAAGCGAGGCGAAGCGTCATGCATAAGCCACAGACGAAACAATGCAACGGTTGTTCAGTCGAAAAGCCTCTGACGCACTTCTACGGTGACAAAACGCAAAAGGACGGCCATATGCGGAAATGTAAGGAATGCCAGCGCACCTACGACCAGCAACGCGCGGGTACTTTACGCCGGAAAGCCCGCCTAGCAACGAAGGACGCGAACAGGAACCACGCCGGAACGCTATCTTTCTATGACGTGGCGTTCGTTATTTCAGACTAATTATGCTGTTATTGCGGAGAGCACACGGAAGAGGCGCAAAGGACGCTAGAGCACGTCACAGCCGACGGAGGAAACGCGTTCGGGAATATAATGATGGCCTGCACTTCTTGTAATAGCAGGAAAAACAACCGGCCTTTTATCGTTTACTCTATGCAGGAACTACCGGAAGAGAGAACGGTTCAGATTATCAATAGACTAGCGTTGAGAAGGGCGCAGAGCTTCAAGGAAACGTTCGATGAACTCTATGAGGATATGCGACGGTATTTCAAAGAGAAGTACGCGGCACAGATAGAGCAGGCAGAAGCGCAGGCGGAAGCCGTGAGCGCAGAATGAGCAACGCCATATACACGGACTCACAACGCACGATCCGGCGCCTGTTAAACGAAGAAGGCATGAACCTACGCGTTGAATGCCGGAAGGAAAACGGAAAGTTAATTGCGGCTTTATTCGAGCAGCAGGGCGGAGGTGAGAACTTTGAGCGAACAGAAGGAACGTAAATTGGTGAAAGACTGGTGCGCCAACTACGACCAGCACGGCAAATGCCACCTGCAAACAGGACTAGGCGAAAGTGGGCGGGAATGTCCGTTGTTCAGCGACGAACCTACACGCTGCCCCTACTTTGAACGCGCGGTGCTTCCGAATGATCCGGCGCTAGAATACGACTATTGGCGCAGACGAGGCGCACACCAGGGCGAAGGTATAAAGGTATGCGCGGAATGCGAAGCACCATTCACGCCGGCAAGCAACCGGCAAGTATATTGCGCCGAGTGTGGCGAGCAACGCAGGCAGGCGCAGAAAAGCCGACAGAACAAACGATACTACCGGAAGAGTAAGGGGTATTAAGGACGTTTAGACGGCGTATTCACCGTGATTTTAGGGCGTAGAGGCGGTTTCTCGCGATTCTGAAATACGCTGAATACCTAAACCCCCGACACCCCGATTTTAACGTCTAAACACACTTAACGGAAGGAAGGCGGTATTTATGAAATGTATCGAAACCCACCGCACCTACTACGCCGGCAGTTACGCCCGCGCCGAGCTTTTCACCCGGAAACAGAACGGCAAGCCCCGACGCCTTATTTCCACGGACAAGCCTCCTACCCTCCGCATTAACACGAAGGGCTATAAGCTGAAAACGACGGAAGGCGAGGTAATCGGACGCGGGAAGTCACGCCAGCCCCGGCAAATCGTCGAGGAACTGGCGCGAAGAGGATTGAACGTTAAGCCACGTATAGAAATAGACACGCCACAGGAACAGATAAAGACGAGTTACGAGCGATTTATCGAAGAATACGGAGGTGCTCAAATGCCAGAAAAACGACGCTACTTTAAGGCGTTTATTTACCGTGAGGAAGCCGCCGGAGAAACGGCGATAGGCTTAATTGAGTATCAGCGCCGGAAAACGTTAGCAATCGGAAGCTTTTACGTAGCTGAAAACCTTTCTGACCGGAAAGCCTACGGAGAGGTAGCGCGGTACATTGAGGCGCAACTGAACGAGGGAGAGCACGGAATAATTAAGTACGCCAGGCAATTACCTTCCCCTGCTCAACGTCTTTTTACCGACCGTATGACCTTTAAATATGAAGGCAAGCAAAAGCGCAGCATGGCAGAGGTAAAGGCGCTGGCAGAGGACGCAATCGAACGTAGAGGAAGTATAGAAACAACGTTTAATGAGCCGTTGCCTTCCGGCGCGGGGGTGAGCGACTGATGGGACGCAAAAAGAAAAACGAAGCCTTCCGCAGTATGAAGGACGCCAGAAACCGCAAGAAGCCGACAGACGGCACGACATGGGCGGACAAGCTATTAAACGATCTGCACGACGGCACGGACGCAGAGGAAGCGCCGAAGGGCAAGCGCAAGGGAAGCCCGGAAAGTGCGCGGAGACTACGTTCAGACCACAACTAAACGGAAAGGACGGATAAGTATGGACGAAAAGCGGTTCACACAAACCGACGTAGACCGAATACTAAGAGGCCGGTTGGCGCGATTCAGAGGTAGACAACGCCCGGTAGAACGCCCTACGCCGGATTACAAGGCACTTTACGAGGAAGTAAAGGCGGAAGTTGACCGACTAGAAAGCGAAATAGAGGAGGCAAAGCGCAATGGCGGAAAAGATTAAAAAGCTACGGCTGAACTTACAGTATTTTTCGGAAAAGCGATTCACACAGGCGGAAGCCGAAGAAATCATCGAACAACGCTTGCAAGAGATGGAGCAGGCGCAGGAAGCCGAGCAGCAGGCGCAAACAGAGCCGGAAGGAACGGACTACCGAAAACTTTACCTTGACGCGCTAAAAAAGAAAGCATTAACTGACGAGAATATACCGTTAGAAAAAGCTGGCAGGTACGTAAAGTACATTGAAACGGACGATCCGGCGGAGGTAGAGAAAGCCGCGAAAGAATTAGCCGAGGACATCGAAGAAGGCGAGCGCGCCAAGCAGAAGAAAAGCTACGGCGACCCGAACGGCTACGGCACGCAGGCAAAGACGAAATTTAAAAATCCATTCCGAAAAGGGGACGAATAATTATGAACCAAATTGAACAGCTAAAACAAAACACGGAAAACAGCGTAAAGGCGGCAACGAATAAGTACAAGAAGGAAGTCCAAGCGGTGGAAAACAGCCTTGACCCACGCTACAAAGACGCACGATTCAAGCAAGCGACTCTTGACGACTTGAAAGCCGATCTAGACGAAGAGGTAACGCACCTCCGCGCGCAGCACGAACGGGAAAAAGACGCTATTCTTGTTGAAGCGAAGGAAACAGCAGGCAAGGCGCAGTACAAGCCGACCTCTTCGGAAACGCAAAAAGCCGAGGAGCTACTAGGCGAGTTTCAGACGCAACTAACCCTTGCCACGTCTACGAGAGAGAAGGGCGTCGCACAACGCGAGCTGTCCGATAAACTGGCCGAACTTGAGCGCGGCGAGTTGCTGGCGGTGAAACAGAGATTCCCGGCGCTTGTGCAGGCAATTAGTGGCGATAAGGAAGCCGTAAACAAGGCGAGGGTAGTACATCATACGTTAAGCGACGTCAAAACGGAGGAACGGGAGGCATTCGACGAACTGGCGCAAAGTGCAAGCGTAGAAACTGGCGACCCCTTCCGCGGCTATACAACGTTGAAAGCGACGCACCCGACCTTTAACGGAAAGAAACAGGCGAGCAACTACGAAGGGATGAGCTACATTGACCCGACAAAGTAAGAAGAAGCAGCTAACGCTAACCTACTCTGAATCGGAAGGCCACTCGTTACGCAAGCCTTTCCGTACCATCGGCGCCACGCATAACGGCAACCGGTTGTTGCAGCACATGAACGGCAGAAATCCCGCGGCTATCGTTGAAGAGGCAACGGAAGTGATCGTTATGGGCGCGATTCATGCCGGAGAAGAGCCGTTTCAACTAACCGTTAAGCTACCGGTGAAGCTACGCATGACGGACGAGCAGGAAGCGCAATTGAAAACGCGGCTAACAACGGAGCCGATGATCGAGAGCGTTCAATTCACGTAGGAAAAGCGAAGTAAGCGCCTCGATGAGGGCGCCAAGCCGGAGGGGTGCGAAGCACGGGGCGAATAAATCACGGAAGGGGTGAGCTTCATATGAATATCACGGCAGACATCGAACTGAAAGACGGCCAACTCGACCGACTAGGCAAAACGACGCCTTTCCGGTCAATAAGCGCAACCTTCACGTACAGCAACGGTAAGGAACGCGAGTACAGCCGCATTAAAACAGGTGTGGACGTAATAGCGATTGAACAGGCGTTAGATTATGTCGTTCAATTGGAGAAAGCCGACCAGGACGGGCCACACGATTTAACGCTGAATATTACCGGCACGACGGTAACGGCGGCGGATCAGACGCGGATAAACGATAGATTTACGACGACAGCCGAGATAAACAGCGTAACCTTTGCCTAAACAGGCGGAAGCAAGCGAAGCCCCTTCGATGATGGCGATTAAGCCGGAGAAGGCGGCTATTTTTAACTATCGTTAGATTAGGCCGAAATAAAACGAAGCTATCCGAGAGTTAGCGAGGAAGGGGCGCGATTAGATGAAGGTAGAAAAACGTGAGTGGCGCAACATGCAGACACAGGAAGAGTACGAGCAGTTAGAACAGGCGGTTAAAGCCGACGGCGGGCGTATATTAGACGTGAGGGCGTTACGGAACGGCACTCTCTCCGTAACGTTCGCGACGTATCACGGAGAGGACAGCGAATAATTAAATTTAGCGAAACGTCTTTCCTTCGGGAGAGGCGTTTTTTTATGCGAAAATTAAAGGGAATTTCCGCGTACTGCCGAAGCATATGTACGTACTACGCGAGATTACACCGCAATCGCCCCCGTGCAAGCTACGACCACCTACACGCATTCTACGACCCCCTGCGAAGATGACTCCGCCACGACCGCTTAATAAAAGGCGGCTTTTACGACGACCTACCGGAAGAGTGAACGCAGAGAAACGCCATACAAGCGAATTAGATTCGTTTTTCCTTACGTTCCCCCCGTTCACTGCAAAATTTCCCCTCCGTCCGTTGTACGATGAAAGTAAACGTGATATAATCGGGGAACTAACGTGAGGTTAGCGTCTTTATACGCTGCGGCTCGGTAGCTCAGTCGGTAGAGCAACGGACTGAAAATCCGTGTGTCGGCGGTTCGATTCCGTCCCGAGCCACTCCAGATGAAGTACTCTGATATTGATCAGGGTACTTTTTTTATAAAAAAATTCAGGCAGGAGCAGGAATCGTGCCCTTCAGAGGGACAATTCTTCTCCGAAGGTAACGATTCCTCCATTATCGTGCCCTTCGTGAAGACTGCGACGTCCCGAGCGGCACAAACGCCGTCAACGACCATCTTTTTCACAAGTACCGGCTCCTTTTTCTTTCATCAAAAAAGGACAAGATAAAAAAAATGAGTTAGAATAGATAAGGAGCACGAAAGTTCAGAAGAAAGGGAAGTGAACGTACATGGCTCACAAAATATTAGTAGTAGATGATGAAAAACCGATTGCGGATATACTGAAATTCAACCTGGAGAAAGAAGGCTATCAGGTCGTTTGTGCCCACGACGGGGACGAGGCGATCGCGAGTGCCAAAGAGGAAGATCCCGATCTTGTTCTTCTGGACATTATGCTTCCGGAAAAAGACGGGAACGAAGTGTGCCGGGAAATCCGGAAGACGCACGCCATGCCGATCATTATGCTTACGGCGAAAGATGCCGAAATCGACAAAGTGCTCGGCCTTGAAATGGGGGCGGATGATTACGTTACGAAACCGTTCAGCAACCGCGAGCTCATCGCACGCGTAAAAGCGAACCTTCGCCGCCAGCAGCAGGACCCGGAAGAAGGGGTGCAGCGTACGAAGGAAATCGAAATCGGCCGTCTCAGTATCCAGCCGGATGCCTACACGGTCAAAAGGGACGGGAACTATATCGAGCTGACTCACCGTGAGTTCGAACTTCTTTATTACCTGGCCCGCCATACGGGACAGGTGATGACCAGGGAACATCTGCTGGAGACGGTGTGGGGTTATGACTATTACGGGGACGTCCGGACAGTCGACGTAACTGTCAGACGCCTTCGTGAAAAAATCGAGGAGAATCCGAGCACTCCGGCCTGGATTGTTACCAGACGCGGTGTCGGTTATTATTTAAGAAATCCCGAACAGGAGTAGGCGTGTATGAGTAAGGTTGGTTTTTTTCAGTCGGTCCGGCTGAAGCTGATTATTGTATACATCCTGCTTATTCTGCTCGGTCTTCAGGTGATCGGTGCCTATTTCGTCGATCGGCTGGAAGCACAGCTGGAGAACAACTTCACGGAGTCTGTGGAAAGCCGGCTGGACGCTCTGGCGTTCAACATTCAGCAGGCCTTCGAAGAGGACAGGACGGAAGAGGACCCGTCTCTTGAAAGTGACGTCCAGAGCATTCTGAACTCGTTCAACGAAGGGTACGTGCGGAATGAAATCAGACAGCTCCAGGTAATAGAGGAAGGATCGAACGTCGTTATCGCCGCCTATGCAAGCGGAGACGCGACCCCTCAGGCGAACGTCGGGAAAAAGACTACAAATCCGGACGTTCTTTCTGCATTTCTGCTTCAGGAGCAGTCAAGCCCGGAGACGCGGGTGGATTCCGAGACGGGGCAGAGGCTGTGGGTCGGAACGCGGACCATCACGAATGACGTGGACGAGACGGTGGCTGCCATTTATTTTGAAGCGGACATGAGTCCGGTGTATGAAGAGCTTCAGGATATCAATACGATTTTCGCGAACGGAACGGTCATTTCCATTATCGTTACGGCGATACTCGGAATAATCGTAGCCGGTACGATTACGAAGCCGCTCATCGAGATGCGGAGACAGGCGCAGATTATGGCGACCGGGGACTTTTCCCAGAAAGTGAACGTCCACGGAAATGATGAAATCGGCCAGCTCGGCCACACGTTCAACGACCTGAACGATAAACTGAAGATCTCCCAGGCGACGACGGAGGGCGAACGGCGAAAGCTCAGTTCCGTTCTCTCCCACATGTCGGACGGGGTGATCGCCACGGACCGTTTAGGTATCATCACACTGATGAACGCTCCCGCTTCGCACCTGATCGGCCAGCGCTTTGAGCAGGTGCAGGGGAAACCGCTCATCGACGTCCTCGGTCTCGAGGATCAGGTGTCGAGTGCGAAGGAGATGGAAGACCTCGATTCCGTAATCGTCGATATGAGCACCAATGATCAGCATCTGCTGTTGAAAGCCAACTTCTCCGTCGTCCAGGACGAACATTACGAAATGAACGGGTTCATCACCGTTATCAGTGACGTGACCGAACAGCAGCGTGCCGACCAGGAGCGGAGGGAATTCGTCTCCAACGTCTCCCACGAACTGCGTACGCCGCTCACTACGATGCGCAGCTATCTGGAAGCACTCAATGACGGTGCCTGGCGAGATGAGGAGATTGCTCCGAGATTCCTCGACGTGACGCAGAACGAAACCGACCGGATGATCCGGCTCGTGAACGATCTGCTGCAGCTGACGAAAATGGACCATAAGGAATCGAATTTCTATAAGGAAAAAGTGGAGTTCGTATCTTTCCTCGAACAGATTATCGAACGTTTCGAGATGAACAAGAGGGAAGATATCCAGTTTTCAAAACAGCTGCCGTCTGACAACGTGTACGTGTGGCTGGATAAGGATAAAGTGACGCAGGTGCTTGATAACGTCATCTCCAACGCCACGAAGTACTCCCCGGAAGGCGGTACGATCCACTTCGCCGTGAAGCGGGTACGTCAGAAACTGCAGGTAAGCATTAAAGACGAAGGGCTCGGAATGCCGGCCCATACGGTGGAGAAAATATTCGACCGGTTTTACCGTGTCGACAAAGCAAGATCGCGGGAAATCGGCGGCACCGGCCTCGGTCTCGCTATTGCCCGGGAAATAATCGAAGCGCACCACGGGGAAATATGGGCGGAAAGCCAGGAAGGTAAAGGGACGACCGTATTCTTCACGCTCCCGCTCATGCGCCAGAAGCGGAGGGGAAATAAATGAGCCGAGAAGCGATTAAAACCATCATCTTAATTATTCTGGTCGCTTTCAGTCTGCTTTTGACCCTCGCACTTTGGAATTATCAGCCGAACCTTGAGACCGTGGACCAGGGCGACGGACTGATTGAGGAAACGGATATCGGAGGGTCGGAGAAGAACGTAAGAAAGCTCCTCGCCCCCGAACAGATCATTTATCACAACGACGGGACCCACTATGGATATAAAAATCAGGAATACATTGAAGAAGCCTACAGGCGGATGCAGTACTGGTCGCTTTTCAATATAAGCGTATCCGAAGCGGAGATTCCGGAGGAGGAAGGGAGTCTTGAAATAATTTTCCCTTCCACACTCAATTCGGAATCGATACGGAACATTTTTCCGATCGAAAACCAGGAAGTGACTCTCCCTTCACTTTCCTTCGACCGGGCCTTCGTCCAGTGGAAAGGCGGCGAGGCGGAAATAAGGTTTCTTACGCCGGAGGGCGGACAGATGCTCGAGGCTTCGATTCGCCCGGGGGACATGACCGCGATAACACAGGAAGTGGATGATGACTCCATGTGGGAAGAGCACACGATGTTCCAGCAGGATGAAGACCGGCGCATTTACCTGCCCGCCGAGCGCAAAGAAGTACCGAAGGACGTCGTGGTGACGGAAACACTTCCGTCGAAACCACTGAAAAACGTCCTGTTCGAAGACCCGACCGTCGTCAAACAGTTCCCTCTCTCCGGAGGTGACTTAAGACATTCGGACGGGCTGAGCCGGATGGACCTGATCGCCGGACAGAAGAAGATGCGCTACCTGAACCTGGTCACGGAAAATTCGAGCCAGTCGACGTCGGCGTTCAATCCGGAGGAAGTGCTGCAGGAAAGCGTCTCCTTCGTCAACAACCATTACGGGTTCACGGATCCGTTCCGCGTCCGTAATGTACGTTCCGCCTACGGCGACGTCAGTTTCGATATGTATTACAACAACCGCCCGATCCTCAAGGACAGCGAGAACTTCACGGGAATAAACGTCCGGTTCGAGGAAGGTATTCTGCAGGAGTACAAGCGTCCGATGGTTTCCATCAACCCTTATCAGTCGGAAGCCGATGCCCCGGGTGAAAACCAGGTGAGCACGCTTGTTTCCGGTAAGACCGTGGAAACGGTCATCATCGATTCACCGAAATACGATAAGGGGGAAATCACCGACATCGAAATAGGATATAAACTTGTATCCCAGGGCGGGGGATTCAGTAACTATTACGATCTGATTCCGGCCTGGTTCATCCAGGTCAACGATGAATGGAAAGAACTCAAGGATGTGGATACGACCGTCCGGAGAGGGGGAGGAGTGTAATGCAGTGGGGACAGATTAAGACCATCTTCATTATCAGTTTTCTTCTCCTCGACCTGTTTCTTTTGATGCAGCTGTGGGCGAACCGCGAGAACGACGTCATACAGGAACAGACGGACACGACGCTCGAGGAAGAGCTGGAAGTGCAGAACATCGATATCTCAAACGTACCCTCCGAGGTGCCGAACGTCACATTCCTGAACGCCGCACCGAAAGGTTTTTCCGAGCAGGAGCTCAACAGCCTCCGGGAAAAAGAGAACCAGAACGTGGAAGTGTACAACGACCGCCTCGTCATAGCGACGTTCAAGGAACCGGTAGAGATAGATAAAGATAACATTCAGGAGAGCATATCGGACATCGTCCCCATCAGCAATCTCTATTCGTACTGGGGATGGAACGAAGACGAAACGACCGCCCTGTTTTTTCAGAAGATGAACAACCGCACGATTTACTACAGTCAGGGCGCCCTTCTGATGATCCGCACCGAGGACGGGAAAATAACGGGGTATACGGCGACGCTTCTTGATCAGGTGGAAGGGGAGTCGGGGGAGATCCAGCAGGATCTGATTCCACCGATGGACATCGTCTCCCTCCTTTACAACAACGGATATTTGCAGGAAAATGATACAATTGAAGATATGAAAGTAGGGTACTACTCCCTCGTGAACCTGAATGCGGGGGAAGAGTACGGGGAGCAGGTATTCGCCCCTACGTGGAGAGTGAGGATCGGGGAAGAATTTTATTTCGTCCACGCGACGAACGGCCAGGTTCTTACCAACAACGAAGGGGATTTCATCGAATCGACGATCAAAGCTTACGATAATCAGCTGAGCTCGGGCGCGCCCGGGCCGGTACAGCCATCAGAAGAGGAGACGGAGGAATAAATGAGTCTACGATTTAGTGTTCTAGCTTCAGGCAGTACGGGAAATGCGTTTTATATCGAATCGGGCGAAGAAAAGATTCTCGTGGATGCGGGTCTGTCGGGTAAGAAAATCGAAAATCTGCTTCATCAGGTACACGTCGATCCGAAAGACCTTTCCCGGATTCTCGTCACGCACGAACATAGTGATCATATCAAAGGTCTCGGCATTATGGCGCGCCGCTACAAGCTTCCCATCCACGCCAACGAGAAGACGTGGGAAGCGATGGAAGGCCAGATCGGGAAAGTGCCGCTGGATCAGAAGTTCCACTTTCCCATGGAGAGTGTGCAGACGTTCGGGGGCATCGACGTGGAGTCGTTCGCTGTCTCCCACGATGCGGCCGACCCGATGTTTTTCACCTTCCATCAGGACGGGAAGAAAGCAGCGCTCGTCACGGACCTCGGCTACGTCTCGGAAAGAATCAAGAAAACGGTGGAGAAAGCGGATGCCTATATTTTCGAAGCGAACCATGACGTACACATGCTGCGGATGGGACGCTATCCGTGGAGTGTGAAGCGGCGCATACTCGGGGACGTCGGCCACGTCTCCAACGAAGATTCGGCGCTTGCGCTCACCGATATCATCGACGACAATACGAAGCGCATTTATCTGGCTCACTTGAGTCTTGATAACAATATGATCGACCTTGCGAACATGTCGGTATCGAACGTTTTGAAAGAGAGAGGATTCGAAGTCGGTTCACGGCTCGACGTGCACGATACTTTTCCCGAAAAGCCGACATCGATGTATGATGTGTAACCGGGCAGGGTAAGAAAAAAGGGACAGGACTAAACAATAATAGAAAGAGGGTGACGATGCATGGGCTACTACGACGAACATTCCCCGAAGAAGCGGGAAAAGAAGAGACGGTGGGCCGTTCCTACCGTGGTAGGTCTTGTACTTGGAGCGGTGCTGGTACTGCTGGCGCTGCCGGCACTCGTACAGACGGAAATGCTTCCCTACGACATAACGATTCCGGAAGATGAGAGCGGCCTGACCGAAGGGGAACAGGGGCTCACCGGAAATACGACGAAAACCGTCGACGTAGACGTTAATACACAGATCACCGACATCGTTGATAAAGTAAGACCCGCCGTAGTGGGCGTGGTGAATATGCAGTCGCAGACGAACTTCTGGGACCAGCCCTCGGACCCTCAGCAGGCGGGAATCGGTTCCGGTGTCATCTACAAAAAACAGGACGGCACGGCTTACGTAGTGACCAACCACCACGTCGTGGAAGGAGCTTCGGAGCTTGAAGTCGTTCTGGCGGACGAGACGAGAGTCAAAGCAGAAATCGTCGGAAGTGACATATTCACGGACCTCGCCGTCCTGGAAATGTCAGGGGAGAACGTGGAACATACGATTGAACTCGGAAACTCGGATAATCTGAAAGCCGGAGAGCCGGCTGTCGCTATCGGGAACCCGCTCAGTCTGAACTTCTCCGGTTCCGTAACGAAAGGCATCATCAGCGGCACGCAGCGGGCGATACCGCAGGATCTGAACGGGGACGGGGTGGAAGACTGGCAGGCGGAAGTCATCCAGACCGACGCCGCGATCAACCCGGGTAACAGCGGCGGAGCGCTCATCAACATCGAAGGGCAGCTCGTCGGCATCAACTCGATGAAAATCGCCCGTTCTGCTGTCGAAGGTATCGGGTTTGCGATACCGATCAGCGCAGCCAGACCGATTATGGAAGAGCTTGAGAAGAATGGCGAAGTGAGCCGCGCCTTCCTCGGCGTGGAAGCGTACGGTCTGAATGAAGTACCATCCTCGGAATGGCAGAGTACGCTCGGGCTGCCGGAAGATGTCGAGGGCGGTCTGTACATCCGCAGCGTAAGTGAAGGGTCTCCGGCCATCAAAGCCGGCCTTGAAGCGATGGACGTCATTACGAAACTCGACGGAAACAAAGTGACCGATATCATCGAGCTAAGGCAGTATCTCTACCGGGAAAAAGGTCCGGGCGATGAGATGGAAGTAACGTATTACCGGGACGGTGAAAAGGACACGACGACCGTGACACTGGCCTCCCAGGAATAAACTATCGTAATTGGAAAAAAAGCGTGTGTATGTGGATAACATACATGCGCTTTTTTATAAAAAATAATATCCACAGCGTGTGTATAAAACTCTGGATAACTTCCATATATAGTAGGGAACATAAGGTCTGATACGATATACAACAACATGTGAGTGTGAATTTGTGGATAACCTGTTGATAGTTCTGTATAACTTGTGCACAAAATGATGTTCACACAGACTGTGCATAACTCTGTGGACAAATGTGAGTAACTTGTACCGTTATTTTTCATTTTGCAAATCCGCTTACACCCGGCTATTTTTTTTTATTGTAAAAAATGCCGGTTTTTTCACGGAAATTTACGCCTTTTTCTCCAGGTTTTAAAAAATTATCAAAAGCAGGAAAGGAGAGATGGTCGTGAGGAAAAAGTTTCTCATCTGGACACTAATTATCTATCTTACATACACACTCGGCGTGCTGCTTTACCTGTTCGTCCTGCACGACCCCGGGGTGCCCCAAGCGGCAGAGGGGAGTGCGGCTGATCCGGCTCAGTTTCTCGGCACCAGGGAAGCGGAGGAGATAAGGGAGTACGCCACGCTCAGGCATCTGCTGTATCTGCTTACGCTGCCGGTGGAGTGGCTGATCTATACGGGAGTTCTCGTCTTCGGCCTTGCCTATACGCTGAAGAAAGCGGCTTTTTCCAAACTCCCACTCTATGTGTTCTTCCTTTCCGGGCTGGTGTGGGTGCTCACGCTTCCGGTCAGTTACGCGGGAAGACGCTTATCTCTTTCGTACGATGTCTCCGTCGAGCCGTTTTCGAAATGGCTGCAGGACCACATCATCAGCTTCTCGCTCGATACGTTGTTGATGATTACAGCCGCCCTCGTCCTTTACCGGCTCATACGTATGTCGGCACAGAGATGGTGGCTGTACGCCTGGCTTCTCCTCGTGCCGTTTCTCGCCTTTTTCATGTATATCCAGCCGGTCCTCATCGACCCTCTGTACAATGAGTTCGATCGTCTTTCGGATTCTCAGCTGGAAGAACGTATTCTGTCACTCGCAGGCGGATCGGGTGTGCCGGCGGACCGCGTGTACGTCGTGGACAAATCGGAGGAGACGAACGCTCTGAACGCCTACGTCAACGGCATCGGAGATAATCTGCGGATCGTGCTGTGGGATACGACGCTTCGGAGTCTTGAGGAGGAGGAAGTGCTGTTCATTATGGCGCACGAAATCGGCCACTACGTAAAAAATCATCTGCTGAAGTCCCTGTTCGGCGCGCTTGCCGGGAGCTTCATCGGTCTTTACCTTCTGTACCGGCTGCTGCCCGTCCTTCTTCACAGATTCGGGAGTTCGTTCAGGATAAAGGGAACGGGAGATATCGCCTCACTTCCGCTGATCCTTCTGCTCGTCTCCCTGTTGTCCTTCCTCGCCCAACCGGTGGAGATGGCGGTGTCCCGTCAGGCGGAACGGGCCGCCGATGAGTATGCGCTCGAACAGACCGGCGACCCGGATGCGGCCGTCGGAGCTTTCCAGGAAATGATACGCCACGGCAAATCCGACGTTCATCCGCCCGCTCTCATTAAATACCTGCGCTACGGTCATCCGACGATGCTCGAGAGGATCAGGAAGGCGGAGGAATAGCGGCCGTTTCGTTACAGACGGGAGAGGGAATGAGGTATAAGGAAACATAATGAGAGGAGGAAATCGATATGAGCAATATTCAGGCATTATTTTTAAATGGATCGCTGAAAGATTCCAACGATTACTCCAACACACATGTTCTATTCAACGAAGTAGCTGAAATTATGGAAAAAGAAGGAGCTTCTGTCGAAGAAGTGCGCCTCGCCGACTACGATATCAAATTCGGTATGGCCCCTGACATGGGGGGCGGCGACGAATGGCCGAAGATTTTTGATAAAGTGAAGCAAGCCGACATCGTTATTATGGGAACACCGCTCTGGATTGGTGAGAAAAGCAGTGTCACCACAATGGCGATGGAGCGACTTTACGCATCAAGCGGAGAGACGCAGGACAACGGCCAGTCGATTTACTACAACAAAGTCGGCGGTGCCGTCGTAACCGGAAACGAAGACGGAGCGAAGCACGCTGCCGCCTCTCTTCTGTACGGTCTGTCCCACATCGGCTTTACCATACCGCCGAACGTGGACGCCTACTGGGTCGGAGAAGCGGGTCCGGGACCGTCCTACATGGAAACGGACATGGACAACGAGTTCACGAAATCCCACGTGAAAATGCTCGCCTACAACACGCTTCATCTTGCCCGCATTTTGAAAAACACACCGATCCCTCCGGAAGGGAACGCAATGGAATAACAGGAAGAGACCAGCTGAAAACGCTGGTCTTTTTCATTGCAGTTACAGAGAATTTGCGGGGGGATAATGGATGGAGAAAAATAATCCCCGCCTTGTCGGCGAGGTATTGTTTATACAGCGTTCGTTTCGATTTCCACGTCCATGTTACCGCGGGTCGCCTTGGAATACGGGCAGAGCTTGTGAGCTTTGGAGACAAGTTCTTCCGCCTCTTCCTGGGTGGCGCCTTTTACTTCTATGTGAAGTTTCGCAGAGAGACCAAGGCCATCCGATTGTTTGCCGATGCTCACTTCGGAGGAAACGCGGGAACTGATTTCCTTTTTAGCCTGAGAAGCTGCGAGTTGCAGGGCGCTGTCGAAACAGGCTGCATAGCCGGCTGCGAACAGTTCCTCCGGATTAGTCGCTCCTTCTTTATCTTCTCCGCCCAGGGAGGAAGGCATGGCGAGGTCGAGATCCAGCGTGTTACTGTCCGTTTTGACGTTCCCTTCACGTCCACCTTCTGCTGTTGCTTTTGCTGTGTAAAGGATTTTACTCATTGTTTATCCGCTCCTTCGTGTTATTTTAATTGTGCACAATTAAATAGTACACAATTTATTGGCGGGTGACAAGTCATATGCATGAGGGATCGGAAAGGCTTTGCTATAATGGCTACAGGAGGAATGAATGATGGCCGAAGACAAAATGAAACTCGAAAACCAGATATGCTTTTCTTTATATGCGACGACCCGTGAAATGACGAAATTGTATCGCCCGCTGCTTGCCGACCTGGATATAACGTATCCGCAGTACCTGGTACTGCTCGCTTTATGGGACAGCAGCCCGCTCAGCGTGAAAGAACTGGGAGGACGTCTGTACCTTGATTCCGGAACGCTGACCCCGATGCTGAAACGAATGGAAAAAGTGGGCCTCATCGAACGCTACCGTTCCAGGGAAGACGAACGCAAAGTACTGATAGGGCTGACAAAAGAAGGGCGGGACGCAGAACAGAAAGCTGCGTGTATCCCCGATCTGTTACTTGAAAATATTGATATGAATGAAGAACAAATCCTTCAGCTCCAGCACACATTACAACGTATGCTGGAAGGAGCAAGAGAGAAAGGGGAAGGCCTATGAAGGTATCGATCATCAGCGTCGGAAAACTGAAAGAAAAATATTTGAAACAGGGGATCGACGAGTATACGAAGCGGCTCGGTCCGTATGTGAAAACGGAGATCATAGAAGTGGCGGACGAGAAAGCACCGGAGAATTTGAGTGAAGCCGAGATGGAGGAAGTGAAACAGAAGGAAGGGGAGCGGATTCTTGCAAAAGTACCAAAGGACGCCTACGTCATCACGCTTGAAATCGAAGGCAAACAGCTGACCTCGGAACAGCTCGCCTCCCGCTTCGACAACCTCATGACCTACGGTTCCAGCAAAATCGTTTTCGTCATCGGCGGCTCCCTCGGCATTAGCAGCCAGGTCCAGGATCGCAGCGACTACGCCCTTTCCTTCTCGAAGATGACGTTCCCTCACCAGATGATGCGCCTGATGCTGCTGGAGCAGGTGTACCGGGCGTTTAAGATTTTGAAGAATGAACCGTATCATAAGTGAGTATGTTATACGTTTGATTATAAAAATACCAAGTGCCGGTTTTCTTAACATTCCAGCGCTTGGTATTTTCTATTTGTATTTCTACAGATGCCTCTATGCTGGTATTCGTTTATGCGATTTGGAAGAAGTCATAGACATTCATTCGTTGAAAATAGGAAAAGTAGCATGAGGAGGGTACATGCCCTTCTCTTTTGTTTACTATACAGAAAGGCGGTAAAACGATTATTTTTTGAACGTTGACCAGGACCCTTTATATCAAAACCTCCAATTATGATCTTAATGACCATACAGAAATTCACTGTAACGCTCATGGTCTGTATGAAGTGATAGCAGAAGAAACGGAACAAGCATTTTCTTCTCTCGAAGATTGCTATTCCTATATTCCTACTTGTGGCTTTAACATAAAGCCCGATCATGTATGAAAACGTTTGATATAATGGCATTATCTAGCTAGATGGTGATAATGCAACAAATGGGCCAGATTGCCTATGAACTAATACATCTTATCTTATTTAGGATGAAAAATTATTAAATACTTTTGGAGGGATTAACATGGGTAATAACGATTTTTTTGATAGAGCAGAGCAGGCTTTAAAAGCACAAACTTTTAGTCAACTTGTTGGCACAGAACTGAAAGAGTATAAGCCTGGAGAAGTTGTGTTGGAAATTCCAATAAAGGATAACTTATTACAACAACATAAATTTGTTCACGGTGGTGTTGTTAGTTATGCAGCTGATAATGCATTAACCTTTGCAGGAGGGTCTACATTAGGACCCAATGTATTAACATCAGAGTATAAAATAAATTACGTCAGACCAGCTTTCGGCGAAAAATTGATTGCACGTGCGAGTGTAATATATTCGGGAAAACGGCAAGCTGTATGTCGTTGTGACGTATTTGTTCAAGATGTCGAAGGAGAAGAAAAATTGTGTGCTACATCACAGGGAACAATTGTGTCTGTTTCATCCTAAAAATGATAAGTACGACAAACGGGCGCAATTGTTGAATAGAACCATTTGCTTAAAGGCTTAGGGGTTGCCATTTTACCTTGAATGTTCAAACAGGGTATAGCCTATTTGAACGAACGATATTATTGCCATTTCGGGTGTTTGGAGTGTTCAGTCAATGTTGAATATCGATTGATACTCACCTGACACTGGAAGAAGAGAACCTTTTCTTTGTGAAAGTGATTGTTCTAGATCACTAGAGGGGAACGAACACCCTTTCTTGTAAAGCTACACTACATATGACTTATGACATCTATAAAGAAAAGGGAAACCTGGTCATTCGTACACAAGGGACGAACGCTTTCCTGCTAAATGATTCGGTAATTTGAAATCTACCTCAGAATGCCTTCTTTTTTTGTGTTATTGAGTAATTGTGCCATTGTATCATTGTTCTATTGTGTTACTGAAAGCTTAATTTAATGAAAAAAGAAGTAGATAACCAGAAGGGGAGGAAACCATTTTTTGAAAAACGGTAAAGGTGGAGTGAAAAGGGTACATGCAGTCGTGGAAAAAGCACTATGCCTGAAACGGGCCAGATTGTTAAAGAAGAAGGGGGACTATTATGCGTCGTAAATTAACCAAATCATCAACTGATAAAGAATTGTACGGAGTTTGTGGGGGTATAGCAGAGTATTTTGGTATATCTACTTTCATCGTGCGTGTAATATTTCTCTTTACCTTTGGCTACTCTTTTTGGATTTATATATTTTTGGTTTGGGGCTTGGATAAAAAGGCCTCGTTATAAATTAGGCAGTTATGCAACTGGGCGCAATTGAGGAAGATCACAAGTAGAAAATAGTCAAGCTTTTTTATAAAAATTGCATACTACTTAACAAAGATAACGAATTGAATATGAAATATTTCACAAATATTGTTGATTTAATAAAGAGAATGTTAGATAATAAGTATGTGATAAATTTCACAAAGTTAGAACTTAGGAGGATTTCCCATGAAAAAAGAAAACGTTAATCGTGTTGTACTTATCGGCGCAGGCGCTGTAGGAAGCAGTTACGCATTCGCTATGCTTAACCAGGCTGTCGCTGAAGAATTTGTCATTATCGATGTGAATGAAGATAAAGCTACAGGCGACGCTATGGATCTGAATCATGGAAAGGTATTCGCTCCGAACCCTACCAAAACATGGGCCGGTACTTATCAGGACTGCAAAGATGCTGAGATTGTATGTATCAGTGCGGGAGCGAACCAACAGCCCGGGGAAACCAGACTGGACCTCGTGAAAAAGAACCTTGCCATCTTCCAAAACATCGTTTCTGAAGTGATGGCCAGTGGATTCAATGGAATCTTCATCGTTGCGACGAACCCTGTAGATATCCTCACGTACGCGACCTGGAAATTCAGTGGACTTCCAAAAGAACGTGTCATCGGTAGTGGAACCATCCTCGACTCCAGCCGATTCCGCTACCTTCTCGGAGAGTATTTCGATGTGACACCTTCTAATATCCATGCCAATATCATCGGAGAACATGGCGACACAGAGTTGCCTGTATGGAGTCACGCAACCGTTGGAGGAGTTCCTATCCTTGAACTGGTGGAACGTCATGAAGAATATAAAGTGGAAGATCTTGAGGAGATTTTCATAAATGTGCGGGATGCTGCGTATCACATCATCGAGAAAAAAGGTGCAACGTACTATGGAATCGCCATGGGACTCACTCGCATGACGAAAGCGATCCTCAATAACGAAAATGTGATTCTGACCGTGAGTGCTTATCTGAACGGCCAGTACGGAACAGAAGATGTATATATGGGCGTACCGGCCATTGTAAACCGGGAGGGCATCCGTAATATCGTAGAAGTGAGCCTGAATGAAAAGGAACAACAGTTGTTCAACCACAGCGCTGAAGTGCTGAAAAACATCCTGACTACCAACTTCGAAAACTAGCCGACATCTTAATTCAATTCCAGAAATGAGTGATGCCTTATGTGGTTACAGCAGTACGACCCTTTTGGAAATATGTTTATCAGTTCTCTCCTTGCGGCTTTACCTATATTCTTCTTCTTTCTCGCGCTGACACGGTTCAAAATGAAAGGGATCTTGGCTGCATTTCTGACGCTTATGCTAAGCATCTTCGTGTCCGTCCTATTTTTTGATATGCCGATCACGAAAGCTCTGTCCGCTTCTCTTCACGGGGTAGCCAATGGTTTGTGGCCGATCGGCTATATCGTCATTATGGCTGTCTGGTTATACAAAATTGCCGTACACACGGGGAAATTCACAGTCATTCGTTCCAGTATAGCTTCCATCTCCCATGACCAGCGGCTTCAATTATTGCTGATCGGCTTCAGTTTCAATGCCTTTCTCGAAGGAGCCGCGGGCTTCGGGGTGCCGATCGCCATCAGTGCTGCTCTACTTGTGGAACTCGGATTCCGTCCACTGAAAGCCGCAGCTCTATGCCTGATTGCCAACGCGGCGTCCGGAGCCTTCGGAGCCATCGGGATCCCTGTCATCGTAGGGGCACAGATGGGGAACCTTGAAACGATGGAACTCTCACGTACCCTGGTCTACCTATTACCGATGATTTCGTTTATCATACCATTCTTACTCGTCTTCATCCTGAGTGGCTTCAAAGGAGTAGCTGAAACATTACCGGCATTATTCGTTGTCAGCGGTATTTACACAGGAACGCAGATCTTCACGATTCTATTCCTCGGTCCTGAGCTTGCGAACATTCTCGCTGCTCTATTAAGCATGGGTGGTCTCGCCCTGTTTCTGAGAAAATGGCAACCGAAGACTATACACCGGGAAGCGAATGCTCCAGAGGTTCAACAGGGAGAATCCTACAGCCTGAAAGAAATCATCAAAGCCTGGTCTCCTTTCTATATTCTGACCGCAACCATCACATTGTGGAGCTTACCTTCTTTCAAAGCTCTATTCAGGGAAGACGGGCTTTTGGAACAAACGACGACCTTTATACCCATTCCTTTTCTTCATCAGGAAATACAGAAAGCACCGCCGATTGCACCTGAAGTCACAACGCTGGATGCTCTCTTCAAACTGGATCTGTTATCTGCAACCGGTACTGCCATTTTAGTGGCTGTTCTTCTTACGGGGTGGTTCAGTTCTGCGATCACCTTGACTGAAGGAATGAAGTCATTGAAGTTGACGATCAAGGAATTATGGATTCCTGTGCTGACGATCTGTTTCGTCATGGGCTTTGCAAATCTGTCCAATTTTGCCGGGCTAAGTTCCACTATCGGACTGGCATTAGCTGAAACAGGGGATCTGTTTCCTTTATTCAGTCCTATCCTCGGATGGATCGGTGTCTTCATCACCGGTTCTGTCGTCAGCAACAACGCCCTGTTCGGCCATTTACAGGTTGTTACGGCGAACCAGATCATGGCCAACCCATCCCTGTTACTTGCAGCCAATACAGCAGGCGGAGTCATGGCTAAGCTTATTTCTCCGCAATCTATTGCGATAGCCACCGCCGCGGTAAAAGAGACAGGCAAGGAATCCAAGTTGTTCCAAATGACCTTGAAATACAGTTTAGGTTTGTTGCTAATCGTTTGTCTCGTTACATTTTTATTATCTTTAGCCGGTATCTGACCACGCTCGGCTACAAACATGGAAAACACGCCGGTTCCCGCAAAGAACCCCGCGTGTTTTCCATCTTCGTTATGTTAAGTCAAACCACAATTCACCATTCACAGCCACTCCATGCACGGACAATATGCTTTCTCCCCCATCACTTTTCGTCCAAAAACGAAACAGCTTCTTCATCGTTTTTCACAGGATAATGATAGCTTTGCTGATACGTTTCATGCCCTTTCCCTGTAATCAGGATCCAATCTTTTTCGCCTGTCCCGGCCAAAGCTTCTTCGATAGCTATGGTACGATCCATGAGGACACGTCCCTTTCTGTTCCCATACTTTTCCTGAAGGTCCCTGGTTTTGTTATGCTGTTCTTTTATAATTTTTCACTTTTACAATAGGGGTACCACCAACTTTTTAACACATTACTCACGTTAAGTATTTTATTTACAAATGAAGTTGTAAAATAGCGTAGATGTCTCATTCTACGCTATTTTTATTTAGACAAACACCAAAGGATGGGCCATCCAGCGCCTTTTTGCCTTTTATATCTTCCCTAATATATAGCGTAGAATTATTTTTCCACTTCTTATTGTAGTGGAGAAGGTTGATTTAGTGGTTAAAAATAACTTAGCGTGAGTTTTACGGTGAAATGTTGGTACTACCCCCAATAGAACTTGATTCGAATCAATTTTTATTTCATAGAAACATCCTATACTAGAGTCATCAACAAGGAATACAAATGAAAATGAAATTGGAGGGAATCAACATGCAAAGATATATATTAAGTAAAAAGAATTCCATTACACTGATCAGTGCAATTTTGATTGCACTTGCATTCTTCGGACGATTTTCCTTAGACAACATGGCCATTTTCAATTGGTCGCTCATCATTGCATCTATTCTTGGTGTAGCACCAATTGCGATTCAAGCCTATCAGGCATTAAAAGTAAAAGTTGTCAGTATTGATGTTTTAGTTACCATTGCAGTTATTGGGGCAGTATTGATTCAAAATTATGAGGAATCAGCCATCGTTACTTTCTTATTCTTATTTGGTTCTTACTTGGAGCAACGTACCTTGAACAAAACACGTTCTGCCATTAAAGAATTAACAGAGCTGGCACCAGAAAGTGCTTTAAAGCAAATGGAAAACGGAGAATTTGAAGAAGTAGATGTCGATGATGTAGACGAAGGTGATATTTTATTAGTTAAAACGGGTGTAAAAGTTCCGGTAGATGGAACAGTGTTAATTGGTGAAGGTCACATTAATGAAGCAAGTATTACTGGAGAATCTCTACCTGTAAGTAAAAAGGTTGATTCTGAAGTATTTGCAGGATCTATCTTAGAAAATGGAACGATCCAAATTCGAGCTGATCGTGTTGGAGAAGATACAACATTTGGTAGAATTATCGAATTAGTGGAAGAGGCACAGGATTCCAAATCAGAAGCAGAACGTTTCATTGACCGATTCTCAAAATACTATACACCAGCTGTGTTAGTCCTTGGTTTTATTGTTTGGTTTTTCTCAAAAGATATTGAACTAGCTATCACGATTCTTGTTTTAGGATGTCCAGGTGCATTAGTTATCGGGGTACCTGTATCCAACGTTGCCGGTATCGGAAACGGTGCACGTAATGGTGTCCTCCTAAAAGGTAGTGAAGTTATCAATGACTTTAGCAGAGTAGATACTATCGTTTTTGATAAAACAGGAACATTGACAGTAGGAAACCCTGAAGTTGCCGAAAAAGAATTTTACGGAAAAAATACTGAAGAGGTTCTAGGATATTTAGCAAGTGTGGAGCGTGAATCGGACCACCCACTAGCGAAAGCTGTCCTACAGGATATTGGCGAGACAACTTTCTCTACTGTTGAAGAAACCGAAGTCGTTAAAGGTGGCGGAATTGTAGCAAAAATAGGTGTTCATCGTATAGCCGTTGGTAACGTAGCTTTAATGGAAAAGGAAAATGTGAAATTAAGCGAAAAAGCTAAAAAAGACGTCGAACGCTTTGAGAAAAATGGGAATTCTCTTGTGTTAACTGCGGTCGACGGAGAATTAAACGTTCTGATGGGTATTCGGGATCAAATCCGTCCAGGTGTTAAAAAAGATCTTCAAAAACTGAAAAAACTAGGGGTCAAAAACCTTGTCGTTCTTTCTGGGGACAACCAAGGAACCGTAGATTTAGTTGCTCGAGAACTTGGGTTAACAGAAGCACATGGTCATATGCTACCGGAAGGAAAATCTGCTTATATCGAAAAAATGCAAGCAGAAGGCGGGATCATTGCCTTTGTCGGTGATGGAGTGAATGATAGTCCTTCACTAGCCTTAGCAGATATCGGAATCGCCATGGGAAGTGGAACAGATGTTGCAATTGAAACATCAGATGTTGTTTTAATGAATTCTGACTTTAGTCGTTTACCACACGCATTAGGCTTAACAAAATCAACTTCAAGAAACATGAAACAGAACATTACCATAGCAGTTGGTGTGGTATTAGTCTTACTTGCCAGCCTACTATTTAGTGAATGGATGAATATGTCAATCGGGATGTTGGTTCATGAAGCAAGTATCTTAGTAGTCATCTTGAATGGTATGAGATTGCTTCGATACCGTTTGAGAGAATAATTTTAATAGAAACCAGTCTTGATGAATGATAAAGGGGAAGTATTCAGGTAGGAAGAACAAAATACTCCCCTACTTTTTCTTAAAACTTGATTTGCATCAATTTCATTTCGTTGAACCTGAACTATACTTAAATTGTAAAAAAGAAGAGGGAAAACAAAAAAATCAAAGATAAGATGAAAGGAGAAATAATTCATGCAAAAAGGAGTTATTCAATTAGAAACATTATCTTGTCCATCTTGTATGCAAAAGATTGAAAATGCGGTGAAAGGATTAAACGGGGTTAATCAAGATAGCTTAAAAGTATTATTTAATGCTAGTAAAGTAAAAGTAGATTTTGATTCAGAAACGATCACCATTAACGATATCGAAAAAGCCATTGAAGACTTAGGATATCCAGTCGTCAAATCAAAAGTAAAATCGGCCTAAGACCAAAAAATCACAAGAAAGAGGGAACGAATAATGTCTGAACAAACATTTAACGAAGTAATAACAAACCATTTTGAAAAACTGGATTTATACACCACTGCAATTACACGGGCCCATGGTAAGAATCACCCAGAAGCCTTTGAAGTACGTGAATTGTTTGAAACAATTAGTGGAAAAGTAAAAGACGCAGGTACGAACAAACCTGACTTAGATGCTGAATTTGCTCAATTACGAAAAATCACAGACAACTACACCATTCCTGGAGATGTATGTGAAACGTATGCAGGCACATTCGAGATGTTATCAGAAGTAGATAAAGCATATCAGGCTTAAAGTAACTCAAAAACAAAAGAATAGATTGGTTTACGGTCGTTAAAAAATGAAGGGGGAAATGATTTATGCAAAAAGCAACGATTCAATTAGAAACCTTATCTTGCCCATCTTGTCTCCAAAAGATTGAAAATGCGGTGAAAGGAATAAACGGTGTGAATCAAGATAGCTTGAAAGTAATGTTCAATGCAAGTAAAGTAAAAGTAGATTTTGATTCAGAAGCAGTCGCTATTAACGATATCGAAAAGGCAATTGAAGACTTAGGATATCCTGTTGTCAAATCAAAGGTAAAACCTGCTTAATCGAGTGAATAGAAAGGAAGCCTAGGATGCCCTCTTAGGCTTTTTATAAAAGGGAGAGGTTATTTTGGAACAAAACCAATGTTGTCATCACCAACATGGACATGCAGAATGTATTCGTATTGTTCCCATTTTCAACCATTTGGAAGACTCACAAATGGATTTGATTGCGGAATCTGCCAAGATACTTCATCTTAAAAAAGGGGAAATGTTATTCCGTGCAGATGAGGAAGATGATACCTTATATATTATCAATTCAGGTAAGGCTCGGATTTACCGCTTATCGGATTCTGGAAAAGAACAACTTGTTCGCATTTTAAATCCTAGTGATTTTACAGGTGAAGTCGCCATTTTCCAACCTGGAAGTATTCATGAGAATTATGCGGAAGCACTACAAAATACATCCATTTGTTTAATTAAACGAGGTGATTTACAGAAGTATTTGGTGGAATATCCGCAAATCTCATTAAAAATACTGTCAGAAGTAACGATGCGTTTAAAGGATTCTGAAAAACAAACCACACAAGTAGCGATTGAAAATGTAGAAACCCGCATTATATCCTTTTTAGCTGAGAATGTTGAAAAGGGAAGTGGCGATAGTCCAACGATTATCTTACCAATGTCCAAAAAGGATTTAGCCTCGTATCTTGGTACCACACCAGAAACAATCAGCCGTAAATTTACTACTCTAGAAGAACTTGGATTGATTAAACAGTTACCGAAAAAGAAAATTAAAATAATGGATTTAGATCAATTGTTACTTCATACTGAATAAATATAAGCAGAGTAGCGTGCCATCATCTAACGTGTTAAGTTTAATAGTACAAAACATAAAATAACAAACCTTTTAGCAATCCAATTAGCATATAAAATGGATTGCTAATTTTTGTTGATTTAACAATGTTTATCTACAAAAAGAAAGAGAAATGGCTACTTATTTGGCACTTATTTTACCAAGACGACATAAACTTGTGTCAACTGCATAATTCATTAGCAAAACACCCCCTAATAACTAAGCTAATTCCTCTGATAAATAACTAAGTAATTGGAAATTTATGTTAACATTATAATTTGGATTGTGAATTAGTGTACTTAAAGTAACGGGGGCTTTAGTTAAATAACCATCTTCCACAATCGGGCGCGATTGCTGAATAAAACTATTTGCCTTAAGGCTTAGGGGTTGCCATTTTACCTTGAATGTTCAAACAGGGTATAATTTAAGTAAACAAAGATATTACTGCCATTTCGGGTGTTTGGAGTGTTCAGTCAATGTTGAATATCGATTGATACTCACCTGACACTGGAAGAAGAGGACCGTTTCTTTTTGGAAGTGATTGTTTTAGATAACTAGAGGGGAACGAACACCCTTTCTTTTAAAGCTATACTACATATGACTTATGACATCTATAAAGAAAAGGGAAAACTGGTCATTCGTAAACAGATGACGAACGCTTTCCTACAAATGATTTGGTAGTATAAGATCTACCCTAGAATGTCTTCTTTTTTGTGTTATTGAGTAATTGTGTTATTGAGTTAATGTGACATTGTGCCATTAAATCATTGTGCTATTGTGTTAATGATTACGTAAGAAACATGAAAACAGGTAACTAGAAAGTGAGAAAATCAGGAGGTTATTCACTCATAGCAAACACTCCCTTTGTGCAATGGGGAGGCAGTCATAGACGTTTATTCTAAAATAAAGAGAGAAGGGAACGCCTTTCTTCTCGTCTGCTTCTTTTATCCTCCGAGGCTGGCTAAGAATGTTCTTCTCCGTCTCCTGGAGAGGTTTATTCTCCCACCGTTCCATCACCATCTCTATCATCCATGTATGGATACAACCAGTGATCACTGGTGATCGGCATAGAGAAACCGGCATCTTTAGCCTCCTGGATGGTCACCTGGCCATTGCCATTCGCATCCACGCTGGAAACATCCCCTTCTTCGGCATTGCTGGGGGCATCAGAAGAAGGAGAGGAATCGGAAGCATCATCCTGTGTCAGTCCGAGAGACGCATTCACTTCATCCGGGTTCACGTTATCAAAAGTGTCCATAATCTCGTTTGTTCGATTAGAAAAATACCAAGTGCCGGTTTCCTTACCAATTCCAGCGCTTGGTATTTTCTATTTGCATCCCCACGGATACACCTATGCTGTTTGTTTGGTCCGGAACTTCTTAACAACCGTAATGAGGGCCACGATTACCAGCACGATACTGGTGATCAGCAGCGTTATATTCAAACTGCTGTATTCATTTTCATTGACCACATAAATACCATAGAACGGCCAGAGAATGACGAGTGGATAGAGCCAGTCGCTATAGCGGAAGGCGACGATACTGCCGATGAGGGTTGCTGCCGCAAGCATGATAAGCGTCCAGTCCAGCTCGCCGAGACCGAGGATGGTTTCCACCTCCAGGCTGGCGGTTACCGCGAACACGTTCACAATCGTCGCAACGGTCACCCAGGCAAAATAAATGGAGAACGGCAGCCGATCGAACCAGTTATAGTCACCCTTCGTAATTGAGGTATGAATAAAGACGAGGGTAGTCAGAATGGCTGCGATCACCAGGGTTGATACAACCAGCAACTGCTGGGTAAACACGACGATCCAGAGCCCGTTCAGGAGAAAGTTGACAATGGGCCAGAAAGTTAAGCGGGACGCCAGGGACCCTACCCACGTGTTATCGAAAAACCGTTTGATGATCCAGATGAAAAGCAGGATATAAATCAGTCCCCAAATGGAAAAGGCGAACCCTGCAGGCTGGATAATCGCCTGGTTATTGTCGGCTACGATACCGACATTCGTGGCGCTCCAGTAGTTTAAAAAGATCATAAGGCCAAAAGCTATCGGATAAGCGATAGCCCATATTCGTTGTTTAGGCATCTAGCCTCACTCCCTCTTTAAATTAACGTTTTCTTAGAATTTCTTCGTTTTTCGTCCATTTTCTTTAGAACTATAGAAGTTTATGGTTGCGGTCGAAACCTTTATATGAAAATAAAGGGGATATTTGGAATATGGG
>NZ_NSGH01000008.1 GCF_002295105.1 Salimicrobium humidisoli | reverse complement strand
ATACATCAACTACTACAACCATGATCGCATAAAAGCAAAATTAGCTGGTTTGAGTCCCATTCAATACCGGACTCAAACCAGCCAATCAGCTTCCTAATAAAAACTCTAACTTTTAGGGGTCACTACCTAATGGAGGATTTTTATTTTAGTTTTATGGTCATGTAAATCTAAACGTTCTCAACGGAAATTACCTTGAGAGGAGGTTCAGATTAATACGTCTGCAGATACTGTTCCCTCTCCCAAGGGTGTACCTGGGTACGGAACATGTTCCACTCGATTTCTTTCGCTTCGATAAAGTGCTCATACAGGTGTTCGCCCAACGCCTTCACCATCACGTCATTCTTCTTAAGTTCCTGAAGTGCATCATACAGTGTAGCCGGAAGATCGGTCACTCCCGCTTCTCTGCGCTCTTCCTCATCCATCACATAAATGTTGCGATCCACCGGTTCAGGTACTTCCAGTTTGTTCTCGATACCGTCGAGACCCGCAGCAAGCAGAGCGGCCATTCCCATATACGGGTTCGCGGCCGGATCGACACTCCGCACTTCGATACGGGTACTTACTCCGCGGGACGTCGGAACGCGGATGAGCGGACTTCTGTTCTGGGACGACCAGGCTACATATGAAGGAGCTTCATATCCCGGAACGAGACGCTTATAGGAATTCACTATAGGATTCGTTATTGCTGTGAAAGCCATCGCATGCTTCAGAATACCGGCAGTAAACTGATAAGCTACGTCCGAGAGCTGTTCTTTGCCGTTCTCATCGAAGAAAGCATTACCTTCTTCCGTGAACAGGGACATGTTTGCGTGCATACCGGAACCGTTCACTCCGAAGAGAGGTTTAGGCATAAACGTTGCATGCAGACCGTGTTTACGGGCAATGGTTTTTACAACGAGTTTAAACGTCTGGATATCGTCACAGTGCTTCACTGCTTCCGAATATTTGAAGTCGATTTCATGCTGCCCGGGAGCGACTTCGTGGTGGGAAGCCTCGATTTCGAAACCCATCTCCTCAAGCTCCAGTACGATATCCCGTCGACAGTTCTCCCCGAGGTCGGTCGGAGCAAGGTCGAAGTAACCGCCTTTGTCGTTCAGTTCAAGCGTAGGGTTCATGTTTTCATCCATCTTGAACAGGAAAAATTCCGGTTCGGTACCGAGATTGAAAGCGGAGAAACCGAGTTCTTCCATTCTTTTCAGGTTGCGCTTCAGGTTGTAGCGCGGGCATCCCTCGAATGGAGTACCGTCCGTGTTGTAAATGTCACAGATGAATCGTGCCACTTTCCCTTTCTCGGATGTCCATGGAAGTACGAGGAACGAATCGAAATCCGGTACCAGATACATATCGGATTCTTCGATTCGTACGAATCCTTCAATGGAAGAACCGTCGAACATCATCACTCCGTCCAGAGCTTTGTCGAGCTGACTGAACGGGATCTCCACGTTTTTGATAATACCGAGCATATCCGTAAACTGCAGACGGATGAATTTGACGTTCTCTTCCTCGATCTTCTTGTAAATTTCTTCTCTTGTTAAGCCCATACATGTGCCTCCCGTAATTTAGTGAAAGAATCTTGATAATTCTCCCTGTCTGAGTCCAAAATTTCCTTTTCCTGCATCATTCTCAATTTCCTTACGAAGCATTTTCCGTAACTCTTTTTCGCTGAGCTGATGGTAGACTTCCTGTACTTCTCCGGGTTTGTAATCAGGGCGGGGCGTTTCCTGTTTCAAATCGAACACCTGCCTGATACCCGCAAGATTGACCCCTTTTTCTACAAGTGATTTAATCTCAAGAAGCCGGTCTACATCATTAAACGAAAACAGTCGCTGATTCCCTTTGGAACGGGCCGGAGTCACCAGCCCATTCTGCTCGTAATAACGAATTTGCCTCGGAGTGAGGGCAGTAAGGGATTGGACGATTCCCATAGAAAACAGCGGCATGGAACGTCGTACTTCATCACTCATTTCTGCCACCCCCTCCAAGAATTCTTACTATTATTATAATTCAAAATGGATAATTGTCAAGCGATGTCAGGAAAGTTGACATGAAAAAAGCCGGAGTATTCCGGCTCCCTTTCTCAGTTCCCTATGACGTAACAGCATCCACGGCACGCCGCACTGCTATTTTTACGTGTTCCGCCGTAAGTCCTCCCTGGACAAAAGCCATGTAGGGAGGCCGGAGCGGGCCGTCTGCTGTCAGTTCAAGGCTCGCACCCTGAATAAACGTTCCGGCCGCCATGATGACGTCGGAATCGTACCCCGGAAGCGGGCCCGGTTCCGGAAGGGCGAAGGCATTTACCGGCGAAGCTTTCTGGATCTCCCGGCAGAAATCGACCATCTGCTCCGCATTGTCGAAGTACACCGTCTGAATCAGGTCCGTACGGTATTCATCATAAAACGGTTTTGTCCGGAATCCGTAACTATCCAGATATTTAGCCGTGTAAACCGCTCCTTTCAGAGCTTCCCCGACTACGTGGGGGGCGATGAATATGCCCTGGTACATCTCCTGCAGAACGGAAAGCGTCGCACCCATTTCCTTGCCGAGTCCGGGAGCCGTGAGCCGGTGCGCACAGGCAGTAATCAGTTCTTTCCGCCCGGCTATGTACCCGCCGGTACGCACAATACCGCCGCCCGGGTTCTTGATGAGGGAGCCCGCGATCAGATCAGCTCCCGCTTCCAGCGGTTCCGCTTTCTCTACAAATTCCCCGTAACAGTTGTCCACAAACACAATCGCATCAGGTTTCACTGCTTTTATTTCCTTTACCATCCCTTCGATATCCTCAATGGTAAAAGAAGGTCTGTCTGCATATCCCTTGGACCTCTGGATGGCTACCATCTTCGTCCGTGAAGTGATGACTTCCCTGAAACGCTCTGCATCCACCGCCCCTTCTTTTAAAGGTAAGGCACGATAGCTGATGCCGAAGTCGTGCAGGGAGCCGTGGTCTGCTCCATCCCCGGCAGGTTCAATTACTTCACGAAGAGTGTCGTAAGGTTCACCCGTCACATACAGAAGTTCATCCCCCGGACGGAGAACACCGAAAAAAGCGGTGGAAATCGCATGAGTCCCCGATACGAGCTGAGGTCTGACAAGCGCATCTTCAGCTCCGAATATTTCCGCATAAACTCCTTCGAGCGTATCTCTTCCTTCATCATCATAGCCGTAGCCTGTCTCCGAATGGAAATGGCGATCCGCTACGTTCTGATTTTGAAAAGCATCCAGCACTTTTTCCTGATTATGCAGCACGATGTCCTCGATCTTTTCTTTATAAGGACGGATTTCTTCTTCTATATTCACAATATCATTCATCTTTATGCTCCTTCGGTATTACTTTATCCCTCAAAGGGTGCAGAGGGTCGATATATCCGCGCACGACGTACTCCCCGCGCTCTTCGAGGAATTCACGTACGTAAACGAGCGTGTTAAGCTCCAGTGTTTTTAAGAATTTACCTTCTTCCGCTTTTACATACGTATGGTACGGATCCCAGTTTTCCGATAGTACTTCTTCGATTGCCGATAGTACGTCCCCGACTCCTCTGTCATCTTTAAAGGAAGTCTGGACCGACGGCTTTTCCATCGGTGTGAATGGTCCCTCTACCTTATCCTGCTTATTATAAACGGTAAGCCGGGGCAAATTCTCGGCTCCAAGTTCTTCAAGGAGAGAGAGGACCGTTTTTTCATGCTGGTCATGATCGGAAGCCGAAGCATCCACGATGTGCAGAATGAAGTCGGCTTCCGTCACTTCTTCGAGCGTGGAACGGAAGGCGGCAATCAATGTTGTAGGCAGGTGCTGTATGAAACCTACCGTGTCGGACATGAGAACTTCGAGCCCCGATGGGAGCTGGGTCTGCCGCGTCAACGGATCGAGTGTAGCGAAGAGCTTATCCTCCTGCAGAGAATCAGCGGAAGTTATTTTATTGAAAAAGGTCGTCTTGCCGGCGTTCGTATATCCGACGATCGCCACCTGAAACGCACTGTTCTCTTTTCTTCTTTCTCTGTATTGCTTCCTGTGCTCCACGACCTGATCGAGTCTCGTCCTTACATCACGAATCCTTCTTCTGATGTGACGGCGGTCTGTTTCCAGCTTCGTTTCCCCCGGGCCTCGCGTACCTATTCCGCCTCCGAGTCTCGACAACTGAACGCCCTGACCCGACAGTCTCGGCAGGAGATATTGCAACTGGGCAAGTTCCACCTGCAGTTTACCTTCTTTAGTTTTGGCTCTATACGCAAAAATATCCAGAATCAGCTGGCTTCTGTCTATGACCCTCACTTCCAGACGGTTCGTAATATTTCTGAGCTGCGTCGGCGACAGTTCATCATTGATGATTACCAGTTCAATATCATGTTCCTCTATAATGCCTGCAGCTTCTTCCAGCTTCCCGTCACCGAGGTAATGAGCTTTATGAGGTTTTTCCAGCTGCTGGACAAGAACACTCACAACTTCGCCTCCGGCAGTTTTAGTTAAATCTTTCAGTTCTTCCAGTGAATAATCGAATGTTTCTTTTTTTCTCGGGTCTTTTCTTGCTAAAATCAGCGCCTTCTCTTTATCCAAAGATAAGCATCCCCCTTTAATAAAAGTCTTTATTACTTCAGTCTTCCCGCTGTGGACAGATTTCATCCTTCCGGGGACAGGTTCTTTCTCCCTGATATCCTCTCATACTGTATCATCAGGGAAAAAGGTGGCGAATTAAGTTCTGCCGGCAGAAGCCGACAGACTTTTTTTCAATAATAAAACCGGGCCAAAAGCGCCCGGTTTACATGTCTTCTAATGTAACATTTTTATTCGGAGAAAAAGTGGAAATCGCATGTTTGAAGATCAACTGCTGCTTCCCTTCAGTTTCAACGAGCACTGTAAAGTTATCGAAAGCTTTGATAGTTCCCTTTAACTGGAAACCGTTCAGCAGGAACAGCGTCAACGGAATCTTTTCCTTACGCAACTGATTCAAGTAATTATCCTGAATGTTCACTGTCTGGCTCATAAAATGATCCTCCTCCATTCTATCTCTCTAGCTTAACAGTTTATTTCTCCGGCAACATCAAAAATCCTTCTAAATCCGACAAAATTAAAGAAACTTTTTCTGCAAAATTCTCCTCGGTCACTTCATACCACTCTACGGGAAGCTTATTTTTGAAATACGTGTACTGTCGTTTGGCGTATCTCCTTGAATTTCTCTGCAGAAGAGCTACCGCTTCCTCCAACTCTTTCTCCCCCTCGAGATAAGGGATCAATTCTTTGTAACCGATAGCTTTCATCGCCTGGGTCTCTTTCGGATATTTTTCCAGGAGATTGCTGATTTCTCCCGGAAGCCCGCCTTTGACCATGTAATTGACCCGTTGGTCAATCCTGTTGTACAACACTTTCCTTTCCATCTCGAGACCGATTATTCTGAAGTCGTAAAATGGAGGCTGCTGCAGTGACTCATGCTCGGATTTTGTCTTTCCGGTCACTTCATAAATTTCTAAAGCTCTAAGTACGCGTTTCGTATTATTAGGGTGAACTCTCTCCGCTTCATCCGGATCGATCAGGGTAAGCCGTTCGTGCATCTTCTCTTTTCCATCCTGTTCGAGTTCACGGGCCAGCCTTTCGCTTTTTACATGGTCCCGCGGAGTGTCAGAAAAAGAATAATCATATAGGAGGCCCTGAATATACATACCTGTACCCCCTACTATCACCGGCACTTTCCCTCTTGAGAAAATGTCTTCGATCAACTCTCTTCCCCGGGCCTGAAACTCGGCAGCCGAAAACGTGTCATCAGGGTACTTGATATCGATCATGTGATGAGGCACGCCTTCCGCTTCCGAATTCGTGATTTTCGCAGTCCCTATATCCATTCCTTTATAAATCTGCATGGAATCCCCGCTGATCACCTCCCCGTCAAATGCTTTACAGACTTCCACTCCCAGTTTCGATTTCCCTACCGCAGTGGGTCCCACGATGGAGACAACTTTTCTATTCATTAAAAAATCCCCGCTTTCTAATATATATTTTACACCATTCCCGCACCGAACTACAGAGGTAACTGAAAACGTTACGTGTTTATATCTGAATCCGTTACTGAAAACTAACGTTTTTAGTTACATGAAACTAAATGTTACCGTTAGTTTTTTTAAAGGTTTTCGTTAGTTTCTCTTTCCAAATCCGTTATCCTGTAGTACTATAGCATTTAGGAGCGTGATATCGATGCTTAACGAGAGAATCAAAAAGTTAAGGAAAGAAAATCGTTATACACAGCAGGAACTGGCCGAAGAAATTGAAGTCACCTCCCAAGTAGTGTCCAACTGGGAGAGGGCCTACACCTTTCCTGATGTAAATGACGTCAGAAACTTAGCCAAAGCTTTACATACAACTTCCGACTACCTGCTTGGGCTCTCCGATAATTCGGTGGATCAATATTCGAGAATACTTCGTCACCTGGAAGAAATAGACCTTTCCTGTCCGCTGTTTCTTCAATATGACAAATTGACGGAGCTGGATGCACAAAACATTCATCAGCTGGAAAACTACTTTCAGTTTTTACTGCAGCAACAGCAGAACTGAAGCCGTTTTTCCGGCATATTTTCACATAAGAAAAAGGATGACGTTAAAGCAACAGTAACGTCATCCTTTTTACGTATCTGAAATTAATTCATGACTCTTTTAAACATTTTCTCAATATCATACTCGGAAAAGAAGACGATGATAGGACGGCCGTGAGGGCATGTAAAAGGATCTTCGGCAGCTGCCAGATCATCTAGTAACACTTCCATATCCCTTGGCGTCAGGTGGTGGTTGGCCTTTATAGATCCTTTGCAGGACATGAGCGCCGCTGCATCATTCCGGAAGTTTTCAATGTTAATGTTGTTGGACTGTTCCAATTCCTCTACAATCTCTTCGATAATCTCCCCTTCATACCCTTTCGGAAACCATTCAGGATGAGAACGGACAATAAAAGTATTCGTTCCGAACGATTCGAAGAATACCCCGATGTTTTCGAGTATGTGACTGTTTTCCTCAATTTTCAAAGCGGTTCTGGCAGGAAATGTGAAGGTCAACGGGACGAGCAGCTCCTGCACTGTCTGATCCGGTTCCCCCAGCTTTTTTTTGAAACGTTCGTATTTGATCCTTTCCTGCGCAGCATGCTGATCTATCATGTACATGCCTCTTTCATTCTGTGCAATAATGTACGTTCCGTGGAGCTGACCGACCGGATACATATGAGGGACTCTTTGCGTGTTCATCTCTTCTTCCTGCCGGGTATCGCCGGAATCTTTCTCTGTTTCTTCTGCCGGCTCAGATTCCAAAGGGAACGGATTCTCTTTTTCCGGCCCGGGAATACTTTCATCTGTACGCTCCGTTTCGTAACTTTGATTGCTGTTGGCTGTATTCTCAGAAACCCGCGGTTTTTCAAAAATCATGGAGGTCTGTTCACTTTTATCTTCTTTTTTGTTGATCGTCGATGTCCCTTCCGGTATCAGCGTTTCTTCCCGGAAGGCTTGTTTAATCGTATTCTGAATAAGTTCGAAAAGTTCCTGTTCTTTGCTGAATCTGACTTCAAGTTTGGCGGGGTGAACGTTCACATCCAGAAGGGAGGGATCCATATCAATATTAATAAGGGCTACAGGGTATTTTCCTAAAGGAAGCAGCGTATCATAGCCCTTGAGAATCGCCTGGACGAGTTTAGGGTTACGGATAAACCTTCCGTTCACTATCAAAGACATATAAGCCCTTGAAGCACGGGTGATTTCCGGTCTTCCAATCAGCATCTCAAGCTTGAAATCTTTATCTTCGGCAGACGTTCTCTTCATCTTTCTCGCTACGTTACTTCCATATATTTGAGAAAGGACCTGCAGCTGATCTCCACGTCCGCTCGTCTGGAATAACGTTTTCCCCTGATGTTCCAGACGTATTTTTACGTGCGGGTTAGCGAGCGCCATACGATTCACAACGTCAGTGACGTGCCCGAGTTCAGTATGGATAGTTTTCATATACTTCAGCCTTGCAGGCGTGTTGAAAAATAATTCCTCCACTTTTATTTCCGTCCCCTGCCTTGCATCGCTTGCGTCATGATTCCTGACTTCCCCTCCCTCGAGATAGAGACTGATTCCGGAAGCCTCACCGGTGGAAGTTTTTACGCTGAGCTTACTGACAGCAGCTATACTGGCGAGAGCCTCACCCCGAAAACCCAATGTTTTCACATGAAACAAATCACGCTCATCTCTTATTTTTGACGTAGCGTGCCGCTGAAAAGCTCTTACGGCATCCTCTTTTTCCATACCTTTGCCGTTATCAGAGATACGGATATATTCAAGTCCGGCTTCTCTCAGTTCCACATTGACCACGGAACTTCCGGCGTCTATACTGTTTTCCATCAGTTCTTTAACGACGGAGGACGGCCTTTCCACCACCTCTCCGGCAGCTATTTTGTTTGCCAGCGCATCCGGCATGACGTGAATATTATCCATATATATATCCCCCCTTCATTTCACCATTTTTTGCAGTCTGTACAAGGCGTTCATCGCTTCCATAGGCGTCATTTCCATCAGTTCCATGCGGGAAAGCTCCTTTCTTACTTCGCTTTCTCGTTCATCCCCCTGTTTACGGGGTGTTTCAGGTTCAGGGTGAAATAAGGACAGTTGGGTCTCTTGTGTGTCTTGACTTTCAAATTCCTCCAGAAGCCGCTCCGCTCTTGTAATTACTTCAGACGGCAGTTCAGCCAGTTCCGCCACATGGATTCCATAACTTTTATCCGCTGCCCCTTCTTTCACCTGATGAAGAAAAACCACTTTCCCGTCCACCTCTTCCGCACGGACGTGTACGTTCTTCAGGGAACCGAGCTCGGATTCAAGTGTGGTCAGTTCATGGTAATGAGTGGAAAAAAGCGTTTTCGCTTTAATATTTTCATGGATGTATTCGACAATCGACTGCGCGAGCGCCATACCATCGTACGTACTCGTTCCGCGCCCGATTTCATCAAACAGGATCATACTCCTGTTCGTAGCATGAGTGATGGCGTTATTGGCCTCCAGCATTTCCACCATGAATGTACTCTGACCGGAAATAAGGTCATCTGCTGCTCCAATTCTTGTAAATATCTGATCGAAAACAGGGAGTACTGCTTCTTCACAGGGGACGAAGGAACCGATTTGCGCCAGGACGGATGTGAGCGCCATCTGTCTCATGTAAGTACTTTTCCCGGACATGTTAGGGCCGGTAATAAGAAAGATATTGGTGGACTCGTCCATATAAATATCGTTGGGTACAAACTCGTCCTCCATCACTTTTTCAACTACCGGGTGACGGCTGTTGACGAGATGCACGGTCCGTTCCGAAGAGAAAGAGGGCCTCTCATAACCGTTCATTTCAGCTGCGTAGCTGAATCCCTGCAGAACATCCAGTTCACTGATGTCTTTTGCCAATTGCTGAATCTTGTTAACATAACCTTTTACCAGTTCCCTTATCTCCAGAAACAGCTCATACTCAAGCTCAATACTTTTCTCCTCAGCCTGTAAAATAGTCGTTTCCTTTTCTTTCAATTCCGGAGTTATAAATCTTTCTGCGTTCGCAAGAGTCTGCTTCCTTTCGTACCGTTCAGGTACGTGTGTAAGATTAGCGCGGGTCACTTCTATAAAATAGCCGAACACTTTATTATATTTGATCTTCAGGGACCTGATGCCCGTCAGCTCTTTTTCTCTTTTTTCTAAATCCGCAATCCATTTCTTTCCGTTAATCTGGGCATCCCGATATTCATCCAGACTTTCGGAATATCCGCTCTTAATAATGTTCCCTTCACGGATAGTCAGTTTCGCATCCTCGTGAACGCTGTTTTCAAGAAGCTGTGCAAGTTCCTCCATAGGATCCATTCGTTGAACAAACGTTTGAATAACTGACACATCAAGGGTTGAGAGCGATGTAAGTATGGATGGGACTTTTTGTAAAGAACGTTTAAGCTGGAGCATATCTTTCGCGTTAATATTACCGAAAGCGACTCTCCCCGCCAGACGCTCCAGGTCATAAACAGAAGTCAGGTCTTCCCGGAAGGCATCCCTGTATAAGAAATTATCCATGAAACCCTGAACGATTTCCTGACGCTTCTGAATAAGTGACTCGTCAAGAAGCGGACGGTCTATCCATTTTTTCAAAAGTCTCGCTCCCATAGCTGTCACAGTGGAATCGATGACCGAAAGCAGACTTCCTTTCTTTCCTTTCTTCATCAGTGTTTCTGTCAATTCAAGATTTCTTTTGGAGTACATATCCAGCCTCATGTAATCTTTTATTTCAATGTACTGGACGGGCTGAAGGTGACTCATCGCCCTTTTCTGAGTACGGCTGATGTAATTATACAATCTTCCGAACACGGGGGTGAGTTCTTCACTCAATTTATTGACAAGATGGTGAGAATCCGCCGGAATATGCGTCTCCTCTTCGAAAGAGACGGTACAATCCAGTTTTTCCCGCGCTTCTTTCTGTACGTTTTCAGGGATCTCCCGGCTCATTACAATTTCTTTTACCGGCTGATGGTACAATTCGCCGATCAGAGAGTGGAAATCCCTACCGATATAAGAAGCGCTTGTCTCTCCCGTAGTAAGATCTGCATAACTTAACCCGAAGGAATGATCCTCGAGCAGGGAAACCGCTGCTAAAAAATTGTTTTCTTTCTCTTCAAGCATCGAGCCTTCCATGACTGTGCCTGGTGTGATGAGTTGGACTACCTCCCGTTTGACTACGCCTTTCGCCTGCTTCGGATCTTCCACCTGTTCGCATACGGCGATCTTGTATCCTTTTTCCACGAGCTGTTTAATGTAGTTCTCCGAAGAATGATATGGGACGCCGCACATTGGAATTTTATCACCGCCCCCGTCTCTTGCAGTAAGGGTGATTTCAAGTTCCTGAGCCGCCTTCAAAGCATCATCAAAAAACATTTCGTAGAAATCTCCCAGTCTGAAGAACAGGAAAGAGTCTTTGTAATCAGCTTTTATTTTTAAATATTGTTGCATCATCGGGGTGTATGTAGACATATATCTTCCTCCAGCACGTACTTATATTCGAACTAATTATAGCATAGTTGTCATTTTCTTTAAAAAGTCATTGTTCCTTATCACTCAGGTACCTACAGATTTTATTCTTGCACTTTGGAGTTGCTACTAAGTAATTATATGGAACAACTACAAAAAAAGAAGTCCTGATTAAAGGACTTCTTGCTCTTTAACATCCTCCGCTTGCCTGCTTGGAGCCGGTCTCTCCGCTAAGGATGTTTCCTCCGGTGGACTTGATCACTTCATTCGTAACTTCTCTTGAGATGGTACGTGAAATCATTTGCAGCAGGTCGTTCACGACGACCTGGGAATGTTTGAATTCCGCCACGACCGGAATTTCATCCAGTTCATCCTGAAGCCTGTCGATTTCTTTTTCTACTTTCTCAAGAGCTTCCGTTTTTCCGTAAGCCTGGAAATTCACCGCCTGCTTCTGAAGAGCTTTGATTTTCTTAATATAAAGCTGGACTTTATCGTTTTCGTTAAGTTTCGCTTCCAGCTGCTTGAAGCGGTCGATCTCCTCCAGCTCGGAAATCATCTTGGCCAAATCTTTCGCTTCTCCGAGCACCTGTTCTCTAGTGTATTCTGCCATTATTCTTTCACTCCTACTGTTGTCTCTGCCATTTCGCCATCCAGAGACCAAGTTTTTGCTTTCGTAATCCTTACGGGTACAATACTTCCAATAGCGGACTCAGGACCTACAAAGTTAACGAGCTTATTCCTTTTCGTGTAGCCTGCGAGAACGTCCGGGTTATTTTTACTTTCCCCTTCAACGAGGACGTGGACTATTTCATTTTCATACGTTTCCATCGTTTCTCTGGCCTGCTTATTGATAAGAGCATTCAGACGCTGAAGACGCTCTTTTTTCTCTTCCATAGAAACTTTATCGCGCATTTTAGCTGCAGGTGTATTTTCTCTCGGTGAAAAGATGAACGTGTAAGCCGCTTCAAAGCCTACTTCTTCCACGAGGGAAAGAGTTTCCTGGAACTGTTCTTCCGTTTCGTTCGGAAATCCTACGATAATGTCCGTCGTCAGTGTGGCATCAGGCATGGCCGCCCGGATCTTCCGTACAAGTTCCATGTAGTCTTCGCGGGAATATTTTCTTCCCATTATCTTCAGAACATCACTGCTTCCGGACTGGACAGGCAGGTGGATATGATCCAGCATGTTGCCTCCCTTGGCCAATACTTCAATGAGACGATCGTCGAAGTCCCTCGGGTGGGAGGTCGTGAATCTGACTCTCGGTATATCGATTTTGTGAAGGTCATCCATCAGATCTCCGAGTCCATAATCCAGCTCGAGATCTTTCCCGTAGGCGTTGACGTTCTGTCCGAGCAGCGTCACTTCCTTATACCCCTGGGCTGCGAGATGCCGCACTTCCTGAATGATATCTTCGGGGAGGCGGCTTCTTTCTTTGCCGCGTGTGTAAGGGACGATGCAATATGTACAGAATTTGTCGCATCCATACATTACGTTAACCCAGGCCTTTATTTTACCTTTTCTGGAACGGGGAAGGTTTTCGATAATATCCCCTTCTTTGGACCACACATCTATGACCATTTCCTTGCTGAACATCGCTTCCTTCAACAGTTCAGGTATTTTGTGAATGTTATGGGTACCGAAAATCATATCGATGAACGGGTGTTTCTGTAAAATACGGTTAACGACGCCTTCTTCCTGCGCCATGCAGCCGCATACGCCGAGGATAAGATCGGGGTTCTCACGCTTCAGCGATTTCAAGTGACCGATTTCACCGAAAACTTTGTTCTCTGCATTTTCACGGATCGCACACGTATTCAGAAGAATGATATCCGCTTCCTCCGCCTGTTTCGTCGGTTCATATCCCATCGTCTCAAAAATTCCCGCCATAACTTCGGTGTCATGTTCGTTCATCTGGCATCCGTAAGTACGAATTAAATACTTCCGGTCTTCCCCGACTCCCTCCATCTCCTCGGGAATCGTGAAATCATAGTGAACATCAACGTCTTTTTTGCGCCGGCGCTGGGCGTCTCTCATGTTCGGAGGCTGGTATGTCGTTTCGAAGTATTTCATGAATTCATCCGTGCTTTTATCTTTAATCCGCTCAAGGTTGTTTTTCGGATCTTTCTGTCGAACCTGATCCATCTCTTTTCTTTGTTGTTCGTTCATAATTATCCCCTTTCCACCGTGCAAATCAACTACATAATTATAACAGGTTTTTCAAGATATGATAAGCGACTATATCAGATGGTCCAAAAAATGACAGAAATGCAAAAGGAACTGGATCTTCGTCTCGAAAACAGTGCGTCCGGGACATGGACGGACATCACACCATCCACTGCAAAAGCTGCTTTCTCCCATCGTGAGAAAATAATTTTAATTATTCAAGTTTCAACTGAAGAACGGATGATCATCATTTATCATAATACGTCTGATTTTTTTAGCTTTCCCTGTTTTAACGTCCACGTCCACGACGACCCCGCTGAGCTGTGTCCGTCCATCCTTGGGCACTTCGAACCTCACTGGAAGCTGTGTCAGAAACCGTTTCATTACAGCCTCTCTTTCCATTCCGAGAATGCCATCGTAAGGTCCCGTCATTCCGACATCCGAAATGTAAGCGGTCCCCTGAGGAAGAATGCGTTCATCTGCCGTCTGCACGTGGGTATGGGTGCTTACGTTAACGCTTACTCTTCCGTCTACATACCAGCCCATAGCCTGTTTTTCACTGGTGGCTTCCGCATGAAAATCGAGGAATATGATATTCGTTCTCTTTTTCGCTTCGTTAATCAGTTCATCTATTTTCCGGAAAGGATCATCTAGAGGAGCCATGAACGTACGGGCCTGGAGGTTGATTACCGCAACTTCCGCATGAGGCGTTTTGATGAATGCCAGTCCTTTCCCGGGAGTACCTTCGGGCATGTTGGCAGGCCTCACCAGATAATCGGCGTCATCTATAAATTCAAAAATCTCTTTTTTATCCCAGGCATGGTTTCCCAGCGTGACTGCCTGAGCTCCCTTCTCAAGGAAGCGTCTGTAGATCTTTTCATTGATTCCTTTACCGGATGCTGCATTCTCTCCGTTTATTACGGTCATTGTAGGCTGATATTTCTGCTTAAGTTTCGGCAAATATGTATCTATCATTTCCCGCCCCGGAGAACCTACAACGTCTCCTATAAACATTATTCTCATCATCTCACTCCTGTCTTCCGATTTAAGGTTAAACATAAAGAAAAGCGGCAAAGAGCCGCTTTTCCCAGGTTTATTTTGCATACTCTACTGAGCGTGTCTCCCGGATTACGGTGACTTTGATATGCCCAGGGTAATTCAATTCATCTTCTATACGGCCACGAATATTTCTGGCCAGTTTCGTTGCCTCTAAATCATCAATTTCATCAGGGCTTACCATGATTCTGATTTCACGACCGGCCTGAATTGCAAAAGATTTTTCTACACCATCATATGATTCCGAAATTTCTTCCAGTCTTTCCAATCGTTTAACGTAGTTCTCCAGAGTCTCGCTTCTTGCTCCGGGTCTTGCGGCGGACAATGCATCTGCAGCTGCCACCAGTACCGAGATGATCGAAGTAGGTTCTTCATCTCCGTGGTGTGAAGCGATAGCATTGATCACTGTGTCGTTTTCCTTATATTTCACTGCGAGTTCCTTGCCGATTTCCACGTGACTTCCTTCCACTTCATGGTCGATCGCTTTACCGATGTCATGAAGAAGACCGGCGCGTTTCGCAAGCGTCACGTCTTCACCGAGCTCGGCAGCCATAAGGCCGGACAAATGCGCCACTTCCGTCGAGTGTTTCAAAACATTCTGACCGTAACTGGTACGATACTTCAGACGTCCGAGAACTTTAACCAGGTCCGGATGAAGACCGTGCACGCCTACTTCAAAGGTCGTTTCTTCACCGATTTCCCGAATGTAGTCGTCTATTTCTCTTCTCGATTTCTCGACCATTTCCTCGATACGGGCCGGATGGATACGACCATCCTGCACGAGTTTTTCAAGAGAAATACGTGCAATTTCACGGCGTACCGGATCGAACCCTGAAAGAATAACCGCTTCAGGTGTATCGTCTATAATCAGATCGATCCCTGTAAGGGTTTCCAGTGTACGGATATTCCTTCCCTCTCTCCCGATGATTCTGCCTTTCATTTCATCGTTAGGAAGATTTACGACAGATACCGTAGTTTCAGCTACATGATCGGCAGCACAGCGCTGCATAGCCAGGGAAAGAATGTTTTTCGCCTTCTTATCGGCCTCTTCTTTCGCCTTATTCTCTGCTTCCTTAACCATGAGCGAAGTTTCGTGGGAAAGATCATTTTCCACACGATCCAGGATTACCTGTTTTGCCTGATCCGCAGTCAGACCCGATATGCGTTCAAGCTCCGACTGCTGTTTCTCCACGAGCTGATGCATATCCTTTTCTTCCTGTTCCAGCTGTGTCTGTCTCTCACCGAGCATATCCTCTTTCTTCTCTACAGAAAGTTCACGCTGATCGAGAGTCACACTCTTACGGTCCAGGTTCTCTTCTTTCTGGTTCAAACGATTTTCAAACTTTTGCAGTTCCGTACGCCGTTCCCTTATCTCATTTTCCGCTTCCTGACGAAACGCCTGATTCTCTTCTTTCGCTTCCAGAAGAGCCTCTTTTTTAGCTGATTCTGCATTCCTTCGACCTTCTTCAACAATTTGCTTCGCAAGATCCTCTGCGCTCGAAATCTTCGCTTCGGCAATCGACTTCCGGACGAAATAACCTGCAGCCAATCCGATGATCAGGGCAAGCAAGATGAAGATGATCGTGGATACAATACCCATAGTTTCACCTCCTCGTGCTTCTAGAGCCCATTATTAGTTTTTAACCATCATTACTTTTTTGTCTGTTTCGTATCGAAATCATAAGTAACATAAATGGAATGATACACGTCTATTTTATGCCTGCCTATAAAGGATGTCAAGACAGTACAATAAAAGCAGGACTCTGTGGAGTCCTGCTTTGTATTACACGTCCAGTGATTCCTGATCTTCCTCGGAGGATTTCTCCTCTTTTTCGGGTGCACTGCTCTCTTCGTCCATGCCATAGTGCTCACGGATAAGACGTTTCAGCTCACTGTAAACTTCCGCGTTCTCTTTCAGATACTGCTTCGCATTTTCGCGGCCCTGTCCCAGACGATCACCGTTATAAGAGTACCAGGAACCGCTCTTATTGATGAGATCGAGTTCCGTAGCTATATCCACAAGTTCTCCTTCACGGGAAATACCTTCCCCGTACATGATATCCACTTCCGCTTTACGGAAAGGAGGAGCCACTTTGTTTTTAACCACTTTGATTCTCGTTTTATTCCCTATCATATCGTTACCCTGTTTCAGCGTTTCCGCCCGGCGTACTTCCAGACGTACGGAGGAATAGAATTTGAGGGCACGACCGCCCGGTGTCGTTTCCGGACTTCCGAACATTACACCCACTTTTTCACGGATCTGGTTAATGAAAACGGCTGTCGTGTTCGATTTACTGATAGCTCCCGAAAGTTTACGAAGAGCCTGGGACATGAGTCGAGCCTGAAGTCCCACGTGTGCATCTCCCATTTCACCTTCGATTTCCGCTTTCGGTACCAGTGCTGCTACCGAGTCGACTACAATCATATCTACCGCACCGCTGCGTACCAGCGCCTCCGCAATTTCAAGTGCCTGTTCCCCGGTATCAGGCTGGGAGAGGAGCAGCTCTTCAACGTCTACTCCAAGAGCTTTGGCGTACGTCGGATCTAGAGCATGCTCGGCATCGATGAAAGCCGCCTGCCCTCCTGCAGCCTGAGCTTCTGCAATAGCATGCAGAGCCACGGTGGTCTTACCGGAAGACTCCGGTCCATAAATTTCCACGATCCTTCCGCGCGGGTATCCGCCCACTCCGAGAGCGACATCCAGGGCGAGTGATCCACTCGGAACGGTGCTTATACGGCGACCGGCCTGATCCCCCATTTTCATAATCGATCCTTTACCGAACTGTTTCTCTATCTGTCTTAACGCCGAATCTAAGGCTTGTTTGCGTTCACTCATCAAATTCCCCTTTCCTCTTTTCTATACCCATCATAACTCTTTTCAGTCTGTTTGCCAACTAAAATGCGAATAAATGTTCCCGTTTTTTTAAGACAAAAACATATAGAAAACGAGGACATCTGCAGGAGAAAATCCTGTTTCTATATGTTTTCCCGTTCTTAATTCCCGTTATTCAATGTGTGGAATAAAAGTTGATATGCTTTTTTCACCGCTTTGTTCTGTACCTGTTCTCTTGATCCCTGGAGATGTATAAAACGGTGCCACGCTCTGTCTTCCCCTATTTTCACGCCTATATAAACGCTTCCGGGATCCTGGTTTTCACTCTTGGACGGGCCGGCCACTCCCGTAAAACTTATGCCGACTTCGGAATTGAAGATATGCTGCGCCCTTTCGGCCATAGCTTCCGCACATTCGGCACTTATCGTTCCGTAACGGTTCGTCACGTAAGGAGAAACGCCGAGGGCTTTTTCCTTTGCTTCTTTAGTGTAGGAGACCATCCCTCCTGTACATACTTCAGAGGCCCCCGGAAGACTGATCATCTGATTGATGAACCGTCCCCCTGTTAAACTCTCTGCAGCCGATATTGTCCATCCCCGTTCCTTCAGAAGTTCAAACACTTTCTGTTCGATACTGATGTCGTCACTGCCGTAGTAGTAGTCCCCGACTATTTCAAGAATGCGCTCCCTCTCTTTTTCAAGGAGGTCATCCGCTTCTTCTAATGAAGCTCCGGAGGCCGTCAGACGGACACCCACTTCCCCGAGGGAAGCCAGCGGCGCGATAGTAGGGTTGGTCTGATTACTGATACGTTCCGAAAGAAGATCTTCAAGGGCCGATTCCCCTATCCCGATGAATCTCAGCATTTCGGATTTGATCTCTGTGCTAAGCACGTATCTCTCCCTGAGATATGGGAATACACCATCTCTCATCAGCTGCTTCATTTCTACAGGAACGCCGGGGAGAAAGACCCACACTCTGCCTTCGTGTTCCACGATCTGCCCCGGGGCCATCCCCTCTTCATTAGTAAGTATATGCGCCTGTTCGAATACCTGAGCCTGTTTATAATTATTCGACGTCATCGATTGACGGTTTTTCTTATAAAAGTTCTCTATTTTTTCTTTTGCCGTCTCATCCGTCCGGAATGGCCGGCGAAAAAGAGTGTTCACCGCTTCTTTCGTCAGATCATCTTCGGTAGGACCGAGCCCTCCGGTCACTATGATGAGATTCGAGCGTTCCTGGGCCGTACGGAAAAGAGCAGCCAGCCGGTCCTGGTTATCTCCGGCGGCCGTGTGATAATACACTGATATTCCGTGAAAGGCCAGCTGCTCGGAGATCCACTGCGCATTAGTATTTGCAATCTGACCGAGAAGCAGTTCTGTTCCTACACCTATTATCTCCGATTTCCACTGTGTCATTTGGAATCCCTCATTACATGCCAGTTTTTCTTAAAGTAATCATATCCTGAATAAGCCGTAATAATCATGGCCAGGTACAGGGCGATGATACCGAGAGGAAGGCCGACGAATGCAAAGGGGAAATTGTGCAGAAGCATCAAAGAGACTGCTACAATCTGAACCCACGTTTTCAGCTTACCCATCTGACTTGCAGCAAGGACCGAACCTTCCCCGGCAGCGACCAGACGAAGACCCGTTACTGCGAATTCCCGGCTGATGATTATAATAACGATCCAGGCAGGTGCAATTCCTGCTTCCACGAGAACTATGAGAGCCGCACTCACCAGCAGTTTGTCGGCGAGAGGGTCAAGAAACTTCCCGAGATTGGTTACGAGATTATATTTACGGGCTATGTAACCGTCCACCCAGTCCGTAGTGGAAGCGATTATAAATAAGATCGCCCCCAGAAGATGGGATACAGGCAGTTCTCTTTCCCCCATATCAAACGAGCCCCAGCCGAACGGGACGGAAACTAGAATAATGAAAATCGGGATCATTAAAATACGGGCTAACGTAATTTTATTGGGCAAATTCATACAAATACTCCTTTTCTGCCCAGTACGAATACACGCAACCGGACAGTAAAATTTTATAAATACCGTTCGTGTCACCTACTAACAAGAAGCTGCCCTGTAAGGGGACAGCTTCTCATTCAGTTGAAGTTGATAAGCAGTTTCTGTGTGGATACCTCAGCAGGGAACTCAAGCTGTTCCCCGTCCACTGTAACTTTGGTTACAGCAGCGTTTCCGGTTTTCAGATATAGCTGATTTTTCCCCGATACGTCAATCTCAAGCGGACTGTCCTCTTCACTGTAAGGAATAGGATCGATAATACCTTCCCCGTTCTCGGAGGCAGTCGCTTCCAGATAGGCAGTTCCCGAGAGCTCCACTTTCACCTTTTCATCCGAAGCGTCCTTCACGCTGTACGTGTGCTCCGGAAAGTCCCCGCTTCCTTCCTGTTCCAGCTCAACTTCAGCCGTCGGCCCGTCGGCATCTTCTCCGGAGGATCCGTTTTCCGAGTCACCGGAATCTTCCGATGTTCCGTCACCCGAAGACTCCTCGTCGTCCTGCTTCCCGTCTTTATCTCCGGATATGACAACCTCATCCTGCGGGCCATCTCCGGCAGGGTTCGTTTCATCGGTAGTTGTAATCTGCTGAGTAAAGAAATAAACGATAAAAGCTATCAGAACTACCAGAACCCCGGTTATAACTGCCGGAAGAATTCTGGAGGTACTGCGGGAACTTCCGCCCCCTGCAGCGGCACGTACATCCGTTTTTTTGGATCGCGGATAAACGGCGGCGCTTCTCTCATCCACGGCGGGTAATTCATTTTCGTGCTCATTCATTACTTCTTCCGGATCGAGACCGACAGCAGAAGCGTATTCCCGAATGAAAGCCCGCGTATAAAATTTTCCCGGAAGAAATTCGAAATTATTTTCTTCCATGGCCTGTAAATATTTCTGCTGAATCTTCGTGGAAGATTCAATTTCTTCCTGGGAGAGGCCCTTTGCCTGCCGGGCTTCCTTCAACCTTGAACCAAGTTCCATTCTTTTCACCAACCTTTAAAAATCAAACATATTGAAACCGTCACCGAAATCCCCGAATCCGTGCTGCTTCTGTTTTTCTGCCGTTTCGTAGGTGATTTCCTGGTCTTCATGACTCCTCAACTCGATAATATAATCGAAGTCATCCATCTTATATTCCGTCTCCTGCACGAATATGTCCGGATGCTCAATCACTTTCATAGCCGGGAGCCTCATGATTTCGCGCACCAGCTGCCAGTGTTCTTCATCAGCACTCCTTGCGGAAACCATCCCGTCAATAATGTACACATTCTCCGGATTGAACTCTTCTTTAATCAATTTGTTGCGCACGGTCTGTTTCAGCAGCGTGCTGGAGAGAAACAGCCATCTTTTATTCGCACTGACACTCGCAGCTACGATCGATTCCGTTTTACCCACTCTCGGCATCCCGCGGATTCCAACCATTTTGTGACCTTCTTTCATAAACAGTTCAGCCATAAAATCGACAAGAAGCCCGAGATCTTTCCGGACGAACCGGAATGTTTTACGGTCGTCTATATCGCTATGTATATACCTTCCGTGACGAACCGCCAGCCGATCCCTCAGCTTGGGTTTCCTCAGTTTTGTTACTTCTATCGTATCCATCGTATGCAATATCGATCGCAGCCGGCTGATCTGCACTTCATCTTTACACAAAAGAAGCATGCCCCGGTGCGAATTTTCCACTCCGTTAATGGTTATGATATTGATGGACATCATGCCGAGTAGCGAAGCAATGTCTCCCAGAAGACCAGGCCGGTTGTACTGAATCTGATATTCGAGGTACCATTCCTGTTTTTCCATAATTAGAAGCTCCTCACTGTGCCGGATAATGAGACGGCTTGGACTCACTTACTATCATATATGATTTTCTCCCAATAGGAAAGAATATATGCCACAAAAATGGCAGGAACCAGCCGGGGGTTCCTGCCATTTTTCACTATTAAAGCCGTTATTTCCATCCGCCCGAGACATTGAGGATTTCGCCCGTTATATAGGAAGCCTTCTCTCCAAGTAAAAAAGAAGCGGCCGATGCAACTTCTTCCGCCCGCCCCTGCCTTCCGAGCGGAATCTCCTGCTCGATTTCCAGAACGTCCTCGTCACGGAGCAGATGGTTCATTTTTGTATCGATCATCCCGGGAGCGATGCCGTTCACCCTGACACCACTCGGACCGACTTCTTTGGCTAACGCGTTGATAAAAGCCCGCTGGGCGCCTTTCACCGAACTGTACAGCACTTCCGTACTTGCACCCGTCTCTCCCCATATCGACGTAATGACGAGGATATTCCCCTGCTTCTCCGTTATCATCGAAGGAAGCACGTGTCTCGTAATCTGCCACATCGATTTTACATGTACGTGGTGGAGGTAATCCATCATTTCCTCTTCGCTGTCCTGAAACAGTCCCTGCAAAGAAACGCCCGCGGCGAAAACGACCGCATCCCAGTCCCGCGAAAGACCGGAAAGAAAGCTGTCGATCCCCTCCGATGAGGACAGGTCTCCCTGGACAGAAAAGCTTCCCTCAGGCAAAACAAATTCAAGGGGGGTGGTGTTATAGTGGACGCCGAGAGACCATCCTTCATCGAGCAGTTCCTTACAGATAGCCTTCCCTATGTCCCCGCTTCCCCCGATAACAAGACATCTGTTCATTCTTTTGGTTTCACCTGGAACGTAGTCATCTGACTTTCCTGGATCCAGTTTTCAATAAACTCTTCCATATCCTCTTTTTTCAGTGACTCGATTTCAGGTAATACGTTGAACAGGTTCACACCGAGCATGTGGTAATGAGTGTACTGATTCGCAATGAATTCCAGAGAGTTGAGTGCTCTCATGAACTCTCCTATTTTTTTCCGCTTCATTTTCTCGAAATCTTCCGTGCTTATCTTCTCTTCCTTAACGGAAAGCAGCATCTTTTTCAGCCTCCGGAGAAAAGCATCAGGCTTGCGGGAGTCTCCCCCGAGAATGGTGAAACCGAATTCTCTTTCCCATTCCGTTTCGAAATGGAAACTGTCATCCACCAGGCCGCTTTGATACAGCTCGTCATAAAACTTCCCGCTCGTGGAAAAATAGTGATCGAGCAGCATATCCGAAAGCAGTTCGTTATGCAATATCTCTTCCCCGGACAGACCGTCCACCTGTTCCTTCAGACCTACATAGGCTTTAGGAGTCGAAACAGCCATTTCAATAGCCTCTTCCGATTTGAATGCGGAAGCCGGTTCCCGTGGGAATCTCCGGTTGATTTCGGGTGCTTCCGGAAAATCTTTCCGCTGCTGATTTTCGCGGATGAAATCCATCATCTGTTCCGGTTCGAAATTACCTGCGATGAACAACACCATGTTCGAAGGATGATAAAACGTTTCATAACAGGTGTACAGATCATCTTTTGTAATGTGCTGGATCGAATCCACTGTACCTGCAATATCGATTTTCACTGGATGCTTATGATACAGACTTCCTATCGTCCCGAAAAAACCTCTCCAGTCAGGCTGGTCATCGTACATGCGGATCTCCTGACTGATAATGCCTTTTTCTTTTTCGACAGACTGTTCGGAAAAATAAGGATCCTGAACAAAATCGACCAACGTTCTTACGTTCTCATAAACGTGAGAGGTGGCAGAAAACAAATAGGCGGTTTTCGTGAACGAAGTGAACGCATTTGCCGAAGCTCCGAGTTTCGTAAAATCCTGAAAAACGTCCCTGTCCTCTTTTTCAAACAGCTTATGTTCAAGAAAGTGGGCGATCCCCTCCGGAACGGTTATTTCTTTGTCTTCGCCCAGTGGAGTGAACGTCTGATCGATCGACCCGTAATCCGTGGTGAATATCCCGTATGTTTTCACCATTTCGGGTTTCGACAGTAGAAATACCTGAAGTCCGTTATCCATTTTTTCTTCGTGTATCGTCTCATTGATCTGGTGGAATTCCTGCGTTTTCATTTTTAGGCGTCCCCTTTCTCTAAGCTGGTCAGGAAATATACAGTATCGAGCTCTACCTTCTTCGCAATCCGCACCACGTCTTCGTGGCTCACTTTTTCCAGACGTTCGAAAAGTTCGGACGCTTCAATCTGTCTGCCGCTCAACTGCTGGTGGTAAAGAATCTCGATAAGTCCATACGGATGTTCCATCGTTTCTTTAAGCTGGTGGATGATCTGCTGTTTCGCTTCCTCGACGTCCTCGTCGGTGAACTCGCCATCTTCCACAGCTTTTTTCTGATCAAGAATGATAGTTTTCGCCTGATCGTAATCAGCCGGATCGATGCCGCTGAATACGAACATAAGACCTTTATGACTTTCAAATCTGGACGCCGCGTAGTATGCCAGACTGTGTTTTTCGCGAACGTTCATAAATAATTTCGAACTCGGGAATCCGCCGAATATTCCGTTGAACACCTGAAGAGCATAATAATCTTCTTCCCCAAAGAAGGTATGGGTACGGAAACCGATGTGGAGTTTCCCCTGACTCATTTCTTCTCTTTCTATGATTTCACGCGGCTCCTCTACCTGTATATCACTTACGGTAGTGGAAGGCGCCGGATCAGCAGCGGAACGTACGAAATACTCGTTAAACAACGGGAGCAATTCTTCCCGGGAAACATCTCCTGTAACGTACACGTCCAGCTCATCTTCCTGCAGCATGTTTTTATAGTAGGAATAAAGTTCTTCATTCGTCAAAGGTTCCAAATCTTCCAGATGACCCTGCGCATGGACCCCATAAGCCTCATCACTGCACATGTGGTCGAGCAGACGGGTGTTGGCGTAACTCATCTTATCGTCTTTAATAGACCGGATTCTCTGAGCAAGCGTCTCTTTCTCCCTTTTGAATACGGAAGAAGAAAATCCTTCCCCTTCCGATTTCGGATGGAAAAGAACGTCATTCAGGATGTGTAATGCTTTCTTCAGGATGGAGTCTTCATCTTTCAAGTAACGGTCATTCACAACTTCCATGCGGAACGTAATTACATGATTTTCCCCTTTTTTCGAGGCGTCTGCACTTAAAGCGGTGCCGTATAAATCCTCCAGCGCCCCCTGAAGTTTACGGGCGGAAGGAAAATTTTCCGTAGCCTTCTCCATAATGCTCGGTAACAGAGCCCGCCTGGTGATCGTTTCTTTCTCAAGAGGAGCTTTCCACTTCACTACGATGGAAACTGTCTTATATTTATTAGTGGGAAGCACGTGCAGGCGGTACCCCTGCTGTTCTTCTGTGTATTGTTTGGCTGTCTTCATTTTCTTCCTCCTATACAACAACGGTAAGTTATTTCTCCCTATCCTATGCTAAATGATGATTATCCAAAAGTAAAAACATATAACCCGGAATTATCCGGGCTATATGTTTACCGACTTCCTTTAATATAAGGTGTGCCCAGAGATTTCGGAGCTTCGGCCCGGCCGATGAACCCTGCCAGCGCTAAAATGGTGAGCGCATAAGGGAGGATCAGCAGAAACACCTGGGGGATGTTGGCGAATAATGGCCAGCTCGCCCCGTTAATGCTGATGGCCTGCGCGAATCCGAAGAAAATCGCTGCTCCGAGTGCGCCAAGCGGATGCCATTTCCCGAATATAACGGCAGCAAGGGACATGAAACCCTGACCGACGATAGTAGCCTGGGAAAAGGCCTGAGCTACTGTCAGAGCGTATGCAGCGCCTCCAAGACCACCCATAGCTCCGGAAATCATGACTGCAATATAGCGCATACGGTACACTTTAATACCGTTCGTATCTGCCGCCATAGGATGCTCCCCTACAGCCCGTAGTCTGAGCCCGAAGGAGGTCTTGAATAAAACGAACCAGCCTAACAGAGCAACAGCGATAGCGAGATACGTGGAGGGATAATTCTCAAAAAACATCCGTCCGAGAACCGGAATATCCGACAGGAACGGCACGTCCCACGTATAGAACGGGTTACTGATGATATCCGTCTGACCGCGGTCATAAAACTCACGGGTCAGGAACAGTCCGACACCGAGCGCCAAAAAGTTGATCGCCACCCCGCTTACCACCTGGTCTGCCCGGAAAGTTATCGAAGCTACGGCATGAACAAGTGCAAAAATCGCCGAGAGTACCATAGCAGCAAGCATCGAAATCCATGGGGTCATCGATCCGAACATATCCGAAAATGTGAGGTTAAACACGATTCCGACGAAAGCACCCATTACCATCAGACCTTCCAGTCCGATGTTGATAATTCCGGAACGTTCACTGAACACCCCGCCTATAGCCGTAAAAATCAGAGGAGCAGCAAATACAAGCGCAGAAGAAACCATTATAGCCAAAGCATCTAGAAAGTCCATTTATTTACCCTCCTTACTGAATTTCAGGAACACCCAGCGGATAATGTACCCGGATGCCACGAACAGAATAATCAATGCGATTACGATATCTACAAGTTCGGTAGGGACTCCTGCCTCGGTCGGCATATTAAGGGCCCCTATTTTCAGCGTACCGAATAAGATGGCCGCCAATATCACCCCGATGGCTGTATTCGCCCCGAGCAGTGCAACCGCGATCCCGTCGAACCCGATGTTCGTAAATCCGGAACTGACAGAGGCGTACTGGAACGTACCGAGTCCTTCCATGGCTCCCGCAAGACCTGCGAAACCACCTGAAATCACCATGGCGATGATAATGTTTCTTCCGACTTTCATTCCTGCATATTCTGATGCAAAGGGGTTGCTTCCGACTGCACGAAGCTCGAACCCACGAGTCGTTTTGTTAAGTAAAAACCACATGGTGAATGCCATTACAAGAGCAACGATGAAGCCATAGTGGATCCGGGAATAGAAAGTCAGTTCTCTCAGCCAGGGAGCAGCCAAAGACGCTGTTTCGGCTACGTTCCCCGTCCGGTCCTCTCCGTCTGTCAGTACACCCCGTATCACAGAGTTGGAAAGGTAAAGAGCTATATAGTTCATCATAATGGTTACAATAACTTCGTGAACCCCGAGTTTCGCTTTCAGCAGTCCCGGCACAAAACCCCAGATTCCTCCCGCTACAGCGGCTGCGAGCAGAGCAACCAGTACGTGGACGACCGGAGGCATGCCGAAAGAGGAACCTATCCAGACGGCTGCCAGCCATCCCACAATCACTTGTCCTTCCACTCCGATATTCAGAAGACCGGCTCTCATTGCAAAAGCGACCGCCAGTCCTGAAAGTATGTACGGAGTGACCTGTCGAACCGTTTCACCGAGGAAGTAGGCATCTCCGAACGCCCCGTTCCACATGGCGGCATAACCGGCTACCGGATTGTAGCCGAAAGACACCATAATAACAGCCCCTGCCAGCAGACCCAGTAAAACAGATACAATAGGTACGACTATATTAAACGTCCGATTACTGAACATTACGCTTCCCCCTGCTTTTCTGACTTTCTGCCGGCCATCAACAGTCCGAGCTCCTGCTCATCCGTCTCTTCCGGCTTCACTTCCTCGATGATTTTACCGTCGAACATTACGGCTATACGGTCACTGACATTCAAAATTTCATCAAGTTCGAATGATACGAGCAGAACCGCACGCCCTTTGTCTCTTTCTTCTATCAGTTTATTGTGAATAAACTCGATCGCCCCTACGTCCAGCCCCCGCGTCGGCTGTGAAGCTATAAGAAGATCGGGAGAGCGGTCGACTTCCCGTGCAATGATCGCTTTCTGCTGATTCCCCCCGGAAAGGGAACGGGCTTTTGTGTACTCATCCGGTGTGCGGACGTCGTATTCCTCGATCAGGGATTTCGCTTTTTTATAGATATTCTTAAAGTTCAAAATTCCTCTTTTCGAGTTGGGCTCCAGATAATAGCTCTGCATGACCATGTTTTCTCCTATGGGAAAGTCCAGAAGAAGTCCGTGTTTATGCCGGTCCTGAGGAATATGGGCTACCCCTGCTTCCGTAACTTTTCTCGGTTCCAGATTATAGATGGAACGATTATTAAGCGTTATTTCTCCCGCACTGCTTTTCTTCAGCCCTGTCAGCGCTTCCACAAGTTCTGTCTGCCCGTTTCCGTCGACTCCCGCGACTCCGACTATTTCTCCCTGTCTTACGTGCAGATTAAGGTCCTTGACCATTTCGACTCCACGCGAATCCTTAACTTTAAGGTTTTTGATGTCTAACGCATTCTCTCCCGGAGTAGCTTTCGTTTTATCCGTTTTAAACGTGACTTCTCTTCCCACCATCAGGGAAGCCAGTTCCGTCGCATTCGTATCTTTCACATCTACGGTACCTATTCCTTTCCCTTTGCGGATGATGGTACATTTGTCACATACCTGCATGATTTCTTTCAGTTTGTGGGTAATGAGAATAATCGACTTGCCTTCATTGACAAGATCTCTCATAATTTGTGTCAGCTCTTTGATCTCCTGCGGTGTAAGTACCGCGGTAGGCTCATCCAGAATAAGTATCTCAGCACCCCTGTAGAGCGTTTTCAATATTTCGGCTCTCTGCTGCATACCGACGGAAATATCTCTGATCTTAGCAGTCGCATCCACATTCAATCCGTACCTTTCAGAAAGAGCCTGCACTTCTTTTTCGGCTCTTTTAATATCGACGGTACCGGCTTTATTAGGTTCACTGCCGAGTACGATGTTCTCAGTGACGGTAAACGTATCAACCAGCATAAAATGCTGGTGTACCATGCCGATCCCGAGAGCGTTCGCGACGTTCGGATCTTCCACATTCACTTCTTCCCCCTGAATCCTGATGCTTCCCTTTTCAGGTTTATAAAGTCCGAACAGAACGTTCATCAGGGTCGACTTCCCTGCTCCATTTTCTCCTAAAAGTGCATGGATCTCCCCTTTTTGTACCTGGAGCGTAATGTCGTCATTCGCTACTATACCCGGAAACTCTTTCCTGATATTAAGCATTTCTATTACGTAGTCCATGAAATCCTCCCCCACTCATGCTTTTTTCTATTTCCAGATCATTCAGGGAAGAGTTTTTTTCCCTGGATGATCTGAAGATAGAAGGAGGCCGGTCATGGAAACCGACCTCGTAAACTTCCATCTATTTCAGAGAAGAAACATACTCTTCTGTTTCATCACGGGTCATTGGTACTTCGACCTCACCGTCAATGATTTTTTGTTTCCACTCTTCCACTGTAGATATAATTTCTTCTGTCATAGCTTCTTCATTGGTGCGTGCAAGGCTTACACCTTCATCTTCGAGTCCATATTCCACAACTTCGCCTCCAGGGAATTCGCCTTCCATCGCCTGTTTGGAAACGTCCTGAACAGCGATATCGACTCTCTTGACCATGGAAGTCAAAGTAACGTTCGTGTCATCGATGGCGCCTTCTTCATGCTGGTCACGGTCTACCCCGATCACCCATACTTTTTCGTCACCGCCGCGAACGCGGTCTTTCGCTTCAGAGAACACTCCGTTGCCTGTACCTCCGGCTGCGTGATAAATTACATCAGCACCCTGGGAATACATGTTGGAAGCAATCAGTTTACCCTGATCGGCGGAGTTGAAGCTTTCTGCATATTGTACATCGATTTTAATATCGGGATTTACTGTTTTCGCACCGGCACGGAAACCCGATTCGAATTTGTTGATAAGTTCACTGTCGACACCGCCTACAAAACCAAGATGATCCGACTCGGTTTTGTTAGCTGCAGCCACTCCTGCAAGGAAAGAACCCTGATGTTCTTTAAAAGTGATGCTTGCAATATTTTCCCCCTCCGCTACTGCATCCACCAGAGAGAAGTTCGTTTCAGGGAACTGCGAAGCTACTTTTTCAACGTCGGGCTGTAAAAGGAAGCCGATACCGAAGATCAGATTGTAATCTTCGCGTACGAGACGGTTCAGGTTTGTGGTATAATCCGCATCACTTTCCGATTGAGCATAGTCATAACCTTTATTTTCTTCAAGGTTGTTCTCTTTACCGAATTCCTGCAATCCTTCCCAGGCCGACTGGTTGAAAGATTTATCATCCACTCCTCCTGTATCCGTAACCATCGCCACGGTGAAGTCACTATTGCCGCCCTCACCGGAACCTTCCTCTTCGGATTTCGAATCGCTTCCGGAACTTTCAGAGCCCCCTCCGCTGTCCGAGGAACCGCAGGCTGCAAGAAAAAGTCCAAATGTGAGTACCAGTGTCAGCAAAAATAACGTACGACGCATAATAATTCCCCCTTAATTTTTTGAACATTCAATCTTCATCAATAAGAAAGGTACATCCACCCCGAAGCCTCACCTCCTTAAAAGATTATATTATACTATTGAAAACCCTTACACTCTCCGGCGCAAAACGTGAAAGCTGAACTTATCTGCCCTGAAGTAGTTTAACGATAGAAGCAGCGGCTCATCATCTGCAGTATAATGCATCTGTTTCAAAAGAAGAAGCGCTTCTTCCGGATCGGTGTTCAAAACCGGGGAAACTATCTCGTGGTAACCGACAGGCTCAATATACGTCACGGCATAAGCGATCGGTTTCTGAGTATATTCTTCGATCAGCCTGAACATAGAGCCCTTCTCTTTCACATCCTGTAAAGATATGACGCCTTCCGGCAGTTTGTCCACACAATAGACTACCGGTTCCCCGTCTGCAGTCCGGACGCGTTCCAGTTTGGCTATTTTATGTAACTCTTTCGGGTGAAATCTCTCCCGGTCTTCTTCCGTAGGCTCTACGAGATCCGCAGATAAATACTGGGTGCCCGGAGTCATCCCGGAACTTGTAATCATACCGGTAACGCTGTCCAATTCCTCGATTCCGGCTGAAAACATCGGTTTTGGGTTAACGAAAGTGCCCACCCCGTGCCTGCGGGTCACCAGATTATCTTCTTCTAGGATTCTTAATGCTTCTCTTAAAGTCGCACGTGATACGCCCAGTCTTTTTGAAAGCTGAAACTCGGAGGGTAATTTTTCTCTTTCTTTATATACTTCCTCCTGTATATCCTTTTTCAACTGCTCAATCACCTGCAGATAAAGATGTCTCGGATCCTGTTTTATTGCCATATGCGCACCTCCTGCTCCTGGAAATTCGTTTCGAATGTTGGAGATCTGACCTCTGACGTTCGACACATATTATTGAAATAAATATAACACTTTTTTCCCAATAAATAAATATTATTGTTGCAACTTTAATAGTTTTTTGAATTCGAAAGGATTTCCCTCCGATATATTCCATATCGGAGGGGCTTTTTATGACTCACTGTTTTCCTCGTCCACTCCGGAAACCAGAACCGTACGTGGCTTACTGCCCTCGGAAGGTCCCACTATACCGTTTTCTTCCATTGAATCCACAAGTCGTGCCGCTCTTGTATAACCTACACGGAATCTCCGTTGAATCATCGAAGCACTTGCACTTTGCATCTCTACAACCATCTGAACGGCTTCAGGATACAATTCGTCGTCCACTTCCTGCTGGACTTCCGTCTCTTCTTCGGGGATCATCTCTTCCTGATATTGCGCTTTCTGCTGTTCCACACAAAAGTCGACGATATTTTCCACTTCCTCGTCAGAAAGGAAAGCTCCCTGTACTCTCGTCGGTTTATTTGCGCCAACCGGTGTAAAGAGCATATCCCCCCGGCCGAGAAGCTTTTCAGCTCCTCCCGAATCAAGGATAGTCCTCGAATCAGTCTGGGATGAGACGCTGAAGGCTATTCTCGAAGGAATATTCGCTTTGATCACTCCCGTAATGACATCTACCGATGGACGCTGCGTAGCAATAATCAGATGTATCCCTGCAGCTCTCGCCATCTGAGCCAGTCGTGTGATGGAATCTTCCACTTCATTTGAAGCTACCATCATCAAGTCCGCTAGTTCATCCACGAGAACGACGATGTAAGGAAGCGTGGGCTGGTCATCTTCTTCCTGTTCGTTATGTTTCTTAATATATTCATTGTACCCTTCGATGTTTCTCGTGCCGCTTTCCGAAAACAGGTCGTACCGCCTGTCCATCTCACTTACTACTTTCTTCAGTGCCCTGGAAGCTTTCTTCGGATCGGTGACGACCGGTGATAACAGGTGAGGAATGCCGTTGTAGACGTTCAGCTCCACTTTCTTCGGATCAATCATCATCATTTTCACTTCATGTGGCTTGGCACGCATAAGTATACTGGTGATGATACCGTTTATACACACGCTTTTCCCGCTGCCGGTTGCTCCTGCCACGAGCAGATGTGGCATCTTGTTCAGCTCGGCCATGACAGCTTCCCCGGAGATGTCTCTGCCCAGCGCAAAACCTAATTTCTGATCTTTTTTGAGAGAACCCGACTCCAGCACTTCTCTGAGTGTGACCATGGAGATCTCCTGGTTCGGGACTTCAATACCGACAGCGGATTTACCCGGAATCGGGGCTTCAATACGTATATCACGGGCAGCCAGTGACAGAGCGAGGTCATCGTGCAGATTAACGATCTTACTTACTTTCACTCCTGTATCGGGATTCACCTCGTATTTCGTGACGGAAGGACCGACATGTACTTTCGTCACTTTCGCCTTCACTCCAAAACTGTCGAAAGTGGTCTCCAATTTCCTGACCGTCTCCTGAATATGGCTTCTGTCCTGACTTTGCGGGTTCCCTCCCGGTGCTTTCAGCAAATCGAAGCCGGGGAGTTCATAATCATGGTTTTCCGTTTCCCCGGTAGCTAACGATACGTCCCTCGTCTCTTCTCCCGTATCTTTACCCGATTCCTGGACCGCAGGCGCGGGTCTGTTCTTAGTCTGTTCCGTAAAGTCCTGAATAATCGGATGTTCCGCTTCTGACTCCGGATTTTCCGCTGGAGCAGGTTTCTGCTCCTTACGCTCAGGCTCCACCGGTGATTTGGAAGAAGTCTTTTTCTTCTTTCTTCCGGAGACCTTTTTCTTCCACTTTTTGAAAAATTTACTAATTTTCTCTGCCGGTGACCACTCCCTGATCATCATACTTCCTATGACGATCATAAATACGGAAACTATAATCGAACCCGCCTGTCCAAAAAGAAAGTCAGTTATGCTGTAGAGGACAGCTCCACTGAAACCCCCGCCCATCTCAATGAAGGATACATCGCTTCGATAAATCCCCCAGGTGGCAGAGAACACACCTCCGTTCGACGGATATAACGCCTGGACGTGCGAAAGAAGCAGTACTCCTGCAACGACAAGGAATGTACCTCCGGGTTTCTTAATGATCGGCCACGACCTCTTAAGCATGACATATCCGCCAAGCACCAGCAGACCGAGCGGTATCATAAAATACCATAATCCAAAAATCAGCTGGAAAACGAAAGTCAGGAATTTCGGGACAGCTCCCGTTTTGAAAAAGGGCAGTCCACTCCCGAAAATTGCTGTAATGACAAACAGCAGACCGAACAATTCATAACGTATGCGATTATTTATCTTTGATTTCTTTTTTCTGTTTCTTTTTCTTTTAGCCATGGAAATCCTCCTACTTTGACGAAAAAACAGGATGCCGTGGTTATCCGGGGCATCCTGGAAGGTTCATTCTATAATTATAGCATATTCCTTTCTTATACACCTATACCCTCCGGTCACAAAAACAGAAGGACTCTGATGAATTGCGCAGAGTGAAAGGACTGGAGGATGCTTGAAAATACGTAACGACCGGCCTTTCGGAAAAGACCGGTCGAACAATTGATTCCCCTCAACTGACAGATTGGGCACCGGAATACTGCAGGTACCGGCAACAGGATGTCAGGGAGATATTAATGGTGAAGGACAGCCGGATTACAGGTCATCCACCAGGTTGTGGATGAATGTTTCTTCCTCCTTTGTCAAAGGCACCATCGGGAGACGTACTCCTCCGACATCGAGACCTTTCCTTTTCAAAGCCTCTTTGATCGGCGCCGGCGAAGGAGCTATAAACATCCCTTTACAGACCGGTACGAGCTTACGATGTATGGCGGCAGCTTTTTTTATTTCACCCTGGTCAAATAAATCAAGCATTTCCTGCATCGTTTTACCGGCTACATGAGAAGACACCGACACCACACCACGACCACCGATAGCGTACGTAGGATATGTCAGATGATCATCGCCGGTATAAACGTTAAAATCATTGGATGCGCCCTCTATGATTTCAGCCATGGCGCTCAGGTCGCCGGTAGCTTCCTTAACGGCTGCGATATTGGGGATTTCGGAGAGCCTTACGATAGTCTCCGGATTCAAGCGTACGACTGTGCGACCGGGGACGTTATATACCATTATCGGTACGTCCACTTTCTCAGCAATCGTTTTAAAATGCAGATACAGGCCTTCCTGATTCGGTTTGTTGTAGTAAGGAACGACCAGCATCAGACCGTCGACTCCCACATTCTGAGCCAGAAGGGAAAGTTCCAGAGATTCCTGGGTTCCGTTAGTACCTGAACCGGCAAGGACAGGGACCCGTCCGTCCGCTGCGTAAACGGTCCTTTCCCATACTTTCACTTTCTCATCAAAAGAAAGAGTGGCAGATTCCCCGGTCGTCCCGGCTACCACCAGGCCGTCGCTTCCGTTATTAACCAGATGGTCGACAAGTTCATCAATTTTCGGAAAATCCACCTGTCCGAAACTGTCAATCGGAGTTGCCATAGCAGTCAGTACCCGTCCGAAATCCATATTCATCTCCCCTTTATATATCTTCGCTCAGTTGAAATATCGAATGTAGAGCATTAACGGCTTCCTTAATGTCCTCTTCCCTGATCAGCATCCAGATAGTCGTGTGTGAGTCTGCGGACTGAAGAATCTGCACTCCGGCACTGCTTAATGTATTAACTATCTTGGAAGTAACGCCCGGGACCCCTGAAATTCCGGCCCCCACAGTCGATACTTTGGCACAGTTCCGTTTTATTACCGGAGAAAATCCTTCCTGTTCGAACAGCTCTCTCGCCTTTTCCGTATAAGGTTCGGCAATGGTGAATACAATCGAGTTCGGTGAAATATTGATGAAATCCACCGAGATACCCGCTTCTGCCATCATACCGAAGACTTTTGCCTGAACATTGCCGTTTTCTTCTTCCACCGGAATTTTTATTTGTGTAATTCCAGTCATATGGGCGATACCGGTAACGAGTCTGTCATCGATATCACTGCCATTCTCCCCGTCCGTGGAAGCAGAAACGAGCGTGCCCGGTAAGTCCGAATATGTAGACCTTACCCGTAACGGAACTTTTGCGTGCATGGCGATTTCTACAGCTCTCGGATGTATCACTTTGGCTCCCTGATAAGCAAGATTACTGATCTCATTATACGTAATCTGCTTCATCGTACGGGCCGATTCCACAATTCTCGGATCTGCAGTCATAATACCTTCGACGTCCGTGAAGATATCCACGTATTCTGCATTTAAAGCTGCACCGAGTGCGGCAGCAGTCGTATCACTGCCTCCGCGTCCGAACGTCGTGACATCCCCCTCTTCGGTTTTTCCCTGGAAGCCTGCCACAACTACTACATCTAAATCTTTAAGTTCCTGCAATATTCTGTCCGGTTTCATATCGACTATTTTAGCTTTGGTGAAATCACTGTTAGTGAAAAACCCTGCCTGTGCTCCGGTAAGAGCTGTCGATGAAACACCGGCCTTCGATAATTCATCCGAAAATACGACGGATGATATCACTTCTCCGCAGGACATGAGAAGATCCTGTTCCCTCGAAGACAAAGTTGTATTCGGATGATCCACGAGACTTAACAGAGTATCCGTCGCATACGGTTCACCTTTTCTCCCCATCGCGGAAACCGCTACTACTACTTTGTATCCTTCTTTCACTGCTTTCTCAATGTGGGACATGGCCCGGGCACGGCTTTCTTCGTCCCGGACCGATGTTCCTCCAAATTTCTGAACTACGATATCCATTCCTTACACCTCTATAGTCATTGGATTACAACCAGTTATTTGTCACGACTCTTTCTGCTATCTGTATGGAGTTCCAGGCCGCGCCTTTGAGTAGATTATCCGAGACGACCCACATATGAAAACCGTAATCGACATCCGGGTCTTTACGAATCCTTCCGACAAATACATCTTTCTTGCCGGCTGCCGACAGCGGCGTAGGATAGTCCTGCTCGGACGGGTTGTCCTGAAGTGTCAGGCCTTCTCCATTACTGATGACTTTTCTGAAATCACTTACGCTTACTGCTTCTTGATCGATTTCGACATATACACTCTCCGCATGGGAAACCGCAAACGGGAGGCGTACACACGTCGCTGAAACGGGAAGTTTGTCCATATGCATAATCTTCTTCGTTTCATTGATCATTTTCTTTTCTTCGAAAGTATAGCCGTCTTCTTCGAATACGTCGATTTGCGGCAGAGCGTTAAAAGCTATCGGAAAATGTTTTTCGTCTCCTTTGACAGGAAGTATATTCGTTTCGTACTCTTTCCCGTCGAGCATCGCTCTCGACTGTTCATTCATCTCATCAACTGCATCGTTTCCGGCTCCGGACACTGCCTGATAAGTCGATACAAGGACCCGTTTCAGCCCATATTTGTCATCAATCGGCTTAAGAGCAGCGACCATCTGAATTGTGGAGCAGTTAGGATTCGCTATTATCCCTTTGTTTTCTTTAATATCTTCTTCATTCACTTCCGGTACTACGAGAGGGACTTCCGGGTCCATCCTGTACGCACTTGTATTATCAATAACAAGAGCACCGCGTTTCACCGCTTCCGGCGCAAGTTTTTTGGAAATCGATCCTCCTGCGGAGAACAATGCGATATCCACATTTTCAAAGCTTTCCGGTTGTGCTTCTTCCACTGTATATTCTTCACCTTTGAAAGAAATCTTTGACCCTGCAGAACGACTTGAAGACAACAGTTTCAGTTCTTTAACAGGAAAGTCTCTATCTTCCAGTGTTTCGATCATTTTCTGTCCGACCGCTCCGGTAGCACCGAGAACGGCTACATTAACTTTTTTCTGCTCGCTCATCATTATCTTCCTTTCCCTGTAATTGATTTTGAAAATTAATTACAGTCCCACTATTTTGTTATTTTATCACATTTCCCCGGTTTACGTCATAAGGAACAATACTCATTATACCCGGAACACCAGGGTCCGTCAGCCTTGAGGAACGTATGGTGACTGCGTGCGAACTGCCGGTAAACCACACCTGTAAACTCATACTACCCAATCGTAACCTAATACTTCTCCGGAATGCTAATACAATAGATGAGCCGATTCGGTAACTAACCTTCTCAATGGAGAACTAAGTATATCCTGGCAGCGTATTCTCCGATTTCCTCCCGAAAGTTCTGAACTGCTTCGAAACAAGTGAAAAAGCACGGTTGTGCTATATGTTTTTAATTAAAAAAAGGAACTGGAATTATCCAGTTCGCTTTTCTTTACTCTGTCTGCTGTCCTTCTTCACTCTGCTCTTTCTCTTTCTGTTCTACAAGGATCGCTTTTCTGGAAAGGTTTATCCTTCCCTGTCTGTCGATCTCTTTCACTTTTACAGTCAGCGTATCCCCAACATTGGCTACGTCTTCTGTTTTTTTAATGTGTTCTTCCGCCAGCTCGGAGATGTGTACGAGGCCTTCTTTGCCTTTGAACAGTTCCACGAAGGCTCCGAATTTCTCCACCCGTTTCACTGTACCATCATACACTTCTCCCACTTCTACGTCACGAACGATATCTTCGATCACTTTTTTGGCGTTTTCATTCATTTCGCTATTTTGAGAGGAAATGAAGACAGTCCCATCCTGCTCAATGTCGATTTTCACCCCTGTTTCTTCGATGATCTTATTGATCTGTTTGCCGCTCGGACCGATGACATCACGAATTTTATCGGGGTTGATCGACATTTTCATAATTTTAGGAGCGTAGGAGGACAGTTCACTGCGTGTGGAAGGCATTACTTCAAGCATGTGCCCGAGTATGTCCATTCTTCCTTTTTTCGCCTGTTCCAGCGCCTCTTTCAGAATATCTCTCGAAAGACCTTCAATCTTGATGTCCATCTGCAGGGCAGTGACACCTTTTTCGGTACCGGCTACTTTGAAATCCATATCTCCGAGAAAGTCTTCCATTCCCTGAATATCTGTCAGAATCGTGTAATCATCCCCTGATTTCACAAGACCCATGGCAATACCGGCTACGGGTGCTTTAATCGGCACACCGGCGTCCATCATTGCAAGAGTACTGGCACATATACTGGCCTGGGAAGTGGAACCGTTGGATTCAAGCACTTCGGAAACGAGCCGTATAGTATACGGAAATTCCTCTTCGGATGGAATGACCACTTCAAGTGCTCTTTCCCCCAAGGCTCCATGACCGATTTCACGACGGCCCGGACCGCGTATCGGTCCTGTTTCCCCGACGGAGAAGTTCGGGAAATTGTAATGGTGCATAAAGCGTTTCGATTCTTCCAGGTCCAGACCGTCCAGGATCTGGACTTCTCCCAGTGCTCCAAGTGTACATACGCTGAGCGCCTGGGTCTGACCACGGGTGAACATCCCCGATCCGTGTGTGCGTGGCAGCACATCCACTCTTGAGGTAAGAGGTCGGATTTCACGCGGGCTTCGGCCGTCAGGTCTTATTTTCTCTTTCGTAATCAGTCTGCGTACCTCGGCTTTTACAATATCGTCCAGGATGGACTTGATCTGACCGATCGCTTCTTCCTCCAAATCCTCTTCAGCGACTTTATCCAGGTAGTCGTTTTTAGCCTTATCGATCGCTTCTTCCCGTGCTTTTTTATCGTTAATCTGAATAGCTTCGACTATGGAAGCCGTAGCTTCCCTTTCCGTCTTCTGCTGAAGCTGTTCGTCATTTGAAAGAAGTTGCACTTCCATTTTTTCTTTTCCGGCAGCTTTAATGATCTCTTCCTGAAATTCCACCAGGCGTTTAATCTCTTCATGCCCGAACATGATCGCTTCAAGCATATCGGCTTCCGGAACTTCAAGTGCTCCTGCTTCCACCATGTTGACCGCATCTTTCGTTCCGGCCACTGTTAAATCGATGTCACTCGCTTTCTGCTGTTCGACGGTCGGGTTGATGACGAATTTTCCGTCCACCCGTCCGACGATAACTCCGGCGATCGGTCCCGCGAACGGGAGGTCAGAGACACTGAGCGCGATAGAAGACCCTATCATCGCCGCGATTTCGGAGGAACAGTCCTGATCCACACTCATCACAGTGTTGATAACCTGGATATCGTTCCGGAACCCGTCCGGAAACAGCGGTCTGATCGGGCGATCGATCAAACGGGCAGTCAATACCGCTTTGTCGCTCGGACGCCCTTCACGCTTAATGAAGCCGCCCGGTATTTTCCCTACGGCATATAGACGTTCTTCATAGTTAATAGTCAACGGGAAAAACGGAAGGTCTTTCGGCTCTTTGGAACCGGTAGCTGTGGAAAGAACCGATGTATCACCATAGCTGATCATCGCTGCTCCGTTCGCCTGCTTTGCCATTTCACCTATTTCCACCGACAGCGTCTGACCGCCGATATCAATAGAAAACACTTGTTTATTATCTGTCATAGAAGATTGTACTCCTCTCTAATTTGCAATACCGATCAGTGTCACTAAGCTTATAGATATGTAAACATACAGAAAAAGCGGGATCCCTCCCGCTTTTACCTGTACGTTAGCGACGCAGACCAAGACTTTGGATCAACTCACGATAACGTTTAATATCATTATCACGTAGATAGCTCAACAGATTACGACGTCTACCAACCATTTTCAACAGTCCGCGACGGGAATGGTGATCATGTTTATGATAACGCAAATGATTGTTCAGTGTAGTGATTTGCTCTGTCAAAACTGCGATTTGAACTTCCGAAGACCCTGTATCATTTTCGTGAGTCTTGTACTGTTCAATTATTTCGTTTTTACGTTCCTTAGTTAAAGCCATTACAGCTCCACCTCCTAAAATTAATTCATTCCCTTGCCCCAAGCGATCGTCGGTGAGTCGAAGCGCCTAGCGAAGGTTCATTTTAAATCATACAAAACTGAAAGGAAAAATGCAACCTTTAGGGTTGTTTTCGCAATTCTTCAAGAAAATGAACAGGCACATCTCCTTCGTTCCTGTTACATCCGTTCTTCCATTCAATTCTGCTTCCTTTTACCACTGCGCGCCCTCTCTCACCATCAACCTCTACTTCATATTCTCCGTCTTCGGGATGGTGGTAATGGAGAGGTATCTCCAGCTCCCCTGCCCCGGCAGGCTTCGCATATATTACATAGCTGCGACCGAGAAGTTCATTGGCCGCATTCACCTCTCCTTCATCCAGCAGTTTTCTTATCCGGGTGGAACTGACCTTTTCGCTGCCTTCCTGAAATTCCTCGACGGTCGAAGATGTAAATCGTCCGTCAGCCAGCTGATCGATGATGTCCATATTCCCTTTTCCTTTATGCCCGAATGAGAAATCGAACCCTGCCACTACATGGGCGATACGAAGACCTGCAAAATATTCATCCACGAACGTTTGCGGACTCAAAGATGCCAGTTCCTTCGTGAATGGAACAATGAAAAGGTAATCGGCTCCCAGTTCTTCTATGAGCTTTTCTTTCACCGGCAAAGGGGTTAAGTACTGGGCATTTTCCACTCCCTTCAATACTACTGAAGGGTGGGGATCGAAAGTCATCACTCCCCATTTCCTGCCTTCTTTCTCTGCCATCTCTTTCGCTTTCATCATTACTTTGCGGTGACCTGTATGCACACCATCAAAAAAACCGACAGCTGTTACGCTGGTCTCCACCTGTTCTTTCACACTACTGGTACGGTTATCCAATCGAAACACTTTCATACTGTCTCACCTGCTTCATTTATTACTGTTTAAGTACGCGGATCGGCTTTATCAGACCCGGTTTATCAGGGTGGTCATGATACAGAGCAAGCAGTTCCCCCTGATGAACAGCGACGTGAATTTCTCCTGCACTCCAGCTGGCCGGGCGATCAAATCTCTGACCATTTCTTATAAGAGACGCCTCTTCTTCCGTAACCTCCCACTCAGGCAAATGAGGGACGGCTTTCTTCATCGGAAGCAGCCCGTTATTCAGTTTATCTCTGTCCAGATCTTCGAGTCTTACACAATCGGTTTCGGTGAACTCCCCGGTACCGGTCCTCGTTAATTCCTTCATGTGTGCAGGCAGTCCGAGAGCTTTTCCTATATCCACGCAAAGCGTTCTTATGTAAGTCCCCTTGGAGCAGACCACTTTCACTCTGAACGATTCCCTGCTCACTCTCTCCATCCAATGCAGTTCGTGAATCGTCACCTGCCGTTCAGGTCTTTCCACTTCCATACCTTCCCTCGCATATTCGTACAGTCGCCTGCCATTTACTTTAACAGCCGAATACATGGGGGGCACCTGCGTAATGTGTCCCTGAAAATCCTCCAGCACCTTCTGGATATAATCATCGGAAATATCGGGCACTTCAGCCGTGCCGATCGCTTCTCCCCAGGCATCTTCCGTCTCCGTCGCCGTGCCGAGGGAAATAACTGCCTCGTAGGTTTTTTCTGTATCGGTAAGAAAAGGAACGAGCTTAGTCGCTTTGCCGATACACAGCGGCAATACCCCTTCCACCTCAGGGTCCAGAGTACCGGTGTGACCGATTTTTTTCGTTCCGGCTACTTTTCTTACCTTCACTACGCAGTCATGGGAAGTTAACCCTTTGGGTTTCCACAATGGAAAAATACCATCCATATTCCTGTTCCCCTCCAATTATAAATGTAACCCCGGTTATTGAGAACCCGGGGTTACGTGTTATTCGTGTCGTTCAGATTGTTCAACAGGGACTCGATGCGGTTTCCGCGTTCTACTGCTTCGTCAATTTCGAAAGTGATCTCCGGAGTTTTCCTCAAACGGATCCTCTTTCCTATTTCAGAGCGTATGAACCCTCTGGCTTTGGCCAGTCCTGCAAGCGTATCCTGGGTTTCCGGGTCATCACCGAGCACGGTGATATATACAGTTGCCTGCTGCAGATCTCCGGTCACTTCCGCATCTGTCACAGTCACAAAACCTATACGCGGATCTTTTATCTTTTTACTGATAATGTCCCCTAATTCTTTTTTGATCTGCTCTGCTACACGATTCGCTCTCATTTCACTCATATTTCTTCACCCACTTTCCTAAAGACGTTCCAGGAAGGTATCCATTCGTTCAAATTCCGGAAAAGAATCAATAAAGTGCAGCACTTTCTGAATGGTCTGTTCCGCTTTTTGATAATCGTACGAGATGGTGACCACTCCGATTTTGGTGCGTTGCCAAAGATTCTGGTGATCGATTTCGCTCACAGAGACGTTAAATTCGTTTTGAATCCTGGATTGTACACGGCGCAGAACCGCTCTTTTTTCTTTGAGCGATTGGGCACCGTGTATCATTCCATCTATCTCTGCACTTACAATCACGTTCGTTCTACTTCTTCCATTACGAAAGGTTCAATGATATCTCCGACTTTTATATCGTTGAAGTTTTTGACGGTTACACCACATTCATAACCCTGTACTACTTCCTTCGCATCATCTTTGTACCGTTTCAGCTGGTCGATTTCACCTTCGAAGATTACGACACCGTCGCGGATGACGCGTACGCCTGCGTTCCGGTTGATTTTACCGTCTGTAACATAAGAACCTGCGATGGTACCGACTTTTGAAACTTTAAAGATTTCGCGGACTTCTACCTGACCGATTATTTTTTCTTCGAATTCAGGATCGAGCATACCCTTCATAGCAGCCTCAATCTCTTCAATGGCTTTGTAAATGACATTGTGGAGTCTGATCTCAACGTTTTCGGCTTCGGCGGACTTTCTTGCGTTACCGTCCGGACGTACGTTGAATCCGATAATAACTCCGCTGGAGGCGGCAGCCAGGGAAACATCAGACTCTGTAATAGCCCCTACTCCGGTATGGATGATGTTAACTTTCACATCCTCGACTTCAATCTTTTCAAGTGAACCGGCCAGAGCTTCGACCGAACCCTGAACATCGGCTTTAAGAATAAGATTGATCTCTTTCAACTCACCCTGCTGGATCTGTTCAAAAAGATCGTCGAGACTGACTTTCTGAGTCGATCGTCTTTCTTCTTCGATTTTTTGCTGTTTACGTGCTTCACCGATAGACTTGGCTCTCTTTTCATCTTCAAAGACGAGGAAACGATCTCCCGCATGCGGTACGTCATTAAGTCCCGTCACTTCCACTGGTGTAGAAGGAGCAGCTTCTTTCACCCGGCGGCCGATATCGTTGACCATGGCACGCACACGACCGTATGTGTTACCTACAACGACGGAATCTCCGACGTTCAGAGTTCCATTCTGTACAAGAAGTGTTGCGACAGGTCCTCTTCCTTTATCAAGTTCGGCTTCGATGACCGTTCCGAATGCAGGACGTGCAGGGTTGGCTTTCAGTTCTTCCATTTCGGAAACTAATGTAATCATTTCCAGAAGCTCATCTATTCCTTCTCCTGCAAGAGCGGACATTTTCACAAAGATCGTGTCGCCGCCGTAATCTTCGGCAACCAGTTCGAACTGCATGAGTTCCTGCATAACACGGTCAGGATTCGCACCTTCCACGTCCATCTTGTTAACGGCAACGATGATCGGTACTTCGGCTGCTTTCGCATGTGAAATCGCTTCTCTCGTCTGCGGCATTACCCCGTCATCAGCCGCAACGACAAGAATCGCCACGTCCGTTACCTGAGCACCACGGGAACGCATACTTGTAAATGCTGCGTGTCCGGGCGTATCAAGAAATGTAACTTTTTTATCGTTCTCTTCGATCTGATACGCTCCAATGTGCTGCGTAATTCCCCCTGCTTCCCCTGCAGTGACCTTCGTATTACGGATCGAATCAAGGAGAGTAGTCTTTCCGTGGTCAACGTGACCCATTATGGTTACTACGGCAGGGCGTTCTTCAAGGTCTTCCGGGCTATCTTCGAAAGTGAGGTTTTCGATATCGGTTTCGTCCACCGCTTCTTTCTCTTCGACCTCCACACCGAATTCGTCACCGATCAGTTCAATCGTATCGCTGTCGAGAGTCTGGTTCTTATTGGCCATAACTCCCATAAGGAGAAGTTTCTTCAATATTTCGGAAGAATCCTTATTCAGCTTCTCCGCAAGTTCGCTCACCGTAAGTGTGCCTTCGTAAAATACTTTGGAAGGAGTCTCATTTTTGCTTTTAGGTTTTCTTTCCTGCTGTTTATGAGCTTCCTGCTTATTTTTCGCTTTTTTATTGTTGCTTTTCTTTTTCTTAGGTTTTTTCTCTGCGCTCTTCTGCGTGTTTTCAGCAGATTTTTCTTCCTGACCGGAAGAAGGGTTGAACGTTTTGTCCAGTTGCTGCTGCGTTTCTTCCGTTATGGCAACCATGTGGTTCGTAACGTCCATCCCCATTTCGTTAAGTGTTTCGATCACTTTTTTATTTTCTACATTATTCTTTTTGGCGTATTCGTAAATTCTCATTTTACTCATACTTTCACCCCCGATTAATTTCCTCGAGTAACGACTGCATTTTTTTGGCGAAACCTTTCTCCGTAACTGCGATCGCAACTCGTCCCGATTTCCCTATTGCTTGTGATATCGTCTGACGATCATCCACTTCGAAAATCGGAATTTGATAATAGCTGCATTTGTCATTCAGCTTTTTCTTTGTCTGTTTCCCGGTATCTGCGGCAACTAACACCAGTTTCGCACGTTTCGACTGGATATCTTTTACGATGGATTCTTCCCCCACCGTTATTTTACCGGCTCTCATTGCCAGCCCGAGAAAATCCAGATAGGTACCTTTACTCAATTTCGGTCACTTGTGCTCTTAACTGTTCGAACACCGCGGAATCGATGCCTGTGTTCAAATGCCTTGCGAGCATCCCCTGTTCTTCGGCGGTATTGATTACATTCAGATCTTTAGAAATATAGGCACCTCTGCCATTCTTTTTACCGGTCGGGTCTACAAAGACCTCTCCCTCTTTATTGCGAACCACGCGAATCAACTGCTGTTTCGGCTTCATTTCCTGGGTTACTACACACTTCCGTAAAGGTGTCTTCTTTTTCTGTTTAGGCATGAATATTCCCCTTTCTCCTTATCACTCTTCCAAAGGATCAGGATTATCTGCCGCCTCTTCCTCCAGGTCGCTATCATCATCAAGAAGGCCGTTTTCGAGAGCTTCGGATTCACTTTTAATGTCAATCTTCCACCCGGTTAATTTAGCCGCCAGTCTGGCGTTCTGACCTCTTTTACCTATAGCAAGCGAAAGCTGATAATCCGGCACGATCACCGTCGTTGCCTGTTCCTCTTCATTGACGATGACTTTACGTACTTTGGAAGGACTGAGCGCATTAGTGACATATACAACCGGATCTTCCGACCACTGTACAATGTCTATTTTCTCGCCTTTAAGCTCATCCACTATAGTCTGTACGCGCTGACCGCCCTGACCGACACAGGAGCCGACCGGATCGATTTCCGGATCTTCCGCATATACGGAGATTTTAGAGCGGTCTCCGGCTTCACGTGCCACGGACGTCACTTCTACTGTCCCGTCGTATATTTCCGGCACTTCCATTTCAAAGAGACGCTTCAGTAGATTCGGGTGCGTCCTCGAAACATAAACGTGCGGACCTTTATTATTGTTTTCCACTTTTGTGACATAAACTTTAAGACGGTCATGGACGTTGTACGTTTCTTTCGGCATCTGTTCTCCCTCGGGAAGCCGGGCCTCCACTTTACCGAGATTTACGTAGACGAACCGGTTGTCTTTTCTCTGGATGATGCCGTTCATAATATCTTCTTCACGGTCGACATACTCTCCGTAAATGATTCCGCGTTCCGCTTCCCTGACTCGCTGGGTCACCACCTGTTTCGCAGCCTGAGCGGCTATTCGGCCGAAATCTGCGGGGGTAACTTCCACTTCCACAACATCTTCGGCTTCGTAGTTAGGGTTGATTTCCTTTGCTTCTTCAGTGGAAATTTCCTGCTGGTTATCTTCCACTTCATCCACTACTGTTTTTTGAGCGAAAACTTTCATAGCGCCTTCTTCTTCATTTATACTTACGCGAACATTTGTAGCGGCATTAAAATTCTTCTTATATGCTGAAATCAATGCAGCTTCCAACGCCTCGAGCAGAAAATCCTTATCGATGCCTTTTTCTTTTTCCAAATAATTCATGGCATCAAACAATTGCTGACTCACCTGAATCCACCCCTTTATTAATTAAACGTAACTGCCAGTCGTGCTTTGGCTATCTTATTGAACGGCACTTCCAGCGTCTTTCTTCTCGTTTTTATTCTTATTTCAATTTCTGCAATTTCATCCTGGAAACTTCTGAGGGTTCCTTCAAATTCTTTTTCCCCTTCTACGGGCTCATAAAGCTTCATGTAGACGTATTCTCCGACATACTTCTCAAAATCCTCTTTCTTCTTCAGTGGTCTTTCTGCACCAGGAGAAGAAACATCGAGGAAATAGGCGAAATCGACCGGGTCTTCTTCATCAAGTTTTTCACTCAACTTCTCGGAGACGATCCCGCATTCTTCAATATCAATTCCATTTTCTTTATCGATAAAAACGCGTAGAAACCAGTTCTTTCCTTCTTTTTCAAATACTACATCGACTAATTCTGCATTAAGATCCTGTAAGATCGGCATGACTAATTGTTCTGTTACTTTAATTACGTCCTGACTCAACCACACGACCTCCTTACGCTATATTTTCTTTTTCTCATGAGAAACCGCTATGATCATTATCATAGCGGCAGCAATAAGCAGGGAGAAGCTCATAAAAAATAGAAACAAAAGAGTGGGCGTATCCCCACTCTTTTCCCTGCTTGCTATCACGTTTCCAACCATAATTAATATATCATAATTGGCTCCGGTACGCAACTTGCCTAGAACAGAGAGAGCTGGTTCTCATCTGGCATGTCGGATAAGCATCCATGATCGTCCAGATACTCAAGTACCGTTTTGGAGATACGGCTCCTTTCCCTCAAATCCTGTTTCGATAAAAATTCACCGTCTTCTCTGGCTTTCACAATATTGATAGCCGCGTTTGTTCCAAGGCCGTCGACCGCATTGAACGGAGGGATGAGAGTGTTCCCGTCGACGATGAATTCCGAAGCGGTGGAACGGTAGAGATCCACGCTCCCCAAACTGTAACCACGTTCACACATCTCAAGTGAAATTTCGAGAACTGTCATAAGGTTCTTTTCTTTAGGAGTTGCATCCAGCCCTTTCTGCTGAATGTCTTCTATACGGCTCCGGATAGCTCCGGAACCTTTAACCATTGTATCCAGTTCAAAATCACTCGCTCTTACTGTGAAATAAGCAGCGTAGAAATAAATGGGATAATGCACTTTGAAGTATGCAATACGGACTGCCATCAATACGTAGGCAGCAGCGTGTGCTTTCGGGAACATGTACTTGATCTTCTTACAGGACTCGATGTACCAGTCCGGTACGCCGTGTTTCTTCATTTCCTGGATCCATTCATCTTCAAGACCCCGCCCCTTACGGACGAACTCCATAATCTTGAACGCAAGCCCCGGTTCAAGACCTTTGTGCATAAGATAGACCATTATATCATCACGGCAGCCGATCACTTCCGGAAGTGTGCATATGCCGTCGCTGATCAGCTGTTCGGCATTCCCGAGCCAGACATCGGTGCCGTGGGACAGTCCTGAGATGATAACAAGTTCCGCAAATGTTTTCGGCTTCGTATCTTCGAGCATCTGACGTACGAATTTCGTTCCGAACTCCGGCACGCCAAGGGTCCCCGTTTTACAGTTGATCTGCTCGGAGGTGACTCCTAAAACATCAGGACCGCTGAAAATTTTCATTACTTCTTCATCATCCACCGGTATATCATTCGGATCGATGCCTGATAGGTCCTGGAGCATACGAATGACGGTCGGATCATCGTGACCGAGAATATCGAGTTTCAACAGGTTATCGTGGATGGAGTGAAAGTCGAAATGGGTAGTACGCCAATTGGAGTCGGTATCGTCCGCCGGGAACTGGATTGGTGAAAAATCATAGATATCCTTGTCGTCAGGTACTACGATTATGCCTCCGGGGTGCTGCCCGGTAGTTCTTTTCACACCCGTACATCCCTGAACGAGTCTGTCGACTTCGGCATTTTTATACTGCAGCTGATGATCCGACGCGTACCCTTTGACAAATCCGTAAGCCGTTTTCTCAGCTACCGTGCCGATAGTACCGGCCCGGTATACTTTATCTTCCCCGAACAGTTCTTTCGTGTAATCGTGAGCTCTCGGCTGATACTCCCCGGAAAAGTTCAGATCAATGTCGGGAACTTTATCGCCTTTGAAACCGAGGAACGTTTCGAAAGGTATGTCCTGACCGTCTTTGACGTACGGCGTTCCGCATTCGGGACAGGCTTTGTCCTCAAGGTCAAAACCACTGCCGACACTGCCGTCCGAGAAGAATTCATGGTGTCTGCAGGACGGACAGACGTAATGGGGAGGGAGCGGGTTGACCTCCGTAATATCTGTCATGGTAGCTACGAATGACGAACCGACAGACCCCCTCGACCCTACGAGGTAACCGTCGCTGAGTGATTTAGTCACCAGCTTTTGAGAGATAAGATAAATTACGGCAAATCCGTTTCCGATAATACTTTCGAGCTCTCTTTCCAGTCGGTTTACGACAAGTTCGGGCAGCTCGTCTCCATAAATACTTCGAGCTTTATTGTAGGACATATCCCTGATTTCCTGATCCGCGCCTTCAATATTGGGAGTATACAAATCTTCTTTCACAGGGTGGACTTCTTCCATGAGCCCCGCTATTTTGTTCGTGTTGGTGACGACAACTTCTTTCGCTTTCTCTTCACCCAGAAAAGAAAATTCTTCAATCATTTCATTCGTAGTTCTGAAATGCACCTCAGGAAGCGTCTGCCGGCTCAGCGGGTTTCCGCTTTGGGAAGAGATGAGAACCTGTCTGTAAATTTTATCGCGCTCGTTAATATAATGGGTATTCCCGGTAGCCGCTACGGGTTTATTCAGTTTTTCACCGAGGGCGGTCAGCTTTTTCAGAATATCGTACACCTGAGCTTCCGTCTGAAGAATATCTTTCTCTATGAGATGGGCGTAATTACCGACCGGCTGAATTTCTATGTAATCATAAAATTCAGCCACCCTCTCGGCCTCCTCTTCGGATTTCTGCATCATCGTTTCAAAAAGTTCTCCTTTGTCGCATCCGGAACCGACAATCAGGCCTTCCCGGTGCATAGTAAGCCGGGAACGGGGGATGCGCGGGACCCTGTAAAAATAATCGATATGCGATTCCGAAATGAGACGGTAAAGATTCTTCAGTCCGGTGTCATTTTTAGCAAGTATGATGCAGTGGCTCGGTCTCGAACGCTGATAGGCTTTCCCTTCCCCCATATAATCGTTCAAATTTTTGTGGTTATATATTTCTTTCTCGTCCATCGTCTTTTTAACCAGCTTCCACAACAGGTACCCTGTTGCTTCCGCATCATAAATAGCCCGGTGATGCTGAGTGAGTTCAATATCAAACTTCTTACACAACGTATTGAGCCGATGATTTTTAAGATCCGGGAGAAGGAATCTGGCCAGCTCGAGCGTGTCGATGACCGGGTTCTGTGATTTACTGAGCCCCACCGATTCGTATCCCGTATTCAAAAATCCCATATCGAAACTTGCATTGTGAGCAACAAGAATATCTTCTCCGGCCCACTCCTTGAAATCATTCAGTACTTTTTCAATTTCAGGGGCATCGTTCACCATATCGTCGGTAATTCCGGTCAGTTCCACGGTGGTCTCCGACAATGGCTGGTGCGGGTTGGCGAATGATTCGAACCGGTCCATAATCTCGCCTTCCTCGATTTTCACAGCAGCAAGTTCAATGATCTTATCGTAAACGGCTGAAAGCCCCGTAGTTTCCACGTCAAACACTACATATACCGAATCCTTCAACGGACGGTCCGTGGGCTCGTAAGCTATGGGCACCCCGTCATTAACGAGATTCGCTTCCAGTCCATAAATGACCTGGATATCGTTCTTCTCCCCGGCAGCGTGCGCTTCGGGGAAAGCCTGGGCTGCGGCGTGATCCGTGATGGCAATCGCTTCATGACCCCAGTCTGCCGCCTGCTTAATGAGTGTGGAAGGAGAAACGGGGGCGTCCATTTGACTCATCGTCGTGTGAGCGTGCAGCTCCACCCTTTTTTCTCCCTCAGGGGCTGTATCTTCACGTTCCTTCACTTTGATCTGAATGATGTCGTTCGCCATCATAGTAAGTTCGTTTGTAAAGTTGTCGGTCTGGATGCCTCCGCGCATTTTCACCCACATTCCGGCCTTCACCTGTTTGAAAATCGCAGCCTGATCGTCTCCGCGCGAAAACATTTTTACAGAAAAAGAATCGGTGTAATCTGTCACTTTCAGAAGAAGAAGGTGGCGGCCGGACCGCAGTTCCTTCACTTCAGCGTCAAAAATGTATCCCTGAAGCACAATACGGCGCTCCTCTTCTTCAACGGAAGACATAGGAACGGGCTCCTCCTGGATTTTATAACCGATTTCCACCGGCCCTTTGGGACCCTCCGACTCTTTGACTTTCTCTTTCTCTTCTTTTTCTTTCACGGCTTTCTGGACTAGCAGCTGATCTTCCTGCTTTCGCTCTTCTTTGAATTTCGTTACCGCTTCTCCCTGCTCTTCCAGACGAACGCTGATCTGACACGAAGGGAGGCCTGCCTCTTTACAGTACTCCTGAAACGCTTCCTGAAGTTTCTTCTTCATCGCTTCCCCTTCTGCTTCATTTCTGCATGTTAACATAATTCTATTACCGTTAATTTCCGGTTTTTGTTCGCATACATAGTCTTTGTAAGCAGGAGAAAGCTTCGTCATTTTATTGGTGAATAATTTCCAGTAGTCAAGGATGGTCTCCTCATCGAAAGAGGCTTCCACCTGTGTTTCCCAGCTTACGTGAGCCAGTGAACTGAACGTCGACTGAAGAGTTGAAGTGAATAAATCATACACTGTCGCAGGCAACGGGGTCGGAAAGTGGAAGTGGAAATGCCAGCGCTTTTCTTTTCTGTAGACAGAAAGTTTCACCAGTTCACTATCCCTGAAATAACTTCGTATATCCTCCGACAGCTGCAGCTGTTCGATCAGGTAATGCATTTTCTCCTGATTATTGACGCTCAAATTTTCTTCCTCCCTCACGGCAACAATACCCCTGCCGGATGAGCAGGGGTATTCATTTTATGCCAGCAGATTTTTAATTTCATCCATAAGCGAGGAACGGGCAATTTCCGTTTTGCTTTCCTCATTTCTCATTTTCACTTCCACGATGTCTTCGCCTGCCCTTTTCCCGACAATAATTCTCAGGGGAATGCCGATAAGGTCACTGTCTGCGAATTTTACTCCGGCTCTTTCCGGACGATCATCGTACAGTACCTCGATCCCCTCATCAAGAAGATCTGCGTAAATGTCGTCGGCAAGCACGCGCTGTTCTTCTTTTTTAGGATTGAGGGACAGGATGTGAACCAGATATGGAGCTGCCTGCTTCGGCCATACGATGCCTCTGTCGTCGTGGAATTGTTCCACCATGGCAGCCAGCGTTCTGGATACGCCGATTCCGTAGGACCCCATAACCATCGTCTGGGACTTTCCGCTATTATCCAGGAAAGTTGCACCCATGTTCTCGGCGTAAAAAGAACCCAGTTTGAATACATGGCCGACTTCGATACCGCGGGCGAACTTGATGACCCCTTCCCCGTCCGGAGAGGGATCCCCTTCCTCGACAAAACGCATATCAGCGTACTCATCCGGCACGAAATCTTTTCCGGGAGTTACATTTTTATAATGGTACCCTTCTTCATTCGCACCACAACTGACGTTCACAAGAGATTCCACTGCATAATCCGCAACCACTTTCACTTCTTGCGGAGCACCGACGGGGCCGAGGGAACCGAAACCTGTCCCCATAAGCCGGACCGTATCTTCTTCCGTAGCCAGATCTACCACTTTCGCATCCATGAAGTTTTTCACTTTAACGTCATTTACTTCATGATCCCCCCGGGTGACTATGAGAACATACTCGTCATCCACCTTGAACATAATGGATTTCAAGCCCTGCTCCAGTCCATGACCGAGGTAATCAGCCACTTCCTGCATCGTTTTCCTGTCAGGTGTAGAAACCTTTTCCATTTCTGCGGGAGTTTCCGCAGACTTTTCATACTTATTCGTTACCGGAGCCATTTCTACGTTAGCGGCGTATTTGGAAGTATCCGAATAGGCTATTACGTCCTCTCCTACTTCAGAAAGAACCATAAATTCGTGAGTTTCTTTTCCGCCCATGGCCCCCGAATCGGCTATTACTGCCCGGTAGTTCAATCCAAGCCGCTCGAAAATACGGCAGTAAGCATCATACATGTTCTGATAACTCTGATCCAGGCTCTCAAAGGACTCATTAAATGAATAGGCATCCTTCATTAAAAATTCTCGACCGCGCAACAGTCCGAACCTTGGCCGCTTTTCATCCCTGAATTTGTTCTGAATCTGATACAAAGTCATCGGAAGTTTTTTGTAAGTGCCCACCTCATTACGTAAAATGCTGGTCATCGCTTCTTCATGAGTGGCACCGAGGGCAAATTCCCGGTCGTGACGATCTTTCATTCTCATCAATTCAGATCCGTACGTATACCATCTCCCGCTTTCCTGCCAAAGTTCGGCGGGCTGCAAAGCGGAAAGCAGCATTTCCTGGGCCCCTGCACGATCCATTTCTTCCCTTATGACAGTCTCTATTTTCGTCAGCACGCGTTTACCTAAGGGTAAAAGCGTATAAATGCCCGAAGCCAGCTGCCTTATGTAACCTGCTCTTACCAGAAGCTGGTGACTTGCTATGTCAGCTTCAGCCGGGTTTTCCTTTAATGTGGGAACTAGCATTTTACTCTGTCTCATTCCTGACACCTCTCCTCTTTTTAAAAAGGGAAAAGGCGCTAACGCCTTTTTCCCGCTTCTTTTATGTGATTACCGCCTAATATCCGATACTTACAGAAACAGGCGCTGAATATCGTTCCACGTCACCACAATCATAAGCAGAAGCAGTAAAGCGAAACCGAAGAATGTGATTGCTCCTTCTTTCTGAGGGTCCACCGGCTTCCCGCGGATCAGTTCTACACCGATGAACAACAGCCGCCCTCCGTCAAGTGCCGGAATAGGCATAAGGTTTACAATCCCGAGGTTCACACTCAATACAGCTGTCCACATAACGAAATTTGTAAGGCCGGTCTGCACAACCCGGTCTGTAGCGTCATAGATTCCGACAGGACCGGACAGCATGTCTATAGAGAACTGGCCAGTAATCAGTTTGCCGAGGTTCGTCAGTATGAGCGTGGACCATTCGTACGTCTGGGTAAATCCGAACGTCGCTTTCTTCGCGAAGGAATCTTCGAAGGCTCTCGTCACTCCGACCTGACCAATCTCTCTTTCCTGAGCTTTTACGGATCTCGGGGTCACTTCCACCTCTTCCGTTGTGCCGTTCCTCGAAAGAGTAACATTCATCGTTTCTCCCGGATGTTCCTGTACAATCCCTGTGAAATCTTCCCAGGACTCCACCTGCTGCCCTTCGGCCTGGATAACTTCATCCCCGGCCCGGAAACCTGCTTCACTTGCGGGAGAATTCTCCTGTATCTCCCCGAAACGTGCTTCATCTGATGGGATACCCTGGACGAATCCCAGTATCGTAAATAAAATAAGTGCAAGCACAAAATTCATCATGGGTCCGGCGAAGAGCTGCATTGCTCTTTTCCTTTTCGGTTTCGAAGCGAACTGCCGGTCATACGGGGCAATCTGGGTTTCTTTTTCGTCCATTACGAACATCGCTTCCGGATGTACATTAAATGACAGTTTCTCTTCTTCCCCGGGTTCATACCCATTAATGGTAAGAGTGTGATCGAGGTCTGCGTGCTCCACTTCGACAATGCGGGCATCGGGATGCCTCGATTTATTGTTTACAACTATTTTATTGACGAGACCGGATTCATCGAACTCGAGACCGATGTGATGTCCGGGCTTAAGGTCTATGATTTCCGGGTCCTCTCCGGCAACTCTTACATATCCCCCGGCAGGTATAAGCCGAATCGTATACAAAGTTTCATTTTTGGTGAACGAAAACACTTTTGGCCCGAACCCGATAGCAAACTCGCGAGCAAGCATCCCTGCACGCTTTGCAAAGATCAAATGCCCCCACTCATGCACAAACACCAGGAGACCGAACATGAGTATAAACGCAATAACCGTCGTCACATGAAGCACCTTCCTTTATTTAACGTAACGTTCCACACGTTTTCTCGTTTCTTTATCAATCTCTATTATATCTGATAATGAAGGTTCAGAAACAGAATTATGCTCTGTAAGCGCCCGTTCGACAAAAGCTTCTATATCCAGAAAAGAGATCTGTTCATTCAGAAACATAGCCACTGCCTGTTCATTGGCAGCGTTCAGTACTGCCGGCATGGACCCTCCCTGCCGGCCGGCCTGAAAGGCGAATTTCAGGCAGCGGAACCGTTCCATGTCCATCTTCTGAAAATGAAGTTCAGCTAAATCCTCAAGTTCCAGTGATTCGCTGCCACTGAGAGGAATTCTCTCGGGATAGCTGAGGGCGTACTGGATAGGCACTTTCATATCCGGCGACCCAAGTTGGGCCATGACGCTGCGGTCCTGAAACTCCACGAGCGAGTGGATGACGCTTTCTCTGTGAAGCAGGACATGTATCTTGTCATACGGCATATTGAAAAGCCAGTGGGCTTCAATTACTTCCAGCCCTTTATTCATCATCGAAGCGGAATCCACGGTAATTTTAGCTCCCATGCTCCAGTTCGGGTGATTCAGAGCATCTTTTACATTGACCCCCTGAAGTTCTTCCCTCGTTTTATCGCGGAAACTGCCTCCCGAAGCGGTTATGATCAGTCTGCGTACATCTTCATGTCTTTCCCCGTTCAGCGCCTGAAAAATTGCCGAATGTTCACTGTCCACCGGAAGAAGAGGAGTATCGTACTTTCTTGATTCTGCCATAACCAGATGACCGGCTGTAACGAGCGTCTCTTTATTCGCGATAGCTATCCGTTTCCTTGCCCGGATAGCTTCGAGGGTGGCCGGAAGACCGATACTTCCCATCACCGCATTGACGAAAACGTCGGCACCGGGATCTTTCGCAACCGCAACCATGCCTTCTGAACCGACCATGATGTTTTTATGGGAAGTAGCTTCGAACACTTTCCGCCGTGTTTCTTCGTCCGCGGTCACCACCGCTTCGGGTTCGAATTCCCTTATCATAGGAATCGCTTTACCGGCATTCGTTCCGAAAGCTAAAGCGAAAACGGAAAACTTATCTTTGTGCTGCCGGATCACTTCCAGTGTCTGTTCTCCTATTGATCCGGTCGCTCCTAAAAGTGCAATATTTTTCATAACAACGCTCCTAATTATGGTATAAAATTAATCAGATGCAAAACCGGAAGCATAAAGATGAGGCTGTCGAAACGATCCAGCACTCCTCCGTGGCCCGGCAGAATATTCCCCGAGTCTTTGACTAAGTAATGACGTTTGAAAGCTGATTCCACCAGGTCGCCGATCTGACCGGCTACAGAAATGAGAATCGTTACGGCGATAAGTATAAACATGGATGAATGGAGTGGATGGAATATCTGAAAAATGACTGCGGTGATGCAGGCAAGTACTACACCTCCGAGAGCACCTTCCACCGTTTTTTTCGGGCTGATTTTAGGCCATAACTTCCTTTTCCCGAACATACGTCCGAATACATACGCCCCGGTATCAGTAGCCCAAACGACGAACAGGGCATAAAATACGTAATCAAGTCCTCCCTCGATTCTCGTCTCGATCAGGTAATAAAATCCCATTCCGACGTAGACGGCTGAAATAAGAAGAAATCCTGCATCATCGAAGGTGAATTTGTTATTTACGAGGACAGTGTAACTCAAAAGAAGCAGGACCGTCACCAGCGATAGCTCAGCCTTCGTTACAAAAGAGCTCAGTTCATAGGAGTTTATTTCCGGTAACATCAGTGCCCACATAAATAGCAGTATAATGAGCGAAGACACGGAATATCTTGCAATTTTCTTCATTCTCATAAGTTCGAATATAGCTATACTTGCCAGTAAATATACAAACAAAGTAAATAAAGTTCCGCCAAGCAGAACGATAGGTATAAATATCAAACCTGCAATAATCGCTGTTACAGTACGCTGTTTCATCTAACCACACCTTACACGCCGCCGTACCGACGCTTTCGATTTTGATAATTGATAATGGCTTCGTTCAACGTATATTCTGTGAACGAAGGCCAGTAAACCTCTGTAAACCAGAACTCCGCATAAGCCAGCTGCCAAAGCAGAAAATTACTTAACCGCTGCTCCCCGCTCGTCCGGATAAGCAGATCGGGCTCACAGAGATGGGAGGTGTATAAATAGGAGTTGAACGTTTCCTCGGTGATGCTGTCGGCCGTAAGCTCCCCTTCCTCCACTTTGGACGCAAGCATCCGCGTCACTTCCACGATTTCATTTCTGCTCCCGTAATTCAAAGCGAAGTTAAGCACCATGCCTGTATTGTTTTCCGTGCGATGAATAGCTTCATCCACAGCTTTTTGAGTATGTTTCGGAAGAAGATCTTTCGTACCGATCGTCTGGACCCGTATGTTATTTTCAACCAGTTCCGGAAGATACGTCTGTAAAAAATCGACCGGCAGTTTCATAAGAAAATCGACTTCTTTTTTTGGCCGCTTCCAGTTCTCCGTAGAAAATGCGTAAAGGGTCAATACTTCGACCCCGAGATCCGAAGCATGCCGGACCACTTTCTTCACAACGTCCATACCTTCTTTATGACCGGCAATTCTCGGCAACCCTTTATCCTTTGCCCAGCGGCCATTTCCATCCATTATAATTGCTATATGTTTTGGTATATTTGTCATATCAATTTCTGTTTCTGCTTCCGGCTTCGGATCTCTCCGATTTATAAATGGAAGATTTAGTGGCATGGATACCATCCTTTTCTTAATTCACTATATGTAATTCGGATAAGCGTTATCCCTTCCTAACAAAACTACCACATATGATAGCAAAACAAAAGCCGTACTGCCAAACAAATACAGCACGGCTTCCCCTTTAATTTTATACTTCCAGCATCTCTTCTTCTTTCTGTTTCGCCAGGTTATCTATTTCTTTTACGTACTCATCTGTAAGCTTCTGTACGTCATCCTGATAAGAACGGAGGTCATCTTCGGTAAGTTCCCCGTCTTTCTCGTTCTTCTTAAGAGCGTCGTTCGTTTCACGACGGATGTTTCTGATCTGTACTTTTGCTTCTTCCGTATATTTCTTGACGAGCTTTGTCAGATCTTTACGTCTCTCCTGCGTAAGTGCAGGGATATTGATGCGGACCACGTTACCATCACTCGAAGGGGACAGACCGAGGTCGGCTTTCTGAATGGCTTTTTCCACTTCCGAAATAGCTGATTTATCATAAGGTGTGATCACAAGGAGTCTCGGCTCCGGAGCTGAAACCTGGGCCAGCTGCTGAAGCGGAGTGGAAGCTCCGTAGTAATCGACATATACCGGGTCGAGAATCGACGGGTTCGCACGTCCCGCCCGCACGGTAGCCAATTGTTTCGAAAAAGCCTGGGTAGCTTTTTTCATCTGTTCCTTCGTTTCTTTGATAAGTTTGTCAGACATGTTATTTCCCCCTCACTAACGTTCCAATATCCTCACCGAGGACTGCTTTTTTAATATTTCCTTCTTCCATAATCGAGAATACCAGTAAATCGATATCGTTGTCCATACATAATGATGAAGCAGTGGAATCCATCACTCCAAGTCCTTCATTCAATACTTCCATGTAAGAAAGACGATCGTACTTACGTGCATCGTCATTCAATTTCGGATCGGATGTATACACTCCGTCGACGTTATTTTTAGCCATAAGAATAACGTCCGCTTCCACTTCGGCAGCGCGGAGAGCAGCGGTCGTATCCGTGGAGAAATAAGGGTTGCCGGTTCCGGCTGCGAAAATCACTACCCGTTTTTTCTCCAGATGGCGCATTGCCTTCCTGCGGATATAAGGTTCTGCCACCTGGCGCATTTCGATGGATGTCTGGACACGTGTAGGAATACCGATGTTCTCAAGACTATCCTGGAGAGCAAGGGAATTCATAACCGTTGCCAGCATCCCCATGTAGTCGGCGTTTGCACGGTCCATGCCCATCTGGCTTCCTACTTTCCCGCGCCAGATATTACCGCCTCCCACAACTACTGCAACTTCCACTCCCAGTTCAGCCACATCTTTGATCTGCTGTGCGACCGACTGGATAATGCTCGGTTCTATTCCAAATCCTTCTTCTCCACTTAATGCTTCCCCACTTAATTTCAGCACGATTCTGTTATATCGGGTTTTATTCATAATAACCTCCATGGCAGTATTCAACTAAAGTTTCACTTTTAAAATAGGGAACACAGCGTGTCCCCTATTTTGAGTGAATGTTATTATTTTTTAACCTGACTCATCACTTCGTCAGCGAAGTTCTCTTCACGTTTTTCCATACCTTCACCAACGCCGAAACGTGTGAATTCGTTGATTTTTCCACCCTTGGATTCCACGAACTGTTTCACTTTCTGATCCGGGTCTTTAACGAAGTCCTGTTCAAGCAGGCAGATTTCCTGTAGAAACTTGTTCAGGCGGCCTTCTACCATTTTCTCAACGATGTTTTCAGGCTTTCCTTCATTCAGCGCCTGAGTTTTCAATGTTTCACGCTCTGTATTAAGCTCTTCCTCAGGTACCTGCTCACGGGAAGTGTAGCGGGGGTTAACGGCTGCGATATGCATAGCTACATCTTTTGCAGCAGCTTCATCCGTAGAACCTTCAAGTACTGTCAAAGCACCGATGGAACCGCCCATGTGAAGATAAGAACCGAAAGCGTCGTTATCCGTTTTTTCTTTCACGACGAAACGGCGAAGAGAGATTTTCTCACCAATTTTCGCGATGACATCAGTGATGTAGTCGCCGACCTTCTGTCCTTCACCGTGAAGAGGCTGTTCCAGTGCAGCTTCTACATCGGAAGGATTTTCGGAAAGAATGTGGTTCCCAAGTTCCTGAAGGAGGTTCTGGAACTGCTCGTTCTTAACTACGAAGTCTGTTTCGCAGTTCACTTCGATCATAGCTGCTGTATTACCGGAAGTAACGATATGAGCGGAACCTTCCGCTGCAATTCTGTCAGCTTTTTTGGCTGCTTTCGAAATTCCTTTTTCGCGAAGCCAGTTCTGAGCTTCTTCCATATCACCATTTGTTTCTGTAAGAGCTTTTTTACAATCCATCATTCCTGCACCAGTAATTTCGCGCAGTTCTTTGACCATTTTTGCATTAATTGCCATATCATTTTCCTCCTTGGGATTAAATTTGGACGAAGCGCCCTCCGCTGTAAAAAAGGTGATAAAAGGTTTCCCTCTTATCACCCCCTGAAACCTGCCTACTCTTCTACAGTTTCCGTCTCTTCTTCTGTTTCCCCGGAGTCTTCTTCACCGGCTGCTTCAGCTTCCTCTTCACCTTGTTTAGCTTCAAGGATGGCATCAGCCATTTTTCCTGTAAGAAGTTTAACGGCACGAATAGCATCGTCGTTTGCAGGAATTACATAATCAATTTCATCCGGGTCGCAGTTGGTATCCACCATACCGACGATCGGAATATCCAATTTATGAGCTTCCGCAATCGCGATACGCTCTTTACGAGGGTCGATTACGAAAAGTGCATCCGGCAGGCTTTCCATATTACGGATACCGCCGAGGAATCTTTCGAGTTTTTCTCTTTCTTTATTCAGTTCCATAACTTCTTTCTTAGGAAGAACTTCGAATGTTCCGTCTTCTTCCATACGCTCGATATCTTTCAAACGACCGATACGTTTACGGATTGTTTTAAAGTTAGTTAGTGTACCACCCAACCAGCGCTGGTTGATGTAATACATACCGGCACGGTTCGCTTCTTCACGAACTGTGTCCTGTGCCTGTTTTTTAGTACCTACAAATAGTACTGTACCGCCGTCCGCAGCAAGATCACGTACATAGTTGAACGCTTCATCGACTTTCTTTACAGTTTTCTGAAGGTCAATGATGTAAATACCATTACGCTCCGTGAAAATGTACTTTTTCATTTTAGGGTTCCAGCGACGTGTCTGGTGACCGAAGTGAACTCCTGCTTCGAGCAGCTGCTTCATTGAAATAGCTGACATAATAAAATCCTCCTGTTTGGTTTATTTAGTATCCTCCATCCCCTTCTTTTTTCATTGCAAACTCCCTGTCTAACAGGAAGCAACCTACAACGAAATCCGGAGACGTGTGTATTGACACCGGAGGTTACTATACCATACAAGAGAAAAATTAGCAACCCCCTCATTGCTGTCTTCGAATCAATTTCAACATCATCTCCACTTCTGTTTTTCCGGTGCCCAGCAGTTTTGCCATTTCCTCCAGCGTTTTCCCCTCTTCTGCCATCTTTTTCACCTTCAGTTCCTCTGAAAATTCCACTTTTTCTCTACTTTCAGTAACCTCAGGTTGGAACTCTATAGGACGTTCCAAATTCGTCCGCCCGTTTCCGGACACTTCTTCTTTCTTTTCGGCGAGAGAATCTGACCTTCGGGAGATGGTATTCTGTTCAAATTTCCTGTTCTCCTCTCTGATTTCCTCCAGGTAGGATTGGAAGGTTCCTTCTATTTCCTTTGCGACCTGCTTTTGTTTCTGCATTTCCTCCCTGGAAGGGTCTTTCATAAACAACAGGAACATCCCGAAAAGGATGATCCCGTCCACGATAAAATTGATTATCAGTAAATACATCGTCATTTCGTTTTCACCAACTTAATTCTCTGCCTCATAAGCCTGCACAACTTCAGTCCGTCCCCCGGCAGTTCCCGGATCAATTCCGATACTTCCCGAGTGCTTCGCGCAGTTTGAATATTGCACGTCCATGAATCTGGGATATTCTCGAAGTAGTTAAATTCATCACTTCTCCTATCTCGGTGAGAGAGAGTTCCTCTTCATAAAACAGACTCAACACCAGTCGTTCCTTTTCATTGAGCATTTTAATCTCTTCAGTAAGCTCCCGGATGTTTTCACCTTTGACCGCCTGTTCATCCGGAGAATTTCCCAAGTCCTCGGGAACCAGATATCCTGCCCCCTCTTTGTAGTCACCGCCGTCGTCATGTGGTTTTTCTTCCACAGAGAGTACATTGGAAAAATAGACGTCCCTTGTCGTTTCTTCTACTTCTTCGGGACTCATATTTAAGACTTCGGCAATTTCCTCCGGTGCCGGCTGTCTGCCGAAATTCTGTTCCAGCTGCTCTGCAGTCTTTTCGATCTTTTTGGCCTTATCCCTGACTGTACGGGGGAGCCAGTCTTCTTTTCTGAGACCGTCTATAATGCTGCCCTTGATTCTGAAGGAAGCATACGTGACGAATTTCAAATTACGGGACAGTTCGAATTTCTTAAGTGCGTCGTAAAGCCCGAAATATGCTGAACTCCTTATTTCTTCCCTGCTTACACTTTGAGGCAGGTGCTGGGATACACGCTGGACCTGATAATTGATGAGATACTCATATTGAGCTACCAGTTCATTGGCAGCATTTTTATCGTTATGTTCGATCCACCTGTGCCACAATTTCTTTTCTTCGGAAGAAATTGGATTAGACATAGTAGCCCTCCTTTAATACTGATGGTTCTTTTCAGTTTTCTGCCGTGAATTTTTTCAACCTGATCAGAAAGGACCCCCCGGTTCTCCTCTCCTTTTGAAGCTCGTGTACGGAAGCGGAAAATACGGATTGACTTCCGCCAGTGTGAGGAAGTGGAACCGGCAGATGCACCTCTTTGCCGAGAAAATCGGCCGTCACCTGTTTGACCTTTTCGAGAGCTTTTCTATCATTTCGTTCATCCGAAACCGTGCCAGGCAATAGAGAAATGCGCTGTTCTGAAGACACGGAGTATAATTTCTTTATCATTGCATACGCTTTTTTAAGAGAATCATCATTATTTTCCATTATAATGAACGTTCCGTCGGCACATGCGGCGAATCCGGCTTCTTCCCGTAATATTTCATTTCCCAAATCAAGGAAGATATAGTCATGTTTGAACATCATCTTTTCGAAATCCGGAAAGGAATAGGGAAACGAAGTCGTTTCCATTTGATGCGGAGCTTCTTTATACAATCCGGAAGCTGTATAAGCGGCTGTCTCTTCCGACAACATCCCTGATGATACACGCCTTTCTCCGCCACTCCCGATGATGAGGACTTCCGGACCGTTCAAGCTTAATTCCACCGCAAAATCTGCAGCTATATCAGTACCCTTCTCCGTACTTCCTGCATTCAGGATAGAAATGACTCGCGCTTTGGTCGTAACATTCCGGGCCTCTAATTTTCTTCTCAGGTTTTCGGCCTGATCACTCACTCGTTTCTATCTCCTTCAGCAGTTGCTCCGTGAGTTCCGACAATGGGAGGGTGGTTATATCGTCGGGAACATTCTGACCGGTAGTAACGAAGGAAACACTTTTTTTATATTTTACGGCTAAGCTTACTGCTGCACCGAAGCTTCCGGATTCATCCATCTTTGTGAAAATCAGTGAGTGAAGAGGCACTTCTGAAAATCGTTTATACACTGACTCTATGTCTTTAAATTTACTTGTCATTGAAAGGACAAGGATAGTATCTGCCTCTTCCTCGAAGTCGATTATCTTCTGCAGCTCGCTTACGTAAGAAGAATCTTTGTAATTTCTTCCTGCCGTATCAATGATTACAAGATCTTTGTCTTTCATTTCCTCCCTCGCTTTCCTGTAATCCTCCAAATTGTAAACAACCTCCATCGGGATATCCAGAAGCCTGGCGTAAGTACGCAGCTGCTCGATAGCTGCTATCCGGTACGTGTCTGTAGTAATGAAACCTACCGACAAATTATCATCCAATATTGCATTGGCGGCCAGTTTAGCAGCCGTAGTCGTCTTGCCGACCCCTGTAGGCCCAATAAGATGGATATATTTATTATCCCCCGGACGGGAGGCGGCCGGGATTTCTGTGATTCCTTTGTGTAAATGATCTCTCACCCTCCCCCAGAAGGGGGCTGCTTCATTTTCTTCCTTTCTGATTTCCTGAAGGATCTCCGGGTTAAGCTCATGTTCTAAAAATGCGGAAATATGGTTTTCCGTCTCCGGCTCTTCTTTTGCAGCCCTCGCTGGATCTGAAGAGGGAGCCCGGACTGTTTCTTTCCGCTGCTGCTCCCCGGCACCGGCGGAAGTTCGTGGGGGAACGTCTTTCTCACTGACTGTATGACCCGCTTCCGGAGGTCCGGATTCTATAGCAGCCGTTATTTCTATCCGAATCTTTTTGAAAAGCCCGAAAATCCCTTTCGTTTTCTTTTTCCTGGAATTTAAAATAATCGCCTGGACACCCATCTCTTGTTTAACTTTTTTCATGGCCAGAGGCATCGTTTCCGCCTCAAACTTCTTTACGATCATCCCAGACTCACCGCCCCGACACTCTGTACTTCTACATTCGGGTCGATTTCATTGTAGGAAAGAACGACTACCTGAGGTAAGAAACGGTTGAGTAATTGTTTCACGTACATTCGTATTGCTGGTGAGCAGAGAATGATGGCGTTTTCTTCCTGCAGGGATAACTTCTCCACCTTACTCGCCACACTCTCCGTAATCTGCTGCTGTCTTTCCGGATCAAGGGCAAGGAAACTCCCATGTTCCGTCTGCTGAACATGATCTGCAATTAACTTCTCTACCTGCCCTGAAATCGTAACCACTTTAATTACACCTTCTTCTTTTTTGTACTGATTCGTTATTTGTGTAGCCAGCGACTGACGTACATATTCGGCCAGAAGATCCGTGTCGCTCGTCATTTTGGCAAAGTCGGCGAGAGTTTCGAAGATGACCGGCAGGTTCTTGATTGACACATTTTCCTGCAGCAGTTTAGCCAGCACTTTCTGTACTTCCCCAATCGCCATCGGCTCCGGTGTAACTTCTCCGGCAAGCACCGGGTACGATCCCTTCAAATGATCGATCAGTTGCTGGGTCTCCTGATGCCCAAGGAGTTCGTGAGCATGCCGCTTAATCGTTTCAGTTACGTGCGTGGAAACGACCGAAGGAGGGTCGACGACTGTATAGCCCAGTAACTCGGCTTCATCTTTCATATCTTCCTCCACCCATTTGGCTGGTAATCCGAAAGCAGGCTCCACCGTATCTATACCTTCCACCATTCCGTCGTCCTCCCCTGGTGTCATCGCCAGATAATGATCCAGCAGAAGTTCTCCTTTCGCCACTTCGTTCCCTTTTATTTTCAGCCTGTATTCGTTCGGGTTAAGCTGAATGTTATCCCTGATTCTCACTACGGGTATGACAATTCCAAGTTCGATTGCAATCTGCCTGCGAATCATGACTATTCTGTCCAGCAGATCCCCTCCCTGATTTGCATCAGCGATAGGAATGAGCGCATATCCGAATTCAAATTCAATCGGATCCATACTGATGAGATCCACTACATTTTCCGGAGCCTTCATCTGCTCACTCTCGGTTCTTTCTTCATCCTCCTCTTCGATATCAAGCTCGGCCGTTTCTCTCGACAGCCAATATCCTCCGAATATCATAACTGAGGAGATTAACATCGTAAGTGTAAACGGGATGGGAGTGAGACCGAGCAGAAAAATCGCTCCACCGGCCACGTATAGAAGTTTCGGAAAACGGAATAACTGCTCAGTCAAATCGTTACCAAGGTTCCCTTTGGAAGCTACTCTTGTAACTACTACACCCGTTGCCGTGGAAAGGAGAAGGGCAGGTATCTGACTCACAAGACCATCTCCGACTGTAAGTCTCATATATGTATCGACCGCTTCCTGAAACCCGAGCCCCATCTGAACCATACCTATGATCAGCCCGAATATGATATTCATTAAAACGATGATTATCCCGGCAATAGCGTCTCCCTTCACAAACTTACTCGCCCCGTCCATCGCTCCATAAAAATCAGCTTCCTGCTCCACTTTATCCCTGCGTTCTTTCGCCTGATGCTCATTGATCATACCCGCATTCAAATCGGCATCGATACTCATCTGTTTCCCGGGCATGGCATCCAGAGTGAAACGGGCAGCGACTTCCGACACCCGTTCCGCCCCTTTCGTAATAACGAGAAATTGAATGATTACCAGAATGACGAAGACGACGAAACCGACCAGAGGATTCCCCCCGATAACAAATGTACCGAAAGTTTCGATTACCTCCCCGGCTCTGGCTTCAGAAAGGATGGACCGGGTCGTCGATACGTTCAGACCGAGCCGGAAAAGCGTCATTAATAAAAGAAGGGTGGGGAAAACCGCAAACTGCAGCACGTCGTCCATATTCATCGAAACGAGAATAACAAGAAGGGCCAGAGTGATGTTCACCAGGATCAAAAAACTCAATAACCACCCGGGAAGAGGTATAACCAACATGACTATAATTAATATAATTCCTAATAATACAGATAAGTCCCTCGCTGACATCTTCGTCTCTCCTTAATGAATTCAAACTTTTTTCTGCAATTTATATACATAAGCCAAAACCTCGGCTACCGCCTGAAAAAATTCTTCTTCAATCGGCTCATTGATTTCCGTACGATTGTAAAGCCCCCGGGCGAGCGGACGATTCTCAACTGTGATAACGTCGTGCGCCCTGGCTGTTTCCTTGATTTTAAGAGCGATGAAATCGACCCCTTTCGCCACTACAAATGGAGCATCCGATTTCTGTTCGTTATACTTGAGCGCCACGGCGTAATGAGTCGGGTTAGTAATGATTACATCCGCTTCCGGGACTTCACTCATCATTCGTGCAGCAGACATCTGCCGCTGTTTTTCCTTGATTTTAGCCCGGATCTGAGGATCACCCTCCATATTTTTATATTCATCTTTTATATCTTTTTTGGACATTCGGATGTTTTTTTCGTGATCATACTTCTGATAGGTATAATCGATCACCGATAGAAGCAGCAGGGCCAGAGCCGAAGCAAGTCCCATTATCATAGTCGTATTTCCGAAAAAAGAGAGAGCCGCATCCAGGGATTTCTGAGCCGACATGATCATATCGTTTTTATTGGCCCAGATGACCGAAAAGGTTATGACACCAATCACAGTTATTTTCAACAGTGACTTCACCAGTTCCACCAGTGCCCTCGCGGAAAAAATACGTTTGAAACCCTGGATGGGGTTCAACTTCTTCGGGTCGACTTTCAAGGGTTCCGCCGTAAACATCACTCCTACCTGAATAAGGTTGGAAGTCAGCCCGGCCACGATCGCTATCCCCATGATGGGGGCCAGTACCTTGGAGATTTCGAGCGCCATTTTGTTGAGCACGTGGCTTACAGTCTGTTCGGTTATGTCCAGATGTATGTATTCCGTAAAGGACTGCTCGTACATCGTCAGCAGGGTATCTTTGAGCATGGGGCCGATAAGATAAAGAGTGCTGAACGTAAGCAGCAGGAGAAATCCGGTGTTCACATCCTGACTCTTTGCCACCTGCCCCTTTTTACGGGAATCCTGTTTCTTCTTGGGCGTAGCTTTTTCCGTTTTCTCATCGGCAGCGAAATATTGCAGATCAAGTTTCAGTCGCATTCCTCTAAGACCTCCCCAGCACATCGATAAAGCCGCGCATAGTTTCAAGAACGAGATCGAAAATCTCTTCGATTAAAAGCACATAAAAACCCATTACGATTGTCAAAACTGCCAACGCAACAAATATTTTCAGAGGCAGCCCCACCACAAATACGTTCAGCTGCGGAACGGTACGGGCGATAATCCCAAGTGCCACATCAACAAGAAACAGGCAGCCGACCAGGGGAAGAGCCATGAGAAAAGCTGAGATGAACATTTCGTTGAATGTATAAATGACGAATTCTATCCAGGACTCTTCCTGAAGCTGCAGGAACTGATCGATCTCTATGGCTTCATAGCTGTAAAAGATACCGTCAATCATTAAGTGATGGCCGTCCGTTACGAGAATAAACAGAAGAGTCACCGTATATAGATACTGACCTATCAGCGGGCTTTGGGCACCCGTCTGGGGATCGACGACGTTCGCAATGGCAAAGCCCATCTGGAAGTCGATGAATCCCCCGGCCACCTGGACTGCAGTAATGGCAATGTATGCCAGTAATCCTATGAAAAGACCTGTAATCGCTTCTTTCAACATCAGCATAAAAAATATTTCGTCTATCGAGAATTGAGGAGGTTCAATAGAAATATATAATATTAGTGCAAGAAAAAATGAGAAACCTACTTTATACTGTGCAGGAATTGTCCGATATGAGAATAGTGGGAGAGTCGCGAAAAACGCGGTGATTCTTATAAAAACCAGTAAAAATGCGGGAACGTTTGCAAGTGTAGCCCATTCCGCCACGGGGTTACCCTACCAGCATGTTCAAATTCCTGAACACTGAAGCCGTAAATTCCACCATATTGGTCAACATCCATGGACCAAAAAACACAAGACCGATCAGAACCGCTACAATCTTCGGGACGAAAGCGAGCGTCTGTTCCTGAATTTGAGTAGTAGCCTGAAAAATACTCACAAGTAATCCGACTGCCAGAGCGAGAATCAGCAAAGGGCCTGTCACGATCAAAACAGTGTACACCCCATCTTTGGCAAACTGTATAACCATTTCACTATTCATTTTTTTCCTCCTAGAAACCTTCCAGTAAAGAATGTGTAATCAAATACCAACCGTCCACCAGAACGAACAATAAAATTTTGAACGGAAGAGAAATCATAACCGGCGGAAGCATCATCATCCCCATAGACATAAGTACACTGGCGACAGCCATATCAATGACGAGAAAAGGTACAAAGATCATGAAGCCCATCTGAAAAGCAGTTTTCAATTCACTGATGGCATAAGCCGGTACGAGAGTAGTCATCGGGATTTCCTGTACAGTTTCCGGAGCTTCGGCACCGGAGTAGTTAAGGAACAGTTCCAGATCTTTCTGTCGTGTATGGGAAGACATAAATTCTTTCATCGGTTCACTCGCGTTCGTATAGGCTTCTTCAAGTGATATCTCTTCTTCGAGGAGCGGTGTCAGAGCATTCTCATTCACCTCATTGAAGGTAGGTGCCATTATAAAGAACGTAAGAAACAGCGCCAGTCCGATCAGGACCTGATTGGGAGGCATCTGCTGGGTGGCCAGCGAAGTCCGGACAAATGAGAGTACAATAATGATTCTCGCAAAACTTGTCATTAAAATGAGAATGCCCGGAGCTATCGACAATATTGTCAAAAGCAGAAGCAGCTGAACGGAAGTCGATATACTTTCAGGGTCCGCCCCTGAAAACAGGTCTACAAATTCACTCATCTGTATGATCCTTTCCGCGTCCATTTCTCATCCTGTTCTCTTTCATAAGAGAAAGCTGCTTATCAAAGAGCTGATGAAACTGCTTGCCGGAATTTTCATTGTCGCCTGAATGATCGGGCTCGCCGCTTAACAGCTGCTTCCTCGTTTCCTCATCGGTGATTTCTGTGAGCATCTCCACTGTGTCTCCCACTCCGATAATATAGACGTGTCCCCCGATTTTCACTGCCTGTACGGAGCGATTCTGACCGAGAGGTACTCCGCCGAGATTCTGCATCTGTCGCGTATTGGAAAAAAGATTATTCTTTTTCTGTATCAACTTCAGCACACCATATATCAGTCCGAGTACAAACACTAAAGCGAGGATTAGTTTGGTTGCACTCCACCATAAAGGTTCGGCAGCAGGCTGTTCTTCATTTTCCCCTCTGCTTTCCCCTCCTTCTTCTCCTTCTTCGCTGCATCCGTCGATTCCCGGGTTCTTGGCACATTCACTCACGCTGGGGCTTGAACTGTAAGCGACTGCCGGACTCAGACACAAAACGGAAAACATGATAACAGTAAGAGTTATGAATTTTTTCATGGAACCTATTTCAGAGCTTTTTGGATCGCTTCGATCATACGATCCGCCTGGAATGGTTTTACAACGAAATCCTTTGCCCCTGCCTGTATAGCCTCCACGACCATCGCCTGCTGCCCCATAGCAGAACAAATCACTACCCGGGCTTCCGGATCCGACTGCCTTATTTCTTTCAGAGCCTGTATCCCGTCTTTCTCCGGCATCGTTATGTCCATCGTTACGAGGTCGGGTCTGTATTCGTGATACATATCTACAGCCATCTGCCCGTTTTCTGCTTCCGCTTCCACTTCGTATCCATTCTTCGCTACAATATCCCGGATCATCTTTCTCATAAATGCAGCATCATCCACGATCATTATTCGCTCGCTCATCCTTACAGTCACTCCCTGGTTCTACCTTAATTTTTTCAGTCTGTCCTGCTGGCTTAAAATGTCGGTCACTCTTACTCCGAAGTTTTCATCGATCACTACTACTTCTCCAGTAGCCATCAGCTTTTCATTTACGAATATTTCCACCGGTTCTCCCGCAAGTTTATCAAGTTCCAAAATCGACCCGGAACTCAGATCAAGTATTTCCCTGATGGATCTTTTCGTCCGTCCCAGCTCGACCGTAACGTTCAGCGGAATGTCCAGCAGCATATCGAGGTTATTCCGACCGGAAGGAGCGGCATTGTGGTTGTGGAAACTTTCAAACTCCACCGATTCTGCATGACTTTCTCCGGTCGAGTGCCTGCCGAGCATTTGCGGTTTTCCGTTTCCGGCAGAAGAAAAAGAGGCAGTGTCCTCCGGGTTCTGTTCATGTGCTGCCGACCTTTTGACATCTGAATATTCCGCTGTATTATTCGAATGTTTTCCACCCGGGTCTCCTGGATGCCTCCCAGTCCTTTCTTCTTCCTGTTCATTCTCAGGATTCATCAGCTGTTCCACAAGGCCCTTCGAAAAATCAACGGGTAGCAGCTGCATAATTTCGGAATCGACTACCTCTCCGATTTTAAGGCGGAAAGATATTTTCGTCAGCAGATCCTCCGAGGGGATGTAATCAATACCGATTTTATTATCAATATCGAGCATCGTTATTTCCGGCGGGGATATATCGATTCTCGTGCGGAACATCGAAGACATGCTTGTGGCGGCGGAACCCATCATCTGGTTCATCGCTTCCTGAACGGCACTTAAATGAATGTCGCCAAGCTCCTCTTCCGGAGAAGTTCCATCACCACCGAGCATAAGATCGGCTATAATTGCAGCATCTTTCACCTTCAGGACGAGCAGATTGTCACCGGAAATACCGCTCGTGTATGTAACCAGCACCGCCACGTAAGGTTCGGGGAAGGTGTTCTCCAGTTCTTTACGTAAAATTGTAGTCGTCTCGGGCGCAGTGATTTGAACTTTCTGATTTAAGAGTGCAGAAAGCGCAGTTGTGGAATTGCCGAAAGAAATATTACCTATTTCCCCGAGCGTATCTTTCTCGACTTCGGAAAGTCCCGGCTGTTCTTCGTCATTCACAACATTCTCCGCTATTTCTTCATCATCACTCTCATTTAAGAGTGCATCGATTTCGTCTTGAGACAGCATATCATCCTTCATCGTCTTTATCCTCCCTTTCCAGGGTTTCTAAAACCTGTACAGCTATTTTATTTTTCACTTTACCGGGCTGCACCAGGAACTTGTCTTCTCTCCCCACTTTCAGCTGCAGCGGTTTGTCCACCGGCTGGTTCAGCTGAATCGTATCTCCCTTTTTCAAATGCAGAAACTCATCTATACTGATGTCTGTATTGCCGAGCTCAGCACTTACATCGACCTTCGTTTTTTCCACCGTTTTCGTCAGTGCCTGATACTCTTTCGGGTCTCTTTCTTTCAATTGCTTCTGCTGCATCCAGTAGTGGACGGACAAATTCGGAACGATCGGTTCGAGCACTACCTGAGGGATACATATATTCAGCATCCCGCTTGTCTCCCCTATCGTTGTATTCAACGAAACGACAACTACAGTCTCATTGGGAGAAACCATCTGAAGAAATTGTGTGTTCACTTCAAACTCTTCGAGAACCGGATCGATTTCCACTATGGAGCCCCATGCTTCCTGATAGTTTCCGAGCGCCCGTTCGAACAGTTTAGACATAAGAGTGGTTTCTATCTCTGTCAGATTCTCCACTTTACTGACGCTTTCCCCACGGCCGCCGAGGACCCGGTCAAGCATGGCGTATGCTATGTTCGGGTTCGCTTCGAGCAGTATGCGCGACTCGAGCGGCTGCACACTGAACATATTGAGTATAGTCATGGAGGGAATGGAACGGATGAATTCTTCGTATGGCAGCTGATCGACAGAAGCCACACTTATATTCACATACGCTCTCAGTTGAGCGGAAAAATAAGTGGTCAGAAGTCTTGCGAAGTTTTCATGTATCCGTGCCAGCGACCGGATCTGATCCTTGGAAAAACGGAGGGCTCTTTTAAAATCATATACCCTCACTCTTTTTTTCTCTTTATCATTCCTTAACTCCTCTGCATCCATTTCTCCGGTGGAAATAGCCGATAGTAAGGAGTCGATTTCACTTTGTGATAATATATCTTCCGCCACTGTTCCACCTCCTTCTGCCAATCTGCTTTACTGCAGAACTTTACTGATTGTATACACCTTTGTAACTTTCCCTTTCTCCATAACCTCATTAAGTTTTGAACTTATGGAATCTTCAAGGGTGGTTAAGTCAGCTTTAAAATCCTCTTCGTTCATCCGGGCCAGCTGTTTGAGGATTACGTTCTTCATTTGAAAATCACGTTTCTCAAGTTCTTTCAGTGAATCTTTACCATCCGTTACAATACGGAAGCTGATACGGACAAAACCCCCATCTTTAAGATCCGTCGTCATCTCTTCTGTCTCCAGAGAAGCATTCCTGATGTCGTCGATACTTCTTTCTCCATCAGCTTTCGTGTCATTCATATTGAGCACGAGAATTATCGCTCCAACCCCCAGTACTGTTAATACAGACAGTATGATAAGTGTAGTTTTCATCAATTTGGACATTATTCTTCACCTGCTTTACTGACTACCTGCCACAGACCGATCTCCCTGTAAAAACGTTTTATTTTTCCCACGACTTCTTTCTTCTCCTCTTTCACTACAAACGTTTTCCCCCTGGTAGTCGTGATGGTCGTATCCGGCGTCGATTGAACCTGCTCAATGTAAATAGCATTGAAAACAAACTGTTCCCCGTTAAATCTTGTCAGCTCAATCATAGTATGTATGGAGGGCGTGTCGCCCTCCTTCTCCTTCCTGTTGATGATAATTAACGCTTAAGATTGATCAGTTCATTCAAAATCTCATCCGACGTAGTAATGATTCTCGTATTAGCCTGAAATCCTCTTTGTGCCGTTATCATTTCCGTAAATTCTTCAGCCAGATCAACGTTCGACATTTCAAGAGTACCTGATACGAGCTGACCGGATCCGTCCTCGCCGGCTATACTCAAGTTATTGATACCGATAGGGCCGCCTGCCGGACCGTTCACCCATCCGGCGTTGGCCGTTTCCCGAAATTCATTGTTGCCGATTTTCCTGAGACCCGATGGGTTGGAGAAATTCGCCAGCATCACACGTCCTGCCACCTCTGTTTCCCCCTCGGGATTCACGTAGTTAATGGTTCCGTCGCTTTGTACACTGAAGCTCTGGGCGTCAGAAGGAATGGTCAGCGCGCCTGCCCGGCCCGTCAATCCGGTTCCATTCCCATTCCCCTGATCTCCGATGATATACTTACCATCTCCATTTACAAGGACACCGTCACTGTCGAGGTAAAAATTTCCGGCTCTTGAAAAAGTGATATTCTCATTTCCCTGCAGACCTCCACCCGTAGCTGTTCCATCCCCGCTTTCATACATGGCGAACATTCCGTCTCCTTCTATGGAAAGGTCCAGAGGCCGGTTAGTTGTTTGTCTGTTTCCCTGGGTGTGCAGGTTATCGATGGTACCTACTTTGGAACCGAGACCGACCTGTTTAGCATTCACTCCGCCGAGCGTACGCCCGGGACCGCCCCCAAGCGGGCCCTGAGCATCCTGCATCGTCTGACTCATCATCCCCTGGAACGTCGTTCTTCCTTTTTTGAAGCCGAAAGTATTTACGTTGGCAATGTTATTTCCTATCGTGTCTAGCTTCGTCTGAAAACCTTTCATTCCTGAAATTCCCGAGTACATGGATCGTAGCATGTTATTCATCCTCTCTTTAATTCAATCGCTTCTGTCCATCCGCGATTGGAAGGCTTCCTTTATAAGGTCCGGCCTTTGTTACATAATTATCGTCCCGTCGATGTTGGTGAAAAGGCGACTGTTCGCCGATTGTTTATCCATCGCGGTGACTACGGTGTTGCTGTTCGTGTTTACCACCAGCACAGCTTCCTTCGTAAGTACAAGCGAATCACGTACGCCTTTTTGTTTCGCTTCGGTCAGTTTCTCTCCGATTTTATTCCATTGCTCGGAAGATATATCTATATTTCTTTCTTCCAGTCTTTTCCTGGCATGTTTACTTAACGTAAGCTGCTGATCCAGCACTTCCTGAAAGGAGCGGTCCGTTCCTTCCGGTTTCGGCCTTTCCCACTTCACATCCAGTGGCATCGGGTGATAGGACCTGTGAATTTTAGGTTCCATACTGGTCGCCATCCCTGTTATTTCTCACTTCCTGGATGCTGCTAACAGGTACACGGGCTCCATCATCTAATTTAAGGAAAACCTCTCCTTCTTTCAGACTCACGGCTTCCACAACTCCGCTTTTCAGTTCCCCCCGGTCCCCTTCACTTTGCTCTTCCGGGAAATACGCAATCTCTTTAGCAATCATGTGACTGTATTCGGCTACGGAGCCTTCTGATTTATTAAAATACTTTTCGAATGTATTACTCATATTCGTCATCTGTTCCAGCTGAGTGAATTGTGCCATTTGAGCAATGAAATCCTTGTCTTTCATCGGATCAAGCGGACTCTGGTTCTGCAGCTGACTCATAAGTATTTTCAGGAAATCATCTTTTCCGAGAGTACCGGATTCCTGAGTATCTCTTTTTTTTATGTGGTTCTCCAGATAATACGTAGAATCGATTGTGTTCAATTCGACCACCTAAACTTTCTCATTTAGTATTTCGGAAAAAGAGAGTTCTTCCGCTTTCAATTCTTCGTCTTTCTCTTCTTCAAAAGTCGGGGTGCGAGCTTCTTCTTCCCTCTCTTCTCTTCCATCCTGAGAGTCTCTTTCGTACAGGAACTGCTGATTAAAGTTCGGTTCGACTTTTTCAACGACTACCTGATGGGGAGCGAACATGGAACGAAGTTGATGCATGTTGCTCTCGAGTGTTTCCTTCGCCGCCTGCGTACTCACTATCATCCTGACGGTAGTTTCCCCGCCTGATTGGGAGAATTTCAGAATCATTTCACCGAGAGACGACGGTTTCAACTTAATCAGCATACGCTGATTCCCCGCTTCATCATGAAAAATCCGGCTGGTAGTAAGCATTTCCTGGATCTGTTTAAGGAATTGCTGCCGTCCCGGGTTTTGCGAATCCATGGAAACGTTTTGGACCGTCATCTGTTCCGCTCTACTCATAGGCATAAAAAAACCGGGGAGGACATTCTTCTCTGTTTTCACTTCAGATACTGCAACGGGACGGTTTGAGCGACTTGAAACAGCTTGCGTCCCCCATTTTTCCGTTTCATTTACGGGTAACTTCCATCTTTCCCGTGTTGGAGCAGGCAGAGATGTTTCTTCTTTTATAATGTTCACCAGTTTCCTGAACAGCTTTTTCTCTTCTTCAGAACCTGTGGTTTCAGCTGTCGGGATGTTGCCGGTTCGACCCTCCGGAGTCGCGATGAATTTTTCAAGCAGGGTTTTGAAAACTTTTACATCTTCTTTATTTATTCTTCCGGCTGCTTTTACCGTGTGCAGAAGAGTCCGGAAGATCTGAAACGTATTTTCTGTTTCCTTTCCGGAAACACGCTCACCTCCTTCACCCTGGGGCGGCGATTCTGAAGTTAAGAGGTTCGTAAGCAAAGTGAAAACGGTAGATGTCTCACCGGAAGGTACTCTGTTCAACAGGGCCGTCAATTCACCGATCGTCGTTCCCTCATTTACGGGCGGTGGTTGCGACGGCGGTTCAGGGCTGACTGTATTTTCTTCAATCGCTTCCAGGACCTTGTTTATCATTTCGATTTCCACGGATAAATTTCCGCTTACCGCTTCTTCACGTATAAACAGCCCGGGTTCCGCTTCAGCCTCTGTCGCCCTTATATAAGACATATCTGAAATTGCCTCTCCGTTTGTCCGCGAAGCCTCGGGCATGAGCACATACTCTTCAATCGCTTTCATGATTTTGCTTATTATTTCATTTTCCGAGGATGCTTCCATTCCATCGCCGGCCGATTTCATGTTTAAAATCAACTCGGCAAACCCGCCTTCAGCTGACCGCGATACGGCTTTTCCGGTGAAGGGAACGGATTTCTCCGATAAATTAACGGCTGGCAAAGGTCCCATTATTTTCAACACTTTCACCTCCTTTCAATTCATTCAGTCGCCAGAAGTTCAGCTACAGTTGCTCCGGTTTCCGGCTCCATTGCGGCCAGTATTTCTCCTCTGGCTTCACTTTCCGTTTCTCTCAGCACCTGTACAACAATACCCAGTTCCATATTTTCGGATATTGAAGCAGCTTTTTCAGGATCCATTTCTTCAAAGGAACCCGCCAGTTCTGTAACATTCGTATTTTGTTTATTTTCTTCCTTATCCTCTTTATCGGTTACACTGCTTTCCAATGTAGCTATTTCCTGTTTCATATCTTCAATTTTACTGTCTCTGGCTTTAACGGTACCTTTAAGCTCCTCGATTTCCTTTTTGTAGTTTTCCACTTTCGATTCGAGCTCGGCGCTTTTCTGCTCGTCCTGCTTCTCTTCTTGCGCATTATCCGTTTCTGTGAATCCCGGGATTTTCCGGCCGACGTCGGCGGCTTCCTCCAATACGTTCATCCCCATCATCTTCATTACAACAATAGTAAAAATGGCCACAAAAATAAGGGGGACTACTATAACGAAAAAGAACCATTGTAATTTCCCGGCTTTCTGTTCCTCATTGTTCTTCCTGCTCATCTCATCACCTGTTCACTCTGTTTGAGTATTGCTGTAAAGATATCTCGTCCATTTCCCGGGCTTCCTCTTTTTTCAGCCAGCTGCTGTGTTCCTCTATTTTCAGCTCGATCAGCTTCTCATATTTCTTCACCTGTTTAAACGCTTCATTACGCTGATCTTCCAGCTCATTCATTTTGAACCTTGCTTCCTGCACCCGCGGATGGAGCTGTTTCACTTCATCTTCCACCATTTGTACCGCGTACTGATGATGCTGGATGGCCGAAAGGTCCACCATCCCCCCGGAAAGATTATCGTCAATTTTCATCTCCAGTTCCTCTTTTTCTTTCAGGAGGTTGTACAGAGACGTCGCTTTTTCTTCAAAAGTATCAACGGCCGCCTGATAGTTCTTTTGCATCTGATCTTTTTCCCGTTCCTTGAATTTCTTCAAATTCAGAAAAGCATTTATGTTCACTATTATTCCACCTTCTAAAGACGCTTCTTTTATCTGAGGACTATGTCTTTGAAATCATCCATCTGTCAGAAACAATTCTTCAAGCTCTGCGACTGTCAGCTCGTAAGGTGCTTTTTCCATAGTTTCCTGAGAAAGGAAATTAATCAGTTCCGGGTACTTACCGATAGCCGCATCAATACTTTTGCTGCTCCCTTTTTTATAAGCGCCGATCTGAATTAATTCTTTATTCTCTTCGTACGTCGACAGCAGGGAGCGGAACTGCTTCGCTGTCTGCAGATGGCGTTCGGTGACGATCTGGTTCATAACTCTGCTTACCGAACTGAGTACGTCCAGTGCAGGATATCTCCCCTGCTCCGCTATTTTACGGTTAAGGATAAAATGGCCGTCCAGTATGCCCCGGACAGTGTCCGATATAGGTTCATTGAAGTCGTCTCCGTCCACGAGTACAGTGTAAAAAGCAGTGATAGTACCCTCTGCACTGCTCCCGGTCCGTTCCAGCAGCTTTGGAAGCATAGCGAACACGGAAGGGGTATACCCTTTAGTGGTCGGCGGCTCTCCTGTAGCGAGGCCGATTTCCCGCTGAGCCATTGCGACCCTGGTCACCGAATCCATCATTAAATTCACATCGTATCCGAGAGATCTGAAATATTCACTGATGGCTGTGGCCGTATACGCTCCCTTTTGCCTGAGCAGAGCCGGCTGATCTGAGGTAGCCACGACAACGATTGAACGTTCAAGCCCTTCTTTCCCGAGATCGTTCTCCAAAAATTCCCTCACTTCTCTGCCCCGCTCCCCTATAAGGGCTATCACGTTAATATCTGCCGAGCTGTTACGCGCTATCATACCGAGCAGCGTACTTTTCCCGACACCGCTCCCAGCAAAAATACCTATCCTCTGCCCTTTCCCGACGGTCAACAGACTGTCTATGGCCCTTACTCCGAGTTCGATAGGCTCTCTGATCCTCGGGCGGGAAAGAGGGTTCGGAGGAGAATGGTTCGTTTTGAATTTATCGAGTCCGAGGGGGTGGTCACTTCCATCCATCGGTGCTCCGAGCGCGTTCAGCACTGAACCGATGAAGCCCCTGCCGACTTTAATATTCAGGGGGCTGTGGGTAGCTTCCACAAGGCTTCCCGGTTTGATTTCAACCATCTCCTGATAGGGCATCAACAGTATGTTCTCTCCCTGAAATCCTACAACTTCCGACAGGATCATCCCGTTTTCCGCCTTCGGACAATGGATATAGCACACATCACCTATGGAAGCCTCCGGTCCTTTCGATTCCACCATCAGTCCTACCACTCTGTGAATCCTCCCATAATGCTTATACCTTTGCACGTGAGATATTTCTTCGGTGACTGCCGTTATATCCATTTCATTCACCTTCCTTAACAAGCTCAATGACCGCTTTTCTGATCAGATCCAGCTGACTGTCGACACTTGCATCTATCCTTCCGAAAGGTGATTCGACATAGCAATCCAGTGGATCATCGAAATGTTTAACATAAACGGAAACGTGGGCTTCGGAATTAATAGTTTTTCTGAGCTCCTCCCGGTATACAGCTACCTGTTCATAAAAATCGGGATGTACATAAATAGAAACAGCCGGCTGATCGGCCACTTCTTTCACGGCTTCAGCGACCAGATGCTGGAACTGTTCAGGATGGTCCTGAAGCGATTGCCCGAGTATATTTTTGGCTGCGTGCATGGCAATATGCAGCACGTCCATTTCGGCACTCTTAATTTTATCCATCCGCTCTTCTTCAGCCTGGTCGATAAGATTATTCAGTTTTGCAATTAATGAGTCGTACCTTGCTTCGGCCTGCTGCATCCCTTCGGTGTAACCTGATTCGTATGCCTCTTCTCTGGCTGCTGCAAAAACGGCCTCCCTTTCTTCCTCAAGGGCCTCTCTTTCTCTTTCTGCCCGGGCCTTCGCACCGTTCAGCAGTTTCTCTGCCTGCTGTTTTCTTTGTTCAAAAAAAGATTCGGCTTCCTCTTCTCTCTGCATGATTTCTTCACTTTTTGCCGCCAACCGCTCTTCATTTCCGCGTGAGTGCCCTTCACCCGCAGAGAAAGAGCGGATGGGTATGATACGTTTAGACAATGATGTCATCTCCTCCTCCGCGGGCGATGACGATTTCACCTATCTCTTCAAGTTGTCTGATAGTGCCCACCACTCTCGTCTGGGCTTCTTCGACATCTTTCAGGCGGACAGGGCCCATAATTTCCATTTCTTCCCTGAAATTCTCAACCATTCTTTCCGACATGTTCTCAAACACCACTTCCTGTACTTCGTCACTCGCAACTTTGAGAGACAGCTGTAAATCTTCGCCGTTAACCTCTCTGATCACCCGTTGTATTCCACGGTTATCGAGCGTTACTATGTCTTCGAAGACAAACATCCGTTTCTTAATTTCTTCTGCAAGTTCAGGGTCCCGGGCTTCAAGTGCATCCAGGATGGTCTTCTCCGAACTTCGATCCACTCCGTTCAGTACTTCCACTACAGCCTCTATACCGCCGGTTTCGGTATAGTTATTCGTTAACGTGGCCGACAGCTTATTTTCAAGTATCTGTTCCACTTCATAAATAACTTCCGGCGAAGTGGAATCCATCGTGGCTATTCTGCGCGCAATGTCCGCCTGTACTTCCTGCGGTAGCTCGGACAGAATCTGGCCGGCCTGAGATGCATCCAGGTATGAGAGAACTAAAGCTATAGTCTGGGGGTGTTCATTCTGGATGAAGTTGAGTACCTGAGCAGGTTCCGCTTTTCTCGCAAAATCAAAAGGTTTTACCTGAAGGGAGGAAGTGAGTCGGCTCAGGATATTCGAGGCCTCGTCACTTCCGACGGCTTTTTCCAGAACTTCTTTCGCATAAGAAATCCCGCCCTGTGAAATGTAGTCCTGGGCGAGGGCGATCTTATGAAATTGTTCGACAATTTCTTCTTTCTGAGCACTGTCCACTTTCTGTACGGAAGATATTTCAAGCGTCAGCTGTTCCATTTCTTCTTCACTTAAATGTTTATAGACCTGGGCGGCTACGTCCGGACCTAGCGATATAAGTAAGGCAGCCGCCTTCTGTTTACCCGAGAGCTTTTTCTGCGGCATTCAGCCACCTCCTTAATCTTCCGAAATCCAGGTTCGCAATAACTTAGCAAAATCTTCCGGATTTTCTTTTGCCATGAGTTCAAGCTGCTTTTTCCTTCTGGCTGCTTCATCATCCCGATCGTCCATGTCAGGTAACGGTTCGGAAACGGCCGGTGCTGGTGCTGTTTCTTCATAATATTCTTCTTCGGTTCTGCGATTGCGGATAATTCTGAATACTAAGAAGATAAGACCAAGAGTAAGAAGACCTCCGACGATGTATATCCATAACGGAATTTTCTTCGATTCTTCTTCCGTGAAAGAAGCACCCTGGAATTCCTGGAAAACGATGGAGACACTGTCTTCCGGATTTACGTTCTCTTCATACTGAGTATTGATTGAAGTATTGATCATCGAGTTAAGCAGGGCATCAATTTCCCCGGAAACCTCTTCCTGTTCGGCTTCCGTCAAATATTCGATTTCCCCGTTTTCATTCTGGCCGCTGGCAGTATCCACCGCTACCTGTATACCGAGATCCCTGATTTTGAAAGGACTTTCCTCTATATCCTTATAAATGCGATTGAACTCATTATTAACCGTTTCTTTCGTCATTTCATAATCACCCTGTCCCTCTCCATCTTCTCCAGGGTAATTCTGTACGTCTTCATCGCCTGATCCTGCCACGCCCCCAGGGGCTGCTCCTCCGGTATAGGCTTCTTCGATCTTTTCTATACTGACAGGAAGCCCTTCCATTTCATCCGGATTTACGGATTCGACAAGTTCTTCCTTACGCTTTTCCTGAGTGAAGTCGATGTCCGCAGTGACACTCGTCACCGCTTTCCCGGGGCCCATCATGGCGCCGAGCATTTTCTGCACACGCTGCTGTATATCCCGTTCTATCTGCTTTTTAGTATCCTGCTGCTGAGTATAATCTGCAGCTCCGGCTACTGCATCAGAACTTTCGGAATCATAATATTCGAAATTCTGATCCATAATAGCTATATTTTCATTGGTAAGATTGGGCACGGATTTTGATGCCAGATTATACAATGCTTCCACCTGTCCCGCCTCCAGGCGGTGTCCGGGTTCCGTGTTCACTACAATGGAAGCCGACGTCTGCTGCTGATCGTCCGAGACGAATACTTCTTCTTCCGGAATGTTGATCATCACTTTTGCATCATTGATCCCCTCGATGCTGCTCATGAGGGCGGCGAGTTCCGTCTGCATGGAGTCGACACGGATCATATCGAATTCATTATCCGTCATCCCCCAGGACACGTTATTACTGAAGAAACTGTAATCGATGTTCCCGCTCTCCGGGATCCCGGCCGCTGCCAGGTCCACGAGAAGAGATTCTGCATTCTCGGCGGGTACGCTGATGGTTGTACCGCCGTCCGTTATCTCATATTCTATTCCCCGGGCTTCAAGCTCCCCTTTCACCTGTCCTACTTCCGACTGGGAAAGTTCCTGATAGAGTGGGACCATATTCGTTCTGGAAGCAAAAATACTAATAACTACTATAATGAACAAAAGAGCAAAAACTGATCCGACCATCAGTCTTTTTTGCCCTTTTGACCTATCTCTCCAGTAAGCATTCGCTTTATTTTTAAAATCGTTAAATTTCTCGTTCATATTAGCCCCCACAAAAAACAACCATATATTCGTATTTGTTTGTCAGAATCTACACTTGCATTCTCATCACTTCTTTATAGGCCTCAATCACTTTGGACTGAACTTCTGTGGCAGTAGACATCATGATGCTTGCTTTCTGAGAAGTGATCATTACGTTGTGTAAATTGTCCACCTCGCCGCGGGCCAGCGCTTTAGTCATTTCATTCGATTCAACCTGCGCGTTATTCACTCCGTCGATAGCGTTCTTCAAACTATCCCCGAACTTCGAGTGGACCTCGGAAGCTGACGGTCCGGAAATATCGCGTACTGCTATCTGGGGCAATCCGTTTATCGGGTTTACCATATCTCCGCCTCCTATCTTCCTATTTCAAGAGCTTTCATCAGCATGCTTTTCGACGCGTTCATGGAAGTGATGTTAGCCTCGTAAGACCTTGTAGCACTCATAAGTTCCGTCATTTCCCTTAAAGGATCGACGTTCGGCATCTGCACATACCCGTCTTCATCTGCATCCGGGTGCTCCGGCCGGTATACGTTTTTGAAAGGTTCGTCATCTTCTGTTATTTTTGTGGCACGCACGCCCGTTCCCTGCCCTGAAGTTTTCCCCGACGCATGATTCAGGTATGAACGGAAAGATTGTTGACCTGGTTCAAGGACGGCCATTTTACGACGATACGGTTCCCATTCCCCCTGTTCATTGAGGGTCGCCCGTGTAGAATCGGCGTTCGCTATGTTGGAAGAAGCCAGATCCATCCGCAGCCTCTGCGCCGTCAGACCACTGGCACTGTTATTGATGGAATGGAATATACTCATCAGGCACCTCCTCCTTTGATAACATTTTCAAGGGATCGGAATTTACCGCTCATCCGATCGACAAGTGCCTGGTAATAAATCTGATTATTCGCAAGCTCCGTCATTTCTTTGTCTATATCCACATTATTTCCATTATGGTTATATGTAGTCCCGGATCGTTCGAATTTGTGATAACCTGCTTTTTGTCCTTCGCTGAACGAAAGATGTCTCGCATTGGTACGCTCGGCTTCAAGTGCTCCATTAAGAACATTTCCAAACGACACATCCTTTGATTTATACCCGGGAGTATCCACGTTGGATATATTGTTTGAAATTGCCCGGTTTTTTGCCGTGGCGTAATTCAATGAATTTTCTAATACGTTAAAAGTATTATTGAATAACTGCAATTTTTCACCCCTATCAATGTAATCAGCCGCTTTTATCGCCTTTTTTTTAAAAAAACGGTGCAAGAGACTTTTTAGCCGTATGATTTCAAACGTGACCGAATTATTCCGCTTAGTTAAGACCTCGTCTTAAAAGCAAACCTTCCTTATCGTCATTTTCCCACAATTATTAATAAAAATAAACGTTTTTTTGTAATTTTTTTCAAAATAGCTTAAATTAGCAATTTTCACCGGATATTACATCTGTGAAAACAGGCGTGAAAGCCCCTTTATATATAAAAAAAGCCACAAACCAGATGTTAAAGTCTGCTTTGTGGCATTCAGTGGAATGAATCGTATTGAATTGTTCGACGGTCGTATATCTATCAGTCGGTTTTAAGTCTTTGCAGTTCGAGCAGGAAATTATCATTCAGCACTTTAATATAAGTCCCCTTCATTCCGAGAGAGCGAGACTCGATTACTCCGGCACTTTCAAGCTTACGCAGAGCATTTACGATAACGGAACGGGTAATACCGACGCGGTCTGCAATTTTACTGGCAACGAGCAGGCCTTCCTTCCCTTCAAGTTCTTCGAAGATGTGCTCAATTGCTTCAAGTTCACTATAGGAAAGAGAGCTTACAGCCATCTGGACGACAGCTTTGTTCCTTGCATCTTCCTCTATTTCTTCTGTTTTTTCGTGAAGAATTTCCATACCTACTACAGTGGATCCATATTCAGCGAGCAACAGATCATCTTCATTGAAACTCTGGTCAAGTCTGCTGAGAATCAGCGTTCCCAGACGCTGGCCTCCGCCGATAATCGGGCAAATAGTCGTCAAACCTTCTTCGAACAGATCTTTGTTCTCCTCCGGAAAAGCTGTATATCGGCTTTCAATATCCAGGTTCGACGTAGTCTCCTGGATATTAAAGAGACTATCCGTATAGTCCGCAGGGAATTGACGGTTGGAAAGCATGGAATTCATGCGTTCGTTTTCGATTTCCTGTTTGATTGCAAAACCGAGCAGCTTTCCTCTCCGGCTTACAACGAAAATATTAGCCCCGATTACGTCTCTGAGCGTAGCGGACATATCGTTGAAGTCCACTGATTTCCCTGTAGTAGTTTGCAGCATAGCGTTTATTTTTCTTGTACGTTCTAGCAAGTTCATTTTCATTCCTCCAGTCTTAAAGTATAAATCTGCTTAAATCTTTGTCATCTACAATCGCAGACAGTTTGCTGTCCACGTACTGCGGCGTGATTTCAATGGTTTCCATCGTCACTTCGGGAGCTTCAAACGACAGATCCTCGAGAAGCTTTTCCAGAATAGTGTGGAGCCGGCGGGCCCCTATATTATCCGTGTCCCTGTTAACGGTAGCCGCAATTTCCGCAAGTCTCGTAATCGCTTCGGGAGTAAAGTTGATTTCGATACCTTCTGTCGAAAGAAGTGCTTTATACTGCTTCAACAATGCATTCTGAGGTTCCTTCAGAATATTCTCGAAATCCTCGACGCTCAGTTTGTGCAGTTCCACGCGAATCGGGAAGCGCCCCTGTAATTCCGGTATCAGATCCGACGGCTTCGACATATGAAAAGCACCGGCAGCGATAAACAATATATGATCGGTGGAAACCGCTCCGTGCTTCGTCATAATTGTGGAGCCTTCGACGATCGGAAGGATATCTCTCTGTACGCCTTCCCGGGAGACGTTACCCTGGGATTCTCCCTTTGCAGCTACTTTATCTATTTCGTCTATGAAGATCATCCCGGACTGCTCCACCCTGTTCACAGCTTCCTGGTTTACTTCATCCATGTCGATCATTTTCTGGGCTTCTTCCTGGGCAAGCACTTTCCTGGCATCCTTTACTGCCAGCTTACGCTTTTTCTTTTTGTTCGGCATGAACTGACTGAAAGCATCCTGCATATTCATTCCCATCTGGTCCATACCCGAACCCTGGAACATGTCAAACGCCCCGGCCTGGGACTCTTCCACTTCAATCGTAACCATTTCATCTTCCAGTTCGCCGTTTTTCAGTTGCCTTTCAACGGTCTGACGCTTGTTTTTCGTATCATGGGCTTCGTTTTCTTCTTTTTCTTCCTCTTCATTGTCCTGATTGAAGAGCATTTCGAACGGGTTTTTCATCGATGGTCCTTGCTTCTCCGAAGAAGAAGGAACAAGAAGTTTTACGAGACGCTTGTCTGCCTGTTTTTCCGCTTTCTTCTGCACGCCTTCTGTCTTCTCTTCCTTCACGACCCGGATTGAGGCTTCTACGAGATCTCTGACCATCGATTCCACATCCCGGCCTACATAGCCCACTTCCGTAAACTTTGTGGCCTCCACTTTGATGAACGGGGCGTTCGTCAACTTGGCCAGACGTCTCGCCACTTCGGTTTTCCCGACTCCGGTCGGTCCAATCATGAGGATGTTTTTCGGGACTATCTCTTTGCGCATATCTTCATCCAGCTGCATTCTCCGATACCTGTTTCTCAGCGCAATCGCCACGGATTTCTTAGCTTCTTTCTGACCGATGATATACTGATCCAGTTTTTCTACAATCTTCTGTGGTGTCAAGTCTACAGACATATTCTGGCCTCCTTTATTCAAGTACTTCCAGCGTCAGCTGGTCGTTAGTGAACACACATACTTCACCGGCGATCGTGAGTGCAGCTTCAGCGATTTCTGCAGCCTGTTTTTCCGGGGCATACCTCATAAGCGCACGACCCGCACTAAGGGCGAAGTTTCCGCCGGATCCGATAGCCAGAATGTTATCATCCGGTTCGATGACTTCGCCGGTACCTGATAAAAGGAACATTTTTTTATCGTCCATCACGATAAGCATAGCTTCAAGTTTGCGGAGCATGCGGTCGCCTCTCCACTCTTTAGCCAGCTCAACGGATGCACGCGCCAGGTTACCGTCAAAAGCTTCAAGTTTGGCTTCGAACTTTTCGAATAGAGTGAATGCATCGGCTACGGAACCTGCAAAACCGGCAAGCACCCGGCCTCCGTATAACTTTCTCACCTTCGTCGCTTTATGCTTCATGACTACCTGGTTTCCCATTGTAACCTGACCGTCTCCACACATGGCACTTGTCCCATTATGTCGGACGGCAAATATAGTTGTTGCATGGAATGAATTCTCCATTGCTTTGACCCTCACTTTCTTGCTCGCGGATGACTGTTTCTGTATACATCTTTCAATCTGTCTTTTGAAACGTGGGTATATATTTGAGTGCTTGATAAATGATCATGACCGAGCAGTTCCTGAACGGAACGTAAGTCCGCCCCTTCATTCAGCAAATGCGTAGCAAACGTATGCCTTATTTTATGAGGATGGATGTCAATTGTCATAGCGGCATCTTTGACGAGTTTGTCCAGTACTACTCTGATCCCCCTCGGGGTTATCGGATTCCCCCGGTTGTTAAGAAATACTTTGGAGGAGGCGGCACCACTTTTATTCAGCAGCTGTACACGTCCCTCATTCAAGTATCGTTCGAGAGCGTTTTTGGCGTATTCACCGAAGGGAACGTACCTTTCCTTCCGCCCTTTCCCTGTGACCAGTATCGTCGACAGAGAAAAATCTATTCGATCCACATCCAGACCGGCACATTCACTCACCCGTATACCGGTACCATACAGCAATTCGAGAATTGCCATATTCCTCTGTCCGAGCGGTGTTGAAGTGGCCGCTGCTTTGAATAATTCATTTATTTCCTCTTCATAAAAGAACTGAGGAATGTATTTGTTTTCTTTAGGCAGGTGCATTTCCATTACGGGGTTCTTTTCAATCCCGCCTTCTCTTTCTATAAACCTGAAGAATCCCCGTAAAGAGGAAAGCTTTCGGGATACCGACCTTCTTGAGAGACTGTTGTCATATAATTGCGACAAATATAAACGCACAACCCCCATATCGATATGTACGATGCTCTGGATGACTTCCTGTTGAAGAAATTGTTCAAATTCCTCAAGATCTTTTTTATACATTTGTATGGTGTTAGATGAAGCATTTTTTTCGATCTGCAAATATTCCATATACTGACGCAACCACTCTTCGTATCCCGTCATTCACTTCACCTCACAAAACGACTAAATGATATCATTGAAAACAAGTAATTACAACATATTCAACAAAATTGTAACAAAATTCAGAATTGTCGCCGACATCAAACATTTTACCACAAGCGCTTATTATATAGAAGCGTTATGCTACTGTCAACGATTAGCTTCCGCAGGTGATGAAACGGAAACAGAATTGAACAGACCCGGCAAAACCGCACAGTGATATACGGGTTCGCCGGGTCTGTTATTAATGAAACAACCGCTGAAGAACATGGTGCCGAATTGAATATACGGTTTTTGCCCTTTCGTCTTCAGTTTTGTTTCAAATAATTATTTTTCCTGAAGTTCCTCTTTATAATCACATTCCGTACACTGTATCTGATTACCCTTTTTCAGTCTTTTCTCTACGAGAAGAGATTCACATTTCGGACATGGCCTGCTTATCGGTTTGTCCCAGGAAATGAAATCACAGTCAGGGTATCGTTCACAGCCATAAAATTTCCTGTTCTTCTTACTTTTTCTTTCTACAATCTCACCCTTTTCACACTTAGGGCAAGTAACATCTATCTTCTTCAGAATAGGCTTTGTATTTCTGCAGTCAGGGAAGTTGGAACAGGCGAGGAACTGACCATACCTCCCCATCTTGTAGACCATTTCGTGACCGCATTTTTCACAGGCGATCCCTGCCGGTTCATCTTTTATCTCGATTTCTTCCATTTCTTTCTCCGCGGTTGTCAGTCTGGGTTCGAATCCTTCGTAGAATTCCCGGAGAACGCGTATCCAGTCTTCCTCCCCGTCTTCAATACTGTCCAGGTCATCCTCCATTTTCTTCGTGAATTCCACATCGAGAATTTCCGGAAAATATGCAAGGAGCTGCTCCAGCACTATTTCTCCAAGCTCTGTAGGAATAAATCGTTTATTGTCGAGAGACACGTAGCCTCTTCGCTGTATCGTATCCAGCGTAGGAGCAAAAGTGGAAGGACGGCCTATACCGAGTTCTTCAAGCGTACGTACGAGTCTTGCTTCCGTATACCTCGGAGGCGGTTGTGTAAAATGCTGGCTGGGTTCGACAGTTTCTGCTTCGACCGTCATCCCTTCCTCGAGGTGGGGCAGCTGTTTATTCTTATCTTTACTGCTGTCATCTTCTCCCTCTACGTACACTTTCATGAAACCTTTAAATTTAATATCCGATCCCGTTGCTCTGAATTCCACTCCTTCATTATACAAATGAACCGTCATCGTATCCATGACAGCAGGGGCCATTTGGCTGGCTACGAAACGTTCCCAGATCAGTTTATATAATCGGTACTGGTCTCTCGAAAGGATCTTTTTAAGAGAAGAAGGCTCTCTTAACGTGGAAGTGGGACGAATAGCTTCGTGAGCGTCCTGGGCTCCTTCTTTCTTCTTTTCCTTCTTTTTCTCTGCTGCGCTGAACTCCTCTCCGAATTCTTCCACAATGTAATCGAACGCTTCCGATTTGGCTGTTTCGGAAATACGGGTGGAGTCGGTACGCATATACGTAATAAGACCTGCCGTCCCCTGTTTTCCTCCAAGGTCGACACCTTCATAGAGCTGCTGGGCAAGCATCATCGTTTTCTTCGCCCGAAAATTGAGCTTCCTTGCAGCTTCCTGCTGAAGTGATGACGTAGTGAAAGGGGAGGCCGGATTTTTTCTTCTTTCCCTTTTATTCACTTTCTGTACTTCAAATTTGTCTCCCTGAAGACGCTTCGTAATGGCTGTGACGTCTTCTTCGGAATTTAAATTCTGTTTTTTGCCATCTACTCCGTAAAAGGAGCCTTCGAACGATTCTTTACCTTTTTTGAAGTTCCCTTCGATGGACCAGTATTCTTCGGGTGTGAAATTATTTATTTCTTTCTCCCGGTCGATGATCAGTTTCACAGCAACCGACTGCACGCGTCCGGCACTGAGACCTTTTTTAACTTTCTTCCATAAAATCGGACTGATGTTGTAACCGACGAGACGGTCAAGAATACGACGCGCCTGTTGTGCTTTTACAAGATCTTCATTGATGGTCCTCGGATTTTTGAAAGATTCCTTTACGGCATCTTTCGTGATCTCATTAAATACAACACGGCACTCACTTCCCCCGTCTATATTTAGAGCGTGGGCCAAGTGCCAGGCGATCGCCTCTCCTTCACGGTCGGGGTCGGCAGCCAGATATACTTTTTTCGCTTTTTTTGCAGCAGTTTTCAGTTCTTTCAATACGGGACCTTTGCCGCGTATCGTTATATATTTCGGGCTGAAATCTTCCGCTTCCACATCTACCCCCATCTGACTCTTCGGCAGATCACGGACGTGTCCGAGAGATGCTTTCACTTTATATTTCTTGCCCAGATACCTTTCAATTGTTTTAGCTTTAGCAGGTGATTCGACGATTACCAGATAGTCTGCCATGTACAAGCCTCCCATAGAGGTTTTTATAAATTAAATCTTACTCATTATTGAATAGATACATTCACTTTGTCAAACCGGTTCAACTTTTTTCTTCCATTAACGGTTCAGGATATCACGATGAGTATGGACTATTTTAGCCCCCTGGTCAATGATGGCGTGACAGCCTTCGCTCGTTTTACTTCCTACCGGTCCCGGGAACGCATAGACATCCTTTCCCTGCTCGAGAGCCTGATCCACTGTAATCATCGTACCGCTCTTCAACCGGGCTTCCACTACTACAGTAGCCTCACTTAAACCTGAAATGATCCGGTTCCTTTCCGGGAAATGAAATTTTCGGGGCGTGACATGAGGTGCATACTCCGTTATGACAAGCTCTTTATTCATCAGTTCCTTATAAAGGGCAAGATCGTTCACCGGATATACATTGTCCAGACCGGAGCCGAGAACAGCGACAGTCCTCCCCCCGTTACGGAGAGCAAGCCGGTGGGCATATTGATCAACTCCTGCAGCCATTCCACTGACGAAACAGACGTCTTCCCTGATCAGGGGGAGAAGAACTTTCTTCATAGCCGGAAGAGCGTATGAAGAAGGTTTTCTCGTACCGATTACGCTTATACTCCGTTTATGACCGAGAAGGGCGGTGTCCCCGGATGCGTAAAGGACAAGCGGCGGGTCGGGTATACATTTCAGCTGTTCCGGATAAATGGTATCTGAAATGATAATGGCGTGATACCTGTTCAGAGCTTTCTCGATGGACTTACTGGTATGGGGGAGGGAGACGTGTCTGCTTATTTTTCTTGCACGTTCGAGAGGAATATTAAGCTGTAGATACCAGCGTTCGGGGGGAAGGTGAGTATATGTAGTAAGATCAGGGTCCCGGGCGATCATTTTCCTCAGCAGATTCCGGGTTACGTTCGGAGAACTTTGTAATAGTAACAAATTCCATTTATCGTCCATTTTACACCTCATCCGGTTTATTCGATTTTTATAAAGATAGAGAAGGAGGCGGACCTCCTTCTCTATCGGAAAATGATTAATGTGTTTTACATTTGTCGTAAAGATCGCTCGATTTCAGTACGTTAATAAGAGTTTCACCCATGACGGAAGGCGTTTCAGCAACTTCAATACCACATTCGTTCATGACGCGGATTTTTTCGTCTGCTGTACCTTTCCCGCCGGAAATGATGGCTCCTGCGTGACCCATTCTCTTACCTGGAGGTGCCGTACGCCCTCCGATAAAGCCGACGACAGGTTTGCTCATATTGGCTTTCACCCATTCTGCGGCTTCCTCTTCTGCCGTACCGCCGATTTCACCGATCATAATAACAGCTTCCGTATCTTCATCTTCTTCGAATGCTTTAAGTACATCGATAAAGTCCGTACCGTTAACCGGGTCTCCTCCGATTCCTACAGCTGTGGACTGACCAAGACCTGCTTCTGAAAGTTGATGAACAGCTTCATAAGTCAGTGTGCCGGAACGGGAAACGACGCCGATGTGGCCTTTTTTGTGGATATAACCGGGCATTATACCGATTTTACATTCATCCGGAGTAATGACACCCGGGCAGTTCGGACCTACGAGACGTGTCTTCTTACCTTCCATGTACCGCTTAACCTTGACCATATCCAGTACCGGAATGTGCTCTGTGATACAGATGGCCAGATCCAGTTCAGCATCCGTCGCTTCCATGATTGCATCAGCTGCGAAAGGAGCCGGAACATAAATGACAGAAGCATTCGCTCCTGTAGCTTTTACAGCTTCCTCAACAGTATTGTATACCGAAATACCTTCAACTTCCGTACCGCCTTTTCCAGGAGTTACTCCGCCCACGATCTGTGTTCCGTATTCAAGCATCTGCTTAGCGTGGAACAATGCTGTGGAACCGGTGATCCCCTGGACAATTACTTTTGTATTCTTATCAACATATACACTCATCCTATTCCCGCCTTTCTACTTCACAAATTCTACGATTTTTTGTGCACCGTCAGCCATGGAGTCTGCTGCTGTAATATTCAATCCGGACTCGTCGAGAATCCTCTTACCTTCTTTTACGTTCGTCCCTTCAAGACGGACAACGAGAGGCAATTCGAGACCGACTTCTTTGGATGCTGCTACAATTCCTTCTGCAATTACGTCACACTTCATGATGCCTCCGAAAATGTTCACGAAGATTCCATTAACGTTTTCGTCGGAAAGAATCAGTTTGAAAGCTCCGGTAACTTTTTCTTTGCTCGCCCCTCCCCCTACGTCAAGGAAGTTAGCGGGTTCTCCGCCGTAGTGTTTGATGGTATCCATAGTTGCCATGGCAAGGCCTGCGCCGTTGACCATACAACCGATGTTTCCATCAAGCGCAATATAGCTCAGATCATATTTGGAAGCTTCGATTTCTTTCGGATCCTCTTCATCGAGGTCTCTGAGATCAGCGATATCCTTTTGACGGAAAAGAGCGTTATCGTCGAAGTTCAGTTTGGAATCAAGCGCAAGAACTTCTCCCTCTCCTGTCGTTACCAGCGGGTTGATTTCCGCAATAGAGCAGTCTTTTTTCATAAATACGTCGTACAGACCAAGCATGAACTTGACCGCTTTTGAAAGAGACTCTTTCGGAATATTGATGTTAAAAGCCAGACGGCGTGCCTGAAAAGGTGTCAGGCCGACAACCGGATCGATGACTTCTTTGAAAATCTTCTCCGGTGTTTCTTCAGCCACCTGCTCGATTTCTGTTCCGCCTTCTTCTGAGGCCATCATAGTGACACGGCTCGTATTTCTGTCAAGCACAAGACCTACGTAATATTCATTTTTGATATCACAGCCTTCTTCGATCAGTAAGCGCTTAACTTCTTTACCTTCTGAACCGGTCTGATGCGTTACCAGAGTTTTCCCCAGCAATTCCTCCGCATATGTACGTACGTCATCCAGGCTTTTAGCGATTTTGACACCGCCGGCGTTTCCGCGTCCGCCTGCATGAATCTGCGCTTTGACGACGGTTACGTCAGTACCGAGTTTTTCTGCTGCTTCTACTGCCTCATCGACATTATATGCAACGTGTCCATTCGGTACGGCTACGCCGAAATCACGCATGATCTGTTTTCCCTGATACTCATGAATGTTCATGTTTCATCCTCCCATCAATTTCTACTGCATGTCTTATTGTATAAAAGTTTAACTCCCATTGTCCACCGTTATACAAGCAATGACCAAAAAATTCAGACCACCGGCCTCTGCAGAAAGAAAGCGCATCCCTCTTTTTCGGGTGTTTTCATACAATGAAATCAAGAACCACAGTTTCTTTCCGCTAAGAAAAAAGAGCGGTTCACCACCATTACTGTAACACATGAAGCTCAATGATCTCTCCTATATGGAGTCATTTCTATTTTTCATTTCCCTGTCGGACCGGTAAATGAATGCAAACACTTCCGCTACTGCAAGATATAACTCCTCGGGTATTTCTTCGTTGATATTTATTTCGGACAAAAGGCTGAGCAGTGTAGGATCTTCCTGCACCGGTACCCCGGCCTCCTCCGCATTTTTCAGAATCCTCTCGGCAATATACCCCTGCCCTTTTGCTGTGACGCGGGGAGCTCCACTCTCTTCTGAATCATAGCGGAGCGCCAGCGCTTCTTTTTTAATTTTATTTTCTCTCATATACGAAAATCCACCCCCTGCTCCTTCTTGTGAAGAAAATTCGACTCTGCCGCGTCATTCCGGCCACGATCCTGCTTTATCTGCAGGTCTCCGAGTGAATATCCGGCTTTTTCCATCCCTTCCCTCAGGTCGCTCTTCAGCTCCTCGGCAATCCGGGGGAGCGCTTCTTTGTCGTTGTAAACGGTAACGTATGCTTTCCGGTTTTGTACCTGCATGTCTATTACGGTCTCATTCAGGGACTGGAGGTCGAGATAGAAAAGAATGTGACAATTATCCGGGCTGATCGCCCCTGTTTCTGTTTTTTCACTTTCCAGAAGCACGTGTGCATCTTCGCGGGCACCTAAAAGTTGACCTGGAAATTGCAGGGTAAGCTGAAGAGAGAGTGCACTGTCCTGTGAAGAGGTGATCTGCATGGAATTGAACATCTGCAACAAATTCCTGGCTGTCTCCGCACGCTGCCCTCCATTCTCCGTTATCAACCGGACCAGGCTCGACTTCAGGGAGACGTCTGATGTGTGCCGGCCCTGATTCAGAGTTGCTTCATCATCCATTCCACTAAGTTGCTGAAAAGCTTTCATCTGAAGGAGAATCCTTTCCTGAAGTGGCAAAGGCAGCTCCTTTTGGGATAATATTGTCCATTCGCTCAACAGTTTCGTGAAATGGGGAGGCACCTGACTGCCTGCAGAACGCTCTACTGTCCTGATGGCCTCATTCATCACTGAGGACCGGTAATGCTCAGAAACGCTGCCGGAACGCTTCTCCAGCAAATTAGCCATCTCACCTGGAAGTTGTTTCATTATACTTCGGAAAGATGCACCTTCCTCTACTGAAAGCTTTCCTGCCACCTTTTGGAAAACCCCCGCTTTTTCAAGTTTCCTGTGATTGGTGACGAAAGCTTCCAGCAGAGCCCGGGACGCAGGTTCTTCCGAATGGACTATTTTATTGAGCTGCTCTTTCCAGCCCTTCAGTTGCTGGAATTGCCTCGAAGAAATATGAAGTTGTCCGTTGAACAGCTGCTGGATTTTACCGGCATTCTTCCCTGAAACCACTTCATTTTCCCCGGAAGCAAGGTCGGCTGAGAAAGGATGTTTTCCTGTAATGGGGAGGAGTCTGTTCATGTCGCTGACGATATGGGGAGAAATCTGTTTCCCCGTCCCTGAGGCTATCGTACTTTTTCCGTCAGACTCCCCCATTATGGAAAGGAGCACCTTCTTTTTAAACTGAGCGTATGTTTCCGTTTCCGGAAGGATTCCGGCCTGTTTAAAAAGCTGGAACGATTGCCGGCTGTTGTTTTGAACCTCCTGAAGCAGTTTCACTTGTGCAGCTTTCTCGAAACTGGCGTCTGCAGCGGAAGGCATTATGGAATTTACCAGCAGGGAGGCCCGGGACGCGGGCGAAAAAGGTGCACCTCCTTCTCCAAGGGCACGGAAGAGTTCACTGAGCTGATGCTGTTTTCCTGCAGCCAAAGCCTGAAAAACCGGAGTTCTTATCGGAAGCTGTTTTTCAAACATATCTTCAATGACTGACATAGCCGCACCGGTTTTTTCGTTTTGAAGAATGGTGACGGCCTGTCTCAGCTCCTGGGGAGTGAAAGGAATCTGCTTATTTATCAGCGTTTTCACAAGCGCCATCGATTGTCTGTTCGTCTTTATCCCACGCTCGTTCATCCACGTTTGCAAAGGTGTGTCCTTCCCCGTCCCTGTCTGTTCCGATACAACTTTCAATCGGACGGGGGTGGTGCGGGCATCCACTTGAAAAAGATACCTTCCTCCTTTGGTGAGAGAAGTTTCCAGACGGGCGTTTATCTGTTTTTGTCCAATGTCCACCACGGCACGATTGCCGGGTAAAAGGTCGATCACTTTCCCCTTAACCACTTTCCCGTTGCTAAGGGAGATCGGGGCCTGTTTATGTATTTTTTGAATCGATTGGAACAAATTATCCATGATGGAACTCATCCCGTCCCTCCTCTCTCATTTTATACCGTCGGGAACGAAGCTTTTTCTGTGGTAAGGGGTGATGCCTTTTTCTTTTATAGCTTCCATGTGTTCTTTCGTTCCGTATCCTTTATTCTTCAGGAAGTTATATCCCGGGTACTCTGCATCCACTTCTTTCATAAAACGGTCTCTTGTAACTTTAGCTATTACACTTGCAGCTGCAATCGATACGCTTTTTTCGTCTCCTTTGACGAACGACTCCTGTCCGATCGGCACCGGTACCTCCATTGCGTCCACTAACAGATGATCCGGCGTCTCCCTCATATTCAAAACGGCCCGTTTCATTGCAAGCTTCGTCGCCCTGTATATGTTCCATTCATCTATTTCTTCGGCACTGGCTGCTCCGACACCCACATCAGCACGGGCCATAATTTCATCATAGAAGTGATTTTTGTCTTTCTCCGACAATTTTTTCGAGTCATCCAGTCCATAAAGCACAAAGGATTCCGGCAGACGCACAGCTCCGGCCATTACAGGGCCTGCTATCGGTCCGCGCCCCGCTTCATCTATTCCTGTAACGTATGCGAACCCGCGGGCCTTCGCATCTTCTTCGAGCCCGTTCATCCGGTCCCATTGATCTTTTAACTTAATCTTTTTCTCTTCCTTTGTTCTTATCCGTTTCACGATTTGCTGGACGCCTTTGCGCTCATCTCCATACAGTTCATGAAGATTTGCAACGGTCAGCACCCCTGTCTGTTCTTCTTCTTTTAACTGCTGAATAGACTTTTTTTTCATGACGTTATCCCTTCCTTTCTTTTGTATCGGATTACCGGTATTTTTATAAACTGCGCCTTCTCCCGATTTCCATAAAAAAACGCGTCACGGACTGAATCCATGCGCGTTACGGTCGTTCGAAGCTGATTCTGCCTATGCGGTTACTTCTCAGGTCCTGGATTATGATTTCAGCCACTTTTTCATAATCGACTACACCTCCGGCTTCCAGTGCCCCTCTTTTCTTTCCAATTTTATCGAACGCCTCTACTACATCTTCGAAGTCCGAAAAGCCGAATCTCTCTTCGAGCTGTTCCGGATAACGTTCTTTTAAATGATTCAAAATAAAGATGGCTACTTCATCCTGGGGCAGAATCTGATCTTTGATGGTTCCGATGGCGGCTAAACGGAAACCGGTCACTTCCTCTTCGAATTTCGGCCAGAGAATACCTGGTGTATCCAGCAGTTCAAACTCGTTCTTAACTTTAATCCACTGCTGTTTTTTAGTAACTCCCGGCTTATCCCCGGTTTCCGCTTTTTTCTTATGAGCGAGGCGGTTAATGAGAGATGATTTACCTACGTTCGGTATACCGACGATCATCGCTCTCGGATTCCTCGGATTGATTCCTTTGGCCCTTTGTTTCTCCAGTTTTTCTTCGGTTATCTGTCTTGAAGCTTCAGCGATTTTTTGTATATTTTTAGGATTGTTCACATCTACGGCCACAGCATGGGAAAACGTTGAATCGAAGTAGTCGATCCATTCCTTCGTCACTCCGGGATCGGCCAGATCCTTCTTCATCATTACGACAAGTTTCGGTTTATCCTGGATCTCTTCCTGTAACATAGGATTCTGTGATGAAAGAGGAGCTCTTGCATCCACCAGTTCGATGACGAAATCCACAAGTTTGAGGTTCTCCTTCACTTCACGTCTGGCTTTAGCCATGTGACCCGGATACCACTGTATACTCATTTGTCTGCCTCCTTTAGTCCAGCCACTGGATACGCCCGGGAGGCCAGTAGGAAATGACCGCTTCCCCCACGACTTTGTCCAGGGAAAGCATACCGAATGCACGGCTGTCCGTGGAGTTTTGCCTGTTGTCCCCGAGAACGAGTACGGAATCTTCCGGTACTTCTTCAAGATTCCCTTCGAGCTGCTCCAGTGTGAAGTCTCTTGTATAGTTCATGTTGTCTCCCATAGACGCTACTTCGCTTTCGAGAAACGGTTCTTCGACCGGTTCCCCGTCTATCAGAAGCTGATCGTCTTCAACCGCTACGTGTTCTCCCGGGAGCCCGATAACTCTTTTAATATAATCACGTTCTTCGGTGGCATGGAAGACTATAATATCAAAACGATGCGGTGAGCCGATGCTGTAGTTCAGTTTGCTCACTATCAGATGATCCCCGTTATGTAAATTAGGAAGCATGGAAGGTCCTTCCACAATTACCGGAGTAAACAGAAAGAAGCGCACAAAAATAGCAAGTAAAGCTGCGACCGTTAAAGCTTTTACCCAATCAATAATCTGTTTTTTCATTTGAGACACCTTCTTCAAAAATCTATAATGCGTGGCAAAGTCCTGGCAGGTATCCAGCCGGGAATTCTTCCAATTTCACAGGTCGGGGTAGTCGAATCGTTTCTGTTCAGTTAGAAAAAAGGAGCTTGACAGTGCAAGCTCCTTCTCCCTATTACATGATTTCTTTAATACGCGCTGCTTTCCCGCGTAGATTACGTAGATAATAAAGCTTAGCCTGACGTACTTTACCACGACGGGTACGTTCGATTTTCGCGATTCTAGGGCTATGAAGCGGGAAGGTACGTTCCACGCCTACACCGTAGGAAACTTTACGTACAGTGAATGTTTCACTGATTCCTCCGTTTTGACGCTTAATGACGACCCCTTCGAATACCTGAATACGCTCACGAGTTCCCTCGACAACTTTCACGTGTACTTTAAGAGTATCTCCCGCACGGAAAGTCGGATGATCGGTACGAAGCTGATCTTTAGTAATTTCATGAAGTAGTTCCTGCATTGTTTTCACTCTCCTTTTAACTAATGCTCTTCCCTCTATGAGTGAGCGGAACATCGTTTCTTTGCTTAAACCGAATGTTTAAACACAACGTTTAATATAGCATAATTTCCCTTGAGGCACAAGGGTTTATTAACGATTTTTCCATTTCTCTACCTGCTCTTTCTCTCCCCTGGAAAGCTCGAGCTTCTCAAGAAGATCAGGTCGTCTCAGAGTCGTACGTTTCAGGGACTCCTTGCGACGCCATTCATCGATTTTTGCGTGATTACCCGAAGTGAGGACATCCGGCACTTCCATCCCCCGGAAATTTTGAGGTCTCGTGTAATGGGGATGCTCCAGCAGCCCATCCGAAAAAGAATCTCTAGGGGCCGATTCCTCATTCCCGAGCACTCCGGGTACCAGTCTTATGACCGCATCCATCGTTACCATGGCCGGCAATTCTCCTCCGGTCAGTACGTAATCTCCGATGGAAATTTCATCCGTCACAAGATGCTCTCTTATCCGCTCGTCATAGCCTTCGTAATGCCCGCACAAAAAAACGAGATGCTCTTCTTCGGAAAGTTCTTCCGCCTTAGCCTGAGTAAGCGGTTCGCCCTGCGGACACATAAGAAGCACTCTGGCATTTTTATCAGGATTGATCGACTCCATAGCATCAAACATCGGTTGAGGGGTGAGGACAAGCCCCGCGCCTCCTCCATAAGGGTAATCATCCACTTTGTTGTGTTTATTCGTCGAATAATCCCGGAAATTGATGAATCTGTGTGTGAACGCCCCGCTATCCTGAGCCCTTTTCAGTATGGAGGAATTCAGCACACCTTCGAACATTTCCGGAAAAAGGGTCAGAATATCTATGTGCATCAGTCCAACAGTCCTTCCATCGGTTCAATTATGATAGATTTTTTCGATACGTCCACCTGTACCACTACATCTTCAATATAGGGGATGAGTGCATCTCCTTCTTCTTTCCTGTCGATCACCCATACGTCATTGGCCCCCGGTGTCATGATCTCTTTCACTTCTCCGACATAGTGACCTGCAGTCGTGTATACGTGGCAGCCGATGATTTCATGAAAGTAGTACTCCTCCGCTCCAAGAGGAGTCGTATCTCCTTTATGAATCATCAGCATACCGTTTTTTAACGGCTCCACTTCGTTGATAGTGGGGTAGCCCCGAAACTTCAGCAGGTCGAACCCCTTATGAATGCGATGGGACTCCACTGTCAATTCGGTCACTTCACCGATTCCTCCGGAGGACCAGTAAAGAGTATTTCCCTCCCGGAAACGTTCCTCAAAATCCGTAATTCTTTTTATTTTCACTTCCCCTTTAATTCCATGGGTGTTAATAATCCGCCCTACGTTAAGATACTCTGTCTCCATTTTATTCATCCCTCACTCGCTTTACGTGTCCGTCTTCGATTACAATTTCCCTCTCCTTCACCGTCTGCCACTTCATTCCTTCAAAGACCTCCACTACGCTCTCGACCTCATCAACTGTCAGTTCATGGAATTCCGGCAGAAGCTGGATCTGTTCCATGTGATAGTGAATACCTTCTATTTCGGCTTTTCTCTTGTTTACTTCTTTATTGAGGCGTTCATCAATGTTGGAAGGAAGGGAGCCGTGTTTCCTTTCCATTTTCTTCCGTTCAAAATGAAACTGTTCCACTTCTCTTTCCAGGTTACTTTCCCTCGTCTTCCATTTTTTCATCTGTGCTTCTCTTTCTTTTTCCGTAAGCACTACTTTGACCGGGACTTTCTTAATGATTTTCAAGGTAGCACCTCTTTTCGGATGCAAAAAAAGGGAAAGGCTATGTCCCTCTCCCTCTTCTTACATAATATCAACATAAACCTTCCTGGTTTTGTCTCTATTAGCCGCATATACGACTGTACGGATCGATTTTGCTACACGTCCGTTTTTACCGATTACACGCCCCACGTCATCCTGATGTACTGTAACGTGATAGACCGCCTTGTCCGGCTCTTCTTTCACATCAATGTTCAGCTCTTCAGGATATTCAATGAGCGGGGTGATCATCGTTTCAAGTAATTCTTTCATGTGATCACACTACTTTTACTTTTGGTTTTTTTTCTCGTGGAACTGTTTCATAATACCTTCTTTGGAGAAAAGGTTACGAACCGTGTCGCTCGGCTGAGCACCGTCACTCATCCACTTAATAGCTTTCTCCGCGTCGATGTGGACTTCGCTCGGGTTAGCTACAGGATTGTACGTTCCGATCTGCTCAATGATACGACCGTCACGTGGAGCACGGGCGTCAGCTACTACTACACGATAGAAAGGGTTACGTTTTGCACCCATACGTTTCATACGAATTTTTACTGCCATATTGTTGCACCTCCGAATTAATTTAATGACTCACACAGATAGAAATTGTAGCAGAAGTTATAAACTGTGTAAAGTATTTTTCCATTACATAAAAGGAAAATTCATTCCTTTTCCTTTCTTGCCTTTCTGGTTACTGAACTGTTTCATCATTTTTTTCATTTCGTTGAACTGCTTTAAGAGCCTGTTCACTTCCGATACGGAAGTCCCGGAACCTTTCGCAATACGCTTTTTACGGCTCGCATTCATTACGGAAGGGTCATTTCGCTCCTTCTTCGTCATCGACTGGATGATCGCTTCCACGTGTACGATCTGCTTATCATCGAAGGATGCGTTTTTCAGGCCTTTCATTTTACTGGCCCCGGGTATCATTTCGATGATTTCATCGAGCGGCCCCATGTTTTTCACCTGGGCCATCTGTTCAAGAAAATCATCGAACGTAAACGAAGCATTTCTCATTTTGGCTTCAAGTTCCTTCGCCTGCTTTTCATCCACCTGGGTTTCGGCCTTTTCGATAAGCGAAAGCATATCTCCCATACCGAGGATACGGGAAGCCATACGTTCGGGGTGGAATACTTCAAGTGCATCGAGTTTTTCTCCCATACCGACGAACTTAATAGGTTTCCCGGTTACAGCTTTGATGGATAACGCAGCACCACCCCTGGTGTCTCCGTCAAGTTTCGTGAGAAGCACACCGGAGATATCCAGCTGTTCATCGAAACTCTCGGCAACGTTAACTGCATCCTGTCCCGTCATGGCGTCCACAACGAGAAATATCTCATCCGGGTTGACCGCTTCTTTCACGCGATCAAGTTCTCCCATCAATTCACCGTCGATGTGAAGGCGTCCGGCCGTATCAATGATGACATAGTCATGATTCTGTTCTTTCGCTTCTTCCACAGCCTGTCTGGCTATATCAACCGGATCTGCATCCGTTCCTTCAGAGTAAACCGGGAAATCAAGCTGCTTCCCGATCGTCTCCAGCTGATCGATAGCTGCCGGACGATACACATCGGCAGCAGCCAGCATCGGTTTACGGTTGTAGCTCTTTCTTAAAAGATTCGCAAGTTTACCGGCCGTAGTCGTTTTACCGGCACCCTGAAGACCTACCATCATAATGACGGTAGGGGGCTTTTTAGCTACGGCTATCCTGCTTTCGTCCCCGCCCATCAATTCAGACAGTTCCTCTTTAACAATCTTGATTACCTGCTGACCTGGCGTCAGACTCTCCATTACTTCCTGCCCGACTGCACGCTCACGGATTTTTTTTATGAAATCCTTGACGACTTTGAAGTTTACGTCTGCCTCAAGCAAGGCCAGACGGACTTCCCTCGTCATTTCTTTTACGTCCTGTTCGTTGACTTTCCCTTTACCTTTGATCTTCTGAATCGTTCCCTGTAAACGGTCCGAAAGCCCTTCAAAAGCCATCTCCAAGACCCCCTTATTCTAGTTCCCGCAATTCATCAATATATGATTTGAACGGGTCGCTCTCTTCAAGCGATTGTGACATCATCTCCAGCAGCTTCTGCCGCTTACTGAATTTATCGTATAAAAGTAACTTTTTTTCGTATTCTTCAAGCATCATTTCTGTACGCCGGATGTTGTCATAGACAGCCTGCCGGGATACATCGAATGTCTCCGATATTTCACCAAGGGAATAATCTTCCAAAAAATAGAGCTCCATATAATTCCTCTGTTTCGGAGTTAAAAGAGACTGGTAAAAATCAAATAAAAAATTAACTCTCGTCGTTTTCTCTAGCATCCTTAAAACTCCTTGTTAAGTGAAATGCCTTTACAAATTTCAATACTAACGGAGATATTTCTGTACTGTCAAGGATTATTCCTTTTCCTCCGGCTCCTCATATTCATCAATCATATCCGCAAACAGTCCGTAGACGAACGCGTGAGCATCGAATGGTTCCAGATCATCGACACTTTCCCCGAGTCCCACCATTTTCACGGGAATCTCCAGTTCTTTTCGTATGGCAAGAATGATACCGCCTTTGGCAGTTCCGTCCAATTTCGTCAGAACAATTCCGGTAACATCCGTAGCTTCAGCAAACGTTTTAGCCTGGCTCATCGCGTTCTGGCCGGTAGTGGCATCCAGAGTCAACAGAACTTCATGAGGTGCTTCGGGTATTTCTCTCGTAATCACTTTCTTCACTTTCGAGAGTTCATTCATCAGATTGACTTTATTCTGAAGTCTGCCGGCAGTATCGCATATGAGGACGTCCGCCTTCCTCGACTTAGCGGCTTTGATACCATCGTATACAACTGCCGCCGGGTCGCTGCCCGCACTATGTTTCACAACGTCAACACCGACTCTGCTTCCCCATGCATCAAGTTGTTCGATAGCACCGGCCCGGAATGTATCTGCAGCAGCCAGCATCACTTTTTTGCCGTCCTGTTTCAACTGATGAGCCAGTTTACCGATAGACGTCGTTTTCCCGACGCCGTTCACTCCGACGAAAAGATAGACAGTCAGTCCGTCTTCCACTTCCTTCAGACCTTCCACTTCTTCTTCGTCTTCATCCCCGTAATAAAGCTCCACGAGTTTCTCGGAGATTACTTCCCGCACTTCCTTCGTGTCTTTTATATTGCGGCGCTTCACTTCCAGTTCCAGTTCCTCGATCAGATCCATAACGGCATGGACCCCGACGTCGGCCGAGATCAGTACTTCTTCAAGCTCTTCGAAAAAGTCTTCATCGACTTCCCGGTATTTTGCTACGAGTTCATTGATCCTCGTCGAAAATGAATTACGGGTTTTGGTAAGCCCCATTTTGAATTTTTCTGCAAGAGAGACCCGCTTCTGTTCTTCCGTGAGTCCCTCTTCGGGCTCGGAAGTTTCCGTTTCTTCCGGCTCCAGCAGAGGCAGGGCTTCCGCGGTTTCAGATTCAGGGGCTTCGAGTTCCTGCTCGGGTTCCGTAACTTCCGGTGCCTCCAGCTCTGCCTGCTCCGGTTGTTCCGACTCTTCCGGTTCAAGGTCTTCAGTTACCGGCTCCGGCTGCTCTTCTTCCGTTTCTTCCGGCTCTTCAGCAGTTTCCTCACTTACTTCCCCGGCTTCTTGTGCCCGTTCTTCTTCCCCGGTCTTTTCTTCCGGCAAAGCTTCCGAACGTTCAGGTTCCTGATGATCCCCTTCACTCTCCCCCGAATCGGTGACCTTATCGTCATGATCTACAGGTTCTTCCACTTCAATAGGTGTGAACTTTTCCTTCAATTTCTTAAAAAATCCCATAAAATCTTCCTCTCTTTACACTTCTAGTAGTGATTCCGAGTCCTCCAGCCTGACCGACACTACGCTCGAGACACCGGACTCCTGCATCGTGACTCCGTAAAGAACATCAGCATGTTCCATCGTGCCTTTACGGTGAGTAATTACGATAAACTGTGTATCGGCACTGAACTCCGTAAGGAATCTTGCAAATCGGTCCACATTGGCTTCATCCAGAGCCGCTTCCACTTCGTCGAGTACACAAAACGGAACGGGGCGAATTTTCAAAATGGAAAAAAGCAGGGTAATGGCCGTTAATGCACGTTCTCCCCCGGAGAGAAGGCTCATATTCTGAAGTTTCTTACCCGGAGGCTGGGCGATGATCTCCACCCCGGTCTCCAGCATATCATCAGGATCGGTAAGTTTCAGATCGGCTTTCCCTCCGCCGAAGAGCTGATTGAACACTCCATTGAACTCTCCCCGTATCTGTACAAATGTCTCTTCGAACTTGCGTTTCATTTCGTCATCCATTTCGTTCATTACGTTACGTAAAGTTTCCTTGGCGGATATGAGGTCCTCTTCCTGGTCTTTTAGAAAATCAAAACGTTCTTTCACTTCTTCATATTCATCAATGGCCGAAAGATTCACATTTCCGAGTTCATCGATCCCGCGTTTGATAAGTTTCACTCTCGTAACAGCTTCATCTGTGTTGTCGACGCGGTCATAGATGCTTTTCGCTTTCTCAAACGTCATTACGTATTCTTTTTCTAAATAACGCAGTGAGTTTTCGAGTTCCACATCAAGACGATTCGCCTTCACTTCTTTGTCCTGAAGATTCTGCAGATAATTCGAATGGATTCTGTGATCCTCCCGCAAGTGTGTATCGATCTCTTCCATTTCCTGCTGGTAGGAACGACGCTTTTCTTTCAGGTTGTCGAGAGCGTCTGACAGTGATTTCTCCTGTTCCTTTTTAACAGTGATCTTCTCTTCTATCTCTTCTTTCGTCTCTTTGTTATCAAAAAATCCCATGAGCTCCGTGTGATTCTTCTCGACTTCCCTGAGAGCATCCTGCTTCTCTTCGTATGCTGAAGTAACCTGAGCATAGTGATCTTCCGCATTTTTCGCTTCTGCTTTCTGAGTGGCTAGAGAAACTTTCAAATCCTGCTCCTTCGCAACGAGCGTTTCCCTGTTCTCTTCCTTTTCTTTTTTCACGAGAGTGAGGCGATCCACTTCCTCTCTCGTACGGCTGATTCTGTCTTCCAGATCTTTTAATTCCAGTTCGATTTTTTTCCCGTCTTCTTCCGTTCTGACCTGCTCCTCTTTCTGCTGGGAGTATTCCTTGTCCAGGAAAGAAAGACGTTCTTCATAATTGGAAAGAGAGAATTGCAGCTCTTTTTCTTTTTCCCTGCAGCTGCGTGCCTGCTCTTTGATGGAGTCATTTTCCTCTTCCAGCTCACGAAGGGATTTTTCTTTTTCATTCATACTTTCCTTGAGGGTTTTCACTTTTTTCTCGGCATTTTGCATCTTCCGGTCGTAATCCGTCACCTTTTTCCGGAGTTCTTTAAGCTCCTGCTCCTGAGTGAAAAGAGAAGAGGATTTCCCTGATTTCGCCCCTCCGGACATTGATCCTCCCGGGTTCACTACGTCTCCTTCAAGCGTTACAGCCTTGAATTTTCTTCCGGTAGCCTTTGCAATAGCATTTGCACTCTGAAGATCCCGGGCAATTATTATATGCCCGAGCAGATGTTCAGGAATGACGCGGTGTTTCTCCTCGGCCTCCACAAGAGCGCTCGCCACTCCTATGAATCCGTCAAGAGTCCGGAGGTTCTCGATCGTCCTTTCCGGAACGAAACGTTCTTTCACAGCATCAAGCGGCAGAAAGGTAGCCCGTCCCTGATTGGTTTTTTTCAACCATTCGATAGCATCGCGGGCAAATTTTTCATTTTCGGCTATTACGTGCTGAGCCTGAGCGCCGAGAGCCGTTTCGATAGCCGTCATATACTCCTCGGGTATAGACAGAGCTTCCAGCACAGAAGCTTCTATTCCGCCTATCTTCCTTTCTTCACGCGCTTTCAGCACGGCTTTCACGCCCTGAAAATAACCGGAGAATGACTCTTTCATCTCCTCAAGGGCATTTTTACGGGACTTGAGGCTTTCCATGTGCTGATAACCCTGGTAAAGTTTCTGACGCCATTCTTCATAGGAATCCTTCGTCTCTGTCCACTCTTTCGACTTCACGTCACAGGCGTCCTTGAGCCGTTGTTCCTCTTCTTCCAGAGGGCGCAGTTTCTCAGAAACCTCCTTAAGCTGTTTCTTCACATCTTCGAGTTCTTCACGAAGTTTTTTCGTCCTGGTATCGGAGTGAGCGGTATCGAGCTGATGAAGACGTTTGTTCAAATGCTGTTTCTCATTCCGTTTTGCAGCCTGCTCGTTAAGCAAATCGATATAATCGGCCTTCAGGCTTTCAATCGTTTCATCGATGGTTTCGATTTCTTCGTAGAGCACACTTGCCGTCGTCTTAAGTTCGGCTTTCGTATTCTGCACTTTCTGTTTTTTTTCAGTCCTGGCCTGTTCCGCTTTCCGGGAAAGGTCCTCCAACTCTTTCAGTTCTTCACGTAATTTACTACGATTATGTTCAAGAGCTTCTTTTTTCTCTTCATAGTGTTTCTTCTTCTCCTGGAACAGTTCGCGCTTTCCGGTAAGACTTTCTAGTTCTTTTGTACATTGAAGCAGCTGCCCGTGCGTCTCTTCAATGGAATTATCCGTATGCGATGATTTCTCACGGATTTCGGCGATTTTCTGTTCCTGCCCGGCAACTTTTTCAGCAAGTTTCCGCTCCTGTTGACGCTGGTTTTCAATCGCTTCTTCCAACGTCTTCCATTCTTCATCCATGTCTTCGATCTGAGTAACTAATAAAGCCACTTCCTCTTTCTTCAGATCTTCTTTTTTCTCGAGATAGTCGGAAGCTATCGAGGCCTGCCTTTTTAAAGGTTCGACTCTTCCTTCGATTTCAGAAAGAATGTCTTTCACTCTATATAAATTGGCTTCCGTTTCTTCGAGTTTCCCTTCCGCTTTCTGCTTACGCTGTTTATATTTCAACACGCCGGCGGCTTCTTCAAAAATAACACGGCGATCTTTCGGTTTGGAGTTCAGTATCTCCTCAACTTTTCCCTGGCTGATGATGGAAAACGTTTCTCTGCCAAGCCCCGAATCCATAAACAGCTCCACAATATCTTTGAGTCTGCATGGTTCTTTGTTTATGAGGAATTCACTTTCCCCTGTACGGTACACTTTCCGGCTCACCTGCACCTCATCATATTCGAGCGGCAGTGTTTTATCCCGGTTATCCAGAGTGAGACTGACCTCCGCATACCCCCTGGAACGCCTCGTCTCGCTGCCGGCGAATATCACATCTTCCATTTTGCTTCCTCTCAGTGAGCGTGCCGACTGTTCTCCGAGTACCCAGCGAATCGCATCCGTAATATTACTCTTTCCACTTCCGTTCGGACCCACGACGGCTGTGACCCCGGGAACGAATTGTACATCTATTTTATCAGCGAAGGATTTAAATCCTGCAGTTTCCAAGTTTTTGAGGAACATTTATTAATCCTCCTGTTTATGAATACTTACTCTAACCCGTACATTTTATCATACAACAAAGACGTCGCGCACCTGTCATTTGGGGGTTTTAAAATCGCAGACAATCCTCTATCATGGACATTAGTAAAATTAAAGGGAGAGAGACTATGAATCTTGAAGAAGCGAACAGAGAGAATCTGGATTACATGATTGAGACACTCGCAGATAAACTGCAGCTCGTAAACCGGAGTATGCTTAAGTCGGAAGATTTCGACATGGATCATTACTACGATATCAAGGAGCTGTACGATGTCGCCGAAATGAAAGGTCAGCTCAGCGTTCCTGAAATCCAGGCTTTCGTTTCTGAAATGTCGCAGTACAGAAAAGCACAATAAATCCGCAATTTCCGCTCCGCCCCGCCCGGTTTACAGAGCCGGCCTGAGAGGAACCGAAATTTGACCACTAATAAAAAGACCCTTTGCACCGCTGCAATCCGGAAGCGGGATTCCATTTTGGAAATCCGTTCAGGTATAGCGTGTGCCCGGGTCTTTTTTCGTTGATTGTGTCCTGATTACTGTAATTTGTCCAGAGCTTCTTCAGCAGCTCTCTGCTCTGCCTCTTTCTTCGTTCTTCCTACTCCGATACCCGCAGTATCCCCGTGAATATGAACGTGAGCGACAAACTCCCTGTTATGGGCCGGCCCTCGCTCATCCACTATTTCATAGTCGATGTCCGCCTGTTTTTCACGCTGGATATGCTCCTGCAGCTGACTTTTATAATCCATCGCATGAGAAAAAGCACCCCGCTTGATTTTAGGGTAAATATAGTAGCCTAAATAAGATAATACCCGGTCAAAACCCTGATCCAGGTAAAGAGCGCCGATGAATGCTTCGAATACATCAGCTAAGAGAGCCGGTCTATGACGTCCGCCGGTCATCTCCTCCCCTTTACCGAGGAGTACGTATTCCTGAAAGTTGAGATCATTGGCAAAGTCTACGAGTGATGCCTCACATACAATGGAAGCCCGCAGCTTAGTCAAATCTCCCTCTTCCATGTTCGGGTATTTTCTGTATAAGTACTGGGATACCCCGAGCTCAAGTACAGCATCTCCAAGAAATTCGAGACGCTCATTGTCCTTACGCTCCGTGTGCCGATGCTCATTCACATAGGATGAATGGGTGAAAGCCTGTTCAAGAAGCTTTACATCAGAAAATCGGACGTTCATTTGTTTCTGAAGTTTGTTAAAATCCCCCATGACTCACCCGTCCCTTTACTTTGTTCTTGTACTAACTCGTTTTTTACAGGAAAGGCTGCCTGTAGTCCAGGCAGCTCTCTGTTTTAAGACTGACTGTCTATGTAATTGACAGCGTCTCCCACTTTATTGATTTTTTCAGCTTCTTCATCGGAAATTTCCATGTCAAACTCGTCTTCAAGTTCCATTACAAGTTCGACTACGTCAAGTGAATCAGCTTCCAGGTCTTCTTTGAAAGACGCTTCCATCGTTACTTTGGATTCTTCAACATCCAGACGATCTACAATGATTTCTTTCACTTTTTCAAATGTCTCTGCCATTGGAGCTCACCTCCCTTCAGATATTATAGTAAATTTTCCCCTAAAAAACCATATGTTTAAGATCTATTTATAAATTTTTCTTAAACATTCGTCTTTCCGGCTACATTACCATACCGCCATCCACGTGGAGGGTCTGTCCGGTCATGTAGTCGGAGTCCGAATCCAGAAGGAAACGGACGACTCTGGCTACTTCTTCTCCGCTTCCAAACCGATTGAGAGGAACGAGAGAAAGCATCTGTGCTTTTTGCTCGTCCGTCAGCTCATCCGTCATGTCGGTTGCTATATAGCCGGGTGCTACGGCATTGACACGGACATTTTTAGCAGCCAGTTCTTTAGCGTTTGATTTCGTAAGACCGATAACTCCTGATTTTGCGGCTACGTAGTTAGCCTGCCCCGGGTTTCCGGACACTCCCACTATCGAGGAGACGTTCACGATACGCCCGAATTTCTGACGCATCATTTGTCTTGTCACTGCTTTTGTAGTTAAAAATACACCTTTCAGATTCGTATCGATAACCGCTTCAAAATCTTCTTCTTTCATTCTCATCAGCAGATTATCTTTAGTGATCCCGGCATTATTCACGAGCAGTTCCAGACTTCCGAAGGTATCCACCACTTCTTTGATCATCGCCTGTACGTCTTCTCCGTTTGAGACATCCGCCCTGATTTTAATTGCTTCCCCGCCTGAGGCCTGAATCTCTTCGACGACTTCCTGAGCTTTCTGTTCGTTTCCGGCATAATTCACCGCAACTTTTGCGCCGTGCGAGGCGAGCTCAAGAGCTATCGCTCTGCCGATTCCACGGGATGCCCCTGTTACGAGCGCAGTTTGTCCATTTATCATTTTTCTCCCTCCCTGTACCAGTTGATGAATGTTTCAAGGCTTTCTTCATTGTTGATCTGGAAAGTCTTCATTCTCCGGGCCACTTTACGGACAAGCCCCGACAATACTTTCCCTTCCCCGATTTCCACTACTGCATCCACACCTTCATTCACGAAAGCTTCAATCGTTTCCTGGAACCGGACCGGAGAATACAGCTGCTCTACGAGAAGGCGGCTTATTTCCTCTTTTTCCGTGACGGGAGCTGCAGTCACGTTCGCGTATACCGGAATCTCTGCATCCCTCACAGTAGCTTTATGAAGATGGTCCTCGAAATCATCCGCAGCCGGTTTCATAAGATCAGAGTGAAACGGTCCGCTTACATTCAGAGGCATCACCCGTTTCGCTTTATCCTGCAGTCTCTCACCGGCACTCTGGACTGCCGGTTTATCACCGGAGATAACTATCTGGCCGGGGCAGTTGATGTTTGCTACGTTCACAACTCCGTCGACGTGCTCCAGCTCCTCCTGTATTTCTTCAACGGAAAGACCGAGTACGGCACTCATGGCGCCTTTACCTGAAGGATACGCTTCTTCCATAAGCTTTCCACGGTTATGTACCAGACGGACAGCTTCGAGACTTCCGAGAGAGCCGGAAGAAACGAGAGCACTATACTCCCCAAGACTGTGCCCTGCAGTCATAGCCGGACTGATTCCTTCTTCCTTCAGCAGCTGGTCTATGGCCACGCTCACGAGCAGCAGTGCCGGCTGCGCATTTTCCGTCTTTGTAAGCTCCTCCTCCGGTCCTTCGAACATAAGCGATGTAAGCGAGTAGCCGAGAGTTTCATCAGCTTCGTCGAATAACTTTCTTACCTGGGCAGAGGAATCATACATTTCTTTCCCCATACCCACTTTCTGAGATCCCTGACCGGGAAAAACAAATGCGACTTTTTTCATTCTTCTTCGCCTCCTTTTTGTTCAAGAGCGGTTTTGATCGTTTCGGAAACATTATTCTCCACCATGTCGCGGGCCTGCCTTACAGCGTTGACTACCGCTGTACGATTCGAAGAACCGTGCGCTTTAATAACTGGAGCGGAAAGCCCGAGCAGGCCGGCCCCGCCGTACTCGGAATAGTCCATCTTATCTTTCAGTCCCCTCATATCATTCTTCACGAGCGAAGCGGCGATTTTCGTCTTGGCGTTCGACATGAACGTTTCCCTGATCATCGAAAACAGGTTCATAGCTGTACCTTCAATGGTCTTAAGAGCTATGTTTCCAGTAAAACCATCCGTCACCACTACATCCGCTGCACCGTTCAAAAGATCCCTGGCTTCCACATTGCCGATAAAATTGACAGGTGCCTCCTGTAACAGCGAGAAAGTCTGTTTCGTCAGTTCACTGCCTTTACCGTCTTCCGTACCGACGTTCAGAAGTCCTACTCTCGGGTTCGCGATGCCCCTGACCTTTTCGGCATAAATAGAGCCGATGATTCCGTACTGCAGAAGGTGTGCCGCTTTTGCATCGGTGTTGGCACCTACATCAAGCATGAGAAATCCACGGCCATCCAGTGTCGGCAGAGTCGGACTGAGGGCCGGGCGGTCCACCCCTTTGATTCTGCCGATGACAAAAAGCCCGGCGCTCATGAGTGCTCCTGTATTACCCGCTGATATGAAAGCTTGTGCTCTCCCCTGCTTCACTTCTTCTGCAGAAAGGACGAGGGAAGACTGCTTCTTCCTTCTTACCGCCCTTACAGGTTCATCTTCATTCGTTATCACTTCCGGGGCATGAAGGACCTGCAGACGGTTGTGAGGGGATAAAAATCTGTTTATTTCCTTCTCATCCCCGACAAGTGTAATCTCCACGTCTTCGTATGTATTGACAGCTTCCATTGCTCCATACACCATCTCTTCCGGAGCGTGGTCTCCGCCCATAGCATCCAGTACAATCTTCATCCTGTCTCTCTCCTTCTACTCCTCAGAACGGTACATATAAAAAGTACCCTGAAACACTTTTTCCTGACCTACATAACTGTCCACTTCCACTATCGTTCTGTTTTTATCGTCTGTTCCACCTACGTGTGCTTTTGCTACCACCCGCTCCCCGCGCTTCACCTGTCTCGTGAATTTAAGGGTGGAGCGCGCTGTAAGAGCCAGTTCGTCGTTGATAACTGCAACAGCAAGCGAATTGGCCTGAGCAAACAAGTGATGACCGCGGGCGATATCATTTCTTGAAAATACGTGTTCTTCCCTGATGTCCATCACGGATATAGCTTTGGAATCAAGTTCGAGGTCGATCACTTCTCCGATTACATCGTCTATAGCAAGCGCCTTAACCGTTTCCGTCCACTCATTAGTCGCAACGGATTTGATCCGTTCGCGGACCTCAGGTATCTGAAGTTCCATTCTGTCGAGCCGTATCGTCTGAATACTCACTGAAAATTTTTTAGCGAGTTCGTCGTCCGTTACGAACGGGGTGGCCTCGATCGTCTCCTGGAGCTCCTGCTGTCTTATCTGTTTTCTTTTTTTCATCTTATCTTATCCACCGTCCATTTTATGACTAGGTACTAACAGTAATATATTATAGTACGGGCTTAAACGCAACAATTGAGTGCTAATCGAGTGATTCGTCCAGTTTCTCCATATCTCTTCTCAGCATTTCTTTCAGCGGTGCAAAGCTCTGCTTTCGGTCAAGCCAGCCGTTTTCAATGATCTCGGCGGCATCTTTTCTAGCCGTCTCGAGCGCTCTGTAATCGTGCACCATATCCGCAACTTTGAATTCCGGCAGACCACTCTGTTTCTTTCCGAAAAAATCACCCGGTCCCCTTATTTTCAGATCCTCTTCAGAAAGACGGAAACCATCCGTCGTTTCGGTCATGATTTTCATTCTCTCTTTCCCGGTCTCCCCTTTGGGGTCGGCCAGTAAAATACAGTGGCTCTGCCGTTCCCCTCTTCCGACGCGGCCGCGAAGCTGGTGAAGCTGCGAAAGGCCGAAGCGGTCGGCGTCATAAATAACCATAAGACTGGCGTTAGGCACATCCACTCCTACTTCCACCACCGTCGTGGACACAAGGATTTGTATCCGGTTATCCGAGAAACGATGCATTATATCCTCTTTTTCCTCATTGGATAATTTTCCATGCATTAAACCGACAGTAATGTCCGGGTGATATACTTCCGTGAGCTGTTCGAAAAGTTCTACAGCATTCTGGATATCGAGTTTGTCCGACTCCTCGATCAAAGGACAGATAACATACGCCTGTCCTCCGTCTTCCACTTCCTTACGGATGAATCCAAGCACCCGCTCCGTCATTTTACCCTTCACCCAGTAGGTTTCTATTTCTTTTCGGCCCGAGGGCATCTGGTCGATGGAGGATACGTCCATGTCCCCGAATGCAGTAATCGCCAGCGTACGCGGAATCGGAGTCGCCGTCATGAATAAAACGTCAGGTTTCATCCCTTTCTCGCGGAGCGTTCGTCTTTGTTCGACCCCGAACCTGTGCTGTTCATCAATAACAATAAATCCGAGGGAGTTGAATTTCACTTCTTCCTGAATAAGGGCATGTGTGCCTACGAGCACATCGATCGTACCGTTCTCCATTTCCTCCATAATGTCTCTCCTCCGCTTCCCTTTTACGGACCCGGTCAAGAGAGCGATAGTCAGTCTTTCCCCGAACATCCGGCGGAGAGATGCCGCATGCTGTTCAGCAAGAATCTCCGTAGGGACCATCAGTGCAGCCTGTTTTCCCGATGTTACTGCTCCATACATACTGATAGCTGCAACCACCGTTTTTCCTGACCCCACATCTCCCTGCAGGAGGCGGTTCATCCGGTGCGGGGACTTCATATCTTTCAATATTTCTGCAAGAGATCTCTTTTGTGCTTCCGTAAGCGTAAACGGCAGGGACTGCACGAATTCCGTCAACAGCCCGTTATCGTAGTGGAGTGACGTGCCGGCGGTCGCTTCCTTGTACTTCTTCCTGAGCATTTGCATACGCAGTTGAAAAACGAGGAATTCTTCGTATGTAAACCTTCGGCGGGCATGTTTCAGCAAAATACGCGATTCCGGAAAGTGCATATGACGGACTGCTTTTGAACGTGCCGGCAATTTATACATGTCGAGATAATCCGGAGGGAGTACCTCCTCAATTTCCGCCCCGTATTCTTCCATTGCCTGTTTCATCACTTTCCGCAGTGCGGCTATTTTCACATTTTCATTCACGGAATAGACCGGCTGTATAGGTTCTTCGGATTTCGCTTCTCCTTTTTTAAAGTGGGTGGCCGTCAGCTGCAGACGATGCATGTCAAATTTACCGGTGACAGTTACAACGTCTTCGGGTTCCAGGTTCTTCTTGGCAAATGCCCTGTTAAACATGACGACTTTAACTGCAAACTCTCCCACCTGCATCGTAAACGTCAAACGTGACTTTTTCTTTCCATAATAAGCAAGGGAAGGCTGCGTGGCTACCTTCCCCTCCAGTGTGGCTGTTTCATTGTGCACGAGTTCCGTCAGCGGTTTCACTTCAAACTCATCATAACGGAACGGAAAATAAAACAGCAGATCACTTATCGTATATATTCCCAGTTCATTCAAATAAGAGGCCAGTTTCTCACCGACACCTTTTATTTGCTGTACCGATTGCTCCAACAATTCTTCTCACTCTTTCCCGGTTCAAGACCCATAAATTTTCTTCTCCAGTGCTTTGCCGGTAGGTGTTGCCGCAAGACCCCCTTCAGCTGTTTCACGAAAAGCCGAAGGCATGCGCTGGCCGACCTTGAACATAGCATCTATCACTTCATCGCACGGTATTCTGCTGGTGACTCCCGCGAGAGCCATGTCAGCCGAGACTATAGCCTGAGATGCCCCCATCGCATTTCTTTTAACGCACGGAACTTCAACCAGTCCGGCTACGGGATCACAAATTAATCCTAGCATATTTTTAAGAGTGATAGCCATAGCTTCCGCTGTCTGTTCAGGAGTCCCTCCGGCCATCTCGACGATAGCTGCAGACGCCATACCGGCAGCCGAACCGACTTCAGCCTGACATCCTCCTGCCGCCCCGGAAATGGAAGCATTGTTTGCAACGACGAATCCGTAAGCACCTGAAGTGAATAAATAGCGGAGCATATCCTCCCGGGAGGCGTTAAGTCTGTCTTTCACTGCAAAAAGAGTCCCCGGAACACATCCGGCGCTTCCCGCCGTCGGAGTAGCACAGATCCTTCCCATCGCAGCGTTCACTTCGTTCGTCGCCACCGCCTTACTTACTGCATCAAGAAGAAGATCTCCCGATAACGGCTGTTTTTCTTTCATGTACTTCTGAATAAGTACAGCGTCCCCGCCTGTGAGTCCACTGTGGGATTGTACTCCTTTGATCCCTTCTTCCACCGCTTCCTCCATTACAGTAAGGTTCTCTTCCATCTGGGTCATCACCTTATCCCGGCTTAGTTCTTTCGCTTCCATCTCCTGTCTGATCATCACTTCGGACACAGGGATATTGTCTTCTTTTGCTTTTTCAATCAATTCTGCAACATTACGAAACATGCCATTCTCCCCTTTATTCTGAAATACGTGCAGCTCTCGAGATATGATCGGCTTCCTGAAGTTCTTCCATAACCGGATCCGTCAGATTCTGATCCACTTCGATGATCATTAAAGCCTGAGCACCTTCTGCTTTCCGCGAAACTTCCATTCTTCCTATGTTTATCTTTTCTTTAGCCAGTATGGCGGTAGCCGAAGCTATCGCACCGTAGCGGTCATCATGCAGAAGAACGACCGCGGGATGTTCGCCTGTGAGATGAAGAGGGAAACCGTTCAGTTCGGTGATTTCAATTTTCCCTCCCCCGATGGATATACCTGTAAGTTCAAGCTCTTCATCACCGCTTTTCAGGCGCAGCCTGGCAGTGTTCGGATGTTCCGGTTCAGAAACTTCTTCATGTATAACGACTTTAACCCCTTCTTTTTCCGCAGTTTCAAGAGACGTTTTAATCCGGTCATCAAACGTCTCGTACCCCAGCACACCTCCGACCATCGCCACATCTGTCCCGTGTCCTTTAAACGTAGACATGAAAGACCCGTAAAAATGTATATCGATTTCTTCGGGTGTCCTTCCGAATAAATCCCTGGCCGCTCTTCCGATACGTGCGGCTCCAGCCGTATGAGAACTTGATGGACCTATCATAACCGGACCAATTATGTCGAACACAGACCTGTACTTCATCCTACCCTTCCTCTCTCCATAAATCATCTATTGTCATTTTATCACAAAAATCTCATTTTCCCTACTTTCTTCCGTTAATGTAATGCTGATATGACGGTATAGATAACGCTTACAAATCCTCTGTTTGCTATATTAGCCCGTAACGGGTACAATAATATGCTGTGGGTTCTTACGAAACCGGGCGGGAGAGGGACAATTTCATAAGGAGATCGAAATGCTGAATAAAAACGGAAAGCAAAATTCCTGGAAACAGGAACTGATCGCCGGATTTATCGGTTATTTCACGACCGTATATATCGTTGCCGTTAACAGTCAAATACTCTCCGATGCAGGCCTGCCCCTGGAAACAGGAATGGTGGCCACCATAGCAGCAAGTGCACTCGGGTGTCTTCTTATCGCCCTGTATGCCAATGCCCCTATGGTAGTCATACCGGGTATGGGGATTAACGCTCTGTTTGCTTACTCCATTGTCGAGGGTGCGGGATTCACTTACGAACAGGGTCTGGCTGTCGTTGTCGTCGCCTCCCTGGTCTTCCTGATTACTGCTTTCACTTCTCTCGGAGCCTGGCTGAGCAGGGCACTGCCTGTATCGCTTATACATGCGATTACTGTGGGTATCGGATTTTTCCTCGCTCTTCTCGGTCTTGAAAAGGGCGGTATAGTAGTTAAAGGAGAACAGTCGCTTATTGCTCTCGGAGAATTGTCCTCACCGGTCGTTCTTACCAGTGTTGCGACACTGTTTATTGCGATTTTTCTTTTTGCGAAGAACGTTCCTGGCAACTTCCTGATTACTCTTGCAGTCGGCACAGGGATAGCCTATTTCGCCGGAATATTGGGCGAACCCCAGCCTTCCCTTAATTTCAGGGAACAGCAGTGGGTTTTCGCGCCCGATTTTTCCGTGGTCACTGAGTTCGGCTTCTGGATGGGCGTTTTCCCGTTAGCTCTTGTGCTTATATTCGAAAATATGGGACTGATACACAGTCAGCTGGATATGGTCGGAAACAAAACCGATACGAAATTCCATAAATCCTATCAGGCTACCGCTTTTTCTTCTTTCACCAGCGGATTTCTCGGCACATCCCCTACTGTCTCTTCGGCAGAAAGTGCAGCCGTAATTGCAGCTGGCGGGAAGACCTGGCGTGCCTCTTTAACAATGGCGATACTTTTCATCGCCACGCTGTTTCTCATTCCGTGGATATCTATCGTGCCTTCCACAGCCATCAGCCCGATTCTCATTATCGTCGGTTCCCTGATGGTTCAGGAAATCAAACACATACCTTTCGATGATTTATCAGAAGCACTCCCGGCATTTCTTATGATAGCGATGATCCCTTTCACTTACTCCATTCCCGATGGATTGGCATTCGGATTTATCGCCTATCCTCTCGTTAAAATAGCGATGGGAAAACAGAGAGAGCTGACCGTGCCGATAATTCTGATCGCCTCGGCCTTTCTTATAGAATTTCTGCTTCGGGCTCTGTCTCTGTAGTATACGGGTGATTAAACTGTTATAGTTTTCCATAATAAAAAGCGCACCGATTGTGGTGCGCTTTTTATTATTCAACAGAGAATATATAGGAGTAGATGGGCTGACCGCCTTCATGCACCTCTATTTCCACATCTTCGAATTCCGTTTCGATAAACGATTTCAGGTCTGCCAGTTCCTTCTCTGACACTTCCTCTCCGTAAATCACCGTCAAAATTTCGTCTTCCTCAGCAATCATATCGGAAAGCAGTACCTTGGCCGTCTGCAGAAGGTCAGGATCCGAAACCGCTATATTTCCGTCATGGATCCCCATGAAATGATCTTTCTCTATCGAGACTCCTTCTATTTTCGTATCCCGCACTGCATAAGTTACCTGGCCGGTCTTGACTTCCCCAAGCAGCCCGTCCATCGCTTCCTTATTTTCTTCAAGACTCAGTTCAGAGGAGAATCCCAGCATAGCGCTCATCCCCTGGGGTATACTTTTGCTCGGAACTACAGCCACCTCTTCTTCCGCAAGATCGGCTGCCTGTTCTGCAGACATTATAATATTCTTATTGTTCGGGAGTATGAGTATGTGTCTGGCATGAGCTTTTTTGATAGCTTCCGATATATCTTTCGTCGACGGATTCATCGTCTGTCCGCCTTCGATAACTACCGATACACCGAGGCTTTCAAAAAGTTTCTTCACCCCGTCACCCATGGCAACTGTTACGATGCCGAATTCACTTTTCTCACGGGGGCGGGACGCTTTGTCACCTACGATAGACGTGTGCTGTTCCCTCATATTTTCTATTTTAATATTCGTCAGACTTCCATATCGCTGACCAAGACTCAGGGCTCTGCCCGGGTCTTCCACGTGAACGTGGACTTTGATAAGCTCCTCATCCGATACTACGAGAAGAGAGTCGCCGAATTCACTTAGATCTTCGCGAAACGCATCTTCATCATAAGCGGTTTCTTCAAGCTTCGCTTCTTCGAACTTCACCATGAACTCCGTGCAGTATCCGTAGTGGATATCTTCCGTATTCATAAAATCCTGGTTCAATTTATGATGTTCGGCACTGACCATGTCTTCCATATCAATCGAAGTATCTTCTTCCTGCACCTCTTCTCCTTTGAGATTGGCAAGAAACCCTTCATAGATGGTCAGAAACCCCTGGCCACCGCTGTCGACGACTCCTACTTCCTTCAGTACAGGAAGAAGTTCGGGCGTGTTTTCCAGGGACTTTTTCGCGGCTGTCACTACCCGTTCGAGAAACGGAATGAACTCTTTTTCCTCTTCCGCGGCCTTCTGAGCTTCTTCACTTGCTTCGCGGGCAACTGTAAGAACCGTGCCTTCCACCGGTTTCATAACTGCTTTGTAGGCCGTTTCCACCCCTCGGGCCATGGCGGTGGCATAGTCTGTGGTCGTTACAGTCCGTTTCGTTTCCATCGATTTTGAAAATCCGCGGAACAGCTGGGACAGAATGACACCCGAGTTGCCCCGTGCCCCCATCAGCAACCCTTTGGCCAAAGCTTTGGAAACCTCTCCGGTATGATCGCTCGTTATATTTTTAACTTCTTCCTGACCTGAAGTCATGGAAAGGTTCATGTTTGTACCCGTGTCCCCATCAGGAACGGGAAACACGTTCAGAGCATCAATCATTTGAGCATTCTTCGACAAGTAGCGGGAACCCTGAAGCACCATCGCTGCGAAGGTCCGCCCGTCCAACTCCTGTAAACTCACGTTTCTTCCTCCTTTAGCTGACTTTCTCATTTTGATCTAATCATCACTCGTCACTCGCACGCCCTGTATATAGATGTTAACGGAGCTTACTGTGAGTCCGATCGTTTTGCCTAAAGTATATTTAACCTGAGATTGTACGTTGTGGGCTATCTCGGAAATTTTCGTACCATAACTCACAATGATGTACATATCAATATGTACTTCTTCTTCTTCCTGACGCACTACCACTCCCCGGGAGAAGTTCTCTTTCTTCAGCATTTCCGACAATCCGTCCCTCAGCTGATTCTTCGAAGCCATCCCTACTATACCGTAGCATTCTACTGCAGCCCCACCGGCAACTGTGGAAATAACTTCGGTGCTTATTGTGATTTGACCATTATTTGTATTCATTTCTACCGACATTCGGATCCTCCTTTAACATGTTCTCCATGCCCAGCAATTATAACACAGGACGACCTTCTTCCCTATAATACTCTGTAACAATTGAATCGTTCTGTCAAGAGGAAATTCTTGATATAATGGATTGCATTACGTTTTTGACTATGATAGAGTAATTAAGTATCTAAATTGTAATTGGAGGGATTCGATATGGCACGTCGTTGTGTCGTTTCTGGACGTAAAACCCGGAGCGGGAACAATCGTTCTCACGCTATGAACGCAAATAAACGTAAATTTAAAGCTAACGTACAAAAGGTTCGCATCCTCGTTGATGGAAAACCGAAAAAAGTTTACGTTTCTGCCCGTGAGCTGAAATCAGGCAAAGTAACTCGCGTATGATGCTAAAAAGCACCCCACGGGGTGCTCAGGCTGTCGAGAAAGTCTCGGCAGCTTTTATTTTTTTCTGTTTTTTAAATAGATCACCGCGTTAATTTGTTATAATAGCTGTAACTTATCAACGAAAGGTGATTGGATGTTTCAATCTAAAACT
>NZ_NSGH01000007.1 GCF_002295105.1 Salimicrobium humidisoli | reverse complement strand
AGCGTCCACCCCGAAGGGCTTCAGCTCGCTTCCCGCGCTCGACTTGCATGTATTAGGCACGCCGCCAGCGTTCGTCCTGAGCCAGGATCAAACTCTCCATAAAAGAGATTGATTAGCTCAATCATAATTCGTTCAAAAATTGACGCATGGCATAAAACATTGTTCAGTTTTCAAAGATCTAATTCATGGTGGGCCTGAGTGGACTTGAACCACCGACCTCACGCTTATCAGGCGTGCGCTCTGACCAACTGAGCTACAGGCCCATTAGTTAAAATGGAGCGGGTGAGGGGAATCGAACCCCCGTCATCAGCTTGGAAGGCTGAGGTTTTACCACTAAACTACACCCGCATTAAATTATTGGAAGTAACGATGGTCGGGAAGACAGGATTCGAACCTGCGACCCCTTGGTCCCAAACCAAGTGCTCTACCAAGCTGAGCTACTTCCCGCAAGAAGAAAACAGTGCGCCCGAGAGGACTTGAACCCCTAACCTTCTGATCCGTAGTCAGACGCTCTATCCAATTGAGCTACGGGCGCTTATATAATGATGAATGCGGTCGAGAGGACTTGAACCTCCACGGGATTAACTCCCACTAGGCCCTCAACCTAGCGCGTCTGCCGATTCCGCCACGACCGCATATAAAGAAATGAAATGGTGCGGGTGGAGGGACTTGAACCCCCACGTCGTAAGACACTAGATCCTAAATCTAGCGCGTCTGCCAATTCCGCCACACCCGCAGGGAAGTGAGCCATGGAGGGCTCGAACCTCCGACCCTCTGATTAAAAGTCAGATGCTCTACCAGCTGAGCTAATGGCTCCCTGTTAAAAACTTTCAATTTATATCCGTTTTTCAAGCGCAAAAACTATTTTATAATTTCCATACTTGAAAGTCAAGAGAAAAATCAAAAAAGAAAAATGGCTGGGCTAGCTGGATTCGAACCAGCGCATGACGGTACCAAAAACCGTTGCCTTACCGCTTGGCTATAGCCCAATCATTTAAATAGTGGCGGTCCGGACGGGACTCGAACCCGCGACCTCCTGCGTGACAGGCAGGCATTCTAACCAACTGAACTACCGGACCGGACTAATGACCCGTACGGGATTCGAACCCGTGTTACCGCCGTGAAAGGGCGGTGTCTTAACCACTTGACCAACGGGCCATATAATGGCGGAGAAGGAGGGATTCGAACCCTCGCGCCGCTTACGCGACCTACACCCTTAGCAGGGGCGCCTCTTCAGCCAACTTGAGTACTTCTCCGTATATGGCTCCACCGGTAGGATTCGAACCTACGACAAATCGGTTAACAGCCGATTGCTCTACCACTGAGCTACGGTGGAATATGATGTCGCAATAACCAGCGACGTAAAACATCTTACATGATAGGAAAGCTTCTGTCAATCATATTTGCATGAAAATATGTTTTTTCGCCGTTCCGCTTTCAACGGCTATATTAACTTAACACGTGGCTTCAGTTTCGTCAATATCCATCATTCACCTTTTCTAAAATACCTTTGCATCTGCCACATCTGTATTTATCCGTATTCACCCGGCGCTTCCGTCTGTACGTAACACCGCATCTCCGGCATCTGTAATGGTGGGAGGCCTGTTTTTTTGAGGAAGGAAGCGGAGTGCAATGTCTCGGTGAACCCGTTTCCTCCATTAAACGACGGAATTCTGCATCCCGGTGATGATATCCTTTTCCTTCTATATGAAGGTGGTAATGACACAACTCGTGTTTTATGATCCCCTCCAGCTCTTCCGGACCGCACTCTTCCAGGTACAAACGATTGATTTCAATACGTCTTTCGTTGGGGAGGTATCTTCCGCCTGTAGTACGGAGGCGGGGATTGAATCTTATATCATCACGGAACTCGCGCGCAAAGTCTCTCCGTGATATCTCTTTCGTCCACTCCAGCAGCTGTTCGTCCTCCATATATCCTTCCCTCCTCTTTTCACAAAAGATGGCAGACCTCCCGCGGAAGGTCTGCCCGTACTTAGCCGCACCCCGGACTCAGGATTTTTTCACCATAGTCAGAGCTACGCGCTGTTTTTTCAGATCGACTTCCTCGACCCAGACCGTCACTACGTCTCCCACCGAAACTACGTCCATCGGATGCTTCACGAAACGTTGCGCCAGTTTGGATATGTGAACGAGTCCGTCCTGTTTCACACCGATATCCACAAACGCCCCGAAGTCCACGACGTTCCGTACCGTTCCTTCAAGTTCCATTCCGGCTTCCAGATCCTCCATCGTCAGCACGTCCGTTTTAAGCAAAGGTTTCTGCAAGTCGTCCCGGAGGTCTCGCGACGGTTTCTTCAACGATTCAATTATGTCCGAGAGGGTCCACTCCCCGACTTCAAGCTGCTCCGCCGTATGTTTCAGATCTATATCCGCAAGCTTACCGGCCAGTACGTCGGACCCGGCGTCTTCTTTTTTCAGACCGAGTTCTTCCAGCAGTCTGCGGACCGCCGTGTAACTCTCCGGGTGGATCGGCGTCCGGTCCAGAGGATCCTCCCCTTCCGGCAACCTTAAAAATCCGATACTTTGCTCATACGTTTTCGCTCCCAGCCTCGGTACGTTTTTCAGGTCTTTCCTGGTCGCAAATTTCCCGAGCTCCTCGCGTTTTTTCACGATGTTTCCGGCGACTGTTTTGTTCAGTCCGGAGACGTACTGCAAAAGAGAGGAGGAGGCGGTGTTGGCATTCACTCCTACCTGGTTCACTGCCGTTTCCACGACGAAAGTGAGAGATTCGTTCAGCCGCTTCTGACTGACATCATGCTGATATTGTCCGACCCCGATCGATTTCGGGTCGATCTTCACCAGTTCGGCGAGCGGGTCCTGTACCCGTCTGGCAATCGAAACGGCACTCCGTTCCTCCACCTGAAAATCCGGGAATTCTTCGCGGGCGAGTTTCGATGCCGAATACACACTGGCTCCGGCTTCATTCACGATCATGTAAGGAGCATCCCAGCTGTGTTTCTGAATGAGTTCTGCGAAAAACTGCTCCGTTTCCCGGGATGCGGTTCCGTTGCCGATGGCGAAAAGTTCAATAGCGTGCTTTTTCATCAATTCCTGTACTTTCTTCTCCGCCCCCTGATAATCCTTACGGGGAGGAGTCGGAAAAATGACTGCAATATCAAGAACTTTACCGGTCTCATCAACGACGGCCAGTTTACACCCGGTTCTGTAAGCCGGATCGATGCCGAGAACTGTTTTCCCCTGGAGGGGAGGCTGCAGCAAAAGACTCCTCAAATTTTTCGAGAATACGTCAATGGCCTGTTCTTCCGCTTTTTCCGTCAGTTCATTCCGTATTTCCCTCTCCACGGAAGGTTTGATCAGCCGCTTGTACCCGTCTTCGACCGCTGCGTGAAGAATCCCCGTCTTCTCCCCCGTACTTCCTGTTTTCCGGTGGAGATAGTCGAGTATTCTCTCCTCCGGCGGCAGCACCGCCACTTTCAGTACATCTTCCTTTTCTCCACGGTTCAGGGCGAGCACCCGGTGGGAAGCTACCGCTTTCAGGGATTCCTGGAATTCATAATACATTTCGTAAATTCCTTTTTCATCCTTCTCTTTCTTTTTAGCTTCGGAAGTAAGATAGCCGTCATACGTTTTATTCCGTATATGTTCACGGTATTCCGGCTCATCCGCCACCCACTCTGCGACGATATCCTGTACTCCCTGCTGTACATCTTCAAGCGTATGTAAATCGTTCTCTTCGGAATAATACTTCCGGGCCTCTTCTTCGATGGATAAATCCGATTTGTTCCATACCAGTTCAGCGAGCGGCTCCAGCCCTTTTTCTTTCGCTACTGTCGCTCTCGTTCTCCGCTTCTGCTTATATGGACGGTAAAGGTCTTCGATCCGCTGCAGTTTCGAAGCTTCCTGAAGTTCCTTTTCAAGCTCCGGCGTCAGCTTCCCCTGCTCATCGATCAGGCGCGTTACTTCTTCTTTTCTTTTACGTACGTTCTGTTCATAAGTATAGTTGTCTTCAATATCCTTGATCTGGACTTCATCCAGACCGCCCGTCATGTCTTTCCGGTACCGGGCGATAAATGGTACCGTGAAGTCCTCCTCGAGTAAAGCCAGCACTTCCCTGACGGAAGACTCTTTGATGGATGTCTGTCCTGCTACTTTCTGAATCAATGTCTGTTCTGCCACTCATTCTTCCTCCCTAAACGTTCTTCTTTTCATTTTAACAGAAATCCGCCGGCAGAAACCGGGAATCATGATGTTACGTGAAATACAAAATTCCCCATTCCCGTCTTCGGAAATGAGGAACTCAGTTATATTCCATTGCGATGAGGGTCGTGTCGTCCGAACGCGATTCCCCGAACTCGATATCATACTGCTCGATAAGATCCTGCACGGTGTGGGCCCGGTAAAAGAGCTTGGATAATTTCCTTTCATCCACGCCGTCCGAAAATACCAGGAACCGCATCCCCTTCTCGAGCTCCCCGCGTTTCACTCTCAACTCTCTGGGATATCCGGCGAGAAAGCCGGGGAGCGGGATGTTCCTGCTTTTCTTACCGGAGCCGTCCACGACAACAATACCGATATTCCCGATGGAAGAGTAGGCATATGTTCCTTCTTGCTTATCAATACGAAGGATGCCGAGCACTACGCCTCTTTTTCCGTTAAGAACACGGTTACATTTCTCGATGAGTGATCGGATCGTATCGTCCGGATTCTCTTCTATCACCTGCATTACGGCTTTGGAAGCATCTTTGGCCAGCTCACCGCTGCCCAGTCCGTCTGCCAGTGCACAAATGAAATTATTTTCCGTTTCATTGTAGATGAAGCTGTCTCCGCAGTAGTAATTCCCCTGCTTCGGTTTTTGATACGTTGCCACGTTCAAAGCTGCATCCGACATCAGCGGAACGCCTCGGATGATTCGGACTGAAGAGCTTCTCTCAGTTTACGCAAGGCGCGTCGCTGCAGACGGGAAACGTGCATCTGTGAAATGCCGAGCTGTTCTCCGGTATCCTTCTGGCTCATATTCTTGAAATACGTGCACTGAAGAATCTCCTGCTCCCTTTCACTGAGAATAGGGAGTACTTTCTCCAGCAGCATGCGCTGATCGATATTTTCATATCCATCTTCCTGATCACCGATGAGATCAAGGATCGTCACCGTACTTCCGTCAGAATCCGCCTCTATTTTACGATCGACAGATAGAGCTTTGTAGCTTTTGCCCATCTCCATCGTTTCCAGCACATCTTCCTCGGAAACTTCGAGATATTCGGAGATTTCCAGTACGGAAGGGGAACGCTGCAGATCACTCGTCAGTTCTTCCGATGCTTTTTTGATCTTCGGCCCGAGTTCCTTAATACGTCTCGGCACGTGTACACTCCACGTCTTATCCCGGATAAAACGTTTTATCTCTCCAATGATCGTAGGAATGGCGAACGATTCGAATGACTTTCCGAACGACGGGTCATATCTTCTGATGGCGGCCAGCAGCCCGAGCATTCCTACCTGCACAAGGTCTTCGTGGATAGTACTGTTTTTGCTGTACTTCCGTGCGATAGATTCCACAAGATCATTATAGGTGAGAACGATTTTCTCCTGTACTTCCTCATCACGCGGGTGTTCCTGAAGATACGCTATCCATTCGTATACTTCATCATTGTGATGTTGAGACTTGGTCGCCATCACGGCCCACCTCGTTTTCATGGAGATACTTCGTCATAAGTACGATCACTCCATGCTCACTCTTGATTTCCACTTTATCCATCAGGGCGTCAATAAGAAACAGACCGAATCCGCCTTCGCGGAGTTCTTCCACGTTATCTTCCTGCTGGTATGGTCCGATTTCTTCCTTGACGGCTTCCAGGTTAAAGCTTCCTCCATGGTCGGCCACCATGATTTCCAGACGATCTTCATAAACCCCGCAGCCTATAGTCAACTCACCATCTTCATCACTTTTATACGCATGTTCCACACCGTTTGTGATCGCTTCTGATACCGCGACTTTCAGGTCTTCGATGTCCTCGTAATTGAATCCCATGCGGCTTGCAATACCGGAGATACTAAGACGGACTACTCCGATATATTCCGGTTTTGCAGGAACTTTCACTTCAATGAAATCAAAAGCATTAACCATTACATTCCACCTCTGACTGATGTGTTGATATCCATTATTTCCGTAAGACCGGTTATCTTGAACAGCCGATAAACCCGTTCGTGCATATGAACCAGTTTCATATCGGACCCGTGTTCTTTCGTGGACTTAAGGGCGCTGATGAAAATGCCGAGGCCGGTAGAATCCATATAGTTGACCGCCCCGAGATCCACCTCTACCAGGGCACCTTCCGTTTCTGTCAGCGGAAGCAGCTCCTGTTTAAGTTTCGGAGCCGTAAAGGCGTCCACTTCCCCGTCCAGAGTCATAACCGAATGCTTCTCTTCGGGCTTTGTAACATCTATGCTCAAATTCACTTAAGACACTCCTCCCTGTGTTTCCTCAAAGTAACTAATCATCTTCATTCCCACACTTACGGCCGGTTAAACATCCCTTTTCAGAACGATAAGTGTGAAATCATCCCGCAGTTGAAAATCCTGCAGCCGCTCGAAGTATTTATAAACACTTTCCACAATTTCCTGGGAAGAAAGGTGTTTATACTCACGGATAACTTCAAGGATTTCTTCCTGTTCAATGAAGTCATCTCCCTTGCGGCATTCCGTGACTCCGTCCGTCAGCAGCACAAGCATATCGCCTTTGTCCATCTTTCTTTCGTATTGTTCATACATGGCATCAGCCGATACACCAAGCACAAGTCCGGGAGCGGAAATCTCCTCGAACTCGTCTTTTTCTTTATGGTAATAAAAACCCGGCTCGTGACCTGCGGACGCATACGTGAGTGTGCTGGATTCCGTATTATACATGCAGTACATCATCGTAATGAACATATTGGAATCCACGTTTCTCTCAACGACCCGGTTCAGGCTGCCGAGTATATACTTCGGATCCATACGCAGCTCCGGAAAGCTGTCCATCGCGTATTTGATCATGGACATGCATAAAGCCGCAGGTACCCCTTTTCCTATTACGTCGGCTACTGCAACACCCAGCGAACCTTCATCGTCCACGACGAAATGGTGGTAATCTCCGTTCATCTGCCTGGCGGGGACACTCAACGCTCCGATGTCCACCCCTTCCATCTCGGGTTTCACGGTAGATAATAAGGTTTTCTGCATGTTGGCAGCGACGGCTATTTCGGACTTGAGCTCCAGCTGTTTTTCACGCAGAGCCTGAAATTCCTGATAAGCCAGACCATAGGACATCATCGTTTCCATTAAAAAATCGAAGGAATCAAGAATATAATCAGGCAGTTCAGGGTATAGTTCCTGCAACGAACGCAGATGCACGTTTATTATCTCTTCCGGAGAAATGTTCTGCTGCATCGACTGCTTACTGAACTGTTCCGCCTGATAAAGAGCACGCTCATCTTTTGTACGGATGTACTCATCGAGCAGATCCCGGTAGTTTTCGAGGTCCAGCTTTAACGTGTTCATTGTTCACCCTCCCTTGTTATCGGAGCCATTTCGTAGACTCGATTGTGGTTCCTTCGCCGGACTTCGAAATGATATCGAATTCATCCATCAGCCGCTTTACCCCGGGCAGACCTGCTCCAAGACCTCCGGAGGTGGAATATCCATCTTCCATCACCTGGGCCAGATCACTGATGCCGGGTCCTTCATCGGTAGCTTTTATAGTTATCCCTTTCTTTTGAACGGTTTCAATAGCTTCAAAACAAATCTTACCGGCGCCGGCATACAGGTATATGTTACGGGCAAGCTCTGAGATGGCTGTTGCGATTCTGGCCTGATCCACCGTTTTAAAACCTACTTGTGTAGCGATATCCCGGCCCATCTGTCTTGCCGCCACGATATCCCATTCCTTTTTTATATATACACAGGACTGATCGCTCATACCTTACTCCTCCAATTCTTGACGCAACTTTATCAACCCTTGTTCAAGATCCAGCGCAGTCGGTACGTCTTGCAGATGAATGCCAAGATCGATCAGGGTCACTGCGACAGCTGGTTGTATACCGGTGAGTACGACTTTTGCCCCCATGAGGTCGGACATCGTTACGACATCTCCGAGCACTTTGGCGATGAAGGAGTCGACGATATCGACAGAAGTCAGATCAATGACTACTCCCGTGGCTCCGCTTGAATGAATCTTTTCAAGCAGGTCTTCCTGAAACTGGATAGCCGTTTTGTCATCGAGTTCTGTCTGTATGGATATCAGCAGGTAATTGTGCAGTTTCAGAATTGGAATTCTCATTCTTCTTCACTCCTATCCAGGGACTCTATAAGATTTTCTATTTCTTCTTCACGGTTCGTATCTTCGACTATTTCCCTGTTCGTAAGCTCAAGCGCCGTCTGGAACCCTTTCCTCAAGGAACTCTTCGTCGGGAATTTCCCTAAGTCGATGCCCAGGTTGACGATCGTCTGGGCGATTTCCGGACGGATTCCGACCAGAATACAGCGGGAGCCGATCAAACGTACTGCTTCTGCCGCCTGAATGATATGGTGGGCCACCATCGTGTCGACCACCGGCACACCCGTAATATCAATTAGTACGACTTCGGCGTTGTGTTTGATCACTCCATCAAGCAGGCTTTCCATAACCATTTTCGCTCTTTCGGTATCTATAGTACCGATCAGAGGCATAATCGTAATGTTGTCCATCACCGGAATAAGCGGAGCAGAGAGCTCCTGGAGAGCCATCCGTTGAAGGGAGACGATGTTCTCCCAGCTGCCCGAGTATTCGGACACCAGTTCATTCACCAGCGGGTCCACCCATTCATCCACTTTCTCAAGCACCCATGGGAAGTAATCGTCGCCCAGCTCGAAGTAATTTTCCGCTTCCGAGAAATCAAGATCATCCCATTTGTGGATGATGAACTTGACGACGCTCCTGCGGAAGACCTGCATCCCGTCTGTTAAATACGTAAGCGGCCAGCCGAGGTTGATCAGTTTCTCCGCAAACTCATCGAGCGGTGTTTTAGCTATCTTTCCTTTTTGGATGCCTTCGAAAATCGCGTTCGCGAACTCCCGGTTCGTATTTTCGAGTGCTTCATCGGAAAGCGACTGGTAAAAGGCCCCGCCCTGATTCTTCTTTACCTGTTCAATCCACATCCGTACTATTTCATCACTGTTATCCAATACTACGTCTTTTAAAATCTTCTCCATCTATCATTACCTCCACGCTATGGAAAGCTTCGTTTGAATTTATTACTGCCTTTATTTTAACAAAAATACTTTGTCAGTTGTACTAAACGGAATACATTAAGTATTATTGATGTCCGAAATGTATTATTTTGAATATTGTGTTAAAAATTTCCTTAATAAACAAGGAGACTGCCAGCAAGCAGTCTCCTAAAAATCGACAAGCCCCAAACTGATCTGTAAGGCTTTGTTCACACGAAGCATCATCGATTCATCCAGATGTGTAATCTTGTCTGTCAAACGCTGTTTATCAATCGTTCTGATTTGTTCCAGTAATATAACAGAATTCCGTTCAAATTGATACTTTTCTGCATTGATCTCTACGTGAGTAGGCAGTTTAGCTTTTTGTATTTGCGCTGTAATCGCCGCTACGATTACAGTGGGGCTGAAACGGTTCCCGATGTCGTTCTGCAGGACAAGCACAGGGCGGACTCCCCCTTGTTCAGAACCTACTACCGGTGACAAATCAGCGAAATAAACGTCTCCTCGTTTGACCATCAAAGGATTCACACCCCGCTCACTAATTGCTCGAGGGTGTTCTCTGCCTCCTCTTCAGCCTGAAAAGCTTCTGAAGCGATAGTTAGATTGATTTTAGCCATTTCCATATACCCCTGACACATGGATTCCCGAATCTGCCGTTCTTTTTTCTCACGCAAATACATTCTTATTGCCTGACAAAGAAAATCATTTCGATCGCACTCTTCTTCTATTGTGTAACTGTCCACTTCGTTCAGAAGGGTCTCCGGAACTCTAAGAACAATTTCCTGCATGCTCTCTGACAAACGATACACCTCCACGATTCTCTCTAAAAAATCCAGTCATCTGCTAATTATAATAGTACCATTGCAGCAGGGTTTATGCAAAGAGCTATTTGAAGATCAGACGAGAGGATGCTGGAGTCTGTGAGACGTGGAAATCACCTCATTATTTCTTTTGAAAACCCTCGGAACGCGACTGGTGATGATGCACGGAATTTCGTAATTGATCGTGTCCACATAATCGGCGATCTCGTCCATCTCTATTTCCGCATCCTTCTGTCTGCCGATGAGGACCACTTCCGTTCCGGTCGGATAACATTCGTCCAGACGCACCATGAACTGATCCATACAGATACGCCCTACGATTTCACATCTCTTTCCGTTCACGAGCACTTCCATTCCCTGCAGTTTGCGGATCCAGCCGTCCGCGTAACCGAGAGGAACCGTTCCGATCCACTCACCCGGGTTCGTCCGATAGGTGGCTCCGTAACTGATCGCTTCTCCTTCCTCGAGTTTTTTAACGTGGATGAGTGTGCTGTGAAGGGAGAAGGCAGGATGCAGATCTATCGGCCTCTCCTCTTTCACATCTCCGGAAGGGTAAAGACCATACATGCCGATTCCGAACCGCACGTATTGAAACATATGTTCAGGAAATCTCATGCCGGCTGCACTGTTCCCCGTATGTACGTCCACTTCCCCGCTCCAGGACTCGCCGAAGTATTCAAGAAGTCGGGTGAGGCGTTCATTCTGCTCCTTGTAGTGGGACAAATCCCCTTCATCCGCGGTGGCAAAGTGAGTGAATACACCGGTAAGCCGCACGTTTTCTGTACTGCGGAGGGCGGAGAGTACACCCTCCATCTCCGTCTCCGACCGGACCCCGATTCTTCCCATGCCCGTATCGAGTTTAAGATGGACCTGTAAAGGAGTCTCCCCCGTGTCTCTGACCCGTTCGATCCACTCTTCCTGGTACACGGTCACGGTGATATTCTCCCTGGCAGCAAGCGGAGCATCTTCCGGACGCGTATATCCCATGACCAGGATGGGTACGGTTATGCCGGCTTTTCTTAATCGGAGAGCTTCATCCAAAAGGGCCACGGCAAGACGTTCAGCACCCGCTTCGATAGCGGTCCGGGCCACCTGGATATCCCCGTGGCCGTATCCGTTCGCTTTCACAACTGCATAAACACCCGTTTTTTCAGCAAGACGCCCTCTCATTTGCCGGACGTTATAATGTATGGCATCCAAATCGACTTCCGCGAAGGAATCCCGGTAAAATTTCTCTTCCATCTCTTCCATCTCCCACTTTGTTGATTTCTTTCATCGTTTACACGCTTTTTCCTATTCCTCAATATACGTATGAAAAACGGAGGATAACCCTTCCACGACGTCCGTCGGAAGCAGGTCATACACCGTCCTCTCCCCCGCTGTCAGCAGTTCGGCCGATTTTCCATGGAGAAAACAGCCGTTCGCGAGAGCTTCCAGAGGCTGATCATGCTGCATCAGCATCGTCAGCAGGATACCGGTGAGTACGTCGCCGCTCCCTCCTTTTGCAAGGCCTTCGTTTCCGGAGGATTCCACAATCTGCCGCCCATCCGGAGCCGTTATGATCGTATGCGGCCCTTTCAGAACGACATACACTCCGTAGTCTTCCGCGAATTCGCGGCTTATCGAGAAAGGCTTCCGTTTCACCTCTCCCGTACTTTTACCGGTAAGGTCGGCCATTTCTTTCACATGCGGAGTCACTACGGTCACTTCCTTCCTTTCTGTGAGTACGTCCAAAAGAAAGCGGAGGTGATACAGACCGTCCGCATCGATCAGAAGGGGCGCCTTCGTCTCTTTAAGAAGTGTTTCTATCACAGCACGACCCGGTTCTTTTCGTCCCATGCCGATACCTGCAGCGACGCCGTCTTTTCCTGTGAGCGAGTCAGTATCTATCCCGGATATAACGCCATCCGCCTCTTCTGTTCCCATAAACATCACTTCAGGCAGGGTCCCTGCCGCAGAGGGGATATTGCCGGGCACGGTCGCCGCCGTCGTCAGACCGGCCCCTGCTCTTATGGAAGCTTTCGCCGCCATTACGAGGGCACCGGGCATCATCTGTGCTCCTCCGATCAAAAGTCCTTTCCCCCGGGAGCCTTTATGGGCAGAGGCAGGGAGTCGAGGGTAGCCTGCTTTCACATCTTCCTCCGCCCGCCATTTCCGTGCCGGGCCCGTAACTGACAGAGGCGGCAGACCGATGTCCACCACTTCCGCCTCCCCGTAGTAACCCGAGGTATGTTCGGTGAAAAAAGAAAGTTTCGGTGCCTGGACGATGAACGTCGTGTCCGCTTTCACCGCTTCGAATTCCTCTTCCCCTTCGTCCGCAGGCAGGCCGGACGGGATATCTATACTGACCCTGTGCACCCTGGATCTGTTCACGTCGCGGACGAGATCGTCGAAAGGAGGACGCAGCGGACCTTTCACTCCAATTCCGAGCATGGCATCAATAACTACTGTGCTTCTGCTCCATTCCTGCTCCGTGAGTTCAGCAAGATCATACCCGCTCTTCGTATACACATTTTTGTGATAAAGGGCGTCTCCTTCGATCTTCTCATCAGGTACTACCTGGACGGCCGTAACGTCAAATCCCTGATCCTTCAGAATTCTTGCGATGACGTATCCGTCCCCTCCGTTATTGCCTCCCCCGATCAGAACGAGGAATTTCTCTTCCTCCGGGAACTTCCTCCGGATTCTTCCGGCGAGGGCACGCCCCGCATTTTCCATAAGGATGTGGCCTTCCCGTCCGTACTCATCCATCGCCCGTCTGTCCCACTCATACATTTCCTCTGCACGCACTATCTGCACATTCATCCCTCCCGGATCGTTTTTTATTCGGACAAGTTGACGAAAACTATATTTTTTCCACTACTACGTTCGCTACAGCGTAATGCTCACTGTGGGAAATAGAGACGAAAAAATTCACATCCTCCCGTCCCTTCACCGTAAGAACGGGTTTGCCGTAGTCGTCCGCAGCCGTCTCAATCTGCCGGAAGCCTATACGTCCCACCCCGGTTCCGAGCGCTTTACCGACAGCTTCTTTGACAGCGAACCGCCCCGCCATAAATTCCTTCTTCCTCTTTTCGGAGAGGGAACAGTACCTCCTCTGCTCCTGGTCAGTCAATATTCGTTGAATAATCCGGGGGTTTCGCTTTATACTTTTTGTAATACGATCAATTTCCACAACGTCTATTCCGATGCCTGTAATCATTGTTCATCCTGTCCTTTACTTATAGTAATTTCCCCTCGTCCGGGATGAGGGAAACGTACTTCCCCCCTGAGGCAGGCAGCACTTAAAAAGTACATGTTGTACACAAAGGAGACCGCCGATGTTTTTACGTACCGAAAGTTTCAATGATTTCCTCAAGTTTTATCCGGTTATCGCATTTCTCACCGGCCTGCACATTTTTCTGTGGCTGATAATGGATGTGTTCTCTTTCCCTTTTGCGGTAGAATGGAAGCAGCTCGGGGTTGGGAACAACTTCCTCGTCAGTCAGGGAGAGTACTGGAGACTTCTCACTCCGATTTTCCTTCATGCCGGACTTTCCCATACGCTTTTCAACTCTTTCACTCTCGTACTGTTCGGGCCGGCGCTTGAGCGTATGCTCGGAAAAGTGAAATTCATCATCGCCTACCTGCTGGCAGGTATTGCCGGAAACATAGGAACGTACGCCGCAGACCCCGGGGCGTTTTATTCCCATCTCGGGGCTTCCGGAGCCATCTTCGGGCTGTTCGGGATCTATGCTTACATGCTGTTTGCCCGGAAAGACCTTCTGGATCAGGCCAGTTCCCAGATAATCGGCGTAATCATCGTTCTCGGACTAATTATGACGTTTTTGCAGCCGAACATCAACGTCCTCGGCCACTTATTCGGCTTCATAGGAGGGCTGGCACTGGCTCCTCCATTACTGAAAAACATCAGACCCGGATTCTTTTTCCGATAAAAAATGTAGAAAAGCACTTTTTTGAAGGCAAATTGGAAAGGAGGCGCCTATGAAACTGTCAGCATCCAGGCGGTATCGTGAAGTTCTGAAAGTATTTTCGAGGCACGGACTGAGTCAGGTTCTTGAAGGAACCGGGCTCAGAAAAGCAAGAAACCGGGCCACGACGGGCGTCCACCTGCGCCAGGCTTTTGAAGAGCTCGGTACGACGTTCATCAAATTCGGCCAGATTCTCTCCACCCGTCATGACCTGTTACCGGAAAAAATAACCGCTGAACTTGAAAAGCTTCAGACCGGCGTCTCTCCTCTGCCTTTCGACAGCATCCGGGACGTTCTTGAAGAGGAACTGGGGGAGATCTCCCGGCACTTCAGACACATAGAAGAGAAACCACTGGCCTCCGCCTCTATAGGTCAGGTACACAAAGCCGTAACGATCGAAGGGACAGAAACAGTCGTGAAGGTGAGGCGTCCGGGGATCACCGATCAGGTGGAACTGGACCTCAAAATATTGTCGAGGCTCAGTCACCGGCTCGTGCATTTTCCGGGAATCGAAGAAACGAGACAGATTGAAGATCTGTACTACGAATTCGCAGACACAATGCGGACAGAGCTCGATTTTCTGAGAGAAGCCGAAAATATCAGTGAGATCTCCCGTAACTTCGAGGACTGGCCGGACGTCATCATTCCGTTCACCGACCCTGAACGGACCACTTCCCGCGTATTGACGATGGAATACATGGAGGGTCTGCGGTTCGGGGAATTCCGTGAAAAACATGAGGAGGACCCCGGTTTTCAGAAAACGAGAAAAGAAATCGCCGAACTTTCCGCCGAGGTGCTGTTCAAAATGATTTTCGAGGACGGATTTTTCCATGCGGACGTCCACCAGGGAAATTTCCTTCTGAACGAAAACCACGAACTGATCGTTCTGGATTTCGGCATGGTCGGCTCCATCGATCAGCAAACCCGGCAGAAGCTGATGAATATCGCCCTTGCTTTCTCGTCGAACGACGCTGAACTTCTCACCGATGCTCTTCTCGATATTACAATCGAACCCGTCCAGGGCACGGACATAGATGCTCTCATCTCCGACATTAAGCGATTGCTGTACCGGACTTCCGGACGCGTACTTGAAGATATTTCACTCGGAGAGGTACTCGGCAAAATTTTCACCCTTCTCCGCCGCTATCACCTGAGACTTCCGCCCACCTCCGCTCTGCTTTTCAAGACACTCATCATGGCGGAGGGCACCGCCCGGGCCATCGATCCCGGATTCGAACTGCACAACACCATCGAAAAACAGGGCAAGCGATGGATGAAAGAAAGGTATCGTCCGGATTATGTAAGCCGGGATATGTGGAGGTATGCAAAACTCTGGAAAGACATCGGAACGGAAACACCGCTCATGATCAAGCGGATGATGCGGAAAGGAATGAACGTCGGGGTGGAACCGAAGGGGTGGGAGAATATAGTCGCCCACTTCCACATGATGGTGAACCGGATTGCAGTGACGCTGCTTCTCGCCTCATTCATCATCGCTCTTTCCCTGCTTCTCTCCGTCTTCCGTCCGGATGAAGGGTACCAGCTGCTTTCATGGTTTCTGTGGGGACTGTTCTTTCTTTCTATTGTACTGGGAGCTTCTCTCATCATTTCTATACTCAGCTCGAGACATAAATTCAAACATAAAAAACGCTGATACCTTCATGTACAGACCGCCCGGAGACCGTTCTCCGGCGGTCTTTTTCATGTGCGGAAATGACGGCATAAAAAAAGAAGATACGCGAATCCCGGCGGAAAGCCGGATCACGTATCCTCTATTTATCATTTACCTTTGTTGTTTTGGTTGAAGTTTTTGCTTCTGCCTTTGTTTCCACCCTTGTTATAAGGGCGTTTGTTCGAATTGCCCCGCTGGGAGTTACGGCCCTGGCCGCCTCCTCCACGTTTAGGTCTTCCGCCTTTGGCACCTTTGGCGTTTCTCGTGCTGATCGGTTGTACCGAAGACAGACGTACAGGCGTTTCCTGTCTTTCTTTAGTCAGCATTTTCAGAGCCGCCGCTACGAGATCCTGCGCCTCGTACTGATCCATAAGATCACTGGCCGACTGTTTGTAGTCGTTGATGTCATCGGCATCCATTTTTTCGACAAGTTTCGTAACCGCGATGTCCTGCTGTCCTTTTTGTGCTTCTTTATAAGAAGGCACGCGAAGCTTGTCGATCTTTTTCTTCGTAAGCTTCTCAATCAGGTTCAGCTGATCTTTCTCACGCGGCGTGACGAAAGAAATGGATTCCCCTTTACGTCCGGCACGACCGGTACGGCCGATACGGTGGACATAACTTTCAGGGTCCTGCGGAATATCGAAGTTATAGACGTGTGTTACGTCCGAGATATCCAGACCACGTGCTGCTACGTCGGTAGCTACGAGGATTTCAATCCGTCCCTGTTTGAATTTCTTAAGCACGGACATACGTTTCCCTTGCGTAAGGTCTCCGTGAATACCTTCCGCACGGAATCCGCGTACCTGAAGGGCATCCGCCACTTCGTCCACACGGCGTTTCGTACGACCGAATACGATAGCGAGGTCCGGCGCATGAATATCAAGGAGACGTGTCAATGCGTCGAATTTGTGCTTCTCGGCAATTTCCACATAGTACTGCTCAATATTCGATACAGTCATTTCTTTTGATTTGGTTTTAACTTCTTTCGGCGTATTCATAAGTGTCGTTGCAATATCGCGGATCTCTTTCGGCATCGTTGCAGAGAAGAGAAGCGTCTGACGCTCTGTCGGAAGAGCTTTCAGAATGTCACGGATATCCTCGATGAAACCCATGTTAAGCATTTCATCCGCTTCATCAAGTACAGACGTGTGTACCTGTTCAAGCTTGATCGTTTTTCTCCGGATATGATCGAGGAGACGGCCCGGCGTAGCAACAACGATTTCGTTGTTTTTAAGTGCACGGATCTGACGTTCCATGTTCGAACCGCCATACACCGGCAGCGCCCGTACTCCTGCGTTTTTACCTAGACGGTTCAACTCTTCCGCTACTTGAATGGCAAGTTCACGTGTCGGGGCGATTACAAGACCCTGTACGCCGCGCACCTGCTTGTCTACTTTTTCGATCATAGGGATTCCGAAAGCTGCTGTTTTACCGGTACCTGTCTGAGCCTGGCCGATAACATCATGACCCTCCATTCCAAGAGGGATGGTTTGTTCCTGAATGGGTGTCGTTTCTTCAAATCCCATATGATCTAAAGCTTTCAAAATCGGATCTGATAAACCTAATGAATTAAATTTAGTCACGTTCTTTGCATACTCCTTTTGTGTAAAAATCCTTTATCGCAATAAAAAAAGCCTTCTGCCACTTACTTATTCTGGAGGGGCTTTTGTGGTCAAACGGATTCACTTGTTAATTGACTATTATCATTCTACACCCTTTCTCCTTATTTTTCAATCATATTATATGGTAGAATGAGAATACCTTTTATAATCAAAGGAGGAATCGCATTGGAAAGGCCTCCTACAGCTATATATGCCGTCCTTGCCGTAGCGGTTCTTTCCATTTCCGCTTCGGCTATATTCGTAAGGCTCGCAGGAGACGTGCCCGCCGCCGTCATCGCTTTTTACCGCCTCGGCCTGGCCGTGGCGATCATGACGCCGTGGGTACTTCTGAAACATCGTCACCATTTATCATCCATCACAAAAAAAGATATGCTATCTTCACTGCTTGCCGGTATTTTTCTGGCAGCTCATTTCATTTTATGGTTCGAATCGTTAAAGTATACATCTGTCGCAAGCTCCGTCGTGCTCGTTTCCCTTCAGCCGATTTTCGCTTTTCTCGGAACGTACTTCTTCTTCCGGGAACGTTTTTCGGCTGGTGCGGTCTTAAGCATGATGATCGCTATCACCGGGAGCGTCGTAATCGGATGGGGAGATTTCCAGACGGGGGGAGAGGCTCTGTACGGGGATGTGCTCGCACTTCTCGGAGGAATGATGGTAACCGGGTACTTCCTGATCGGACAGAGCGTAAGAAAGCGTCTGACTCTCACTTCGTATACGTGGCTCGTCTACGGTATGGCGGCCGTGGCGTTACTTATTTACAACCTTCCCTCTCCCGCTTCGCTTTCGGGCTATGACGGGAATCAGTGGCTCGTCTTCCTGGCTCTTGCACTCATCCCCACCTTCCTCGGCCACTCTTTGCTGAACTGGTCGTTAAAATGGGTGAGCACGTCCAAAATATCCATGGCCGTTCTGCTCGAACCTGTCGGAGCTTCCATACTCGCATACTTTCTCTTCGGGGAAAATCTGAGCTGGACACAGCTCCTCGGCGGGGCCGTCGTCATCTTCGGACTGATGATTTTTCTGTTGAGCACGAGCGTAAAAAGAAAACCGACCCTGACGTATTCTGCGAGGAAACGGGGGTAAGTTTCTGTTACAATTATTATATTATCAACTTTAAGAGAGAGCAGGTGAACCGTTTTGACAGTTCAAATCGTTATCGACGGGGGAGCTGACGTTCCTTCCTCTTTCATTGAAAAACATGACATCAAAGTAGTTCCGCTCAACCTTCATTTTGGCGAAGAGGAATACAAGACCGGCGTCGACCTCGATCTCCCTGAATTTTACAGGAAACTGAAGGCGGCCGATGAACTTCCGCGCTCTTCGTCTCCGAGCCCGAATGATTTCTACGAAGCGTTCAAAGCCGTTCCGTCTGACGTGCCGATTCTGAACCTGGCCCTGACGCAGGGACTGAGCAGTACGTACGAGCATGCGGAAATGGGTAAAAAAATGCTTCTGGAGGAGGAACCGGACCGTACGATCGCCGTCATCAACACGAAGACTGCTTCCTGCGGTGTGGCTCTTCTGGCAGACGATGCCGTAAAAAGGATTAATGAAGGGATGGCTTTTCCGGATCTTGTCGCCCATATGGAAGAGCGACTGGAGAAGGCGACGACCCTCTTCGTTCTGAAGACGCTCGAAAACGTCATCAAAGGCGGACGGCTGGACCGCGTGAAAGGGGCCATCGCCAAAACCCTCAATATCAAACTGCTCATGAAAGGGACCGAAGAAGTGGGTGACATCGACGTTACGGAAAAGGTGCGCGGAAGCAAAAAAGCGGTACGCCGCCTTGTGGAACAGATCGGGGAGTATACAAGTGACTTCGAAAACAAAACGATCGCCATTTCCCACTGTAATGATGAAGAGAATGCAAAAGCCCTGCTGGAAAGAATCCAGTCCACCTATCCGTTCACGTCATCGATCATCACCGAAATGGGGCCTCTGATCTCCACGTATTCAGGAGAAGGCGGTCTCGTCGTGGCTTTTTATAAAGACTAGGCAGCTCCAGCATAAAAAGCGGGCGGTCCGGGAAACATACCCGGCAGTCCGCTTTTTATGCTTACATTCATTCCTCGCCGGTCACTCCGTATTCGAGAGGGTCCGGTTTCGGAGACAACAGAGCGAGAATCACTGCCGTTACCGGAAAGATGAGGATAGCGAGTATGGCCTCCTGATAACCTCCGAACAGATCGTAAAAAATACCGAAAGGAAGCGGGCCGAGGGCCGACCCTATGACCATGACCGTCTGCGCCAGACCTTTGATACTCCCGAGGTGCGTCCGGCCGAAATAATTGGGCCAGACGATATTAAGGGCTATCCTTTCAAATCCGTTCACCGCTCCCCACACTACCGCGAAAGAAAAAGCGAGAAGGGTGGAGCTTGTGAAAAAGAGGAGGACGAGCGAAAGAATGTGCCCGAAAAAAGTGATGGCCAGTATGTAATGTATGGAAAAACGGTCCGCCAGGTAACCGGTAAGAAAAGTTGTCGGAAAACCTACGACCGCCATCACGGTAAGTATGGTTGCCGCTATACCGACTCCGAGACCCTTCATATCCATAATTGATACGACGTGGAAGGTGACAGCCGTGTTCACGAGAGCCGGCACCATAACACAGAAGAGGATAAACCAGAACGTCCTCGTCTGCATCGCCTGTTTCAACGTCCAGCTCACTTCGCTGATTTCACCGCTGATCTCCTCTTCCCCCGGTTTTTTATGTGGCGTTCCGTCCGGAAGGGCCCCGACATCTTTCGGCTGATTGCGCACCAGCCATACAGTTACCGGAATGAACAGTACCAGAATGGAGACCCCGAGAATCACCCACGCACTTCGCCACCCGAACGATTCGATGAGCCATGCGTTCAAAGGCGGAAACAGGGCGGAGCTTGCGAAAGTACCGACAGCCATTACGCTGAGGGCCCGCCCTCTCTTTTTGATGAACCACTGGGGAACCAGGGTATTCGGCACCAGTGTCATCGATCCCTGCCCGAGTAACCGGATCAGAAAGAAGCCGACGAACATCATGACCGGGGCGGTGATGGCCGAGTTCCAGAACAGAGCCAGCGCTAATCCGGTACCTACCCCGATCATCATGACCCGCTGACCGAAACGATCGACCATTCTTCCTACCGTAAACAAAGTGATACCTGCCACCAGTGTAGCGGCCGAGTACAGCCCGGACACTGTTGAACGGCTGAAACCGAAGTCTTCGATATAGTAGTCGATAAAAATGGAATTCGAATAGGTCTGTCCCGGCCCGGAAAAGAACACACTTAATGCGGCCACGAAGACGATTACCCATCCGTAATAAAATTTCGTATGTATCGGCGGTTTATTATTCATAGACTCCCCCTCTTTTTCCTGTCTGTCCGCTACAAGTTGTCCGTTTTCCTTCAGACCACCATTATATTCTTTTTCAAAGGTAAAACAAACCTTTCTGTCGCATAAAAAAAGAGACAGAGTTTCGTCTGTCCCCTTCCTAAGCGCCCACTTTTTTCTTCAGTTTGTTTTCCTGTACACCCAGTACCCGGTCGTCTCCTATAAACGTAACGGGTGTACCGTAGATCCCCGCTTCCTGCAGCGTTTTCAAATACCCGGGGTCCTCGGAAAGCATTCTTTCTTCGTAGGTCACCTCCCAGGAATCAAGCATGTCTCTCACTTTGTCACACTGGCCGCACGGTCTGCTCGTGTACAGCACAATACTTCCCTCACTCATTATTTAACCCTCCAGGTCGTCCCATTTTTTCTATATCAGTGACGAAACAAATCTTCTACAAGTGTGTCGCCTTCCACTACATCAAAACTTCTGTTTTCCGCTTTCGGCTGCATCAAAGCTTCAACGAGCACGGAGGCTACATCATCTCTGGAAATGGAATTCCCTCCGTTCACGTGTTCATTAAGGAATACTTTCCCCGTTCCTGCCTCGCTGGTAAGCGGTCCCGGCCGGACAATAGTATAAGGTACGCCTGACTTTTTCAGGTATTCATCAGCTCTATGCTTGGCAAACAGGTAGTGCTTGATTTCGCGGCTCCCCGCTTCCGGACGGTCGGCTGCCATGGAACTAAGCATGACAAACCGCTGCACTCCGAAATGTACAGCCCGGTCTACCGCTTTGATCGCACCTTCCTGATCGATTATAATCGTCATCTCGGCCCCGGTATCCTGTCCGGAGCCCGCTGCGAATATTACGGCGTCGACGTCCGCATAGGCAGACTCGAAATCTTTTTCCAGATCCCCCATCACGGCGGTTACACCCTGCTTCTCAAACATCTCCTTCTGCTTTTTATTCCTGACCATAGCTACAGGTGTATAAGCCGTCCTGCTCAATTTATCCACTACCAGCCGGCCTACTTTCCCTGCAGCACCGATAATGAGCACATTCATCCAAGTACACCTCCCTGCCATATATCTATGCCTGTCCTTACCCTTTCCCGGCGTTACAGAAACCCAAACAAAAAAAGCAGGAGAACTTCCCTCCTACTTTTTCAATTCATCGGCGTGCATCCCCAATTTTTTTATGAGAGGAATAATCTGTTCCTTCTCTTCAGTCGTAAGCCCTCCCATAACGGTTTCAAGGCGCTTCCAGTGATCAGGGAAAATACGGTTCAAAAGCTCTTTTCCTTTTCCGGTGATTGCAGCATAAGTGATGCGGCGGTCCGTAGGGCAGGGCACACGTTCAAGATAGCCTTTCTTTTCGAGCTTGTCCACTACATACGTAATACTGCCGCTTGCGAGAAGAATCTTTTCTCCGATTTTCTGAAGCGGCTGCTCACCCTGGTGAAAAAGCAGTTCCATCACTCCGAACTCCGTAGGGTTCAAGCCATGTTTCTGAATGTCATCCTTGGCAAGATCAGCGACCGCTCTCTCCGCCTTCGCCAGCACTACGAACAATTTAAGAGAAGGGTCCTCTTTTTTCTTTCTGTAAAGTTCCTGTTCATCCATGGCCTTTCGTCCTCTCCTGTTATTATCGTTACTAGCAAGTATAGATATCCTCATTTACTATTGTCAAACCTGTTGCCTTGAGTGCGTATGTGTCATAATGAATATATACTCATTACGGGGGGAAGGCGGTGGGAAGGCGTGCTTAAAGATACGGGAGAAAGAGTCATACCGGAATTCATGAAACCCGAAAACAATATGCTTCTCGAACATATGGCACGTTACCAGTTTGCTCTGCGCTATATGTATGGAAGGGTATTGGACCTTTCCTGCGGGGCCGGGTACGGTACACACATGATTGCCAAAGGAAGGAAGCGAAAAGTGAGGGAAGTTATCGGAGTGGACATAAATGAAGAAATCATCCGCTATGCCAGGGGGAGATACTATCATCCGAATTCTTCCTTTCACGTCTATAACGCGACCGGGGACACTCTTCCGGAGGAACTCGGTACTTTCGACTGTATCGTCAGCTTTGAAACACTTGAACATATCGCGGAAGAGGAGTTGCTCCTCCGTAACTACGATCGTCTTCTGAAACCGGGAGGAACGCTTCTCGTCTCCACCCCCTTCGGTCAGGGAAGAGGAAAGCCGACCCGCTCCCCCTTCCACGTCCATCAGCTTACATCGGAAGAGTTCAGAGATTTGTTCACAGCATACGAACGGACTTCTTTTTACTATCAGGAAGGAGTGCTGATAGAACCGCCACGCGAAAATGTGAGCTATCCGCTCGGAATCGCCGTCGCTTTCAAACCTCACTCCTCAAAAGCTACGTGAGTTCCGCTGTTGCCGGTAAGGAAGGACAGGTGTTTCGGGAGGAGGGTGATTTCCGAAGGAGTCTCTCCTTCGATCTCCCCGTCCCGGTCCACCTCTTCCACCGGATCCGTCGTGACTTTTATGTGAGAAGCTTTTTTGTACTCCAGCTCCCGGAAGTTCTCTTCCTTCGTCCACGGACGATTCATCGTCATCAGTTCCCGGAACAGCCGGAAGTTCGAATCTTTGATGACCATTACGTTGAAATAACCGTCATCGAGTTTCACTTCGGGGTCCGGAACCTGGCGGGTGCCGATAAAAGCACCGTTCATTACCATAAGCATCACGGCTTCTCCTTCCGTCTTCCGGCCGTCGATTTCCAGCTGATACTCGAACGTCTCCGCCCCGCTCATCGTTTTGAAAGCACTTATGAAGTAGCTCAATACTCCGAGACTGTCCTTCTGTTCCTCATCAATATTATACGACGTTCTCGTAACCAGGCCTATACCCCAGAAGTTTGCAAAATAGCGGCCGTCCGCTTTGCCGATGTCGACCGCTTTCGTTTCCCCGTTCACAAGCGCCTGGGCGGCCTGGTTCAAATCCATCGGAATGCCGAGCATTCTCGCAAAATCGTTGCACGTCCCTGCCGGCAGTACGCCGAACCTGGGAGGATTTTCTTCTTCTGCAAAGATATTTACACATTCATGGACCGTACCATCCCCGCCCAGGATAAAAAATACGTCGATGTCATCTTTGTACCGTTTCGCCGTCTCATGCAGATCTTCGATACTCTCCGTCTGGACGGTGCTCAGTTCTTTTACCGCCTCTGCAAGCACCGGCAGCACCTGGGATAAATTATGTTCGATTTCGGACTGACCGGCGTTCGCCTGATAAATCAGTAAGCCTCTGTCAAAACTAGCCATGTCATGTTCCTCCTTAAAGGTACGCTATGGATAGCATTTCCTTTCCAGCCCTTCTTTAAACAATAGGCGGAGCAAAGACAGTTGGAAGGCAACTGGTAAGTTATAGTAAATTCAGTTAAAATGGTTTCATACTACACTTAGACGAAAAGGATGGACTCAATGGTATATTCTGTGAACTTATGGAAAATGTTTTTCAGGCATGATGATGAACTGTGGAAACTGGATGAAGCGAAGAAAACGCGGAAGGTATGGCTCACCCTTATCTTCCTGCTTGCTGCCACCATCCTTACATTCGTCTGGACAGCCTGGATCGGACTCGGAACAGCTCCTGTCTCGGCGAACATGACCGGCTTGAGCCTTTTTGAATATGAATGGCGGAAAGCCTGGTTCATGATCGGAAGAATCGGCTACTCCCTGCTGTTTTTCACTTTTATCCTTTTCTTTTCCACTCTGATTTTCTGGCTGTTCAACAGTGCTTCCTATAAAAAAATCCTGATCGTACAGATGAATGTTCTGCTTATCATGCTTCTGGAGCGTATTACCTGGATACCTTTACTTACATATGCGGGACTGGACTGGTCCCTCTCCCCTCTGTCCTTCGGGATAATCGCTTCTTATTTTACAGAACAGACGTGGATCATCAGCTTCGCCGGAGCGGCTTCTCTTTTCCAGCTGTTCATCATCCGGTTTCAGGCTTCCTCCCTGAAAAAGATTTCCGCTACCCGCCCGGTGTGGATCTGGACAGGCCTCATACTGTGGCACCTTCTATTGTGGAGTGGAGCGGCAGCCTTGAGTTTTTACGACCTGGAACTTGTTTACCTGCTGAGATAAAAGAGAAAAGAAAGAGGTGTACATATGAAGAAAAAGAAGAAAATCCAGAGACGTATAATCGGAACAGCGGTAATCCTGTTCATCGCAGCGAACATCCTGCTCGTCTTTTTCGACCACCAGGACAAAGTAGCCGAAAAATCCTATGTAAAAGAATGGTCGCGCAGTTTCACTGCAGACGTTTCTGAATACGTGGAAACAAAAGGAATGTTCGCCTCCGCTGACCGGCAGGAAGTGTACTTCGATAAAGAGAAGGGGAGTTTCAGCGGCTTTCTTGTCCAAAAAGGAGACAAAGTCGAAAAAGGAGAAGAGCTGTACGAGTATGAAGTAAAAAATTACGAAGCCGAGCGGAAAGAACTGGAGTCGGAGATTACGCTTCTGGAAGAGGAAATCAGGGCCATCGAAGACTATCTCAGAGACGTCAGGTTCTACAGCATCGAGGAGCCGGATACCGACATAGAAGATGAGAGTTACGATTATCCCGCTCCTTCCACTTACGTAGAAACCGAATTCGAAAAGGAAGAACAGACAGCGGAAAAAGAAATGGAGCTTGCCCGGAAAGAGGCCGAGCTGGCTATGTTCGAAGACCGGCTGAATCAGCTGGAGCAGGGAGGCGAGACGATAGCCGTCACCAGCACGTTCGAAGGGACAGTGTCCGACGTAGCCGAAACTCTCAACAACCCCGTACTTACTATCCAGTCCAGCGAACTGCTTATTCAGGGGAAACTTTCCGAATCCGATAGAACAGAAGTCTCGGAGGGAATGCCCGTACTGGCGAAGACTCCGGAGGGGGACAGAATCGCGGAAGGTAACGTCTCACTCCTCCATAAATTCCCCGAAGAGTCCGGTCTGGAGGAAGAAAGCAGCTACGGATTCGAAGCGGCTATCAACACAGACACCGAAGAACTCCTTGCCGGATATCACACCAATCTGGACATCATTACAGCCAGCTCCCCGGAGACGACCGCTGTATTCGAGAAAACTCTCGTTACAGAGACCCCTCCGTTTGTCTGGATAATGAATGAAGAGGGGATTTTAGAGAAAAGACCGGTGACGACCGGATTGAGCGAAGGGGAAAAAACAGAAATAACGGAAGGGATGCAGCCGGATGAGTGGCTGGCGGTAAAGAACAAAGGGACGCTCACCGCCGGCACCCCGTTCGTCTCTCCTCTCGACACCGAACACCTGGACATGAAGCGTCTCTTTTCCGTAGATCCGGAAACGATGTTCACTTACGGACTGCTCGGTCTTATAAACAGATGACACCCAAGCCGCCCGTATCGCTACACTTTCATAATCCGCCCTCCCTTCCCGTACGGGGAGGGTCTTTTGTTTGCATTTCCCGGCTCCCGGTGCCACGATTAAAGTAACGCTTTTCCTACAGGGAAAGTCAGCTTTTTATTACTTTTTACACAAATGAAAGGAACGATACTTATGAAACTGAGTGTATTGGATCAGTCACCGATATTATCAGACTCGGATCCGCAGGAAGCTATGAGACAGACGACGGAACTCGCTGCTCACGTCGATCGGCTCGGCTATCACCGCCTCTGGGTCTCTGAACACCATAGTACGAACAGTCTGGCGGGCTCCGCCCCTGAGATCCTGGCGACCCACCTCGCCGCACATACGAAACGCATTCGCGTCGGGACGGGAGGAGTCCTCCTCCCTCACTACAGCGCCTATAAGGTAGCGGAAAGTTTCCGCGTCCTTGAGACGCTTCACCCCGGCCGTATCGACCTTGGTGTCGGACGTGCGCCGGGCGGCATGCCGAACGTCAATCTGGCACTGAACCGCGGTAAACTTCCAAGAGTCGAGGATTACCCGAAACAGGTGGAGCAGCTCATGAGTTACCTGCACGGAGAAGACCCTGCAGGAATGAACATTTACGCCACTCCAAAAGGAGATACGTCCCCCGAACTCTGGATGCTCGGATCCAGTGGAACGAGTGCCCGCCTGGCAGCGGACCTCGGTACTTCCTACTCGTTCGCCCATTTCATCAACGGGCACGGGGGTATGGGCGCGATGGACAGGTACAACAACCATTTCACCTCCTCCATCCAGCAGACGGAACCTGCAGGAAACGTCTCTGTATTCGCCGTGTGTGCGGATACACAGGAGCGGGCCGAATATCTGGCTTCCAGCCTTGATCTGGCGCTTCTGCTGATTGAACAGGGAGGCGTACGTCATCACTTCCCGACACCGGAAGAAGCGTTCAACTACTCCTACTCTTTCTTCCAGCAGGAAAGAATCAGGGAAAACCGGAAACGGATGGTAGTAGGAGATAAAGAAACGGTGAAACAGGAGCTGGAATCTCTTGCCGATGCCTACGGAGTAGATGAAATAATGGTGAACACCATCGTCCACCCGTTCGAAGAAAGACTTCATTCTTACGAACTGCTTGCAGATGCTTTTAACCTGACACAGGAGGGATAGTACCATGCTTGCAATCGACCATATCGTCATTACAACACCCGACACCGAAAAAGAGAGGCTTTCCTTCACTTCCCGCTACGGCCTTCAGGGAAAAGAGGGAGGCGCACATCCGGACTGGGGGACGCATAACGACCTCTGCTTTTTCGATAATCGTTTTTATATCGAGTGGCTCGGAGTGAACGATACCCTGAAAGCCGAAAAGTCCGAAAACCCTCTCATACGTCAGATGCTCCAGGAGCCTACCGGAGGTACTATCCAGATTGCTCTCCGCACCGACGCTATGGATGATTTTCTGGAGATGTACGATCGTCAGGGAATCGAGTACGAAGGTCCTTTCCCCGGTTCCCGGGAGCAGGAAAACGGGTCACTGCTTGAGTGGCGCATGCTTTTCCCTGCCCACCCGTCCGTGCCGCTGCCGTTTCTGATCGAATGGAAAGGGGATAATTTTCCTCAGGATCCCGTCTACATCAACCCTCTCGCAGATACGACGGTCGAATACGGGACCGGACTTGACCGTAAGGCGAGTGCGGAAGTATTCAGGAAAATGTTCGGCTTCCCCGATGACGGTTCGGAATCATTCCATTTATCGAACGGTCAGCTCTTCGTTACGGAGCAGACTTCCATCACCACCTATCTCGATCACATCATGCTGTAGCTGCAGGAATTTTTCCTGCAGCTTTTTGTTACCGGCATTATTCCGATTCAGGCCAAAAAAAGACCCGGGTGTTTCCACCGCGGGTCCTTTCTCCATTATTAAAGAGTTTCCTGGAGAAAACTTTCCACTTCCTCCGGAGTCTTCGCATTGGCGCTGTGCAAGTGACCGATTTTTTCGCCTTTCTGGAAAATGAGGATGCTCGGGATCCCCATTACTTCATACTTCTCGGCGATGTCCGGCACCTGATCACGATCGACTACGAACCATTCGTACGTGTTGTATTCTTCCAGAATGTCCCCGATAAACATATCCATCCGTTTGCAGTCCGGGCACCAGTCCGCTTCGAATTTCAAAATGACCGGCTCTTCCGATTCGATTGCAGCCTGAAACTGCTCTGTAGTATTAAGTTCTTTCATAATTATCCCCTTTCCTCTCTCTGTTATTTATACTCTACACGACCAAGTCCCCACGCGGCAAGCAAACCGCCCACGAACGCAAGGATGCTGATAAGCACCGGAAAAGCACCGGCAGGCACTCCCGGAAAGATGACCGTCACCGATCCGAGAACGAGCCCGATGATCACACCGTACGTTCCGGAAGGATAGTGATCGAGGAAGAACTTCACGATTTTACTCATGACGATGATACCGACCACGATACCCGCTCCGACAACGGCCATAACGTCCAGCTGGAAGTTTGAAATCCCTTCGATGACCGTGGCGTATACTCCGATGATCAGGAGAAGGAAAGAGCCGCTGATTCCCGGCAGAATCATCGCACTGCTCGCAATCATCCCCGAGAAGAACAGGAGAATATAAGCACCTGTCGACAGATTACTCATCGCCCCTGACTCTTCAGGCTGAAAGAAGGCGAGCGAACTGACGAGCACGACCCCTATAAGCATCAGAATATAGTGCTTCGTTTTGAACTTATGTTTCACATCCGCCTTGTGGCTGAGAAACGGAAGTACTCCGATAATCAGACCCAGAAAGAAAAACTTCGTCTGAGCGGGATAGTGTTCGAACAGCCATTCGATCAGATTCGCAAGCATAAGGATGGAAGTTATGATTCCAATCCCCAGCGGCAGAAGAAATTTCAGGTGACGCTTCCATTCTTTACTGAAAAAACCGTTCACCGCTTCGATCAGACGGTCGTATATCCCCAACACTACGGCTATCGTGCCTCCGCTCACCCCGGGAACAACGTCGCTCGCTCCCATCATGAGGCCTCTGTATATATTTTTCCATTCCCACATACGTCAGTACTCCTTTGTATTCATTTATAGTTACCTGTTTCATTGTACCAAACTATTCTACAAAGCCAACAGTAAGTACCATACATTTACAATTACGAGGAGAAAGGTAAGAATCTTCTCGACGATAGATCCCGTTCTGAACGTAATGAAAAAAGAATAGTGAGTTTTACTGAAAGGGTAGAATAGGGGGATGCCCCGTTTCGTAATGTAGTCGGCGAACAGATGGGATGCACTTCCCGTAATCAGACCACCGAAATAATACCACGGCAGACCGAGCAGCCACTGGACGAAATAGCTGTACACACCCAGAAACAGGAGGAAGAAAAGAGAGTGGGTCATCTTCCGGTGTCCGCGTATCATGAGAAGCACAGGGAGAAGCAGCATCACGAACGTCTTCAGCGGTTCTCTATATGTATCAAAAAAGGAAGGAGCGAACAGGTAGACGATAAGGGTAATCGTGAAAATGGTGATAAGAATTCTCCAGAACTTCTGCCCGAGTTTTGAACGGGGAGTATCGATATCGGGTACGAGAGCCCCGAATAGCACAAACAGAAAAAACGCTATTACTTCCAGCGGTCGCTCGGGAAGGAACGGAAGAGCGGGCAGCATCGTTACGGCTGCTACGCCAAACGTGAAACCGACAACCTGGTGGCCTGGTGCCATCATATTAAAAACCTCTTTCCCCAAAGCATACATTCGCCCTTTATCATACCTTATTTTTTGCACATAAAAAAGTCCGGACGCACGAAACGTCCGGACCTTTACAGCATACTATTCAGCTTTTACGTTCAGTTCCACGTTAATGTTACCGCTTGTCGCTTTGGAGTAAGGGCAGACTTTGTGAGCTTCATTAACAAGCTCTTCCGCTTCCTCCTGGGATACGCCTTTCACTGAAACGTTAAGGACGACCCCGATTTTAAGTCCTCCATCCGAAGAATCTTTCATCAGGCTGACGTCACCTGTGATTTCGGAATCGATATCTTTTTTCTTCTTGTCCGCTACCAAATTCAGCGCACCGTCAAAGCATGCAGAATAACCTGCTGCAAAGAGCTGTTCCGGGTTGGAGCCTGTTTCATTACTTTCTCCCGGCTGTGCCAGATTAAGATCAATCAGGCCGTCATCGGATTTTACGTGACCGTTCCGGCCGCCTTTTACCGTTGCGTGAGCTGTGAACATTACATCGCTCATAAATGAATCACTCCTTGAATTTGATAATTTCTCTTCCCTTCTGTTGTATACCTTATAAACGGAAGGGTTAAACATCCGCTCACAACTTATACTCTTCTTTCAGGGAAGCGGGAGCCATCTGTACGATCCGCTGCAGGATGAACGTCAGTACCGTCACGTCATCGATCACCCCGAAAAATATCAGGAAATCGGGGATTACATCCCAGGGAAACAGAAAATATAAAATCACGAACAACAAAGCCCCTGCTTTCTTCGCTCCCTTCACTTCCCCGGAGCGGAAAAATGAAAGCAGAAACGGAATCGACTTCCGGAAGTTGAAAAGGAACCTGATTCTTCTCCACAGCCTCATAAACCTCACCCCCCATTTTTCTTAATTGCCTATGAAAGTTGTATGCTTTACTATATTAAGTAGAAGTGTGTCTCTCGTGAAGGAGGAACGAATGTGAATATTGTATTACTGAACGGTACGCTTACCGGTACAAAAACGGAGCGGATGCTGTCCCCCGTGGAAACCTATTTAAAAGAAAACGTACCTGGCATAACGATAAATAATATAAATCTGAAACACTATAACCTGCAATTCGTCGATGGCCGGCCCCCTGAGGAGTACAATGACGACATGAAGGAACTGATCTCTTCCATTGAACGGGCCGATGGCTACGTCATAGCCACCCCCGTGTTTCAGGGAGGAATACCGGGAGCGCTGAAAAACGTGTTCGATGCTATTTCCCCGCTCGCTATGCGTTACAAACCTGTTTCCATTATTGCCGTCGGCGGCACACTGCAACACCATCTCGTCATTGAGAACCAGCTCAAACCGGTTCTGGACTACTTCCGGTGCCTTATCACGCCAAACTATGTCTATGCTCACCCCGGACATTTTACGGAAGATAAACAGCTGGAGAATGAAGAAGTGAAAAACAGGCTCATTGAAATGTCGCAGATTTTTCTCCGCTATCTCGAGATGGGGCGGGACCTCTCCCCTTACAGAGCAGACGTAAAGAAAGCCTAGAAAATGTTGTGTGACAAAGCTCCGGCGCGAAGCAAACCGGAGGTCCGTCGTTTGATCTCAGGACACAAAGAAACCCGAATATAAGTTATTCGGGTTTCTTTGCATCCAATACTTCCGCTGATTACACGATATTCAGAACCTTATTCACGTAATTCTTCGTTTCCTGAAAAGGAGGGATCCCGCCGTATTTATCCACGTTGCCGGGGCCGGCGTTATAGGCTGCAAGAGCCAGCTGCTCATTTCCGTCGTACCGGGAAAGCATATCACGTAAGTATTTTGTGCCTCCCATAACGTTTTCTTCCGGGTTCATCGGATCCCTGACCCCGAGGGCGTCAGCCGTGCCGGGCATCAGCTGCATAAGTCCCTGTGCTCCTGCATGACTTACAGCTTCCGGGTTGAAATTCGATTCAGCCTGTATTACGGAACGTATGAGATCTTCCCGCACCCCGAAACGCTCGGAAGCTTCACGGATCAGACCGTCCACGTCACTCTTTCCGCTTTCTTCTTCACCGGAGATTTCCGTAATAGGAGGTGCCTGGACACCGATAAAAATCTGAACCGGTGTCTGTGCTTCTTTCTCCTCCGCTGAAGACAGCAGCGTTTCCATAGAAGCCTTCAATATATTTTGAAACAACATCTGCTGCAGACCGGCTCCCGGACTTTCCGCTCCTCTGTTTCCCTGAAAGTTCCTCGTCGCCTGCATCTGCATCATGGATTGGAAATCATTCATGTTGATCAATAGCCATACCTCCGCTGTATAGTGTTTCTTCTATCATACTCGAGCGACAGGAATTGGACAACTGTTTTCAGGAATTAACTTCCATTCTCACTTTCCGAAAAAAAGGTCGAACACGTTATAATCCTCCGAAACATCTCTATTATAAAATTCCGAGTACCCGCAGTTTTCGCAGGAAACTACGATGAAATCGTTACTTTCCGTATCGAACATCTTTGAAACGCCCGGACCGTTCATTGTCACTTCCTTCATTCCGGCTTTCGTACTCCCGCATTTCACACAGCCTTTTTCAGCCATTGTTATCTTCCTCCTTCCGATTTTATTTCACACGTCTTGCCGCCTGCTGCAAAGCATCCCATACGCTATTGTAGGGAGGTGCGTAAGCAAGGTCGAGATCAAGCAGGTCTTCTGCGGTCATTTCATTGTAAAGAGCGGTGGCCATAACATCGATCCGTTTGTCCACGCCATAAGGTCCTATGATCTGTACTCCCAGAAGCTTTCCGGTCTCCGGTTCTGTGAGCATCTTTATCGACATCGGTTCTTCATCGGAATAATACCCGGCAGCGTTTGTTGCTTCAATGTACACTTTTTCCACCGGTATATTTTCTTCCTCCGCCTCCTTTTCCGAAAGGCCGGTCTTGCCTATCGTAAGATCGAAGAACTTCAGAATGGACGTCCCCACGATCCCTTTAAATGACCTGCGGTGGCCGCTCAACACCAGTCCGGCAATACGCCCCTGTTTGTTGGCATGAGTACCGAGGGGAATAAAATCATTCCTTTTCTTCAGTCGGTGGTACTGCACAGCGCAGTCTCCTGCTGCGTAAACGTGCGGAAGATTCGTCTCCATGAAACGGTTCACTTCGATAGCTTCGTTCTTCGCAGTGTAAATGCCTGTCCCTTTCATAAAGCTTGTGTTAGGTGTGACACCCGTAGCCACAACAACGAGGTCGGTTTCAAATTCTCCCTGTTCCGTCACGACTTTCTGCACATACTCTTCCCCTTCAAGTCTTTCCACCGAGCTGTTCCGGGTTATTCTCACACCCTGCTTTTCGGCTTCTCGTTGTATCAGTTCGCCCATATCACCATCGACCATGGAACCCGGGTAATCACTCCGGGTAATGATGTGGACATCTTTGCCGATTTCTCTGAAGTTCTCGGCTACTTCAAGACCTATATAACCACTGCCTATTACCGTCACTTTCTTCACTTCCTCGGAAAGGTCCGCCATAATCTCTTCCGCATCCGGTATCGTCTTCAGGGCGTGCACCCCTTTGAGATCTTTCCCTTTCCACGGAGGGAGCATGGGACTGACCCCCGAAGCCACGAGAAGTTCATCATAACTTTCTTCGAACTTTTCACCGTCCTGATTGATACCATACACTTTGCGTTTACTGCAATCCACAGAAGTGACCTCATGATTCACTCTCGCATCGATACCGTATTTATCTCTGAACGTTTCCACGTCCCTGGCGATCAGGTCGTCCGTCGAAGGTACGGCCCCGCTGATGACGTAGGGAAGACCGCACTGACCGTAAGAGTAGACCTCCCCTTTTTCGAGCACTACCACCTCGGGGTTTTCCGTTTTTCGAACTACCTGCATCGCTGCGCTCATCCCTGCAGCATCCCCGCCAATTATAACTAATTTCACAACGTAACCTCCTAAGTATAAAAGTGAAACCATCCGTAATGGGAACCGCGGCCCGGGGAGAGAGGACTCACCGTATGGAACCGCGGACTTCCGGATGGTTTTTAAAAACAGTATGACTCTTTAGAAAGGAAATTCGCGATACCCGTTCATGACACCGATCCATTTTACTGTCGTGAACTTATCGAGGGCCCATTCTCCACCGAAACGGCCGATACCGGACTGTTTCTCACCGCCGAATGCTACGTGTGCTTCGTCGTTTACAGACTGGTCGTTGACGTGGATCATACCTGTTTTCACCTGTTTGGCTACTTCTACACCACGGTATACATCTTTTGTGAATACTGAACCGGAAAGCCCGTAAGGAGTACCGTTCGCGACTTCTATCGCTTCTTTTTCACCGGAAACTTTAATGACTGACGCTACAGGACCGAACACTTCTTCTTTCGCCAGTGCTTTTTCGTTATCCATATCAGTCAGTATGGTCGGAAGCAGTACGTTTCCTTCCGCTTTACCTCCGGTCAGCAGTTTGCCGCCTTCCTGTACCGACTGATCGATGCCTTCAAGAATACGATCCACCTCGTCCTTGGCAATCAGAGGCCCTACCATCGTCTTCTCGTCCTGCGGATCACCGTACGGGAGGCTTTCCACTTTTTCCTTGAATTTCTGAACAAACTCATCGTGTACATCTTCATGCACAACGAGACGATTCAGAGACATACAGATCTGGCCCTGGTGTAAATATTTGCCGAATACGGCCGCTTCGACAGCTCTGTCCACGTCCGCATCCTCAAGTACGATCATAGCGTTGTTACCACCGAGTTCAAGAGCTGTGTCCTTGATGTTTTTCCCGGCCAGTTCCCCGATGTGACTTCCTACTTCCGTGGAACCGGTGAAAGAGAACATTTCAGGAATCGGATGAGTGATGAATTCATCACCGATCTCAGAACCTCTTCCGACTACTACGTTGACAAGTCCTTCAGGGAAACCTGCTTCTTCCGTAAGTTCCGCAAGCAATAGACCGGAAGTGACCGGAGTGTGGGAGGCCGGTTTAATGACTACGCCGTTCCCGCTGGCGAGTGCGGGGGCAAGTGAACGGGCTGTTAAGTGGAACGGGAAGTTCCATGGCCCTATTACACCGATTACGCCTTTCGGATCACGATACACCCTGTTTTCTTTTCCGGGAGTGTTGGAAGGGATGATTTCCCCTTTCATGCGTGTCGGAAAAGAAGCTGATTCCGTAATGATATCGAGAGCCGCGCTGTATTCTACTTCCGCTTTCACCCGCGTGCTTCCGGCTTCCGTAATCAGCCACTCCACGATTTCTTCTTTTCTTTCTTTGACCAGATCGATCCATTTCAAAAAAATATCCCGCTTCTCTGCAGGAGTTTTCTCTTTCCACTGCTGCTGGGCCTGTGCTGCAGCTTTGTAGGCTTTATCCAGATCTCCGGCACTTGCAGAGGGAATAGTTGCAATTACTTCATCATTGTAAGGGTTTCTATTTTCAATAGTTTTGTCGCTCGAGCCTTTGACCCATTCTCCATTTATATATTGATTAGTGTATGTCTTCATAATTGTTATCTCCTCCGTAACCATATTCAGTCTGTTTATTCACTTTTATAGATACTTTCAAACATACCCCCACAGGATAAGCAGCTGGAACGTTTGTAAGATTTGTATTATATGTTATTATATGAACATATAGTCATATAAGGAGGCGTCTCAATGTCACACCACCACCATCATCATGAGACCACCGGAAATATTAAGGTCGCTTTTTTCCTTAACTTTTTCTTTACGATCATAGAATTGATCGGTGGTCTCCTCACAAACAGTATCGCTATCATCTCTGATGCTCTGCACGACCTCGGAGACTCTCTTTCGCTCGGTCTCGCCTGGTTTCTTCAGAGATACTCGAATAAGGATCAGTCAAACAACTATTCTTTCGGTTATAAACGCTTTTCCCTGCTGGCGGCCCTGATTAACAGTGTCGTACTGATTACGGGCTCCATTTTCATCCTGACGGAAGCCGTCCCGAGGCTGTGGAATCCGGAGACACCGAATACCCTCGGAATGATAGGTCTCGCCGTCCTCGGAATCATCGTTAACGGCGTAGCTGTCTTCCGGCTCCGCGGCGGAGATTCCATGAACCAGAAAGTGATGTCATGGCACATGCTCGAAGATGTTCTCGGCTGGGCAGCCGTGCTGGTCGTCGGAATCGTAATGACTTTCTTCGACCTGCCTATCCTGGACCCGCTTGCTTCCATCGGTATTACGCTATTCATCCTTTACAACATCGTAATCAATCTTATCAAAACGATGCGACTTTTCCTTGAAGCAGTACCGGAATCAGTGGACTTTGACAGGATAACGAGAGAGATCCGCAACGTTCCAGAAGTCAAATCCGCCCACCATACCCACCTGTGGTCTCTGGACGGGGAAAACCATGCCTTTTCCACTCACGCTGTGGTAGCTGCGGAAACGACGAAGGAGGAAGTGTGCAGGGCGAAAAAATCGATCACTTCCATCCTTGAAGATATCCGGCTGGATCACATTACAATTGAAATAGAATACGAAGACGAACTATGCAGTATAGCTGAGGAGGATAAACATGAGTGACTCTGTTACAGAAGAAACGATACAGAAAACGGCCGACACTTTTAAAGTGCTGTCCGATCCGACGAGGATCCGGATTCTGCATTATCTCTGTCAGAAAGAAGCGTCGGTCTCCGACATAGCTTCCGAGCTCGACCTGAAACAGTCCACCGTCTCTCATCATCTGCGCACCCTCAAACTCTACCGGCTGGTGACGCATCGCCGGGAAGGGACAAGTATTTACTATACGTTCAAAGACGATCACGTTATGCAGACGCTGGAACAGATGATCGACCACAATGAAGAATGACAGGAGAGATGACTATGGAATTCAGAAAAGCTGCCGCAGAAGACGTCGCGGAAATCATACCTATCATACAGGCTGCCCAGCAGCAGTTCCGGGAACAAAACATCAGCCAGTGGACGAACGGTTATCCCGATGAAGCAACTATAATGGAAGACGTCAGGCGCGGAGAAAGTTACGTACTCACTGAATACGGTGAAATTGTTGCGAGTACGGTCATCTCCCCCCGCGAAGAAATGACCTACCGTACCATTTACGAAGGAGAATGGATGAGCCGGGAAGATTATCTCGTCATCCACCGGCTTGCAGTGAAGAACGATATGAAAAAACAGGGTCTTGCCTCCCTTCTGTTAAAAGAGACAGAAAAGATGGCCCGTAACAGTTCTATTCCGAGCGTGAAAGTGGATACGCACGAACAGAACGTACCGATGCAGCAACTGCTTCTGAGCCACGGCTATGTCTACTGCGGGGTCATTTATTTAACAGAAGGAAGCAAACGGCTGGCCTACGAAAAACTGGTGCAATAAAATCAAAAAAGCGCGACGACAAAGTCGCCGCGCGCATTTTCTTTACATATCCAGCTGTTGTGGAGTTTCATCACTTTCATTCATGAGGCGGATCGTTTCAGGGAAGATCTCAAGTACGATATAGTCGGGATCTTCTTTTCCGCCGAGCCAATGTTTCATATGGTCGTTCCACACGCGGTCTTTGATGTCCTGGTCATCACGAATGTTGGCCTGACCCTGGATTTCAAGGAATCCGTCTCCATAGCCTTCCCCTTCATATCCGAGAAGGATGTGGACGAACGGGTTCTCGTCGATTTCTTCCGCTTTGTACGTTTCTCTGTCCGTCGGAGTGAATAACGTCAGATTCTCGTCGTGCTGAAACGTCATATAACGGGTATGAGGCTTATTATTTTTAACAGTGGCCAGCGTACCTACGTTATTATCCTTCATAATACTGCTGATATGCTGTTTCAATTCTTCCTGGTTCATATTACATTCCCCTTTCGACTGCTTTGAATTCTTTACCCACTATTACCTTTCTCCTTTCTTTCTAAACTTTGGAAATTCGCGGGAGTTTTTTTTCGTCAAAAAATTCGCTATAATTAAATGGCAATCGGGTAAACGTTATACACAAGGAGGAATTGTCAATGTCATTTGCTACTTCAATTAACTGTATGGACGGAAGAGTCCAGCTTCCGGTCATCAACTGGATGAAAGATACATACGGGGTGGAATACATCGATATGGTTACGGAAGCGGGCCCCAATAAGGTCCTTCTCGAAGGCAGTGCCGGCCAGCTTGAGGAGATCAAGAAAAAAGTTCTTGTCTCTACAGAGAAACATGGATCGGGAACAATCACCATTGCAGGGCATCACGACTGCGCTGGGAATCCGGCGGACCGCTCCCAGAAGGAAAAAGAAATAAAACGTGCCGTGGAACTGATTGAAACGTGGGACCTCGGAGCCGAAGTCGTCGGCCTTTATGTTAACGAAAACTGGGAAGTGGAAGTCGTAACTGAGTAACTCTTATCCAAAAAAGGAGGGGTATTGTGGAAGAATTCGTCGGCTACTGCGCTTCCTGCGGAAAAGAAGTTTATTGTAAGGACGGATTCCTGGACGGCATCGTTACGGAAGATAAACAGCTGTACTGCTTTGCGTGCGGAGAAGACAAATAAAATACCGGCCTCTGTTTCAAGAACCTCCGATGAGCAATTCATCAGAGGTTCTTTTAAGTGACCGGCGACTTTCCGAATTCTTATTCTCACACCTGTAACGAACTGGTAAGATGGAAAGAACTATTACTTATTAGCGCGGGAGGCGGGTACCATGAGCAGAAACATGTCAATGATTTCCATCGCAGCCGGGGCTGCCCTCTGGGGGATCATCGGTCTGTTCGTCACTTTTCTGTACGACTACGGCTTCACCCCTGTCCAGGTGGTGGCCGTGCGGGTAAGCAGTGCCGCTCTGCTGCTGCTCATTTATACATATTTTAACGGGAAGAAAGACCTGCGGATTAACTGGAAAGACAGCCACTATTTTATCGGCACCGGTATCATCAGCATCGTATTCTTCAACCTCTGTCTATTTATAGCCATGGAGGAAACTTCCATCGCTGTCGCTGTTACCCTGTTGTACACCGCCCCCGCCTTCGTTACGATATTTTCCCGGTTCCTGTTCGGAGAACTCTTTACCGGAAACAAAATTCTCGCACTCGCCATCACGCTCATCGGCTGCTCGCTCGTCGTCGGGCTGATTCCGTTTTCCGATTTCAGTCTCTCCCTGTACGGGGTACTGGCAGGGCTCGGGTCCGGATTCTTTTATGCGTTATACAGCATTTTTGCAACGTACGCCCTTCGTAAGTATTCTTCGGTAACGGTGACGGTGTATACATTCGTATTCGCAAGCATAGCCATTCTCCCATTTGCCGGACTTGGTGATATCAAAAGCACTTTCACTCTTCCCGCTGTCTGGCTGAATATCGGCGGCATAGGTCTCTTCTCCACCACTCTAGCCTTCCTGCTGTACACGAAAGGGCTTGAGAAAATCGAGTCGAGCCGGGCTTCGATTATAGCCACCATTGAACCGGTGGCAGCCACGCTCCTCAGTTTTTTCGTCTTCCGCGAAATTCTGACTTCGTGGCAGCTGGCCGGTTTCATTCTTGTAGTGACAGCGGTCATCCTTGTTCAGAGACGTCCCCGTTCGTCTTTCGCAAAGCGAAAAGCGTCATGAAGGAGACCGCCTGTTCCAGCATAGGCGTGGAAAGATTATCCGGAGCTCCTTCTTTAGGTACGGAAGACATCCCCTCCACCGTCCACCCGTGAGTGCCGGCCAGACGTTCGAATTCCCATGGCATCATCGTATTGCATACGATATCTTCCCCTTCAAGTCTCGGATAACTGTTACTTCTCGGGCCGGCAGCAGGACCAAGGATACCTGCAACCATTACCCCTCCAGGTTTTACAACCCGGTGGATTTCCTTCAAGCCGTGCAGGGGTGATGCGACCCATTCCAGACAGTTGATGGCCATCACGCTGTCGAATGTCGCATCTTCAAAAGGGAGGTCGGCAAGATCGGCCTGCTGGAAGTGGATACCGCTCCAGCGCTCTTTTGCCATTTCGATCATTTTCGATGAAATATCGATACCGGTCACATTGTACCCTGAGCGTCTCAGCATCTCGCTCCCCTCTCCATCGCCACATCCGATATCAAGAACCTCAGCTCCTTCAGGTACGAAGGACTGCATAAATGGAAGAACCGTTTTTCTGCTTCCTTCCTTCCACATTTTTTCACTTCTCTGACCCCAGTTTCCGGAAAAATTATCCCACTTCTCTTCCGCTTTCTCATGCCATCTTTTATCGATCATTATTTTTTCCTCCTTGTTATTTCATTTAATCTTATGTATGATAGAATCAATATATAGTAATTATATTTTAAAAAACACAATATATAGATTGAAAAACAGATGCTCACAGAGCTTAATAGGGAATCCGGTAAGAAACCGGAGCTGCCCCCGCAACTGTAAGTATCCGCGAAACAGCATCTCCACTGTAGATTACTACGGGAAGGGCTGGAGTAAGATCGGATACGAGCCAGGAAACCTGTCTGTTTTTCATCGGAAAGTTTCACCTTTTTCGGGGTTGGAGAAGATGAAACGATGATGCGTACATATTTCGTGTCATGGTTTCATCCGCTCCTGTCCAGGGGGCGGATTTTTTTATTTTTTATAAAGGTACTTGAAGGAGGACTTACTTATGTCAGCAACCGTAACAGCGGACTGGAAATATTGGCTCGAACAGCTTCAGAGCACATTCCCGGATCTCGATTTTTCAAAAGTCTACCCAAAAATCACAGACGGCACTTCCGTCGTTCTGGAAACACTCGCGGAGATGGACGAAACCGAACCGGATTGGACCTACGTCGCCGCCCGGGCCCATCTGGAGACGATGTACACCGAAGCGATGAAAAACCGGCGGACGGATAGTCCATATACCGACCTTTACGGACTGATGGAAGCGCTCGTCCAGGAAGGGATTTACGACCCGTCCCTGCTCACCCATTATACCAAAAAAGAAGTGGAGGAGCTTGAATCTCTGCTCGACCGTAATAAAGACCTCCAGTTTACTTACATCGGTCTGAAGACACTGGATGACCGCTATCTTGCAAAAATGAAAGATGGGAAGACGATGGAACTCCCTCAGGAAAGATGGCTGATCATTGCGATGAATCTTATGGCCGGGGAGAGTTCCTCCTCACGCCTTCATTACATCGAAGAGGCCTACTGGGCGCTCAGCAACCTTTATATGACTGTGGCTACCCCGACTCTCGCGAACGCCGGGAAATCCCACGGCCAGCTCAGTTCCTGCTTTATCGAAACGGTGGACGACAGCCTGCAGTCGATTTATGACAGCAACACGTCCATTGCGAATTTGAGCAAGCATGGCGGCGGTATAGGAGTCTATCTTGGCAAAATACGCTCACGGGGAAGTGATATACGAGGCTTCAAAGGCGTCTCCTCCGGTATCCTCCCGTGGATGAAGCAGCTGAACAATACGGCAGTGAGTGTCGACCAGCTCGGTCAGAGACAGGGAGCCGTCGCCGTCTACCTGGACGTCTGGCATAAAGATATCTTCTCTTTTCTCGACAGCCGCCTGAATAACGGGGACGAACGCCAGAGAACCCACGATCTGTTCACCGGAATTTCCGTGCCTGATCTTTTCATGGAAGCCGTCCGGGACAGACAGGACTGGTATTTGTTCGACCCTCACGAAGTGAGAACGAAGATGGGCTTCTCTCTGGAAGACTCTTTCGATGAACAGAAAGGAGCAGGAACGTTCCGCGACCGCTATGAAGCCTGCGTACGTGAGCCGGAACTGTCCAAAGAGAAGGTACCGGCCATCGATATTATGAAACGCGTCATGATCGGACAGCTCGAAACCGGCACGCCGTATATGTTTTACCGGGATGAAGTGAACAGGAAAAATCCGAATAATCACGCCGGCATGATTTACTGCAGTAACCTGTGTACGGAAATCACCCAGAACCAGAGTGCCACGACGCAGACGGCCCAGTACACGGAAAACGGACAGATCATTACCGTGCACACCCCTGGAGACTTTGTCGTCTGCAACCTTTCGAGCATCAACCTCGGCAAAGCCGTACCGGCGAATGCTCTTGAAAGACTTGTGCCGATCCAGGTGCGGATGCTTGATAACGTGATCGAAGAGAACCACATCCCTGTCCTGGAAGCGGAACGGACGAACAAGCGCTACCGCGGCATCGGCCTTGGTACGTTCGGGTGGGCGCATCTATTGGCGCAGAATAAAATCGCCTGGGAATCGGGGGAAGCCGTCCAGTACGCCGATGACCTTTACGAAAAAATCGCCTATCTGACTATCGGGGCGAGTGCTGAGCTCGCCGGGGAAAAAGGGAGTTATCCTCTGTTCGAAGGGTCCGACTGGGAAACAGGTGCCTTTTTCGAAAAACGCGGACTGGCATCAGACGAGTGGAAAACACTCGCTTCGGAGGTGAACAGGAACGGACTGAGAAACGGCTATCTTATGGCGGTCGCTCCGAACTCGAGCACTTCCCTTATTGCCGGAAGCTCTGCCAGTATCGATCCGATTTTCAAAAAATTCTATTCGGAGGAGAAGAAAGACTTCAAGATTCCTGTTACGGCCCCGGATCTGAACCCGGAAAATTACTGGTACTATAAATCAGCCCATGACATCGACCAGCATACGAGCATTGCTCAGAATGCCCGGAGACAGAGGTATATCGATCAGTCCATCTCATTTAACCTGTACGTACAAAATGACATCCATGCCAAAGATTTATTGAACCTTCATCTGGACGCCTGGGCTCAAGGATTGAAAACGACGTATTACACACGCTCCACCTCCGGCAGCACCTATGACGAATGCGAAAGCTGCTCTTCATAAATAAAAGCGGAAACTTCCGGGTAGAAGCGCTGACATAAGCCGGGAGCTTACTTTTCGGGTGGCCTTCCCCGAAAATAAGATTACGGCTTATGGCGGGAGCTTCTGGAAGTTGAAGCTGGATAAATAAAAGCGGAGCCATTCGCTTAGAAGCTCTAAGATAAGCGGGCGCTCCGGGGTTCGGATGAACTGTTCCGAACGAGGAGAGACCACTTATCTTGTGGGCTTCTGAATGGCGCAGCTGGATAAAATAAAAGCGGAAACTTCCGGGTAGAAGCGCTGACATAAGTCGGAAGCTTACTTTTCGGGTGTGGCCTTCCCCGAAAATAAGATTACGGCTTATGGCAGGAGCTTCTGGAAGTTGCAGCTGGATAAACAAAAGCGGAGCCGCCCGCTTAGGAGTTCCGGGCTAAGTAGGAGATTCGTTTTTCAGGGGACTTTTCCTGAAAAAGAAGCTACTGCTTAGACAGCGGACTCCTGGGTGGTGAAGCTGGATAAAACAAAAGCGGAACCGCCCGTTCAGGGGTTCCAGGTTAAGCGGGAGGCTCAGGGGGATCCCCCCATTCCCTTAGCCTTCCGCTTAGCCTTATCATTTTGAATTCTGAAAGGAGTCTATACTTATGACTATAGAAAAAAGGACACTCGTCGATTACGATGCTCCGAACCGTTCCACCGGTATTATAAATGGAAAAACATCCAACGTTCTTAATTGGGATGACACCAGATTCGCCTGGGCTTACCCTATGTATAAAAATATGCTGCAAAACTTCTGGATTCCGGACGAAATCAATATGAGCAACGATCTGAAGCAGTGGCCGGAGCTTTCCGACCGCGAACAGCAGTCTTTCAAAAAGATTATCGGCCTCCTCGCTTTTCTCGACTCTATTCAGACGGATTACTCGGGGAAAATCGCGGACTATCTTACGGACTCGAGTCTCGCGGCACTGATGCAGGTGCTCTCTTTTCAGGAAGTCGTACACAACCAGTCGTATTCTTATATCCTCTCCACTCTCGTTCCTTCAGCGGAACAGGAGGAGATTTTCGATTACTGGAAACACGATCCGATTTTGCAGAAACGGAACCAGTTCATTACGGACGGGTATCAGGACTTTATCGATGACCCTTCACCGGAGAATTTCCTGAAATCCTGCGTTTATGACGTTGTTCTGGAGGGGCTGTTCTTCTATGCCGGATTCGCATTTTTCTATAACCTGGCCCGCAACCAGAAGATGGTTTCCACTTCCACTATGATCAACTACATCAACAGGGACGAACAGATCCACGTCCACCTGTTCTCACGTATCTTTAACGAAACGCTTAAAGAACAGACGCAGCTGAATGATGAGGAATTCCGTCAGTTCACGACAGAAACTTTTCGGCAGGCAGCCGAACTTGAAATTGAATGGGCTCACCACATTATCGGAGAGGACTTCCCGGGTATTCCGATGATGGATCTTGACAGCTACATCCGCTTTACAGCCAACACAAGAGCCCAGCAGATGGGAGCCGAACGACCGTTTCCGGAGCACCGGAAAAACCCGATGCGCTGGATACGCGCCTATCAAAACGTCGATGAAGGGAAGTCCGATTTCTTCGAACAGAAATCAAGGCAGTACACGAAAGTTTCGGAAGATAATGGATTCGATGATTTATAAGAGATAGGCTTTTATGCCTGTCTCTTATTTTTTAAGAAAAAAATATAAAGCTTCAACACCCTACTTCTTCAACAATGAGAGCCCTTACAAACATTCCCCTTTTAAACTAATGTCAGCTTTCCTTACATAATTAAATTGATTTTTCTAAATATTTTGTGTATAGTAACTTTAAGCTTACTTAAGATGTTAGGTAAGTTAACATCAAAGGAGGGATTTTTAAATGAAAAAGATCGAAGCAATTATTCGTCCCGAAGCATTTCAGCCTTTACGACACCATTTGGACCAGCTAGGTGTGAAAGGGATGACAGTTTCAGAAGTTGCAGGGTGTGGCCAGCAAAAAGGGAAAGAAGGGATCTTTCGGGGAACAAAGTATGAAATTAAATTGTATCCAAAAGTGAAGGTGGAGATGGTGGTCGATGAACACGAAGTCGATCCTATCGTAGAAATAGTCATGGAAATCTGCACGACGAATGAAGCGGGAGATGGAAAGATATTCATTTCCGCAATTGAGGAAATATACCGTATCAGAACCGCCGAAAAAGGAAAATCTGCCCTCATCTAAAAACTACATTAAGGAAAGGTGATCAGACTCATGAAAAAAATTATCCCTCTGTTATTGTTGTTGACATCAATATTCCCGGTAATTGCCAGTGCTCAGACCATCTCTCCAGAAGCTGCTATCGCTTCCATAGATATGGCCTGGGTCATGATTGCCGCATTTCTTGTGTTTTTCATGCACGCCGGTTTTGCTATGGTGGAATCAGGATTCACCCGTTCTAAAAACGCTCTTAACATTTTAATGAAGAACTTTATGACTATATCGATCGCTTCTATTCTTTACTTCTTAGTAGGATATGGAATTATGTTCGGAAACTCTGGAGGAGGATTCATAGGTCTGGACGGCTTTCTTCTTAGCGGCCATGAAGATCAAATCGGGTTCTTTGTGTTCCAGGCGGTGTTCGCCGCAACTTGTGCCACTATCATATCCGGCGCTGTTGCTGAACGTATGAAACTCAGTGCCTACCTGCTACTCACTCTACTGATGACTGGACTTATCTATCCTATTGTTGGACATTGGGTCTGGGGTGGCGGGTGGCTTTCCGAACTTGGGTTTGTAGACTTTGCCGGTTCTACCGTCGTTCACATGACAGGTGCCGCAGGAGCATTGGCGACCGTTATGTTCCTCGGTCCACGACTTGGTAAATATTCCGGAAACCGCACCAATGTCATCCAGGGGCACAATATCCCCCTCGGAGCGCTAGGTGTTTTCATTCTCTGGTTTGGCTGGTTCGGTTTCAACGGAGGCAGCACATTAGCAGCTGACCCTTCCCTTGTACCATCGGTCATAGCAGCCACCCTTTTATCCGCTTCCGCCGGAGTCGTCGCTTCAGCAATGTATTCTCAAATTAAATTCAAAAAAATCGATGCTTCACTTACTTTGAACGGCGCACTGGCTGGTCTGGTAGGTATCACTGCAGGAGCTGCTGACCTTTCAGCGACAGGAGCGATCATCACCGGATTCATCGCCGGCATCATCCTGGTAGAAGCAGTGCAATTGTTTGATCGTGTATTTAAAATCGACGACCCTGTCGGAGCAATCGCAGTGCACGGAATATGCGGGGCATGGGGGACGCTTGCAGTTGGGTTGTTTGCTACAAACGGAGGCCTTTTCTACGGAGGAGGCGGCGAATTGTTATTTATCCAGACTGCAGGGATAGTAGCTGTAGCGGTCTGGACGATGGCCGCAACGTCTATTGGTGTCTTCATAATCAAAAAGACTATTGGCATCCGTGTATCGCAACGTGAAGAAATCGCCGGTCTCGACTTTTACGAACATGGTGCTTCCGCTTATGAACGATCGGGTAGCATTTTCAATGAAAATACCCCCCAAACCGTGGATGGCGACTTTGGAGTCGGACTACTGAAACGCTTGAACAGTATTGATCACAAAGAAAACAATACTGTTCATTAAAGTGAGGTTTTTAATAAAAAATCCCTCCTTTACTTTAAGAAACGAACTCTCGGTGAACGATCTTTTAAGTGCAATAACTCCCCCTGATTTTTCCTTTCGGAAAATTCAGGGGGAGTTTATCGTTACAGATAGCTTTTTAAACGATCAAGAGAATCATAAATGGAGTCTCGTATTCCCGGGTTATAAAACACGGCCGCCGGATGATACAACGGGATGACGATATATTTTTCGTCAGAAGGAATATACGTATCCTGGTCCCGGTCATATCTCAAAATCGGTGTCTCCAATCTTTCACCGATCACTTCGGAAATTTTTCCTTTTTCGTCCACAAGTCTCTGATACGCGACTCCCCCAAGCAGAAGAATCACTTTCGGTTCGGCTGTCTCTATCTGTAAATCGAGAAGTTCCGCATGAGCTTTCACTTCTTTTTTGTTCGGTTTCCGGTTCGCCTTCCGCTTTTCTTCCGAGTTCGGTCGTTTTTCCCACTTGTATGGTCTGCTTCTCACAGCACTCGTAATGTAAACATCGTCCCTCGTCCAGCCAAGATAGGACAGCTGTTTATCCAGTTCCTTCCCGGCTCTTCCTGTGAAAGGCTCCCCGTCATATACTTCATTCTCCCCAGGGGCTTCCCCCACCATCATAATCTCCGCCGGCACCGGGCCCTTGCCGAGCACGAACCCTTCTGTATCAAAAGGTTCAATATTCCGTTTCGCTCTCTCTATTACTTCTTCGGGTAAATCCATAACTATCACCTCTTCTTCCACCTTTCCCCGATTTCTCATGCCGGTAACTCTTTATATTTTATTTCTTTCCTTCGGATGAGTACAATTAGGAAAGGAGTCTAAGAAAAAAGGAGTAACTTTTATGAAAAAATTAGCACATGGCATCGTGAAGCTTCGGGCCTTATTACTGACCCTCTGGCTGATAGCTTTTGTTGTACTTGGATATTTCGCCCTGGACCTCCCCTCGCTCCTCGAAGGAGACGGTTTCCGCACAGACGGAGAATATGAAGAAGTTCAGGAAATACTTACAGATGATTTCGATCGTCCCGAATCGACCATCCTCGTGTTATTCGAGCAGGCGGACGACGGAAAAATAGAAGATACGCTTACAAGCATAGAAGATTTGAACATAGCATCTTCCATTCAGTCACCCCTCGACGTGGAGGATATGTATAAGGACGACACCGCTTACGCTGCCGTCAATTTTAATGAAGAAAGTACGGAACTCACCGAAGAAATCTCGGAAATCCGTTCCATTACGGAAGATACGTCCGGAGTAACACTGACCGGGGAGCCGGTCATATCGGAAGACATCAATAAAGCCAGTCAGACGGATTTGAAAAATGCTGAACTGATCGGTCTGCCTTTCGCTTTACTGATTCTTCTCATAGCTTTCGGAACGTTGACGGCTTCAGTGCTTCCTCTGATTATCGGAGGAGTGACGGTAGTTTCAGGATTCGGATTTCTGGCACTTGCCGGGGAAAGTATTTCCCTTTCCGTATTCATACTGAACATCGCTCCGATGATCGGACTTGCGCTGAGTATCGACTTCGCCCTGCTGTTTATCAACCGTTACCGGGAAGAACTGGCCCGTCAGTCCATTGATGACGCTATTGTGACGACGATCCGCACGGCCGGCCGTTCCATCATCTTTTCTGCGGTCTGTGTATTCATCGGACTCGGGGCGATGAGTATCATTAACGTAGACATCTTCCTGAACATAGCGCTCGGAGGAACTATAGTGATCACTCTCGCCGTGTTCACGTCACTTACGCTTCTCCCCGGTCTCCTGCGGCTGCTCGGACCGAGAATCAACAAGCTGCGCGTCCTTCCTGCAGAGAAAGACACCGTACCGCGCTGGAGAGCTTTCGCTAAACGTATTATGAAGCGTCCGGTAATGACTGCGCTCTTATCTCTCATTGTTCTGCTTATCGGTGTTATTCCGATCTCGAACATGAGCGTCTCTATCCCGACGATTGACGCGCTGCCCGAAAGCTACGATTCGAGGAGTGCCTACGAAACGATCGAAGATACTTTCCTCAGCGACTCCGACAGTACGATTCAGGTAGTCGTCAACGAAGAAAGAGACTGGCTCAGCAAAGAAGGACTCGAAGAGATGAAAGAGAAGGTCGATACTTATTCGGATCCCGGGGTCGTGGATAGCGTAGACTCCCTATATTCGGCGGCCGATGTCGGATCATCGGAGGAATTGTACGCTGCCCTTCAGAACCCGCAGACGAAAAGCGCTCTTGAACCGGCTATTGAACAGTTCATCGCCGGTGATAAGCTTCTCCTTCCGGTCCATCTTTCCGTAGCCGACAATTCGGAAGAAGCTCAAAGCCTTGTCAGAGAGTGGAAAGATGAGAAAGAGGCGCGCATCGGCGGCTCTCCTGCTTTCAACCAGGAAATATACGATGAAATATTCGATAAACTGCCGCTCGTACTGACCATTATTATCGTTTCCACCTTCTTTATTCTGATGCTCGCCTTCCGGTCTATTTTAATTCCGATCAAAGCGATTCTTATGAATATTTTAGGTCTTGCTTCCACGTTCGGTATTCTCGTGTGGCTCTTCCAGGGAGGCCATCTCGGTTTGAACGAGTCGGACATTGCTCTGATTCTCCCGGTCATCGTCTTCAGCCTTGTATTCGGTCTGAGTATGGACTATGAAGTATTCCTCATATCAAGAATGAGAGAATTTTACCTGGAAACGAAAGACAATCACTACTCCACCGTGGAAGGCGTGGCGAACACGAGTAAAATCATAACGTCCGCTGCCCTGATCATGATTGTGATTACAGGAGCTTTCGCCTTCACCGGTGTAGTTCCCGTCAAGCAGATTGGAATCGGGATAGCCATCGCTATCTTTATCGATGCTACGATTATCCGTCTGTTGCTCGTACCGAGTCTCATGAAACTTTTCGGACACTGGAACTGGTGGTTCCCGTTCGGCAGGAAGAAATAGGTTTACAGAGGGCAGATTTCAGGCTGCAGCGGTTCAGACGGGCAGTCCGCCATATAAAAAGCAAAAAACCGAGCCCCTGATCAGGGGTTCGGTTTTTTTATATTGTTTCGTACTTTCCTATTTCATCTGGAACGAAAAGAATGTTACGGCGAAGTAAAGAACTATAATCAAAAAAGAAGGTATCATGTACGTAAACTGGTACTTCGGGTTCTTTCTGGAAATACTGACCAGAAATAGAAGCACAAATACAATCGATGCTATAGCTACAATTACGTTGACCCGGCTCGATTCACTGAAAAGATTTCCCCGGAAATACATTACATCAGTAATGGCCAGGATAAGGATGTTAAAGGCATTACTGCCGATCAGAGAACTGATGGCAAGATTGTAGTTCCGCATTTTCAAAGCGGTACCGACACTCGACGCATCCGGCAAAGAGGTGCTGATTGCGACGAGGAAAGCTCCTATGAATGAAGAGCCGAGCCCGGTGATTTGTGCTATTTCCTCAGCCGTAACTGTTAAAATGCTTCCCATAATCATAATGGCAACGCTGAGACTTACAAAACGGGTGAGTACCTGTTTCTTTGTATAATGCCGGTATCTATCCTGTTTCTTTTCGTTCTTCACTTTACGTCCCTTGTATTCCGTACGCTTATTGATCAGCCGGGCTCCGATTGCATAGAATAAAACCAGAGCTACCGAAGAATAACTTATGTGAAGAAACGGGGTGGGCAACGGGAAAGATACGGCAACTATAACGATCATAGTAAGAAAAATGACGAGATAGGCATACAATTTACTTTCCACCGTGGCCCGGGTCATAATCTCATGTTTTCGGTAAATAATATCGAAGACGGCAAGTCCTAAAAGGTTGAAAAGATTACTCCCTATCAGATTACCGACTGCAAGACCCGGCGTATCGATGAAAACTGCAGTTACACTAGATGTAAGTTCCGGAAGAGAAATAGCTATGCCGATTACAGCTCCCACAAAAGTAGAGGTCGCTTTTGTTTTCTCCTTTACTGCATCGCCGAACACTGCAAGATTGGAAGCTATGAAAAAAGTGGCGATTGCAGAAACAAAAAACCCTAAAAATATGAGGACTGCCATAAACGTGAACTCCTAACTATTGTTGTTTGCTTTTGATTAAATCCGCCGTCAGTTGGCCGGACAGCGTGACCATCGGCACTCCGCCTCCCGGATGCGTGGAACCTCCGGCAAAGTAGAGATTATCGTAAAGAGCGCTCTGAGCCGGGACTTTAAAGCCGCCGTTCGACTTCTTGTCCGCTACGACACCATAAATCGAACCGCCGTTTGCCCCGTACAGAGATTCGAGATCTTCCGGTGCGAACTGGTATTCAAAATCGATGGAGTCCTCGAGACCTTCAAGCCCCATACGTTCAAGTTTCTCAATGACCGTCTTTCTGTATGCTTCCCAGTCCCAGCCTTTCCGCTTCTTCGTTTCCAGGGGAGGCACGTGGGTGAGAACGAACAGATTATCCTTCCCGTCCGGGGCCTGGGTTTCATCCGACCTGGACGACACACCTATATAGACGGTCGGGTCTTCAGCCGGCTTCCCTTTATCGAAAATTTCCCTGAATTCCTTCTCGGGGTCGTCGGAGAAGAAGAAGTTGTGGTGTCCGAGCTGTTCGAACTTTTTGTTCGTTCCCAGTAATAATACAAGCCCCGAAACTGTCGGTTCGTACTTTTTCTCGAGCTGCTTCGCTTCTTTCTTCCCTTTCTTCGTGCCATCAAGGTACCGGTACGTAGGAATCGCCTCCAGGTTGGAAACGACGACATCCGCTTCCATCGTACCACTGGCAGTAGCTACACCGGTCACTTCTTCTCCCTTTGTCACTATGTGAGAGACAGATGTCTCAAGATGAACGTCTATTTTCAGTTCTTCCATCACTTTACCCATTGCTTCCGCAATCTGATACATGCCTCCTTCGACATAATGGATGCCGAGCCCCAGCTGCACATACGCCAGCTGGTTCAAAATTGCGGGTGCGGAGTAGGGATTGGAACCGACGTACATTACGAGGAAATTGAACAACTGTTCCAGATGCTTGTTGTCCAGATGCTCCTGGTTCGCTTTAGCCACCGTTTTCATGGGATCCATCTGCATGAGCTCTTTGAAAGAATGATGTTTTCTGAGATCGCCAAGACCCGAGATGCTGTATTTGTAGAAGCTTTTCAGGCAAAGATCATACATATCCTGACTGTACGATAAGAAGCTTGTCAGTGAACTGTTCGGGCGGTCCGTCACCTTGGCCATCTCCTGAAGCATCGTAGGCAGATCACCTGTTACGTCAAGCTGTTTGCCATCTTCAAAAAAAGTCCGCCACTGAGGTTCGACCCTTTTTATAGTTATGTAATCGTGGATGTCACGATGCACGCTTTCGAACAGCTGCTCGAGGACCCAGGGCATGGTGAGGATGGAAGGTCCCGTGTCAAAAGTGAACCCTTTCCCGGATCTCTGATTCAGTTTTCCGCCGATATTTTCGTTTTTCTCGAGAACCGTTACATCATAACCGTCCGCCTTCAATCGTATAGCTGCCGACATACCGCCCAGACCTGCTCCTACTACTATCGCTTTCTGATTCGCCATACTTAGCACCTCCATATTAATAAAGAAAAGGGATCAGCCTATATCTTCTTCTGCACCATTGCACATACTCATCACCATGCTGTGCCCTCAACATCGCCTCTTCAAGTGTAATTCTGTATATAAGACTTGCGGCTATAAGAACGCTTCCGACGAGAAGTCCGAACAGACTGCCGTTACTGAGCGCAAAACCGATGACAATACTTAACAGCCCGGTGTATAGCGGATGACGCAATATGCGATACGGGCCGCTGCTGACCAGATGATCACCTTCTCTTACGCTTACGTTCCTTGTGAACTGTTCTTTCAAATGCATAATACCCGAAAGACGCAGCGTTACGCCGGCTCCGTAAAAAAAGAGACCCGTCCATTTCACTGCCGGGATGTCCACTTTCCACATATCGACTCCAAGAATCACTGCCACTGCTACGAGCATGGCTGAAAAGATATACCAGAAAGATACTTTCTCCGATTGCCGGGACGCGGGCGAGGAGTATACGAGGAACTCCATCAGCCACACCAGGGAAACAGCTCCAAACAACAATTCGATCATGGCCCACGCTCCTGACTGTAGCCGGTTCCTTCCCGTTTCCCTAAAGCGGACAGCTGCAAACCTTTCCTTTGCAACAATAGAAATACATACGTATATTCATACAGGAGAGGGGACATCCATATGGCACTGCTTTATTCGCTGGGCATTATTTTAACCGTACTGGCGACTTTCTTCATCATTTTTAAAAAGCTGACAAAATTAAGCTATATCGTTTTTTCTGTAATTTTAATATTTTATCTTCTGCTGCTTGTACTAAGCCCCTGGTTTCTTTTGTAACATAAATATACCAAAGAAAAAGCGAGCCGTCTGAACGGACTCGCTTAGCGGTTGCGGGAGCGGTTGATCGCTTCCCGGATGTGATACAGTTCCGCAAACATTGCTGCAGCAAATACGAGAAGCATGCTGAGCAGTACGGAAATGATGAAGATGGATCCATCCAGATCAAATCCCAGTACTCCTGCAAAACCGATTAATCCACCTATAATAAGACCTATTGCTGCGAACAGAACAATCTTTTGAAACGTCAGCGAATAAAACATGACTTCACCCCATTTTGTAAACTGGACTCTTACCTATCCTTTCCCCTAAATGTCCAGATGCAAAACCGGTGCTTTTCGGACGCATACATTATTTCGCGTTCAGGCGCAGCCCAAAGTCTCAGGACTCCCCTACAGCTACTCCAGACCTCGCTTTCTTAATCGATTCATCCAGATCATTGATGATATCCTTCACCGATTCGATACCTACGGACAAACGAATCAGTTCTTCTGACACTCCGCTCGCTGCCAGTTCTTCCACGGAGAGCTGCTGATGGGTAGTGGATGCCGGGTGAATGATCAGAGACTTCGCATCTCCCACGTTCGCAACGTGAGACCAGAGAGAGACGTTATCGATCAGCTTCCTTCCGGCGTCTCTTCCCCCTTTAATACCGAAGTTAACGATAGCTCCGTAGCCGACTTGCAAATATTTATCGGCAAGTTCATGCGCCGGATGCTCCTGAAGGCCCGGATAGGATACCCACTCCACATCCGGGTGCGCCTGCAGATGCTTCGCCACTTTCAGGGAATTTTCCGCATGACGTTCAATGCGTAAAGACAGTGTCTCCAGCCCCTGAATAAGAAGGAAAGCGTTTTGAGGACTGAGGCACGCTCCCATATCCCTGAGAAGCTGCACCCGGAATTTAGTAGCAAATGCCACTTCCCCGAGGTCTCTCGAATAAACGAGACCGTTGTAGCTGTCATCCGGCTCCGTGAAGCCGGGGAATTTCCCGTTCGCCCAGTCGAAGGTCCCTCCGTCCACGACTACCCCGGCTATAGCTGTCCCGTGACCGCCGATCCATTTTGTCGCCGAGTGGACGACGATGTCCGCCCCCCACTGCAGCGGTTTGCACTGGACCGGACTCGCGAACGTATTGTCTATAATCAGAGGCACTCCCTGTTCATGGGCAATTTCGGATACTTTTTCAATATCAAGCACGTGCAGGCTCGGGTTACCGATCGTCTCCGCAAAGACCGCCTTCGTTTTCTCCGTAATCGCCTTTTTGAAGTTCGCGGGATCTTCCGGATCGACGAATTTCACCTCAATACCGTAACGCGGCAGCGTTTTTGCAAATAAGTTATACGTTCCTCCGTACAGGTTACTTGCCGCCACAATCTCATCACCTGCTCCGGCGACGTTCAGTATGGAATACGCAATAGCGGACATTCCGGAAGCGGTAGCCACAGCAGCCGTACCGCCTTCTAAAAGAGCGATTCTTTTCTCGAAAACATCTACGGTCGGGTTGCCGATTCTTGAATAAATGTTTCCGGGCTCCTCGAGACCGAACAGGTTCCTGGCGTGCTCGGTATCATCAAATACGTAGGATGTCGTCTGATAGATCGGTACGGCTCTCGAACCCGTTGCCGGATCGACCTCCTGTCCCCCGTGCAGGGCAAGCGTGTCCAAATCGTAATTCTTAAATTGCTCAGTCATGAAAAATCCCTCCTGTATAATATATGACAGAGGGTCCGAGTGAGGAGATATAAACAAAAACCCCTTCGATAAGAAGAGGTTTACGTTAAATATATTTACATCCTCCCCTTATCTCTCAGACCTCTAAGATCTGTAGGAATTGGCACCTTTTCAAACCGATGTTTGAAGGTTGCCGGGCTTCGCAGGGCCTAGTCCCTCAGCCGCTCTTGATAAGAGTCGCTATTCAATTAAATGGTATGCTTTGCATTATATACGGAAGCATCCGAAAAAGTCAACAATTTTTAGAAAATTCTTATTTAGAGGCTTCGATCGCCTGTTCCAACTGAGCGGAGATATCGTCCGAACTCTCAATCCCGACAGAGACCCGGACAACGTGGTCGTCGATTCCGAATCTTTCTTTATCTTTAGCGGAAAGGGCACGATGAGACGTCCGGGAAGGAACGGAAACGGTCGTTTCAACTCCGGCAAGACTCGGCACAATTTTGATCCAGCCGAGCGTCCGGTAGAAGGTGTTCATCTCTATAGATTTATTCAGAGCTATCGTAACGATGGCGCCGTTGCCTTCTGCCGATACGTTTTCCGGGTAATAAACCTTCTCCACATCTGCATTTCTCTGCATGGCATCTGCAAGAGCCTGAGCGTTCCGGGACTGTTTATCCATACGGATTCCCAACGTTTTCGTACCGCGATACGTCAGCCATGCTTCAAACGGACTCAGGTTAGAGCCGAGGGAGACGATCTTTTGGCGTGCTTTCTCCACGAGCTCTCTTTCTCCCGTAAGTACTCCTGCTGTCGCATCACTGTGACCGCCCAGATATTTCGTAGCGCTGTGTACGACGAGGTCGGCGCCCTGCTTCAGTGGCCTCAGCAGGTACGGCGTGGCAAACGTATTATCTATCATGATTTTCAAGTCATTTTTTTCGGCTATTTCCTGAAGAACCGTCATATCCTCCACCCGGAGAAACGGGTTCGTCACCGATTCCGAATAAAGCAATTTCGTGTTCGGACGTATTTCCCCTTTTATGCTTTCCTGGTCACGGAAAGATGTGAGCGTTACTTCAATACCGAGAGAGGGCAATTCATGAGAGAGAAGATTGTGCGTCCCGCCATACACATCCTCAGCAGCTACGATATGATCACCGGGCTTTACGACGGAAAGAATTCCCGCAAATATCGCTGCCATGCCTGAAGCTGCAGCAACTCCCGCGCTTCCTTCTTCAAGAGCAGCAACCCCCTCGGCCAGCTCTTCCGGATTCGGGTTTCTTTCCCTGGAATAAAGGTAGGATGTCTCTCCTTCATAATACTTCTCCAGATCATCCAGATCCTTGAACGTAAAAGCCGAAGTCTGGTAAATAGGCGTCGCCTTACTGTGGACAGCAGCCGTCTGGTCAGCTTTATGATGAACAACTTTAGTGAAAAATGATGAATCTCTCATGAATAAACCCCTCCGCTTATCGTTTCGTAACAGTATATCTGCACATCGAACAGGTGTAAAGAAAAGCGGAGCCATTCGCTTAGCAGTTCTAAGATAAGCAGGTACTCCGGGCTTCGGGTGCTCTATCCCGAAACAGGAGGGCCAGCTTATCTTACGGACTTCTGAATGGCGGAGCTGGACAAAAGAAAAGCGGAGACTTCCGTTTAGAAGCGCTGGCGTAAGCAGGAGGCTTACTTTTCGGGTGCCCTATCCCGAAAATAAGGATACTGCTTAGGTCACGAGCTTCTGGAAGTTGCAGCTGGACAAAGAAAAGCGGAAACTTCCGTTTAGAAGTTCCGGGCTAAGCTGGAGGTTCGCTTTTCAGGCGGCCTTTCCTGAAAAAGAAGCTACGGCTTGGACCGCGGACTTCTGGGTGGTGAAGCTGGACAAAGAAAAGCGGAGACTTCCGTTTAGAAGCGCCGGCGTATGCAGGTCAGGGAATGTGGAGAAAAAGTGAAAGTTCTCAATTTGTTCATTGTACATCGTCACGCGAGTAGTTACACTAATAAAAGATACATATGGAAAGGAGCTTCATCCCCATTGAAAAAACTATGGATTTTAATATTATTCACTTTATTCCTTGCCGCATGCGGCCAGAAAGAACTTGAAGATCCGGTAGACTGGGAAACCGGCAGTCTGGAAGCCACTACCCACGAAAATAAATCCTTCAGTATGGAAGATATGGAAGGAAAAGTCTGGATCGCTGACTTCGTCTTCACTTCCTGTAATACCGTGTGCCCGCCTATGACAAGAAATATGGCGCAGCTCCAGGACAAGCTGGAAGAAGCAGGGGTGGACGCGGAAATCGTTTCCTTCAGTGTCGACCCTACCGTCGATGATCCGGAAACACTGCAATCTTTCGGTGAAAAACAGGGAGCAGACTTTTCCAACTGGACTTTCGTCACCGGTTACGATCAGCAGACCATCGAATCGTTCGCCAAAGAAAGTTTCCATATTATCGTAGATAAGCCGGAAGGTGAGGAGCAGGTAACTCACGGTACTCAGTTCTTTCTTGTTGACGAGAAAGGTACAGTGAAGAAATATTATGACGGAATCCAGGACGTCCCTTACGAACAAATAGTAGAAGATGCAGAAATAGTGGAAAACAATTAGAAAAGAGAAGAGAAGCGCCTGTGGAGCGCTTCTCTTTACTGTCAATTCAGAATCGAATCGATGAAATTGCGAAGGGACCGAAAGAAGTCCTGGACAGCTGTCTTCATGTTGTTCCAGAATCCTTCGTCATTGATGAGATCCTGGAAGCCGCTGGCCAGATCATCCAGCTGACTCTGCATTTCATCAAAGTTTATATTCAGATTTCTCATCTGATCGAATAGATCGGTCAGCCTTTTTCTGTCTTCCGGACTGAGCTCGATTTGCAGTGAATCAAGCTGCGTCTCTACAATCTGCTTCACCTCTTCCCGGGTGGCAGGGTTCTGCTCGGCAATAGCTTTCTTGATTTCCGTAAGCAGACTGCTGATTTCATCCTGACTTATTCCTTCTTTCTCCCCGATGGAAGTGGCTACATCCAGTTCTTCACTTGCCACCTGCATCCGGTCTTTATCGAGAGAAGCACCTTTCGCATCGTACGCTTTGTAAATGCCTGTCAGTGCCGAATGGCCGCTCACAGCGACTGATGAAGCTACAAGCACCTCAGCGTTTTCCACTCCCGCTGTCAGCAGGGCGTTTTCGTACATCTCCCGGGTAACTTCTGTAATGTTGTCGGGACTTACAATATCGACATTCAGCCCGCCGCTGTCCTGATGAATGATTTTTACCGAGGAGTACATGTTGGAATTGGGATTTCCGCCGATATATTCGGCTATATCCTGGCCTGTCACTGTAAATTCGTCCAATTGTTCATGTTTCGAAGTCTCCAGCAGGTCACTGACGTCCGACCTCTGGCTTTCAGATAAGGCATCTCCATACACTACAATAGGCAGACCGAGTTTCTCATTAATACTGTTGGAATTCGAAGCCTGTACAGAAACGGCGGCAGAAAGGAACATCACCAGCGCAACGCCCGTAAGCAGCCAGTATTTCATTAGTTTCATCGTTAATCTTCTCCTTAAAAAAATGTAATAGACCTATACTTATTATAACCGAACTGAGTGAATAACAGTATTATAAATCCAACACGAAAGGATTGTCTCCGATGATCAAAACGATCGGCCTTTACTTATTTGCAGGCGCGCTATTTTCCGCAGGGATTCTTCACTTTATTTATGACAGCGGGTTTGCGGCTATGATTCCCGAATTTCTCCCTTTCCGCTACGAGCTCGTTTATATTACAGGAATTACGGAATGGCTGCTCTCCCTTCTGCTTATTTTCCCGCATACGAGAAAGGCGGCGGGGCTCGCCACAGCCGTATTCCTTGTCTTAGTTCTGCCGGCTAACATTTACGCAGCCATCCAGCAGGTGCCGGCTCCGTGGACGGAAAATACCAGTCTCACTGCTCTTTGGCTGCGACCGCTTTTCCAGCCTCTCCTAATATGGTGGGTCATATACGTAACGAAAGATTCCCCGTGGCGCCGTACGTACGATACATTTGAGAAGAATGTCGGGGACAGAGAGACGCACTAAACTGAATTCGAATAACAAAAGAGGACCTCGACCGGCCCTCTTTTATTTTATGCTCATTTCTGCAAAAATTATACGTTTTTGGCGAGCATGCTGATGACAGCGTCGTCCATCGGCGGATTATGAAGACCTGCCCTTACATCTCTGTAATATTTTTCGAACGGCTGACGCCTGGAAAGGCCGCGGCCTCCGGTGATTCTCATAGCGAGATCCACCACTTCCTGGGCGGCATTGGTGACCGCCAACTTCACGGCCCCCAGTTCCTCTGCCCATTCGTTTCTCCGTTCCGGATATTCATCCCACTTCCTTGCTGTATCATAGAGGAAACTGTGAGCCTGCAGAAGTTTCCACTCCATCGTCCCGATTTTGTCCTGAATATGAGGCACTTCGCTGATCGGGGTGTCGAGACTGTTCGGCTGAAAATTTTTCGCAAATTCCACAGCTTCGTTCCGGGCTCCTACAGCGATTCCGAGATAACAGGCCGGTATGTGAAGCAGCCATCCTTTTGGTACAGGAGGCTTCGAGGACTTCGTTTCCACCAGAGCGTCCACCGGAATCTTCACATCCTCCATCAGCAGATCGTCGCTCTCCGTACCTCTCATGCCGAGTGTGTCCCATGTTTTCTCGACGGACACGCCCGCCGTCTGTTTCGGGATAAGGAACCAGCCTATCGTATCGATGTCTTCCACGTAAGAAGAAACAAGATAATAATCAAGATGATCGGCAAGAGAAGCGAACGTCTTCCTGCCGTTCAGTATATAGCTGTTCTCTTCCCTTCTCGCCACAGTCTCCGGCATGCCGCCACGTGTCGGACTTCCGGTAGCCGGTTCGGAGGCGATACGGTTAAGTACTTTCTGTTCCCCGGCCACTTCTTTCATCAGCCGGTCCAACCTTTCTTCCTGCCACGGTCTTTCATCCCGCAGTTCCATCATGACTCCCATGTGCCAGCCGATGGAAAGAGCGACAGAACCGTCCCCTTCGGCGATTTTCTCCTGCATCAGCAGAAATTCGTACAAAGTTATGTTTTCTCCTCCCAAGTTCTGTACCAGAGGCAGAGAAGGATACTGTTCCTCTTTGATTTTGTCCATGACCTCGTCCGGAAAGGAAGCCTTTTCGTCCGCTTCTTCGGCATGCGCATAAGCCGTTTCTTTAATTCGTTCCGCTTTTTCGATGAGACTGGCCTGTCTTTCTGTAAATATCCATTTCGTAAGCACTATATCCTTCTCCTCTCCTTTTTCGTGTATTCATAAACCAAATTTTTTCCAAATAAAGACGCTCGTGATGAGCGTCTTTATTTCCCCTCTGAGAGCTTGTATACTTTTTCCACTTCCACACCTATGTTACGCAAATCGTGAATCAATTCATCCAGTTTTTTCACTGTTGCCTCACCTCATCCAAAAAAAGTATGACCGTGACCCCTCTACTGTGTATACGAAAAGCAGACCTGAACGTTTCAAATTTGTCTTTATTTTCTTTCCCTCTTCTTCTGCTGTTAAATCTTTTTTTCGGAAAAAAGATGATTTTTTTGAAACTAAAGGTCGTATTTATCGTTTCCGACTGCAAATTTGTTGTAACGTCTCTGGAACCAGTGGAACAAATGTGAAACGATAACTTTCAATATCGCATACCCGGGGATGGCCAGTATAATTCCGATGATACCGAACAGATGGCCGGCAGTGAGCAGAACAAAAATGATCGTGACCGGATGGACGTGGAGCCGTTTCCCCATGATCTGCGGGGAAATGAACTTGCCTTCCAGAAGCTGAACTACAGTCCATACGAGTACAAGCTTTATAAGCATGAACGGGGAAGTCACGAGCGCAATAATGAGTGCGGGAGTGATTGCTATCGTAGGTCCGAGATAGGGAACGACACTCGTCACGCTGGCGATCCCCGCAAGAACTACCGGGTAATCGATGCCGATGATCAGAAATCCGATGTACAGCATGAGACCGATACAGAAACTGACGATAATCTGCCCCTGGATATAGGCAGCCAGTTGCCGGTCGATATCCCGGAACATCTCTTTCATTTCCGGCCGTGTACGGGGTGGAAGAATGCGCAGCATCGCACCCGGAAGCTTATGGTCATCCTTGAGCAGGTAAAACAGGATGAAAGGCAGTGTAATGATAGCGATAACTATAGTAGTGACCGCCGATATAATACTCGTAATTCCGGAAAGCGCGTCCCCGATATAAGTACTCAAGTTTTCGGGAAGGTTATTCAGCGTCTGTGAGAAATCACCGAACAGATCGTTATAATAGGAGGCGAATATGGAGTTTTTAAGCCATTCGTCCAGCCCTTCCGCCACCTGCATAACGTAATCAGGCAGTTCCTCCACCATTTTCATGAACTGTTGCTCAAAAAACGGAATGACGAGAAAGACGAGCAGGGTGATCAGCCCCGCAACGATTATGGTGGTGATCAGTATGCCCCAGATGCGGGGGATACCGGTTTTTTCGAGCAGGGAGATGACAGGTCGGAGCAGATAGTATACGACGGCGGCCAGAATGATCGGTAGTGCTACCGTCTCTATAAAAACGAACAACGGGTCGAATATAAAGGATATATTCGAATACACGGCGATGTTCACACCGATGAGCAGAAGCACTCCAAGTATGTAAAGAAGTCCCCGGCCCCCGAAAAAGCGGACTACTCTCGATTTATCCCATTCTTCCAAAACTCTCCCCCCTTTTATCTATTTTCTGTCTACAAGTATAGCAAAAGTCATCTGCGGATACTAAAAAGCCTGCAGTATAAAATAAAATAAGCGCCGGTTCCACGCTTATTTTATAATGACCGGACCGCTTCAGCGCTTTCTTCTCATAAACTTGCGGATAAGCGGATAGAGCATCGGTCCATATTTGATTATTCGTTTTAAAAGACGTCCCACAAACGTCCCTCCTTTTAATGAGCTCGGTTTTTCTTAAAAATATAATTCCCTTTATACGGAAATACAAACTATCTCATGACACTTCCCCCGGATATTTTCACCGACTCCCCGATAATGTTTTCGGAAGCTTCGGAGAGGAGAAACAGAATCGTACCGGCCACTTCCCCGGCAGTCGTAATCCTTCCGGACGGATTTCCGGACTTGGCCAGTTCCCACTGTTCCTCAAAACTCCGTCCTTCCCTCTCGGCTTTTGCAGCGACGGCCTTCCGCCCCATTTCTGTATCGACGAAGCCGGGTGCTACGGCGTTCACGCGGATATTGGAGCGGATCGCTTCATGGGCAAGCGACTGGGTGAATCCTGTCACGGCAAATTTGGAAGCGCAGTATGCCACGTTCCCGTGCGTCCCTCTCAGACCGGAAAGGGAGGAGAGGTTGACGATGGCTCCTTCTTCCCTCTTTTTCATTTCCGTGTAAAATTCCTGAGTGAGCAGAGTCAGCGAGAAGAAATTCACTTCCATCGCTTTTCTCAGTTCTTCTTCCGGAATATCCTCAAGGTAATAAGTGCTGAGGACGCCGGCTGAATTCACCAGTCCATATACCGGGAGAAACTCAAGAGACTTCTCGACCAGCTCCTGCCGATCCGCTCCCTGATTAAGGTCTGCCATCACGATCTGCGTTTCCCCTTTTCCATTTTCACATTCCTTCTGTACTTCCTCTAATCTTTCCCGGTTTCTACCCGTAAGCGTAACCGACGCTCCGGCTCTCGTCAGCTGAATGGCCGTCTCCCTGCCGATTCCTCTGGACGCTCCGGTGACTACTATATGTTTCCCTTCAAAAGCATTATCCGCAAATAGCAATTTCTCCACTCCTATCTGTTATTTCTTCTATCTATATCCTGAAGAAGCCGTACGTAAACTATTACAGCAAAGACAGCGGAGCATTTTATACATAAAAAAATCAGCGTCCTGAGCATTTTTTGCTCACTCAAAGACGCTGACCTAATGACTTTCGTTTATTAAGAGTCCTAAACAGAACTGCTTATTTTTTCTCATAGAGTTAACTCCACCACTGCATCACCATTACTTGCGCTTGTTAGGCTTCCGGAACAATTTACCGCTCCGTGTCTGCTTCACACCCGAAGTTGGTTTTGCATTTTCTTTAGCGACTGGATTCTTTTTGAAATCTTCCTCAAAAAGTTCACGGGCTTTTGTGTACAGTAGTGTCATATATTTTCCCTCCTTTATTCAGTTTATTACAGGTTCCGCTTCCACCACAGACAAGAGTGGAAACCGATTTCCTGTGGTTCCCCTAATATAATCGATAGCCCCTTTATTGTAAAGAAAAAAATCCTATATTTTTTAAGAAAATACTCCCCTCTTATTCCCTTTTTTTAACACACATAATCCTCCCCTCATAACCCCCTCTCCCAAAGCATCTGCTACATTATAAAGAACCCTCTATTTAAAATCATTATAAAAAAACATTGATTTTAAACGGGCATTTGTTATAATGAATATTGTAGAAATTATACAGGAGGTTTTGGATTATGACAGATAAGAACAATCGTCTTACTACCTCGAGCGGCGCACCCGTTGGAGACAATCAGAACTCACTCACAGCCGGTCGTCGCGGTCCTGGATTGATTCAGGATGTACACCTGCTGGAAAAACTGGCCCACTTCGACCGCGAAAGAATTCCTGAGCGTGTCGTACATGCCAAAGGTGCCGGAGCTTACGGTACATTCGAAGTAACAAATGATGAAATTTCCAATTACACAAAAGCTGACTTTCTCAGTGAAAAAGGGAAAGCGACGGATATGTTCATCCGTTTCTCCACTGTCGCAGGGGAATCCGGTTCAGCCGATACCGTCCGTGATCCGCGCGGATTCGCCATTAAATTTTACACAGAAGAAGGAAACTACGATCTTGTAGGTAATAATACCCCTATCTTCTTTATTCGCGATGCCATCAAGTTCCCGGACTTCATTCATACGCAGAAGAGAAACCCTCAGACAAACCTGAAAGACAAAAACATGGTATGGGACTTCTGGTCTCACTCCCCCGAGTCTCTTCACCAGGTGACATACCTTCACGGAGATCGCGGCATCCCCGCTACTTTCCGTCACATGAACGGGTACGGCAGTCACACTTACAAGTGGGTGAACGCCGAAGGAGAACCATTCTGGGTTAAATATCACTTCGTCAGTGACCAGGGTGTGAAAGGTCTGGACGCTTCCGTTGCGGATGAAATTGCCGGAACGAATCCCGACTATCACACGGAGGATCTCTTCAACGCTATTGATAAAGGTGATTTCCCTTCCTGGACGCTATACGTACAGATTATGCCATTTGAGGATGCGAAATCATACAAATGGGATCCGTTCGACGTTACGAAAATATGGTCTCTGAAAGACTATCCACGTATCGAAGTCGGTAAAATGACGCTCAACCGGAACCCGAGAAACTATTTCGCCGAAGTGGAGCAGGCTGCACTTTCCCCGGCTCACTTCGTACCCGGCATCGAAGCTTCTCCGGACAAAATGCTTCAGGGCCGCCTGTTCTCTTATTCCGATACTCAGCGTTACCGTCTCGGCGTAAACCATGAACAGATCCCTGTAAACCGTCCGAAGAACGAACAGAACAACTATCAGCGTGATGGTTACATGCGCGTCGACGGTAACGGAGGAAGCAATTACAATTACGAACCGAACAGCTACGACCATCTTCCGAAAGAAGATGACACGTCGAAAATCAATCCTTTCGAAGTGGAAGGCTATGCCGACAGCGTACCTTATCCGGACCACGATCACTATACGCAGGCAGGAGATCTGTATCGTCTGATGAGTAAAGATGAGCAGGATCGTCTCATCGATGCCATAGTAGGTCATATGGAACCGGTGACTTCAGAGGAAATCCAGCTTCGTCAGATCGCTCATTTCTACAGAGCCGATCCTGATTACGGAACCCGCGTCGCCGAAGGTCTCGGCCTTCAGGTGCCGGATGACGTAAAAGAAGAAAAATAATTAAATGAAATTGGGGTGAAGTCCCCTTTGGAATTACCACAAACCGCCTATCATCTTTTCGAGATGATAGGCGGTTTTGATTTTTTCATCAAAGGAGTACTTCGAATTATTTCCCAGGCAATAAATCTTAAAAGTCGGTTAATTGAATGTACTTAACAAAAAGCTAAGTTAAGCCCAAATGCTCTCGGAAGGTATGACCTTCGTAAGATTTTCTGAAAATCCCTCTTCTTTGCATTTCCGGTACAACCAGCTCTACAAAGTCTTCCAAACTGTCCGGTAACACAGGAGGCATAAGGTTAAATCCGTCTGCGACTCCGGCTTCCAACCACGCTTCCATCCGATCCACTATTTCTTCCGGCGTACCTACCAGCGTAAAATGCCCACCCCCGGCGTTAAGGTATCCTAACAGTTCCCTTACCGTCGGATTAGTATCTTTGATAATTTCCAGTATAGTTTCGTACCTTCCTACCGGTCCGGAAAAATCCTCTACCGGGGGCAGTGCAGGCACCTTTTTATCGATCTCCCAGTTTGAACAGTCTTGCTGAACAAATAGTCCCAGCCGTTTCAAAGCTGTTTCTACAGGCAACTTTTCATCTAATTCTGTTTTTTTGGCGCGAGCTTCTTCCCGGGTCCTTCCTACGTACGTGACCAACCCCGGAAAGACCTTTATATATCTACCTTCGTCCCAGTCCTTGTCCAACTGTTCATCAAGTTTTTTCCGGAATTTTTTTGCCTGGTCTAAATTCCATGCTACCGAATAAACGGCATCTGCATATTTTGAGGCTAAGGAAAGTCCCTGTTTCGATGCCCCCGCCTGCATCGCCACAGGCTTCCACTGGGGACTCCCTGGAGTCGTAGGAGGCCCCTTCACTTTAAAATAAGTACCGTGGTGCTCAACGGGATGAATGTTCTCCGAATTGATCAAACGATTCTCTTCCCGATCCTTCAGAAACTCATCACTTGTCCAGGACAGGAATAGTTTATCCATTACCGCAGCAAATTCTTCAGCTTTCTCATATCGCTCATCGTGAGAAGGCAACTCTTCCATGCTGTGGTTCATCGCTTCCGCATCTCTCATTGAGGTCACAAGATTCCACCCCACACGCCCTTTCGTAATATGGTCGAGACTTAACAGTTGTCTCGAAGCAGTGAAAGGGTTCGAAAACGTACTTGAAATTGTTGAAACTAAACCTACATGAGTCGTCACTTGGGAGATAGCTGTTAAGTTAACCACGGGGTCCAGCCAGAAAGCCGGCATTTCACCATCATTACCGGCGGGGAAGGATTGGTTATCCGCAAAGAACACTGCGTCGAAACATCCCCTTTCAGCCATCTGTCCCAACATCTGATAATAGGAAACTTCCCCAATGAACTCCACACTCGACTCAGGCATTAACCATGCCGCCTGGTGATGACCACAACCGTACAGCAAAACACCTATGTGCATTTGTTTCGATTGAATTTCTCTAATAATGACGCCTCCACAGAAAATATAGTATTTTTCATTATTCGATTTCGAATAGTTCAGCCTACCTCAATTCATTGTCTGACCGCCGTCCACTGTTATATTCTGCCCTGTAATCCCCCCGGCTTTGTCAGAAGATAAGTAAGCAATCATCCCCGCTACTTCCCTGGGACTGGTAACTTTCTTCAGTGCAGTCGCCTGGGCGATTAATTCAAATACTTCCGGAGTAGTTGCGGAACTGGCGTCCGTTGTTTTTAACAGACCGCCTGAAACTACATTTGCCCTTACCCCATACTGCCCCAGTTCAGCAGCTATATTACGTGTGAAACCAATCAGACCGGCTTTCGCAGTTGTATATTCATGATAAGGTACTACAGGGTTCTGGTATAGATTAGTACCAATATTAATGATACTTCCATTTTGTCGTTCAATAAATTGAGGAAGAACACTTTGAACCGTATTAAACGCGGCCTTCAAAGTCCCATCCAGCTGCTTTTGGTAGTCCTCCCACGAAAGGTCAGCGAACGGCTTCTGGTTATCGGGGTCAAATTTAAAATCTACGAGAGCATTATTGACTAAGACATCAATTTGCCCGAAGTGTTCCGTTGCTTTCTTTACTAATTCATCAACTTCCTGACGATTTCTGACGTCGGCACCAATAGCTACAGCGTTCTCCTCCCCCAGCTCAAAAACGAGCTCTTTGGCAGCATCTTCGTTTTTAAAATAATTTACGATCACTTGAAACCCTTGTTGTACCAGCTCTCTTGTAATAGATGCCCCTAACCCTCTGCTGCTGCCTGTTACTAATACCGTTTTGCTCATTACAACCACTCCCATCTTTTAGTTTCACTGAAACTTAAATAATAAAGTTGTAGATAAAATGAAAAATGCGCAACTCCCCAAAAGGAAAGTTGCGCAAATACAATAATCACATACTAATAAACAGACAACATGGTCTTTTGTATGCATCAGTTTCTACACTTTCCTACGCTAGTGTGAACTAGTTCAGGTTCAAAGGGTCTGAGTAAATACTCATCTCAGTCAGATAACTCCCCTAGTGATTATATTTAAGTTACTCTCAATGTATAGTTGTTTGAAGATTATGTCAAGATTGGTCAGGACGCTCACGATTTTCTTCACAACTCTAAGTACTCGTAACATCCCGTTTTGTAAATACGAGCCAGGCGGCTCCAAGAAAAACGAAGAAATAGACGACCAGTACCGAAACGGAAAAAGTCATAGTCAAATCTTCGATTAACGGTGTGCCCGTGACAAACTGGTTGAGATCCGTATTAGCGAAAAGAATATATTTCGCCCATTCTTTGTCGGCGAAAAAAGTGACGATCGAGTTCCCGCTCAGCATCAGGAAGACAGCCGCTCCTATAGCAAGCGCGCTGTTACGGAACACGGCAGAAATCATGAAAGCGAATGTTACCATCATAAGCAGATTCACCGAGGAGAAGCCATACTGCATAAGAGAGAAAGCCATGATAGAAGCGTCTTTCACTTCCCCGCCCTCCATAAATACGTATGGGTCCGTCCATGAACCGAGACCGAACAGTAAGGCCCCGAGCCCTATCGATAATACAAACAGACCGACGAGAAGCATCAAGGCGAACAGCAGCAGAGTGATGAACTTGGAGAATAGAATTTTCGTACGTGACACCGGCCGGATAAGCAGCAGCTTAATCGACCCCCAACGGAATTCGTTAGCGATACTGCCTGCAGCTATGATGATCGTAAACAGACTGATCAGAGAGACGAACATCCGGTTTTCCTGTACGAACTTCCATCCGGTGAACTCATTCGGAGCGATGTTATTCTCAATCCGGTATTCGTTCATCTTTATCTGGTCCTGTCTGAAACTGGCTGTGGACGGTGTTTCTTCCATCTGTTTCTTCATTTCTTTGTTTTCCTGCTGCAGCTCCTGCTTCCAGTCGCTTCCGTACTGCTCGGAGGAAGATGGATCGGTCGTCATAAATAATGCAAACCCGGTAATCAGACAGACAAACAGTATAATTCCTATCCACGTAGAGCGCTGAGCGAAAAGTTTCATCCATTCGTTTCGGATCAGATTAATCAATGACACCATCTCCAATCACTTTCAGGAATTCGTCTTCAAGCGTTTTCTTCTCGGTATAAATACTATAAATGCTGACATTATTCTCAACCAGCTTCGTCGTAATATCCGGAATCCGGTCTTTCTCAAGCACGATGTGGCAGCTCTGCTTTTTCGTAATCACATTTTTCGTCTCTTCCTTAAGGATGCGCTCTACCACATCAAGCGGAGTCGCTTCGATACTGACTTCCATTTCCGCATCTTGGACGGCGTCCCTGACAGACTGGATATCGACCAGCTCTCCGTTATGGATGACTCCGAACCTGTCACACATCAGTTCCATTTCGGATAGGATGTGACTCGACACGATGACAGCCACGTTTTCCACTTTGGCAAGCCGTTGTACATACGCCCGTATTTCTCTCATTCCCGAAGGATCGAGTCCGTTCGTCGGTTCATCAAGAATCAATACCGAAGGACGGTGCAGCAGAGCCTGGGCGATACCGAGCCGCTGGCGCATTCCGAGAGAATATTTCTGCACTTTATCGTTGATCCGTTTCTCGAGACCGACGAGCTGAACGACTTCCCTGATTCTTTCTTCCGTTACATCTTTTCCCATTCGGGCAAAATGCACAAGGTTTTTCCAACCGCTCATAAATGGGTACATCTCGGGATTCTCCACGATCGCCCCGACCTGTTCCATCGCCTTATTCCTCTGTTTATGTACGCTGTTGCCGGCAATAACGATATCACCGCTGCTCATACTCATAAGACCTACCATCATACGGATCGTCGTCGTCTTACCCGCTCCGTTCGGTCCGAGAAATCCGAACACTTCCCCGGGAAAAATTTCAAAACTCAGGTCCTTGATGACGTGATGAGAACCGATTGTCTTGTTCACTTTTTCAAGCTTCATTATGCTCTCCATGCTAAATCTCCCCTTTCCACCCCCTGTATACGAAGGACTTGGAAAAATGTTTCATTTTTTCGTCGAAAACTTGAATGATAGAAGTCACTCTGAAACTTTGATATGATACAAATAACGGAGGTGCTATGCATGAGGATCGTATCTATCGAACCGACCCCCAGTCCCAATTCGATGAAAATCAATTTAGATGAAAGTCTGCCTCAAAGCGAGACATACAACTATACAAAAGACGGAGATATATCTTCTTTCCCTTCATGGGCCCGTCAGCTTTTTGACATAAATGGAGTGAAAGGGATTTACCATGTGCTGGACTTCCTTGCTCTTGAACGTCATCCGAAAGTATCATGGGAAGACATCCTCCCGGAAGTACGGGACGCTCTCGGTTCAGATGAAGGACTTCAGGGCGAAGCTTCCCGCGAAGAGCCTGAGGAGAGTTTCGGGGAAGTTCAGGTATTCATTCAGAAATTCCGCAATATCCCGATGCAGATCAAGCTGCAGGACGGGGAAGCGGAAACGAGAGTGGCCCTCCCCGAGAGGTTCACAAACGCAGCCATGAAAGCGTCCGAAGCTTCCGAAAACATGATTATGGAACGGAAGTGGGAGGAGGACGCCTCCCGCTACGGAGATGCAGAAGAAGTAGGCCGGCAGGTGCAGGAGGAGATTTCCGCGAGTTATGACGAAGAACGTCTTGCCCGCCTGGTGGAACTCGCTTTCCGGAATGAAACCGAGAAACAGGAGAGTCCGGTTACACTTTCCACACTGGATGATTCCGACTGGAGGATACGTTATCAGGCGCTCGATCAGATGCACCCGACGCTTGAAGATTTACCCGTACTCCATAAAGCATTGCATGATGAAAAAGCTTCGATAAGAAGGCTTGCGACTGCTTATCTCGGGATGATCGAAGATGAGGAAGTACTCCCTTATCTCTATGAAGCGCTTTTTGACAAGACCGTCACCGTCCGAAGAACCGCCGGGGACTGCATTTCCGACATCGGCTCCACCGATGCCATTCCTCATATGATTAAATCCCTGAAGGACCCGAGTAAAATCGTCCGCTGGAGGGCAGCTATGTACCTTTATGAAGCAGGGGACGAAACGGCGCTTCCTGCTCTTCAGGAAGCAAAAGATGATCCGGAATTCGAAGTGCGCCTGCAGATCCGGATGGCCATCGAACGAATCGAAGGCGGTCACGCAGCGGAAGGATCCGTCTGGTATCAGATGACCCAGGCTACGAAAACGAAAGAAAATAAATAAGGGGGCGTTTACCATGAACGCATATGAAGCTTATATGAAAGAAATTTCCCAGCCGATGAGAGACGAATTGACGGAAGCCGGTTTTACGGAACTCGTATCTCCGGAGGAAGTGGACGAGTTCATCAGCTCTGTGAAAGGCACATCTCTCGTCGTTATCAACTCGGTTTGCGGGTGTGCCGCCGGACTGGCCCGTCCTGCAGCTATCAAATCTCTCAAAAACGATAATCGTCCTGAGCACCTCGTCACCGTGTTCGCCGGTCAGGACCGTGAATCGACGGCCCGGATGCGCGATTATCTGGAAGGATATGAACCTTCCTCTCCTTCCATGGCGATTTTAAAAGACGGCCAGGTTATGCATTTCATTCCGCGCGAGCACATTGAAGATTATGAAGTGGAAGAAATCGTGGAGAACCTGACAGAGGCTTACGATAAGTACTGCTGAGGATATAACTGAAAAATACTGAACAAAAAAAGCGTACCTGGTGGAATACTTTTCCATGAGGTACGCTTTTTTATTTATTTTCACATTCACCGGACTGCTGCTCCGGATTGGGAACGGGAGGTGTTTATCTCACGTCTGAATCTGAAGCTTCAGTTTATGACTGCTTACTTCGAATTCTTCCATGTCCTCTGTTTCCTGCAGGTCGAGCTCATTGACCAGTACGTTGTCACGGATGACCTGCTCGTTTTCCTGTATCGCCTTTCTCACATCTTCGTCTCCTGCAATAGCTATGTTCACGCGAAGATCGATCGGCAGGTCTTTCTGCTTCCGTACGTCCTGGATGACACGGATCACTTCGCGGGAAAGACCTTCAAGGCGAAGTTCTTCCGTAATAGTCGTATCAAGCACTACGTGGAATTCCTGGTTCGATCCCATCGACAGTCCGCTGTCCGCTACTCTTTCAGCGATCAGAAGGTCCATCGGAACTTCGATGTCCCCGTCTTCTGCCGGGACTACCGCTTTCTGATTCGTCACGATATCAGCTGCCTCTTCATCAGAGAGCGATTCCAGGTATTTCTTCACTGTATTGACGTTTTTCCCTAACTTAGGTCCGGCTTCACGGAAATTGAGTTTAACTTCATACCGGATAAGGTCTTCGGAAGATTCTTTCACTACGACATCTTTCACGTTGATTTCCTCTGCGATAATAGAACGGTACTCTTTAAGTGCGGCGCCGCGATCCTGATTGACCGGGATGACCGTCAGTTCAGCCAGCGGCTGTTTCGTCTTGATCGCTTCCGTATTACGTACACCCCGGGCAAGTTCCACTACCTGAAGGACTGCATCCATGTCTCTCTCCAGCTTCTCATCGACGCGATGCTCTTCACGCTCAGGGAAAGGAGCGAGATGGACACTTTCGCCCGTCAGGTTCATATGAATATCGTCCGCTACGAACGGAGTGTATGGAGCAAGCAGACGGCTAAGACCTACGAGCACTTCACGAAGTGTGGAGTAGGCAGCTTTTTTCGATTCACTCATTCCGCTTTCCCAGAATCTGTTACGGGAACGACGGATATACCAGTTACTCACTTCATCGACTAGTTTCTCGATTTCCTTCGCAGCTTTTGTAAAGTCATACTCATCAAGTCCGGTTCTCACACGGGCCGCCACAGTGTTCGCGCGGGAAATGATCCAGCGGTCCAGGAGCGTCTTCTCTCCTGTATCCTCCGGATCATACTCGTAGTTATCGATATCTGCGTACAGTGTAAAGAAACCGTGCGTATTTACTAACGTATCGACGACTTTCGATTTCGCTTCGGAGACGACACGCTCGGAGAAACGTTTATTGTTCCAAGGAGCACTGTCGGCAAGAAGAGCCCAGCGGAAAGCATCCGCTCCGAATTTATTTACGAGATCCATCGGGTGGAGGGCATTCCCTTTACTCTTGGACATCTTCCTGCCGTGTTCATCAAGAATGTGGCCGGTGGAAAGAACCCGTTTGTACGGAGCTTTCCCTGTGAACATCGTGGATACGGCCATCAGGCTGTAGAACCAGCCGCGTGTCTGATCCACCCCTTCACAAATAACGTCCGCCGGGAACTGCTTATTGAACGTTTCTTCATTCTCAAACGGGTAGTGGTACTGGGAAAACGGCATCGATCCGCTGTCAAACCACACGTCGATCACTTCCGGGACGCGGTCCATCGTGCCGCCGCATTCCTCACAGGAAAGCTGGATACGATCGACATAAGGTTTATGCAGCTCGACATCCGTCACTTCTCCTTTCGCTTTGGAAAGAAGATCCGATTTACTTTCCGGAGCGTGCTGGTGACCGCATTCATTACAGATCCAAACGTTCAGAGGCGTCCCCCAGAAACGGTTACGACCGATGTTCCAGTCCACCATATTTTCAAGGAAGTTTCCGAAACGACCATCTTTGATATGATCCGGGTGCCACTCCACTGTCTGGTTATTTTCGATGAATTTATCTTTCATCTCCGTCGTTTTGATGAACCAGCTTTCGATCGCATAATAAAGGAGCGGCGTGTCACAGCGCCAGCAGTGCGGGTAGCTGTGCTCATATTTCTCCTTATTATACAGAAGCCCTTCTTCCGACAGATATTTCACAATGTCCACGTCACAGTCTTTGACGAATCGTCCCTCGAATGGAGGGATGTCGGAAGTATAGCGCCCCGCTCCGTCCACGACGTTGAAGAAAGAGAGATTATTTTCTAGGACGAGGTTATAGTCATCCTCCCCGTAGGCAGGTGCAATGTGTACGACTCCCGTACCGCTCTCCGCGTTTACAAATTCAGCGGAAACGACAGTATGTCCCCGCTCCGGTTTTACAAACGGGAATGGTGCGATGTAATCGATTCCTACGAGTTCGCTCCCTTTGTGTTCGGAAATGATTTCGTAATCTTCTCCCATCACTGTGTCCGCAAGATCGCGGGCTACGATAAACACTTCATCGTGCTGTTTCGCTTTGACGTAGTCGAGTTCCGGATGCACGGCAAGTGCCACGTTCGCCGGCAGTGTCCATGGCGTCGTCGTCCAGCCGAGGAAGTATTCATTCTCCGCATCCTTCACTTTGAATTTCGCCGTGGCCGACAGATCTTTTACATCTTCATAGCCCTGGGCGACTTCGTGGGAACTGAGAGTCGTCTGGCAGCTCGGGCAATACGGTGTAACCCGGTGACCTTTGGAGAGGAGACCGCGTTTGTGCAGGTCGGCGAGGATATACCACTCACTCTCGATATAATTATCTTCAAGCGTGACGTACGGATCGTCCATATCGAGCCAGTACCCGATCGCTTCCGTAAACTCCCGCCACTGTTTCTCATATTCGAACACGCTCTTCTTACACTGTTCGATGAACTTCTCCACTCCGTATTCTTCAATTTCCTGTTTACCGGAAATACCGAGCTGTTTTTCCACTTCGATCTCCACCGGGAGACCGTGTGTATCCCAGCCGCCTTTACGGATAACCTGGTAGCCGTTCATCGTCTTATAGCGGCCTACGAAGTCCTTGATCACCCGGCCGAGGACGTGCCCGGCATGGGGAAGACCGTTTGCTGTCGGAGGTCCTTCATAAAAGACGAATGTTTCATTACCTTCCCGCTCTTCCATGGAACGGTTGAACACGTTTTCTTCCTGCCAGTAATCTTTTACGCGATTTTCGCGTTCGATTGCCACTTCTTTCGTATTGACTTTACGCATTTCCTCTTCACCTCACGTAATTTGTTGGAGTAAGGAACCCTGTCCCCCAGTCTCTCTTTCCATTAAAAACGCTCCCGGACGAACCGGGACCCCAGAAACACAGGTATAAAAAAACCGCCCCTTATATAAAAGGGACGGAGTCATTTCCGCGGTACCACCCGAATTCCGCACGTGTGCGGCACTTTGAACCATCGTGGGTAACGGTCACGTAACCGGCGGCATCTACTCATTTCAACGACGCTTCTCCAGGATGATCTTCCCTTCTTCTCCACCTGTCACCTTCCACCAGCCGGTGATTCTCTTGGGATGGGCAAAAGAACGTACTCTTCCTATCGCAGAATTTGTGTATATTCTATGCTTTCTCATAATAACATGAAACGCAGTTTTATACATAGTATTTTACCTTTTTTATTAAGAAAAGCAGGCATAGAACGGTAAAAATGAGGGTACACTTTAAAAAAATGAATGATTCGTGCACATCTACTATACTCTTAAGTCATTCAATAAAGGAGAATTCACTTATGGCTCAATTATCCAATCAGCTTCTGGAACAGATAGTGGAAGACAGTCTTCCCTACGCATCAGACGGGGAAGTAAGACCGGTCATTCCTATGTATGACGATACGAAAAAAGACGTACTGGGAGTTACGGTCTGGACCGGTGAGGAGTATTTCCATGCCGGGAGGACCGACTTGTACGTTCCGATGCAGAGCACGGCTAAAATCGTTACGCTGATGCTCGCGCTGAACGACTTCGGGAAGAAGCGCGTATTCGATATGGTCGGTATGGAACCGATGGGAGACTTCTTCAACTCGATCGGTCAGCTGGAAAGACACCAGACGGAAAAGCCGTTCAATCCTATGATCAATGCCGGCGCTATCGCCACTGCCGCTCTTATTAAAGGAGGTTCCGTCGAAGAACGTTTTGAAAGATTCATGACATTCATCAGACAGATCACAGGAAACCCCGATTTAGTGATGAGCGAAGAGATATATGAAGCGGAGAAATCAAACGGAGCCCGCAACCGTGCCCTCGCTTATTTTATGCAAAGTACGGGAGCAATGATTATGGCTCCTGAGGAAGCGCTCGATCTCTATTTCCGTACCAACGCTGTCATGATGTGTACCGAGGATTTCGCCCGGGTCGGTCACTTTATGGCTAACGAAGGCCGGGATCCGGAGACGAACATCCGCCTCATTTCACCGGAACACTTAAGAACGGTCAAATCTATTATGCTTACGTCCGGGATGTATAACTCGTCCGGTCAGTTCGCTGTGGAAGCGGGGTTCCCACTAAAAAGCGGGGTCTCCGGAGCTATTATCGGTGCTGTACCCGGACGTATGGGTATAGGAATCATCGGTCCGGCGATTGATGCCAAAGGAAACAGCACGGCCGGAGGCGCCCTCGTCAAATCGCTTTCCAATGAGCTGGATCTGAACATGTTCGGGGTGATCGAACATGAGCTTTGATTATGATCTCGATTTCGATAATATCGACTTCCGCAAGAATCCCGAAAAATACCGGGTGGGACGAGGCGAGCAGGGCGTCCTGCTCGTGGAACCCTATAAAAGCGAGATTCTCGCCCACTGGCGCTTCAAGACTCCCGACATTGCCCGGGAATCTTCGGAGGCTATCTACAATATGTACCTTGATTACAAGAAGAATAACGAGTTTGTCGGCATGGACATGGCCCGGAAATTTCTTCAGATGGGATACACCCGTTCCAGACGATACGCCAATTACAAAGGCGGGGAAAAGTACGATGAAGACGGAAACGTGAAAGAACGTGATATAGATGAAGAAAAAGCAGAGTCCGCCCGGATTTTCGAACAGAAATGGATCGAAGTCCGGGAAGACGAAGAATATCTGGCTATGAAAAAGCAGCACCAGAAAAAATATGGATGAAAAAAGAAGCCGCGGCAGAGCTTCACGGATGGAACAGAAGGAGACGACTGACCTCCTCCCTCTTTCTATCCCGCTCTGCATATGACGGCTCCACAAAATCCAACGTTATTTCAGTGCTCCACATCTGTGTGCATTATCCGGAAAAATACCTTAAAGAGTGTTTTACCAGTTCCAGTCCCGGCAATTAAATGCTGGAGTTACGACTCCATTTCTATTAAAACGGCTGTCTTGTCATCCATCATTTTCAGACGAGGGTATGTTATACACTCGGGATCATTATTCTCTCTTTCCTCCACTTCACTCACTAACCTGTCCAGCCCGTGCTGAAAAGCAATGGCGGCCGCCTGCTCCCAGCCATCGGCTTCCTCAAGCCCCGTCGGCATCATCAATCCGTCACTCAACAAAAGAACTCCAGTGACCTTTTTCAAGGATAACCTGCCACTTTCCAGGTGCTTCACTGCTTCTTTACTACCGTCTATTACACTGTACCCCGCATCCGTGTTTAACAGGGAACGGTTTTCAATTAAAGTTGAACGGACTGCCTTTCGGGCTTCACTGATAGGTGCTTTTTTATTCTGTCCGCTTCGCATTTCCACAATCTCATCGATTGCTTTCCGGTCAAAATGACTGAGCAGATCATATGTGACTGTGCGTATATCTCCGTCTCTATACTGTAAAAAAATCATACAGTCGGCGGCTTGGGCGTACGTCAGGGACAATCGTTCCCTATCTATTGAAATCGCTGCAAGAGCACAGGTACTCCGCTTTCCCTTCGGCACATCATTAATTTCTGCTGCATCACCTGAACCCAGCCAGTTCAACGTTTCTTCTGCAACCTGCAGGTTAGCAGCTTCGACGAGTTCGTCAAACAGCTCCTCTCCTGTAGCTGAAGCCAGCGTATCCCGGACGGCATGAGAGGCAATGTGACCGGGGACACCTTCAAGCCCTGTCGCCCCATCAATTGCAGCGAATACCCCCGCCTTTTCATTCACGACGTAAGCATCCTCATTTGTGTTTTCATTCCCTTGTTTGTTTACAGTACTGATTCTCATGTCAGTTCTCCCTGCGGCTCTGTTTTTTGACAGCTTTCCCTGATAATCAGTTCCGTCCCCAACGTTACTTTTTTGGCAACCGGACGCTGTTGGAAAACCCGTTCTTTCAGCAAACTCACTGCGGTCTCCCCCATCATTTCCGTATAGACTTTGACAGTACTTAAAGACGGCGATATATATTTTGCCACACTGGAATCATTGAATCCGATTAAACTGACCCGCTCCGGTACCGAAATGGAATTATCACGTAGCGCGCGCAGCGCCCCGATAGCAATGGAATCATTCGCGCAAAAAAATGCAGTCGGCAGATCATCCTGCAGCGTGCGTACAGCCTGATTCATCATCTCGTACCCGGCATCCACCGCGAAAGCACCTTTAAAGCAGTATTTCTTATCAAATAGCCCCTGTGTTTTCATGTAGTCACGAAAACTCTCGTATCTTGGGTCCATCAGCACTTCGGAGCCCCCGGGAGGCTTTTCTTCACCAGCCAGCATCCCTATTTTTGCATGTCCCTCTTCTATAAAGTGAGACAAAACACTGCGGGTGGACTGCTGAAAGTCGGCGATAACAGAATCACACGAATTCAGTGCACGTATATTATCAACAAAACAAATGTTGGAGCACCATTCTTCCAGCTGTTTCATTTGCTCATGTGAAAACTTGCCAATAGCAATAATCCCATTCACTTTAACGTTGAGGTTATTGTCCGTATTTTGAAACAGCCTTATATAATCATACCCCTCACCTTCCAGCTTCTTTTCCACACCCAGCCTGATTGAGTAGTAATAAAGGTCGTTCAGCTCTTCTGTTTCGGTGTACCACTGAACGATGGCTATTCGCATGTGCTGCTTTGTTTTTTTGTGAATGTGTTTTTTATAATCAAGCAGTTCGGCAGCATCGAAAATGCGCTGTTTTGTTTCAGGACTTACCGATAGTGTCGGGTCATTATTCAGCACACGTGAGACGGTGGCAATCGAGACATTCACATTAGTTGCTATATCTTTTATCGTTGCCATTTCTTCAACTCCAATCGCTTAGTTATGCATACCGCCTGCCTCATTAGCTTCTGAAGCCGAGGTACGTGTCCGCAAATCAGCTTCAATTTCTTCCAGACTGCGACCACGGGTTTCCGGAAGGTATTTCACAACAAAGAACAGTGCGCCGATGCCGATCACTGCGAAAATCAGGAATACCTGTTCAATCGCCATAATTTCAGTCAGCAGCGGGAAGAATTGTGCGACAAGCAGACTTCCGATTGATAATGCCAGAGCGGCAATACCTGTAGCCGCACCCCGGGCACGCATCGGGAATAGTTCCGGAAGCATAACCCATAGTACAGGTCCCCACGTGAAAGCAAAGAATACAATAAACAATGTCAGACAAGCGACAATAATCCAGGCAGTAATATCTGAACCGAGTCCAATTGTCCAAATCAGACCGGCCATAATAATTAATGAGCTGACCATCCCGATATTACCGGTGATCAACAGCTTTTTCCGATCGATTTTATCGATGATCATAATAGCAAATATAGTAACGACCACGTTCACAGTCCCGATACCGACTGTTCCCAGGATGGATGTTACATCACCAAGCCCCGCTTCATTGAAAATGGTCGGTGCATAGTAAATGATAGCATTAATACCGATGATCTGTTGTAATAATGCGAATACACACCCAATAATCAGCGTCGGACGCAGCCATGATGACTTCAACACATTCCACGTGCTGTCAGAAATACGGTTGATTTCAATCATCTCATCGATTTCTTTTTCTATCTCATCCGGTTTCCGCGTCAGCTTCATAACACTGCGGGCTGCTTCCTTGCCACGGTTTTCAAGCAGCCATCTCGGACTCTCCGGCATAAAAATGACGCCGACCATCAACACGATGGACGGTACGACAGCAAGCCCGACCATCCAGCGCCATCCTTCGATAGCTGCGAAAGCGTAGTTTACCAGATAGGAAGAAAGAATACCTATCGTAATCATCAGCTGATTCAGAGAACTGAGGGAACCGCGTGATTCCGTCGGCGCCATCTCGGACAAATATACGGGAACGATTGCGGTAGAACCGCCAACAGCAAGTCCGATAATCAACCGGCCGACAACGAGTGTCATCATATTCGGAGCAAACGCCAGCGTAAGGGCACCGATTATAAAGACAACGGAGATCATAAACACGAGCCTGCGCCGACCGAATTTATCCGATAATGGTCCACTGGAGCCAGAACCGAATATTGCTCCTATCAGCATGGAACTGACTACCAGTCCTTCTGTAAAACTCGTCAGCGGGATGTCGTCTTTTATATATAAAAGAGCACCGGAAATAACCCCCATATCATAACCGTACAAAAGACCCCCTAAAGCACCGAGGAAAAATATCATTTTTTTACCTATTTTTTTACTGACCATTGCCGAAACCTCCTAAGTTTTTTTAATTTGATTTTAGTATACGCTTTCATAAAAGTTATGTAAATAGCTATTTTAAAGCCAAGATAAATAGTGACTCTTGTTTGCATAACAGATTTTCAGTAAAATTTTATTATTTTTTACTAAAATAAATCGATTTTTTTATTGTGTAAGTCGAAACACTATAGTAAATTGAAATTAGGAATTGTAAGCGTTTAATAAACAGGAGGGGTCCCATGACTAATCTCATCCGGAAATTTCAGGAGATATTCAACAGCGATGAAACCCCCCGCACATTTTTTGCGCCGGGGCGTATTAATTTGATCGGTGAACATACCGACTATAATGGAGGTCACGTTTTCCCCGCATCAGTTTCTTTCGGAACGTATGCGCTGGGAATAAGACGTAAAGATACTGTACTTCGATTCTATTCGATGAACTTCCCGGAAACAGGTATGATCGAATGCGACCTGGCGGATCTGAGTTATGATGCGGAGCACGACTGGGCGAATTATCCGAAAGGGATAATCAAATACATAACCGCACAGGGGCATAATATCGATCACGGTGCTGACATTTTGTATTACGGAGACATTCCAAACGGTGCAGGCCTGTCGTCTTCTGCATCGATAGAGATGGCGACCGGTGTACTGCTGGAATATTTATATGAGTTAGCTATTGACCGTATCGACATGATCAGGCTCGGTCAGCAGGTTGAAAATGAATACATGGGTGTAAACAGTGGCATCATGGATCAGTTTGCAGTTGGTATGGGCAAAAAAAATCACGCTATTCTATTAGACTGTCAAACGCTCAACTACCACTATGCACCGATTGAACTGCACCACCATTCGATTATCATTATGAATACGAACAAGCAGCGTACACTGGCGGAGTCGAAATACAATGAACGGCGCCAGCAGTGTGAACAGGCACTGTCCGATTTAAATAGCGAACTGTCCATCGAAAGTCTTGGTGATTTATCGAATGAAGAATTCATCCGGCACAAACACCTCATCAAAAATGAGGAGGACCGGAAACGGGCAAAACACGCCGTTTCAGAAAACGTACGTACGCTTGAGGCATTAGAAAAACTTCAGGACGGCGACCTTAACGGATTTGGCCGATTGATGAACGCTTCCCACGGATCGCTGAAAAATGATTATGAAGTTACCGGAATTGAACTGGATACCATCGTGGAAGCGGCCTGGGAACAGGATGGCGTTATCGGCGCACGCATGACCGGTGCAGGATTCGGCGGATGTGCAATCGCCATCGTGGAACAGGAGAGTATCGATTCTTTCAAAACAAATGTAAATGAAATCTATTCGAAATCGATTGGTTATGAACCGACCTTTTACACCGCGGCAATTGGCGACGGTGCTAAAGAGATAACGAAAGGGGTGCGCTGAAATGAGCATACTTGTGTTAGGCGGAGCCGGATACATCGGCTCCCATGCGGTTTATCAGCTTGTGGACAAAGGTGAAGATGTGGTTGTAGTCGATAATCTTGCCACAGGACATAAAGAAGCGATCCATCCGAAGGCAACCTTTTATGAAGGGGATATCCGTGAAATCGACTTCCTTCGCGACGTATTCGAAAAGGAAACGATCGATGGCGTCATGCATTTTGCTGCCAATTCCCTAGTAGGCGAATCCATGGAAAAACCGCTTCAATATTTCGATAACAACGTATACGGCACTCAGGTTTTATTGACAGTGATGGTTGAACACCACGTAAGAAATATCGTGTTCTCATCGTCTGCAGCAACGTATGGCGAACCGGAGTCCATTCCGATTACCGAAACTATGCAGCCAAACCCGGCAAGCACATATGGCGAAACAAAATTGACTATGGAAAAACTCATGAAGTGGACCGAACAGGCTCATGGCATAAAATATGTATCCCTGCGATATTTTAATGTGGCAGGGGCAAGAGAATCAGGGGAAATCGGTGAGGATCATCGTCCTGAAACACATCTTGTGCCCATTATTCTTCAGGCCGCTCTCGGCCAACGCCAGAACATTACTATTTTCGGGGATGACTACAATACAGAAGACGGTACTTGCATCAGGGACTATGTCCATGTCGAGGATTTGATCCAGGCACATATTCTTGCGATGAACCATTTAAGAAATGACGGCGCCAGCGACATTTTTAACCTTGGCAGCAGTCGCGGGTTTTCGGTAAAAGAAATGGTCGATGCAGCACGGGAGGTAACAGGAAGAGAAATCGAAGCTGAAATCGGTGAACGACGGGCCGGTGATCCAAGCGTATTAATCGCAAGCTCGGAGAAAGCCAGAAATATGCTCAATTGGAAGCCTGAACGGACAGCAATCACAAAAATCATGGAGGACGCCTGGCAGTGGCATGTAAATAATCCAGGCGGATATCAAACTTGAGAGGAGCATATCAACATGGCTTACCAGCATCTTGAGAAACTGATTCGTAAAGCGACGGAAGTCGGATTAATCAAAGAAGCAGATCAAATCTATGCACGTAACCAGATCATGTACTTGCTTAATCTGAAAGGGGAAACTGCTGCAGGCCCCTCTTTGCACGATGACGACAATATCCCGGATATACTTGATCAGTTGGTAACTTACGCTGTCCGGAACCATGTCATCGATGACGTTTTTGACGAGAAAGAAATCCTGGCAGCGAATATCATGAATTGTCTCGTTGCCCGCCCATCAACCGTTAATGCCATCTTTCAGGAAAAATACGCACAAAACCCGGTCAGGGCCACGGATTACTTTTATCAGCTCAGCAAAAACAGCAATTATATTCAGATGAAGCGAATCAATAAAAATATCCATTTCACGGCTGCCACGGAGTATGGAGAGCTCGATATTACCATCAATTTGTCGAAGCCTGAAAAAGATCCGGAGCAGATCAGACGGGAACGCGAAAACAAACAGCAAGTCGATTATCCGAAATGCGTTCTTTGTGTCGAAAATGAAGGATACGTCGGTCGAACCGGTTATCCGGCCCGGGCCAATCATCGGGTCATCAATGTTCCATTGCTCGGGGAAAACTGGTACCTCCAGTACTCGCCCTACGTTTATTACAATGAACATAGTATAGTGCTCGCCGAAGAACACCGGGACATGAAAATTAATAAAAAGACATTTGCACAACTGCTCGCATTCATCGATAAATTTCCGCATTATTTTATCGGATCGAATGCCGATCTGCCGATTGTCGGCGGATCCATTTTAACGCATGACCATTTTCAGGGCGGCAGATACAGGTTCGCTATGACCGATGCGAAAGAAGCGTTTTCTTTTTCACTCACCGATTTTTCCGGAGTTTCTGCCCACGTGCTGCACTGGCCTTTATCAGTCATCCGGTTAAAAAGTACGGAAAAAGAACAGTTGCTTGATGCGGCCGACCATATTTTACAAACGTGGAAAGACTACTCGGATGAGTCGGCAGCGATCAAAACTTTTTCCGGCACTACTCCACACAACACTATCACACCGATAGCACGAATGCGGAACGGCGTTTATGAGCTTGATCTGGTTTTGCGCAACAATCGCACGTCTGATGAGCATCCATCGGGTATCTTCCACCCGCATGCTGATGTCCATCATATTAAAAAAGAGAACATCGGGCTGATTGAAGTAATGGGTCTCGCCGTCCTCCCGGCAAGGTTGAAAGATGAACTCACTGAAATCAAATCGTACCTTCTGGGAGAATCAGGTAATGTGGCGGACTATCACGAAGAGTGGGCACAAACCATTAAACAAAAACACGGTACGCTCACCGACACTGCAAAAGCGGAAAACGTTTTGCAGAAAGAACTTGGGATTAAATTTTCAAAAGTATTGGAAGATGCCGGTGTGTTCAAGGATGAGTCAACATTAAAGCGCTTTATTAACACACTGTAAAACAGAGGGGCAGGTGAAGGAAACTGTATATCACAAAGGATGATATATACGGCGATTGGCAGGAGTATACCCTCGAAAATGATCATGGTATGTCGGTTTCTATACTGAACTATGGCGGGATTATTACAAAACTCATAGTTCCGGACCGGCACGGAAAAACTGAAAATGTCGTCCTCGGGTATAAAAATTATGCAGACTATGCTCATAATACTAATTATTTAGGGGCCCAGATCGGACGTGTGGCCGGAAGAATCAAAAACAGCAGCTTCCAGCTCAACGGTAACACCTATGTATTGACGAATAATGAAGGTAACCACCATCTGCACGGCGGTTCTGACGGCTTTCATCAGGTAGTTTGGGATGCAGAAACGTTTCAGTCAAAAAATGAAGCAACGCTTGTTTTAAATCGAACAAGCGCACATATGGAAGAAGGCTACCCGGGTAATCTGGACGTATCGATTACGTATACCCTGAACAATGCCAATGAACTGACGCTCAGCTACGAGGCGAGTTCTGACCAGGACACTCCGGTCGCTCTGACAAACCATACGTATTTCAATTTAAGCGGAAACAGAAGAGATACGGTGCACAATCACCATGTCGAATTTGAAAGCGATTATTTCGCGGAACTCGACGAGGAACTTATACCGACCGGCAGATTAATGGAGCCGACTGGCACACCTTTTGATTTCAGAAACGGCCGATCGCTTGGAGAGGGGCTGAAACCGGACACAGCCCAGCAAAAAATTGTCGGTAACGGCTACGATCATTATTTCGTTCTTGGGAAAGAGAGGACAATAAAAGTATTGGAACAGAGTTCCGGGCGAAACATGGAGATTCGCACAAATCAACCCGGCATGGTGCTGTACACCGCCAATGGCCTTGATGCCGGGCTTGCATTAAACAACGGACCCTCCCAAAAATACGCAGGCGTTTGTTTTGAAGCCCAGGCACACCCCGCGGCCTTGCACCACGAAGGGTTCCCCGGTGTGATCGCAGCTTCTGGCGAGACGTATACCAGCTATATTACGTATTCATTTAAATAAAGTCTGTCGGGAGGAGTTGCCGTTGAGCAGAAGAAGGCACCCGGCCTCCCCGCATCGTGAGTATGACATCGTATGCGGCGGTTCAATAAGTTGAGTCCGCTCTCTTTAAAAAAGGATACTGGCGTATTGGCCAGTATCCTTTTCCTATATTTCCCCGTCCTCGAGCCTTTACGGAGTAATTTATTTCCCCGGAAATTTTTACGAAGAGACATTCAGGAAAGATGAGTGACCTGATTGTAATCGTGGACTTTCCAGATCCCTTCCATAAATTCGATATTCGTGAGGCATCCGTTCAGAAGCTTGAAGCGGTCGGCTCCGATTTCCCCATCGGAGATTTCCGTCAGTATTGCGTTAATAACCGCGCCGTGGGCAACAAGCAGCACGCGGCGATCCGGAAATTCTTCCACCAGGTGACGGACGCCCGTCATCACCCGATTTATGAAAACCTCCTTGTCTTCCTGACCAGGGTACTGTTTGTCCGGATATGCGGCCAGTCTCTCCTCCTCGGGCATTCCTTCTGCTTCCCCGAAGTGGCGCTCCCGGAATTCTTCCATAACGATAAGGGGCAGGTTATGCCCCTCCCCGATAATTTCGGCTGTGTGCTTCGCTCTTTCCAGCGGGCTTGTCACCAATACGTCCCAGGCGTCGTCTTTCAGATAGTCCCGGCACAGTTCCGCCTGTGAAACTCCCTTATCGTTCAGCGGGATATCCGTGCCTCCCTGAAGTTTCTTTTCCCTGTTCCACATTGTTTCTCCGTGTCGTACGAGACAGATCGATGTCATTCGTCCATATCCTCCCCGGGCTTATGGTGTTTGTAAACGACCGTACTGTAAACTTGAGGGGGTGCTTTCGGGTTCAGCAGCTGTTTCACACTGTTCACGGCTGTCATGGCTTCGGACATCCCCGAGGCGAGAAGCATCGTTTTCCCGGGGTAATAGGCAGCATCTCCGCACGCGAATACCCGGGCTCCGCTCGTTTTCATTTCCGTATCCACGGTCACTCTTCCTTTTTCCACTTCGAGCCCCCAGTCTTTGTATACACTTTTACCGATGCTTACCCCTTCGTATACGAGAAGGTGGTCCGCTTCGATACTTTCCCCGTTGGAAAGATGAATACGCATGAGAGCTCCCGATTCTCCCTCGAGATCGTCGATTTCCGTATTACGGAATACTTTCACGGAAGAGGCAGCGAGCTGTTCCTCATCGTGTTCATAAACCGCCCGGAATGTTTCGTCCCGGTTGATGAGACTGACGGCGGCCGCTCCTTCTTTTTCCATTGTAAGCGCCCAGTCGATTCCGATGCGGAAGTTGGAATATACGGCGATCCGCTTGTTTTTGAAGCGTTTCCGATTTTCAAGTGTATAGTGGATGGAGTAAGGCTCGAATTCTTCTCTTTTCTGAAGAGGCAGCGGCACCGTGTCATACGCCCCGAGTCCGGAAGCGAGGATGACACTGAGAGCTTCGTAATCGCCTTTATTCGTCTTTACGACGACACTGCCTTCTTTTTCTTCCAGATTTTCGACAATGACGTCCGTCTCTATTTCCGGAGCCAGCAGCTCCGCCTGTTTCTGCGTTTCAAAAACAAAGTCCTCACCTGTAATTCCGTTGAAACCGGGCACGTCATAAAGTTCTTTCTCCGGATAGAATACTTTCGCTTTTCCTCCCGTTTCCTCGTGGTACTCGAGCACCAGCGTGTCCATATTCCTCATACAGCTGTAGTAAGCGGCATAAAGCCCGCTTGTTCCTCCACCGATTACAATCACATCTTTCATATCTCAACGCCTCCGATTCTTATTGATAATTATTTTCAATTTTAAACAAAACTTAACCGTTTTACAACGTTGACAGTGTTCGCCCCGCATCGTATATTGTAGGTTGACCTCCTGAGGAGGAGAAAATTCCGTTCTTCTCTTTTTTGAATAAAAGCGGTCTCGAGAGGAGCCTTTTCCATATGAAGAACAGTAACAGACATCTCTTTGAGATAATGAAATCATCCATTCGTCTCGGCCTTACTTCCTTCGGCGGCCCCGTCGCTCATCTCGCATACTTTAAGGAAGAATACATCGACCGGAGAAAATGGCTCGACGAGAAGACGTACGCCGATATCATCGCACTTTGTCAGTTTCTTCCCGGTCCTGCTTCCAGTCAGGTGGGTATCTCCATCGGTATGCTGCGGGGAGGACTTGCGGGCGGCATGATCAGCTGGTTCGGATTTACCATGCCCTCCGTGGTTCTCCTTGTCCTTTTCGCGTTTTTATACCAGAATTTCCAATTGGCGGATGCTCCGTTCATCCATAGTTTAAAAGTAGTCGCTGTCGCCGTCGTGCTGCACGCTCTGATAGGGCTCGGCAAAAAACTGACGCCGGATTTAAAAAGGCAGACGATTGCAATCGTAGCGGCCTGTCTTATGCTCCTTTTCCCGTTCGCGTGGATGCAGCTCGGAATCATAGGGGCAGCAGGTATAGCCGGGAGTTTTCTGTTCAAAAAAATAGCAGATACAAACGCCGCCCCCTTCCCCGTCACTTTTTCGAAAAAGGCGGGGGCGGTTGCTCTCGCACTGCTTGTCTCCCTTCTTCTGGTACTGCCTGTTCTTGCGCGGCAGACGGACCACATCCTGATGCAATTATTCGATACCTTTTTCCGGGTCGGTTCTCTCGTATTCGGAGGAGGGCACGTCGTACTTCCTATGCTTGAACGGGAAATCGTGCCGTCAGGGTGGCTGAATGTCGATCAGTTTCTCGCCGGCTACGGGGCAGCTCAGGCTGTACCCGGGCCGCTGTTCACTTTCTCAAGTTATATCGGAACCATGATCGAGGGTGTAAGCGGAGCGGCCATCGCGACAATCGCCATGTTCCTTCCGTCTTTCCTGTTCCTGATCGCTGCTTTGCCTTTTCTCAGCGAGCTGCGGAGCCACCCGGGATTCCAGGGGGTGCTGATGGGAGTGAATGCAAGCGTCGTCGGTATTCTGCTGGCCGCTTTCTACGACCCTGTCGTGACAAGCGCTATTCAGTCGAACGCTTCTTTCGCTCTCGCACTGGTACTCTTTTCCCTCCTTCACTTTTTCAAAGTACCGGCCTGGGGTGTAGTACTGATCGGAGTTGTGACAGGCAGTTTTCTATTCGCCTGAGGCCGTATAAAAAAAGACCGGAAGAAAGGCAGGTACCTCTCTTCGGTCCGGTCGAATGAAGGTTATATCTGAATGTCATTTCTGATTCTTTCAAGCGCCTGCTTGACGGATGTATAACTTCTCAGGGAAAGCTCGCTGAAATTGGCGTAAGGCGTGCTTCCCATAGCAAATTTCGGGGTGACGCCGCTCAGTATGAGAGTAGTTCCCATCAGGTTGAGAAGCTGATTCAGCTGATAGATTCCTATATGTATTTCTTCATTGAAGAAGGAAACTCCGGATAAATCAAGAATCAGGTAGTCCTCTTTCTCTTCCTGGACGTGGTTACTGACAGCATCAAGCATCTGCTGGAGACGCTCGTCGTCCACATTCCCGATCAGCGGCAAAATAGATACCCCGTCCTCCACCGGTACAATAGGTGTGGAAAGCCGCTTCACTTCCGTGGAATAATGTCCGACGAGACGCTCTGCTTCCACTCTTTTCGTCACATCCTGCTGTACTCCGACGAAGAAATCCTGGTCCAATTTTTCGATGAAAACAGTATAAATCTGCAGTTCGTTCCAGAATTCGGAGCCGTCTTTATGATAATTTCGAAGTTCCACTTTCACATTTTCTTTGTTATCAAGCGCTTTCCGAATTTTGTCCAAGTTCTCTTCTCCCGTATCCGGTCCCTGAAGAAAGCGGCAGTTCCGCCCAAGTACTTCCTTCGCCTCGTATCCCGTGAGTTCTTCAAATCCTTTATTCACATAAACGACCGGTGTGTCCACCTGCTGCGGGTCGGCAATGACGACCCCGACACCCACACGGTCCACAGCAGCCCGGATGAAATCGTTCTGCTGCATTACTTCCAGCTCATCGAGTGAATAATATTCCATAATGGTTCTCCTCCTGTCCTGTTCTTTCTATATATTTTATTCCGGAAGCTGATCGGTTGGCAACGGAAAAAAGTCCCGTACGAAAGTGTAATCCCCGGCCATGCGGCCGATGGCCTGAAGCTTATGAGGATCCACTTTATCCTTCTCCATATAAATATCGTCACGTAAATGATAGCCGATGACTTCTCCCAGAATCAGATTCGATGTACCTATTTCCACTACCTGCGTCAGCCTGCACTCGAAACTCACCGGAGAAGCCATGACGCGCGGCGGACGTACGTAAACACTTTCCGCTTCCGTAATACCCGCCACTTCGAATTCATCTTCCTCCGCGCTGTAATACCTGCTCGTTTCGTGCATGGCGTTCGCCAGCGGTTCGGACACGATGTTCACTACAAACTCTTCCGTTTCTTTTATATTGAAAGCCGTATCTTTCTCCCTTTCCCGTTCACCGACGGAGATGGCAAGCGTCAGCGGGTCCATCGAAGCTACCGTGAAAAAGCTGAAGGGAGCAAGGTTCTTTCTTCCGTGTCCATCCATGGAGGAAACCCAGGCGATCGGTCTCGGAACGATGGCCCCTTTCACAAGCTTCCCCATATCGTGATCGTTAAATTCATTCTTATGTAAAATCATGAAAACACCTTCCTTCCCTCACCCGGAATCCATTCCGGTTCTGCTTATCCAAGTATATCAGATTTTCGGACCGCGTTATTTCGTCATATAATTTTTTCCATAAAAAAACGCGGGCCGTCTCGCCCGCGTTGTCCACCTCGTGCATTATTTTGCGTTCATGTCCTCCGGCCGCGGACCGAGTCTCGTACCGCTGTCCAGGCTGTTCAGTTTCTCCATCTCGTTCTGCGTCAGCTCAAAATCGAACACGTCGAAGTTCTCTTCGATACGGAAAGGAGTTACAGATTTCGGAATGACTACCCGGTTGTTCTGCAAATGCCAGCGCAGAATAACCTGAGCTCCTGTTTTATCGTGATTTTTAGCGATTTCCTGCACATAATGATTCTCAAGCACTTCCCCGCCCTGCATAATAGGACTCCATGCTTCCATTTGAATACCGTGTTCCTCACAGAAGTCTTTAATATCTTTTTGTGCGAGGTAAGGGTGGCATTCCACCTGGTTCACCGCAGGTTTCACGTCACATTCATCGAGAAGACGCTCCAAGTGACTGATATCGAAGTTACACACACCTATCGCCCGGGCTTTCCCTTCTTTCTGAAGCTTCTCCATCGCTTTATATGTTTCCACGTAGTCATCATATTCCGGAGTCGGCCAGTGAATGAGATAAAGATCCACGTAGTCGGTGCCCAGTTTAATAAGGCTCTCTTCAAAGGCTTCGAGCGTTTTTTCGTATCCGTGATTACTGTTCCAGACTTTGGTCGTAATGAACAACTCTTCTCTCGGGATATCGCTCTTGGCGATCGCTTCTCCTACCTGACCTTCGTTCCCGTAGATGGCTGCCGTGTCAATGGAGCGGTAGCCGGTCTGAAGTGCTTTCGTTACTGCCGGTTCCGCATCTTTCGTTTCTACCTGCCAGAGCCCGAATCCAAGCTGCGGCATCGAGACATCGTTATGTAGCTGTACGTAATTCATGTAAAATCTCCCCTCTCTCTTTTTTTCACTATACCCATTTTACTACACCTTTCAACCTACAAATTTCTGAAAAGAATGTGCCAGTCCGGTCCCGTGCCCACATCGTAGGCTTTTGCGAAAGAACCCTGATTGATGGCTACAGCAAGACGGTCGAGGGAATTGATGTATACGAGAGGCTCTCCTTTATGCGTATCCGCAAATGAATGACCGAACGTCATCAGCTGGTGAAAATGCTGCCGTCGCCCATGCCCGATCGTAACTTCCACGGAATCGCCGTGAGTAATACCCAGTTGATGAAAAGCTTCGCGCGGCACATTCGTCCACAGATTCCCGAACTGGATATCAAGAATATCTACCGTACCCTCAATCTTTTCCCCGTCGACTTCCGGATAATGAAGAGGGAGGGAAATAAAAGAATCTGCGGGTAACCGCGGACCCACATCTTCGTAAGTAATCGTACCTGATGCGAGCCGCGCACCTGTGTAGGCGTAAATATCCCTTCCGTGGAACGTGTAGCTCTCCCCGGAATTCGGCAGACGATTCGTCTGCTCGTCAATCTCACGCAGCTCCACGATCGTTTCCGCCTCATGAATATGGGTGAGCGTCCCATTGTCCGGAGTCACTATGTAATGACCGCCTGCGGTTTTTGCTACGACGCTTTTACGTTTAGAACCGACGCCCGGGTCAACGACGGATACGAACACGGTCCCCTTTTTCCAGTATCCCGCTGTCTGCCACAGCCGGTACGAGGCCTCCCATATGTGAAAAGCCGGAATCTCGTGCGTCAGTGTAAACAGCTGCAGCTGTTCATCAACGGAATGGGCCACTCCGTACATAGCACTGACAGCACCATCACTTATACCGAAATCAGACTGGAACACCAGTGCACTCTTCATCGCTATCCCTCCTCTTTGTAATGTTCCATTATCTTACCTTATCCTCGCTCCGAACCCAAGTAAAAATTCGGTGGCGGGAGCTGTATAGTGACCTTCAGCTCCGGTTTTTCTTCCTGAAGGGCACGATTATCAAGGAATCGTGCCTTTCCCCTTCCCTGCTCCCCTCCGAAAGTAACGATTAGACGGGAATCGTGACCTTCGGAAAGCGAAATGCCGGCTCAAGGTCACGCAAAAGGATCCACAGCACAAAAAAAGAAGCGTCAGGGACGCTTCTTCGGATACACCGTTATCATTTTATAAAGCAAATAGCTGATCGGAGTAATGAATACAAGTACTGTTACGTAGTCCGGGAGGCCAATATAAGTCGATAACGTAGAAAAAACGAGCGGAAGTGTGAGGGCATACGCTGTCATCTTCCAAACCTGCTGGTACCGCAGCTTTCTTTTCAGTACTTTGGAAAGAAGGAGCCCTCCCCCGGCGATGACAGTTACACCGGCTACAATTAGAAAAATGATCAGCAGCGGGTAAAAAACGAGCGCCTGCGCCATATAGAGACCTCTCGCCACTTCGGTCAGTTCTTTTTCGAACGTCGTGATAGCACTGTAGATGTTAGGGAGAAAAAGTACAAGAAGCAGCACGAACAAATAGCCAATCGTGCTGGTGATCCCTTTTCTATTCAGTTGAAAGAGTGCCTCTTTTTTCGGAAGGCGCAAGCTGAGTTTCAGTGACTCCATCTGTTCCACGTCCATTTCTATTCTGTGAAAGCTGCAAGTTCTTCATCTATCTGTTTACGGATCTTGTCCATCGCCTGTTCTGCGGAATGGCCGAAGACCCGTTTGTTGTTTACAAGAGCGTAAGGTTTAATGGCACAAAGACCGCAATAGGACAGGCAGTCGCTGATCAGCACATCCACTGCCGGATACTCCTCTTCCAGAATCCCTTCTGCGTCTATCGTGCTCAGTAAGTTGCTGTCGCATATTTCTACAAGTACTACCCCATGGGAGTCAGTCTCCTTTTCTTTGTTGTAATCCCAAAACTTCACGTGCGTCGACTTCGTCCTGTTTCATCTGTTCCACCAGCGCATCGAGACCGTCAAAATCGACTTCTCCCCGCATGTGCCTTAAGAAAGAAAGTGTGATATCTCTATCGTAAATGTCTTCCTGAAAGTCCAGAATATATGCTTCCACTTTATAGGTGGTACCTTTCACCGTCGGACGGTATCCGGCACTGATCAATGCATAATAACTCCTCGGTGTCTCTTCGTGAATGAGAAGAGACCCGATGTAAACGCCGGGAGCGGGATTTACGTATTCACCCGCACCACCAAGATTTATTGTAGGAAACCCGAGCTCACGACCAAGAGCCTGTCCTCTTGTGACCGTCGCTTTCATGGCATAGGGACGGCCCAGTTTGGCTGTGGCGGCTTCCACTTTTCCTTCTTCAATCAGCGTCCTGATTTCCGGAGCCGATACATGTTGAATGGAAAAGACTTCAGCATCACGGACAGCTGAATTTTCTTCTTCTATTATAACATGCGAGGGTGCAAGTGTTTCCACACCCTGCCTGATATTCTCTTCATCCGATTCTTTATAATAAAAGTCTATGCCGAAAGACTCCAGCAGTTCTTTTTTATGATGAAAAGGGGTGAGCAGCCGTTCTTCTTTTACGGAAGTATCAAGTACCGCTATCTGATGCCCCCGTTTACGGGCCTGGCGCAATAAATTGTAATGACCGAGATGCATTCCGTCAAAATCGGCAATTACGAGCGTCAGCGGACCCTCCGTTTTCTGAACTTGTGACCAGTCATTTGTTTCCATGGAAACCGTCCCCTTCTTCTAATGTTACATACAGGTTAATTTAATCAGCCTTTCCCTGTGTATGCAAGCCACATGCACAAAGAAAAGCGGAAACTTCCGGTTAGAAGTCATAAGATAAACAGCCCCTCCGGGCTTCGGGTGCTCTGGCCCGAAACAGGTGGGACTGGAGTTCTGAATGGCGGAGCCATCTGTTCAGCAGCGATTGTTTAACATTTACGGCAACTTGGGTATACATAGGTTGTGAGCAACAAACCAGAAAATAAGGAGTGTTTACAGATATGAGTAAGAAAGTACTAATGATTGTAACGAACCATGATAAAATCAATGAAGACACACCGACAGGTATCTGGCTTTCAGAATTCGCCGAAGCCTATAACGAATTCAAACAGCACGGCTTCGACGTAACGGTAGCCAGCCCAGGCGGCGGTCAGTCTCCGGTAGACCCGAACAGTGTAAGCGATGATGAACCTCAGGAGAACCTGGACGCTAAACCGATGCTTGAGAATACGACTCCGATTGACAGTCTGAACGCAGAGGACTTCGACGCCGTTTTCCTTCCAGGCGGTCACGGTACAATGTTCGACTTCCCGGATAACGAAAAACTTCAAAGCATGCTGAGAGAAACGTACGAATCCGAAAAACCACTGGCTGCCGTATGCCACGGGCCTGCTGCTCTCGTGAACGTAAAACTTTCGGACGGACAGTATCTCGTACAGGGCAAAAGCGTAAATGCGTTTACGGACGCGGAAGAAGCGGACACTACGCTTGATCAGCATATGCCTTTCCTTCTTGAAAGCAAACTGCGGGAACGTGGTGCACATTTCCTTTCCGCACCGAACTGGTCCGAGCACGTGGAAACAGACGGCAAGCTGATCACCGGTCAGAACCCTCAATCTACAGTAGCAGTAGCGAAAGAGTTCGTACGTACGCTGCAAAACTAAAACGTGTCTCCCTAAACAAAAGCGCGATTTCCTCCATTTGAGGAAATCGCGCTTTTTCTATTCCATAATCTGTTCAACTGTATAATCCGACGGATCCAGTTCCGTTTCCTCACCGGTGACAAGCCGGGCGAGCTCCGCCCCGATGTACGGACCTGCCGTGAGACCCGAAGCACCGAGACCGTTAGCGATATACAGACCTTCCACACCCGGCGCTTTCCCGTACACGGGCATCGATCCGGGAGTGTAAGGACGGAAACCGATTTTCGCAGCGTGGAACTCCATATTCTCAAGGCCCGGCGCCACCTCGATCATTTTACTGATGATCTCCTGGAGCAACGAAGCTCTCACCCCGTGATCGAATCCTTCATCCGAGGACTGGGTGGCTCCGCTGACAATCCTGCCGTCTTCAAAGGTGAGCATATATTTATTGCCCGGCGGAAGCAATACCGGCCAGTTTCCCGTATCCGCTCCCGGCATATCAAGGTGAGCGATAAGTGCTTTCTGAGGTTCGGCTTCCACGTGAAGTCCAAGCGGGGAAAGCAGTTCCTTCGCCCAGGCGCCGTTAGCCGCAATCACCTGGTCCGCTTCGTAATGAGTGCCGTCCACGCTTGCGCCATAGACCCGGTTTTCTCTATACAGAAGTTCCGCCGACCCTTCTACAAACGCAACGCCGAGTTTCTTCCCGGCACGAATTAACGCATCCCGGACTTCCCGTCCGTTCACCCGGGCCGCCCCGCTCACATGGACACCTGCGTAAGCTTCATCCAGAGGCGGGAAATATTCTTTCGGCTTCCCGTGGTCAAGATACGTGACTTCCCCCATCTCCGGGGTATATTCCTTTTTGGCTAAGGCCCGTTCATACATATCCCGGGCCTTCTCTTCTTTCTGGTGCATTTTTATGGCACCGACCTGCTTGTAGCCTGTATTCGTCTCTCCCATATCTTCAAGTTGCCGGACTAGTTCGGGGTAGTAACGGGCTCCCCCCGAGGCTAAACGATACCAGCGTTTGTTCCTTCTTAAGGAAAGCCAGGGACAGATGATCCCGGCCGCCACCGCAGTAGCCTGCCCGTCATCGTTACGATCGATCACCATTACCTCTTTTCCGGCTTTCCGTAAGTGATAGGCAGCGGAAGCACCAAGAATGCCTGCACCGATCACAATATAGCGCTCTGTCATAATGTCACACCTTCTTCTTAAATTTACACATAACGACATTGTACAGAAAGAAGAAGGCAACCTCAATCAGAGGGATGTCGGAGCCGGGCGCGTTTTTGTGCAATGTAATGATAGAAAGCTATCTCGGAAATGAAAACTGCGACGAAAAGCGCACCGACCAAGGGAAGCGGGCTGTCAATGATAATGAACAGAACCAGAAAGAAAACGAAGGCCGTTATACCTGTCACCACGGGCACTTTCATAATGGTAACCTCCCTTTAATGAGCGTGTATTACTAATAAAATACCACGACAGGGAGGAAGTTAACCCTCTCCGTCGTGGATGACTTGTGTACCGGCTATCAAATCATGTATCGCTCGTTTATCATCGCGCAAACCTACCATAAAGGCACTGACGATCACACCGATACCAATGGTGAGAACGTAGACGATTCCTGCCACTACGAGACGAAGCAGCATGTTGACGATGGTTACATCCTCCCCGCTCACTTTTACGATACGGATGCCCATCAGCTTCTTCCCTATGACGTACCCCCGCCAGAAAACCGGAAGCAACAGGGAGTAAAGAAATGATAGCGCATCGAGCGCAGATCCTTCCCCTGCTCTGGTGATATCCCCGTAAACGAGGAAGGCAAGAAGCGCCAGAATAATTCCGATAATCAGCGAGTCAAGAATACTCGCTCCCAAACGGACCCAGAAGCCTGCCGGCTGTTGCATATGTAACCCTTCCTTTCTGATTGTCTTCTCTCTCCTTCTCCTATACGATAGACAAAACGAAACGTTTCAAAAGGAGCCAGAACCCATGAAAAAAATCATAGCCGGACTCGCCACTTTTTTAAGCGTCTTCCTCTTTTTTAAACCTCGAAAAGTGGCAGCCCCGACGTCACGCCCCGGGCTGCAACCGGGTGATCTTCTGTTTTCACCGATTGGTGAGAAAGATTCTTTCTATATAGGTCACGTCGGAATCGTCACAGAAGATGACTGCGTCATCCATTCCATTCCAAAAGGTTTAAAAAAAGACGAAGCCGATCACTTTTTCCGCAAGTTTGCACGTCTTTCCCTGTACCGGGCCAGGGATGAAGAAGCCGGGGTGCGGGCAGCCGCTTTTGCCGAGCGTATTTACGAATCGAACCCCCGGGCCCCTTACCGGTTTTTCACCGATCTGAAAGATACCGGTGATAAACAGTACTGCACCAAACTGGTATGGCAGGCGTATTACTACGGAGCAGGGATAAAACTAAATAACTATCCCCTCTTCGCAAGAGCTCTCCATCCGGAATTCATCAAAGACCTGCGGCATCTATATAAAGTCAGAACATAGGAAAGAGCGGCCTCCCTGGTAGGACCGCTCATTCTTATACATTTTTCTAACTTTCTTTCTGTTTATAATCATACATTCCCATCGCACATACTTTCATATCCAGACGAAGAATATCATAAACGTCGTGATCGTCCGGCACTCCCTTTTCCCTCAAATATCCGGAAACTTTTTCAAGCAGGCGGCTCTCCATCGCTTCTGCAGAATCCTCCTGTCTGAGAGTTTCCACGAATACGGAAAGCCAGTCTTTCACCTGAGTCAGTGCTTTTTCCGGCTCCTCTGTCATACCGTAGTGACCGAAATAGAGACGCGCTGGTCTCATGTGGCGGAAGCGCTGGATCTGTGCCGTCATCTCTTCCGGATTAAACTGGTTCGGAGACGTGGAAGGCAGATAAAAAGTCATGCCTTCTACCTGGTGATATCTGATCCCGGCCGTATCCCCGGTGAAAATACCATCGGTCACGGGGTCATAGATACCGAGGTGGTGTTTGGCATGTCCTGGGGTATCAAAGAATTTGAGCTCTCTTGTGTCATCGATTGTGAGCACGTCCTCTTCCCCTTTTTCAATCACTTTCTCCTCCGGAACGGGATGAATCGGTGCAAACAATCGGTCGAAGTCTTCGCCGTAGACGGCTCTCGCTCCCTTAATAAGCCGGGAAGGATCCACGAGGTGGCGCTTCCCCTTCGGGTGGACGATGAGTTCTGCATTCGGACAGGACTCAAGCAGCAGTCCCGCTCCCCCGGCGTGATCCAGATGGACGTGGGTCACGATGACATATTTGACATCCTCAAGAGAAATATCGAGAGAATCGAGGCCCTCTCTGATTTTTTCGACAGAAGGGGCCGGGCCGGTTTCAACCAGGGTCACGTATTTGTTGTTAAGAACGTAAGTACCGGTTCTGCCTTCAAATCCCATATCGTATCCGTCAATCAGATACGTGTCATATCCTAAATTGACTGGCTGTTCATTCATAGTAATCCCTCCTCTCTTCATACTACTAAAAAATGGATGCCTTTGTAAGGGCTTTCCTTACAGATACTTCTATCTCCCCATGCCGGACCACATAAAAAGATCGCCTTTCCGAAAAGAAAGACGATCTTTTTCTTATTAACCGATAAGCGTATTTTCAAGCTGTTTCATTCTGTAGAAGTACCCTTTCCTCTCCATAAGTTCCTCATAACTTCCTTTTTCTATCACCTGTCCCTGTTCAACGACGACAATGTTATCCATCTGTTCAAGCCCTTTAAGATTATGGCTGATAAGAATAACGGTATCCTGAGCCGCTGTTTCCCAAAAGTCCTGCATCAGTTCGCTTTCGGTAAGGGCGTCCACCGAGGAAAACGGTTCGTCAAGAATCCACGTACGGGCCGGCTTCAGGTAAACCCTGGCCAGCGCAAGTCGCTGCTTCTCTCCTCCTGAGAGGTTTCCTCCTTTTTCCTCTACCGGATGTTCAGGGGACAGATGCGGCAGTTTCACGCGCTCAAGCACTTCCTGCATTTTACGGTCATCGGCGTCTTTATCGGCAAGGAGAAGGTTATCTCTGACCGTCCCGTAAAAGAAATGGCTTTCCTGCAGGATAGCGTTCACTTCTTTCCACACGCTTTCCTGACTCACCCTCTGCATGTCTTCCCCCTGTACTTTTATAAACCCTGCTTCGGGCACGTCCATAGAAAGAAGGAGCTGCTGGATCGTCGACTTCCCTGACCCGCTGGCGCCGACGATGGCCGTTTTGGAGCCGGCAGGAAAAGAGATAGTCGCATCCTGAAGGGCAGGAGTCAGACTTTCCGGAAACGAGTAAGTTACGTTCTCCATGGAAAACGAAAGCGGTCCGGATGATTCGAGAGAGACATCGCCCGAGTGTCTGCCGGTCCGTCCGGGAAGGGAGAACAGGCGCTCCGCTGCGTTTCTGTTATCTTCCAGATGCCTCGGCACGTTCGCCATCGGCCCGGCATCTTCAAACACCATAAGAGAAATCATGATGAACATGGCAAGGAAAATCCCGTCCAGCTCCCCGGCTCCGATCTGCCAGACGGAAACGAGTACGACAGCCCATGTCGCTGTCAGAGAAGCCAGCAGGTTCCAGCCTTCCCCGCCAGCCATTTGCAGCTGCTGCCGTTCATGAGCGGCTTCGTATTTCTCCATCGATTCCCTGAGCTCTGCCTCTGTTTCTTCCTGTTTCTGATATATTTTCAAATCACGGAAGCCGTACAGCCACTCCGCAAGCTTCGTGGAGAGAATACCACGGCCTTCTCTCACGGAATACTGGCTCTTCCGCTGTTTCAGAGTAGCTATGAACGGAATTACCACTCCTACGATGACCAGGCCGAGAAAGAACAGCAGAGCGAGCATCCATGAGAAAAATGCAGTGAAAATGATAGTACTCAAAAATACGATGAGAAGCACAATCGGGGGGTAATAGACCCGCAGGAAGAAGTTCTGCAGGCTCTCCACGTCCCCGATGACCCGTGCGAGAAGATCCCCGCTCCGGTATTTCCGGAATATGTGCGGCACTTCCGGTTCAAGCAGTTCAAAAAAACGCGTCCGGATATGACTTAAAATCGTGAAGGTGGCCCGGTGCGAAAACAGCCGTTCCACATACCGCCCGAGCGCTCTTGTAAAACCGAACAGTTTCACCATGGCGATAACGATAATGAGCGTATAAAGAGGCGGAGCGAGAGCAGCTTTTGAAATGAGGTATCCGCTTGCGCCGAACAGCCCCACTGTCGTCAGGCCGGCCAGCACCCCGAATACGATGGAAAACCATATATCCTTCTTTTCTCTTGCTACGAGAGCCAATACAGTTCGCAGTTCTTTCATTGCACTTCCACTCCCCGGCTCGCCGTCGTCATCCGGCGGTATTCATCTACGGTGCCGAACAGCTCTTCATGTGTTCCCTGACCTGCCACGCGGCCGTCTTCCAGAAACAGTATTTCATCCGACTCCCGTATAGTATGCAGGCGGTGGGCTACCGTAATCATCGTTGCCTGCTGCGACAATTCCGTCAGCGATTCGCTCAGAATACGTTCTGTCTCCAGGTCCAGCCCGGTGGTAGGTTCGTCGAGAAGAACGATGTACGGATCCTTAAGAAAGGCCCGGGCGAGCGCCAGCCGCTGCTTTTCTCCTCCGGACAGACCTCTTCCTCCTTCACCTAAAAGCGTGTCCATCCCGCGCTCTAGTCGCTGCGTCAGCTCGTACAGACCTGCTTTTTCAAGTGCAGTTTCCACTTCCCCCGCGGCAGGACGTCTTCCGGCACCGATGATAATATTCTCTTCCAATGTTCCCGAGAAGATGTAGGGATCCTGGGATATATAGCTGACGTGATTCATCCATTCATCCTCGCGGTACTCGTGCAGGTCCTCCTCTTCCACCTCAATCGTTCCTTCTTTCACCGGCATCAGTCCGCTGATCAGGTGAAGGAGCGTCGATTTTCCGGAACCGGTCCGTCCGGCAATTGCAAGGTTTTTCCCCGGCGGCAAATCTACGCTGACTGGGCCGGTGTGAAACCCGTCTTCTCCGTAGCGGTACGTCACGTTACGAAGCGTGATGTGAGGCGGGCGGGATAAACGAAGCTCTTTCTCCCCCCACTGCATCTCGTCTTCCGGTTTATTGATTTCCTCAAAAACCTTCGACGCTGCTCCCATGCTTGTGCGACCCGTATGAAAAGCGAAACCGAGCTGCTTCAGATAGTTATAGAACTCGGGCGCGAGAATAAGAATGAAAAAAGCTGTGAAAAAGTTCATATTTTCAAATATGATCAGCTGCAGAGCGATTTCAAGAGCAATGAGCCCGATGCTCAACATAGAAATAAGTTCCAGCATGAGAGATGACACGAACGCCGTTTTCAGCACTTCCATCGTCGCATCGCGGAACCTCAGACTGCTGGTTTCAATCGTCTCTTTCTGGACTTTCGCTTTACGGAACAGCTTCAGCGTGGTCAGACCCTGCAAAATATCCAGAAACTTTCCGGAGAGCGCGTTCATTTCTTCCACCTTCTCCTCCGACTTCTCTTTCGTTTTCATCCCGATGATAATATAAAAAAGCGGGATGAAAGGGGAAGTCGCAAGGATGATGAAGGCAGAATTCAAATGAATCATTGCAATCGTGATAAATAGGAAAAAAGGGACGATCAGCGACTGTATCACTTGAGGTACATAGCCGCTGAAATAACTGTCCGTCTCTTCCACTGCATCCATGAACACGCTCACCCGTCGCCCGGCCTCCACCTGTCCGGATTCTCCGACGGAGGCTCCAGATATTTTGTGAAGCAGCCGTTCTCTCATCATACGTTTGGCTCCAGAGGCCAGCCGGACCCCGGTACGGGCTATCGCAGTACTGACACCCGTACGGAGCCACAATACTCCGAGCAGGAGTGTCAGCGGTACGAGCACAGCCGACAGACCTCCCCCTTCTATAAAAACGCGGTCCACGATTGTGACGAACAGATACCCCTGCCCGATAATGCTTAAAGTCAGCAGCAGGGCAGCGAGAATAATCACCGAAACTTTTTTCCACTCTTTTTTTAACAGCAGATTCCATTCTTTCATTCCCGTTACCGCCTTTCCAACGTGAATCATTTCACAATTAATTATACGCGATACAGCAGGGAATTTAAAGAAAAGCAGATCTTCCTCATGCACGTATGAAAAACCGGTCCGGGAACGTTCCACCATGTATGATGTACCGCATCCGGACCGGTTCAGTGCTCTATTTTTTTATGTTACGACAAGGTCTGACTCCAGTCGATGACCGCTTCACCTTCCAGAAAACGTTCGGCATCCATCGCTGCCATGCACCCTGTACCGGCAGCTGTAACCGCCTGACGGTACTTCGCGTCCTGCACATCGCCGCAGGCGAATATACCATCTACGTTCGTGTTGGTCGTTCCGGGCTCCACGAGCAGATATCCTTTTTCGTCCATGTCCAGTTTCCCTTTCACGAACTCCGTATTCGGATTGTGGCCGATAGCTACGAATACTCCGTCCGTTTCAATAACTTCTTCTTCTCCCGTTTCCTTATCCTCCACTTTGAGTCCGCTGATTTTCAGACCGTCCGACTGCATTTCCACCGGTGTCTTATTAAGTGCCCACGTTATTTTCTCGTTGGCTTTGGCACGGTCCTGCATGATTTTGGAAGCTCTCAGTTCGTTGCGCCGGTGGACGATCTGCACTTCCCTTGCAAACTTCGTCAAAAAGTTCGCTTCTTCCATCGCGGAATCTCCGCCCCCGACTACAACCAGTTTCTTATCGCGGAAAAAGAAGCCGTCACACGTAGCGCAGGTGCTTACGCCTTTCCCTATGTTCTCTTTCTCCCCGGGAATTCCGAGCATTTTGGCGGAGGCCCCGGTAGAGATAAGCAGGCTTCTCGTTTCAATATCCTCCATACCGTTGATTTTCAGTTTGAAAGGGCGGTCGGAAGTATCCACCTCTTCCACCCATCCTCTTTTGAATTCGGCTCCGAAACGTTCGGCCTGTTTCTTCATATCATCCATCAGCTGCGGACCCATAATACCGTCCGCAAACCCGGGGTAGTTCTCCACTTCCGTAGTCAGGGTAAGCTGCCCTCCCGGTTCCGGTCCTTCGATGACCAGCGGTTCCATATTCGCGCGGGCCAGGTAAATCGCTGCTGTAAGTCCTGCAGGTCCTGTGCCGAGTATAACTGTCTTATATGTCATAAATGACCCCTCCTATAAATCTTCCTACTCCCCCATACCCTCCTCGGTAGAAAAACATTCATTTTTTTATGGGTAAGGGTTAGCATATTGTGACACAGAGGTATAAAATGGAGGGATATAACGACAAAAGAGGTGTTCAATCCATGTTACATAATCCGACCGGAAAGGAACGTTTCGGCCTGGCCCTTCTGCTTGGAATGCTGGGGATTATGGGGCCGCTCAATATAGATATGTATTTACCGAGTTTCCCGGGAATCGCCCGGGACCTCGCGACGACCGCTTCCATGGTCCAGCTGAGCTTAACCGCCTGCCTCATCGGACTTGCGATAGGTCAAATCGTTGTCGGCCCCATCAGTGATGCTTCGGGCAGAAAAAGACCGCTCACAGTTTTCCTGTTTCTGTTCGCTATCGCATCCCTGCTCTGTGCGCTTGCTCCGAATATTTATATTCTCATCATCGCAAGATTTCTCCAGGGATTCACGGCCTCCGCAGGAGTCGTCCTGTCCCGTGCTGTCGTCCGTGACGTGTTCGACGGGAGGGAGCTGACGAAATTTTTCGCTCTTCTGATGGTCATCAATGCTACAGCACCGATGATTGCACCGATGGCCGGCGGAGCGATTTTATGGTTCCCTTTTTCTTCATGGCACACGATTTTTTACTTTCTCTCCTTACTCGGCCTGATTATCGTATTTACCGTGACGTGGAAACTGCCGGAGACGCTCCCGAAAGAAAGAAGGACCCCGAGTTCCGTCGGTGCTTCCGTAAAAACGATCGGGCGGCTGCTCGTGGATCGCTCCTTCATCGGCTACGCTCTCACAATCGGCTTCGTTCACGGAGGAAGCTTCGCCTACGTATCGGGTACACCGTTCGTTTATCAGGGGATCTACGGAGTGAGTCCCCAAGTGTTCAGTATCCTGTTCGGAATTAACGGGCTTGCCATTATTACAGGGAGCTTTCTGATCGGACGTCTCGGAGGGATCATCCACGAGCGGAAACTGCTCCAGACCGCCGTCATTACTGCTGTGGCTGCGACGTTTTTTCTCCTGATCATGACGATCACGAAAGGACCTCTGCCCACTCTCGTCATATCCATCTTCATTTATATGACTTGCATGGGGATGGTACTTACCAGTACTTTTACCCTGGCTATGGAGAAACAGGGGCACCGGGCCGGGAGTGCAAGTGCCGTACTCGGCATGCTTCCTCTCCTGTTCGGGGCTGCCGTTTCACCGCTCGCCGGACTGGATGAATCGACAGCCGTGCCTATGGGGCTCATTCTGTTTTCGACTTCCTCACTCGGCCTCGTTACTTTCTTTACGTTAGCCCGGCCTTACGCAGTCAAAAAGGTCTGAACGTTTGACAGGAAGCCCGAGGGGGAAAACAGAGGTACCTTAACTCAGGAGGAGAAGAGCTTATGGAAGAAACTGCACCCCACTCCCGTGTAAGCTGTACCAACGAATACGGCTCTTTAAAAAAAGTGATTGTCACCCCGCCCGATTATATGAAAATAACGGAACCGATCAATGATACACAAAAGCACTATAAAAATTCGAACATAAACCGGGAACGTGCCGCCGGTGAACATGCCGGTTTCCTGGATATACTGCGAAAAAACGGAGTTGAAGTCCTTGAGTTATCGGCTTTCCCGGATCTCCCCGAACAGGTTTTCACAAGAGATGTTGCTTTTGCTGTCGGAGAAAGGCTGGTCCTCGCTTCTATGGAAGAACCCGTACGTCAGGGCGAATCCGAAAGACTGAAAGAATGGCTTGATATGTACTCCATCCCTTATGAAAGTTCCCCGGACGGTCACATTGAAGGAGGCGACGTTCTCACAGACGGGGACGTTATATGGGTGGGACGTGCCAAACGTACATCCAGCGACGCAGTGAAAGATTTGAAGAAGAGGTTCCCCGGCTATTCGGTCGAACCCCTGCCGCTGGAAGAAGACATACTTCACCTCGACTGTGTCCTTTCCATCCTGGATCAGGAAACTGCCATCGTTTATCCTCCCGCTTTCTCAGAAGGGGGACTCCGGAAAATTAAAACCCGGTATCCGGTTACGATACCGGTCACAGAGAACGAACGGTTTTACATGGGACCTAACATCCTGTCTCTCGGAAACCGCACCGTAGTCAGCCTCCCTTTCCAGGAAAGAATGAACAACGAATTACGTTCACTCGGATTCCACGTTATCGAACATGATTTTTCGGAAATCATTAAATCAGGCGGTTCCTTCCGCTGCTGCACCCTGCCGCTGATCAGAGATTGAAAAGGCGCACCCTGCTTACCCCTGAATTCCTGCACCCAGTGTTTTCATAAAGGGGCAAAGTTGTCTAGAATGTAAATGAAAACGATGTTACAATAATTCTTGGCTTACCAACCGTTTATACAGGAGCTTCCGGACTATTATTTCAGTTCGGGCTTTTTATCTATAAAATAATGAAAAAGGAGTCCATTATGCTCAAACAACAACCATTTATCCCCGTAGTCCTCGGAGCGAATATCGGCACGTACAGCATCGTCCGCTCCTTTCACGAAGCCTATAATGTAAAGTCGATCAGTCTTTCCAAACAGACTGCAGGACCGATAGACAAGTCGTCCATTATTGTCCCTATGACAGAAAAGTCGATGGGAGAGGAAGATGTTTTGCTCGCCAAATTGAAAGAAATCGGCAGCATGTACCCTGATCAGCCGAAAATACTTATTGGAAGCAACGACTGGCATATTGAATCCATCGTTGATTTCCATGGAAAACTTGGCGATGACTGGGTTATTCCGTATGTGGACAATCAGACGCTTCAAAAAATAATCCATAAGACAAGTTTCTACGATATTTGTGAAAAAGTAGGAGTCCCTTACCCGAAATACACCTATTTGAATGATGATGCATCTCCGGGCGACGATGTGAACTTTTCCTTCCCCGTGGTTATAAAGCCTACCGACCGGGCCCTGTATGAATCAACCGATTTCGAAGGTAAGAAGAAAGTATTCATATGCGAGAACCGGGAGGAACTTGAGGATGTCACTGCCAGACTTAAAAAAGCCGGTCTTCATAAAAGTGTCATCCTGCAGGAATATGTACCGGGTGATGATTCAGCAATGAGGATATTGACTTTGTATGTGGGTCAGGATGGCGAAACGAAGTTGGCGTCGTATGGCCAGGTGCTGCTGGAAGACCACACACCCGGTGGCAGAGGGAACCCTTTGGCTATAAGAACGTTCAGTAACGACGAAGTAGTCGAACATGCAAAGAAAATCGTGGAACATACCGGTTTCACAGGAATTGCGAACTTTGATATTAAGTATGACCAAAAAGACGGAAAATATAAGTTTTTCGAACTGAACCCCCGTTTGGGACGAAGTAACTATTATATGACAGTTGGAGGACACAACCCTGTAGAATATTACGTAGAAGAGCATCTGCAGAAACGGGAGATCACTCCTGTGAAAGCGGAAAATGAAAAGCTTTATACGGTCGTTCCCAAGAAGCTTTTGTTGAAATACATCGCAGACAGCGAACTCAAGAAGACGATAAAGAGAATGTTCAAGGAAAATAAAGCCATAAACCCTATGTTTAACTTCAGTGTGGAAAAAAGCCCCAAACGACGCTTCTACGTATATGCTTCCACTATGAACTTTTATAAGAAATTCAAGCAGCACCCGCCTTTTGAAAAAGAATAAGTTCCCAATAGAACCAAACAGAGGCACCAGAACCGAACAATAGTTTTCGGTTCTGGTGCCTCTGTTATTCATTAAATCATGGTCACAGACGCGGGGGCGGCTTTTCGTGATCCAGCTGCAACTTCCAGAAGCTCATGTCCTAAGCAGTACACTTATTTTCGGGATAAGGCACCCGAAAAGTAAGCCTCCTGCTTAGGCCAGCGCTTCTACCCGGAAGTTTCCGCTTTTCTTAATTTTTCTTTATGCTTCTTCGTCGGCGAATCGTTTTATTCTTTCTTCGATTTCATCACGCACCCGGCGGAAGACTTCCCACTTCTCCTCTTCCGTTCCTTCTGCACGTGCCGGATCATCGAAGCCCCAGTGATAGCGTACCACCTGAACAGGGGTCATCGGACACTTGTCATTCGCATCCCCGCACAGGGTGATCGCGTAAGCGGCGCGGTTCAACAAGACGTTATCGATAACTTCCGACGACTGTCCGCTGATGTCTATCCCTTTTTCCTCCATCGCCTCCACAGCTTTCGGGTTCAGTCCGTGTGCCTCAATTCCTGCTGATTTCACTTCATACTTGTCACCCAGATACTTTTTACCGAAACCCTCCGCCATCTGACTGCGGCAGGAGTTTCCCGTACATAAAAAGTAAATTACCGGTTTACTCATAATACATTCCCCTTTCTAAAGTATAAATGTGAGCCATAGATACAATCCGAACAGCGTAATGAACAGGACGGGGACGGTCAGTACAATTCCTACTTTGAAATAGTACCCCCAGGAAATACGGAACCCCTTCATAGACAGTACGTGCAGCCACAGAAGCGTAGCCAGCGATCCGATAGGAGTGATTTTCGGACCGAGATCGGAGCCGATAACGTTCGCATATATAAGAGATTCCCGAATCGCCCCGGAAGTATTCGTCTCCGCTATAGCCAAAGCATCGATCATAACGGTCGGCATATTGTTCATAACCGAGGAAAGAATCGCCGCAATGAAGCCCATCGACACCGTAGCAGAGAACATACCCTGGTTCGCCGCAGCCTGGATGACACCGGCCAGTACGTCCGTCAGTCCTGCATTACGGAGTCCGTACACGACGATATACATGCCGAGAGAGAAAAACACGATAGCCCACGGCGCTCCTTTGACCACGGTCATCGTCTCGACAGCACTGCTTCTCCGGGCCATCAGCAGGAAGAAGAGAGCGATGATGCCGGCTATGATGGAGACCGGAATGCCGAGCGGTTCGCTGATAAAATACCCGATGAGCAGGAGACCGAGCACACCCCAGGACATACGGAACATCGCGTGGTCCCTGATCGCTTCTTTCGGAACTTTCAGCTGACTCAAATCATAATTCTCCGGCATATCTTTACGGAAAAATACGTACAGCACGATTATACTCGCAAGCAGCGAGAACAGATTCGGTATAATCATCCGTGACGCATACTCGACGAACCCTATGTCGAAAAAGTCTGCAGATACGATGTTCACCAGATTACTTACGATAAAGGGAAGGGAAGTCGTATCGGCAATGAAGCCGCTGGCCATGATAAAGGGAAGAATCATCGCTTCTTTGAAATTCAGATTCCGCACCATCGCCAGTACAATCGGTGTAAGGATCAGCGCGGCCCCGTCGTTAGCAAAAAGAGCCGCTACCACTGCCCCTAGCAGCGTTACGTACACGAACATCAACTTTCCGTTCCCTTTAGCAATCCGGGCCATATGTAAAGCTGCCCATTCGAAAAAACCGATTTCATCCAAAATTAAAGATATAAGTATAACTGCTACGAACGCAAGCGTTGCATTCCAGACGATTCCCGTTACGTCCAGCACATCACCGAAATCCACCACTCCCAGTAGCAGGGCCACTATCGCCCCGGCACAGGCGGTCCATCCGATTCCGAGATTCTTCGGCTGCCAGATTACGAGAACCAGCGTTGCAAGAAATATCGCTGTTGCAAGTATTGCCAAAACATCGTCATCCTTCCTCTATTTACATTCAATTCTTTTTCCCTGTCTCTCAAGTTCTGCAATCTTTTCCGATTGGTCCGAGACGTGATCGATGACACCCAGGACTAGATCATACGCTTCATAGCTCTCATTCAGGGAATAGAACACCCACTGTCCCCGACGGTCTTCCTTCACGATCTTTGCATCACGCAGTTTGCGCAGATGCTGACTTACAGAGGGCTGACTCATTTCAAGCACTTCCGTGAACTCACAGACACAGCACTCCCCATTTTTCAGCATGCCGAGAATTGTAAGACGAGCTTTATCTCCGAGGAGTTTTAAAGCGGGCACCGCCTCTTCTATTTCCAGTCTTGTTTTCTTCAAACCTTCACCCCTCCCCCATTATATAATCATATAATTATATAAGTAAATAACTTTTTATTTTCATAAAAATTCCCCGGGCGACTTCAAATCGCCCGGGGGTGCTCTGTCTATTATTTTACGTCATACCCCTGCTCTTCCACAGCATCTTTCATCTGCTCGTCCGTAACTTTTCCTTCTTCATACGTTACGTCCACTTTGCCAGTGTCGAGGGATACCTGAACTTCCTTTACACCGTCCAGTTCAGCAAGTGCCCCTTTAACTGCAGATTCACAATGTCCACACGTCATACCTTCAACATTCAATGTTTTTTCCATTATTATACCTCCTTGATAGTAGTTAAAGTCTTAAATGATTAAGCGACTTTTTTTCTTCTCAGTCTCAGCGAGTTGGAAACGACGCTGACAGAACTGAAGGCCATAGCCGCACCTGCCAGCCACGGTGCCAGAAGGCCGAGAGCCGCAATCGGAATACCTGCCGAGTTGTAAAACAGTGCCCAGAACAGGTTCTGTCTAATATTCTGCATAGTCAGGTTACTCAAATCGACGGCTTTGGAAAGCAGTTCCAGGTCGCCTCCGAGGATAGTCACATCCGCCGTTTCGATGGCAACGTCCGTACCGGTGCCGATAGCTATACCTATATCGGCTGCTGCAAGTGCCGGAGCATCGTTAATGCCGTCTCCTACCATTGCAACATGTCTTCCTTCTTTTTGCAATTGTTCCACGTGAAACGCTTTCTCTTCCGGAACGACTTCAGCGATAACTGTATCTATACCTACCTGACGGGCGATGGCCTGAGCCGTTTTTTCATTATCCCCCGTCAGCATGACAAGATGGATGTTTTTATCGTGTAGTTTCTTCAGAGCGCTTTCCGCTTCCGGCTTCACCTGGTCGGCCACTGCAATGATACCTCGAACCTCGCCGTCCAGTTCTACGAACATAACCGTTTTTGCTTCTTCTTCCCAACGGGCTGCCTGTTCTTCATAATCTGCAGTACCTTCTTCCATCCACTTCTTCGTTCCCACGCGTACTGTCTTTCCGGCAACGGTCGCCCGGATACCTGCCCCGGGGATCGCTTCGAAATTCTCTACAGGTTTCCTGTCGATATCTTTCCGGTAAGCAGTAATCGCTTCGGCAAGCGGATGTTCGGAATAGGATTCTGCACTGATCAGATACTCAATCGCTTCTTCATCCAGCTCAATATCCGTAACTTCCGGTTCACCTTTCGTAATCGTACCCGTTTTATCAAAGACGATCGTGTCCAGTTTGTGTGTCGATTCGAGATGCTCGCCGCCTTTGTACAATATCCCCATCTCGGCACCTTTACCCGTGCCTACCATGATGGAGGTAGGAGTGGCGAGCCCGAGTGCACAGGGACAGGCGATAACGAGCACTGCAATAGATGCTTCAAGCGCAAGCGGCAGATCTCCCGGGGCTACGATACCGAACCAGACCCCGAAAGCGACGACCGCAATCCCTACAACGATTGGGACGAAATAACCAGAAATCACGTCTGCCATCCGCTGTATCGGAGCTTTGGACCCCTGTGCCTGTTCGACGACCCGGATAATTCCGGCGAGAGCCGTGTCTTCCCCGACTTTTTTCGCCTTCATTTTGACCGTTCCATTTTTGTTGATGGTGGAACCGGTCAACGTTTCGCCTGCCGATTTACCGACCGGGAGCGCTTCTCCGGTCAGCATGGACTCGTCTACAGAAGTTTCCCCTTCGACCACGATACCGTCGACGGGTATTTTTTCGCCTGGACGGACGAGCACGATGTCATCCACCTGCACCTGGTCCACCGGAACCTGCACCGTTTCTCCGTCTCTTACGACCGATGCTTCTTTTGCCTGCAGCTCCAGCAGTCCGGAAATTGCCTGAGTCGTTCTTCCTTTGGCAATTGCTTCAAAATATTTACCGAGTAAAATAAGCGTAATCAATACGGCACTCGTTTCGAAATACAGATGAGGGTCATACCCCGGATTACCGATGGTACGTACTCCTTCCACTACACTGTAGAAGTAAGCGGCACTCGTTCCGAGGGCTACGAGAACGTCCATGTTCGCTGACTTATTGCGCAAGTTGTTGTAAGCGCCCCGGTAAAATGTCCACCCGATAACGAACTGTACAGGAGTAGCAAGCGCCATCTGGAACCACGGATTCATCAGCAGAGCCGGAAGCTGCATACCGAATAAATGAGCGAACATAGTCAGAAGTAACGGAGCCGAAAGAAGACCTGAAACGATAAGCTTCTGCTTCTGCTTCGTTATTTCTTTTTCTTTATTGGACTGTTTCTCTTCTTCGGAAGCACGGAGGGCTGCATCATAACCCAGCTTTTTGATTTTAGCTATCATGTCATCTACGGACAAAGCCCCTGGACGATATTCGATCGTCCCTGTCTCATTAGCCAGGTTTACCGTTGCATTTTCCACCCCATCCGCCTTATTCAGCACTTTCTCGATACGATTGGAACAGGCGGCACATGTCATTCCGCTAATATCCAACTCTACCGTATCTTTTTCGACTCCGTATCCGAGTTTCTCAATACGTGCTTCAATATCGTCCATATTCACACTTGAAGCATCATAGTCGATACTCGCCTTTTCCATAGGAAGGTTTACCTGGGCGTTCACACCCTCCATTTTGTTCAGTGACTTTTCAATTCTTGTAGAACAGGCAGCGCACGTCATCCCGGTGACTCCGAGATTCACATGTTTTTCTTCACTCATCATTCCACCTCCTTATTTCCCGAACTGTTTCATCACTTTCATAAGTTCGTCTATGGCTTCTTCTCCTTCCCCTTTCTTAATGGCGTCCGCTACGCAGTGATGCGTGTGGCGTTCCATGAGAGAATGCCCGACTTTGTTCAGGGCGCTGTCGATAGCAGATATCTGCACAAGAATATCTACACAGTATCTGTCGTCTTCCACCATCTTCTGAATACCGCGTACTTGCCCTTCGATCCTTTTTAATCTATTCAATACTTTCGCTTTTTCATCTTCCGTACGTGGAGTTACAGGTTCTTTACCGCTCTGTACAGGTAATTCTTCCATAACAACTCCCTCCTTTACTTAATATAATACCCCGTATAGGTATGTTTTTCAACTGAATCGCTTATTCTTTCCTTTAAAAATAACGTTATTTCATCACCGTTTAAAATATACGGCGTATGGGTATCAAAAAAAAGCAAGGAGGAATATTTATGCTTACAATAATCTCATGGATCGCCCTCGGTATCGGGTTGCTATCTTCATTGATCATTGCTGTCGATGTATACAGACATCCGCAGATGATGAAAATTATGAACGTGGTATGGCCCATCAACGGATGGTTCTTCGGTCCATTCGCTTTATGGACGTATTACCGCTGGGGCCGTCTGAAAGCGAAAGATAACGAAAGGAAAGACGAGCGGGGAAAAGCGGCTAAAGTTTTCCTCTCCACCAGTCACTGCTCAGCCGGATGCACTCTCGGGGATGCCGTCGGTGTCCCGATTGTGGCCGTCACAGGAGCGGCGATTGCAGGCTCTACCCTGTTCGCTCATTACGCGGTGGAATTTATTTTAGCTTATGGATTCGGAATTGTTTTTCAGTATTTAGCTATCCATCCTATGAGTGAAAATAATACGACGATGGACTCACTGAAAGCCTCGGTCAAAGCAGACTCGCTCTCTCTGATCGCTTTTGAAATCGGAATGTTCGGGTGGATGGCCATCGTACATTACCTTCTTTTCACGGAACCCCCTGTTCCTACGGAAGCCACCTACTGGTTCATGATGCAGATAGCCATGATTCTCGGGTTTATCACCAGCTATCCGGCTAACTGGTGGCTCGTTCGGAAAGGAATTAAGGAAGAAATGTAGTTTTTTTCTTTTTTTTCAAAATAAAATGTATGTATTTGAGTTGTTTTTTATCAGAATATTTCGTAAAATCTTATTTATAACTTAAATCCGAGACGAAAAAGGAGAGATTTTATGACATCTCAACAATTGCACACTCTATACTACACTTGCCCGGTCTGCGAAGGTTCCGGGAAATATACCGAATACGATGATGGAAAGGCAAGTATGCTTGCTGCCCACTATTTCGAAGTAACGGATAAGCAGGCGGAGGAAGTATGGGCTCAGGCTTTCAGTGAAACAAGCTACGAAATCGACTGCACTGCCTGTCACGGTACCGGCACCCGCCTGAACGCCGAAGGACAGGAAATGTATCAATTCCTCCAGCAACATGCCTAAAAGAAAAGCGGAGCCATTCGCTTAGAAGTTCTAAGATAAGCAGGTACTCCGGGCTTCGGGTGCTCTGGCCCGAAACAGGAGGGCCAGCTTATCTTACGGACTTCTGAATGGCGGAGCTGGACATAAAGAAAAGCGGAAACTTCCGGGTAGAAGCGGTGGCGTAAGCAGGAGGCTTACTTTTCGGGTGACTTTCCCCGAAAATAAGTATACGGCTTAGGACATGAGCTTCTGGAAGTTGCAGCTGGATCAAAAAAAGCGGAACCGCCCGTTTAGAAGTTCCAGGCTAAGCAGGAGACTTACTTTTCGGAGGCTCTTTACCGAAAATAAGTCTCCTGCTTCGGGCACGGCCATATTAAAACAACAGGCTCCATCCATTGATAAACTATGGATGGAGCCTGTTGTTTATTTTGTTTATTCCAGGCGAAAACTTTTCCGCAAGGAAGCTATTATCTCCTCTGCAGTTTTGCCCATTCCTGCTTCAATAGCCGCCACATACCCGCCTTCTACAAGGGGGATGTCTTCAGCCACGTGGCATCTTTCCGTGTCCGTCAATTCTACGGCCATTTCGGCATTCATACCGGCACTTCCGATGTCATACAAAAGCAGCACGCCGTTTCCATCGTCCGCTTCTTCCACAGCCTGCTGGATTTTAGGAGCACTGGTGCCGATATCACCTTCCTCGGTGCCCCCGGCAGGCACGACCTTCACATTTTTAACTGCCTCTGAAATGATATCCCGGGTACCTTCGGCGACTTTGGGACTGTGAGAAATCAGTACAATTCCTGTATTCGCCATTGTTTATTCCCCTTCCTTCCAGACATCTGCCAGCGCCTGGAATAAATAGAAGGAAGAAGTGGAGCCGGGGTCGATGTGACCTTTGGAACGTTCCTGCAGGTAAGCGGCCCGTCCTTTTGTGGCTACCGTATCCTTCGTACCTTCCATCGCCTTTTCCGCTACTTCCACTAATTTTCCGGCATTGACGTTTTGTCCGTTCTTCAGGAAATCTGCAACGGGGTGCCATACGTCGATCATCGTTTTTTCTCCCTGTTCCGCTTTCCCGCGCTGTTTCATTCCGTTCAGCGCTTCTTCCACTGCCCCGGCGAAATCAGCCTGAGTTACGGACGGCTTATCTCTCAAAAACATGGACATTTTCAGAAAAGCAGTTCCGTATAGAGGACCGGATGCTCCCCCGATTTTTGACATAAGGACAGTGGCGGTATCTTTGAACACCCCTCCGACCGTTTCGTACTCCGAACTGCTGACTTTGGCTTCCGCTTCCTGGAACCCCCGGGACATGTTCAGCCCATGGTCACCGTCTCCGATAGCCTGATCCAGTTCCGTAAGATACTCTTTATTCGATTGTACGAGGGCATTTGTTTTCTCCACCCACGTTACTGCCTGTTCTACTGTCATTACCATCATTTCAAGACCTCCTATCTGTGAAACGCAGGGGCTGCTGCCTCTGCATCAAGCAACTGTTTCATTTCTTCATCGACTTTCATCAGTGTTATCGAAAAACCGGCCATTTCAAGAGAAGTCATATATTCCCCGACAAACGTATGGGTGACATTTATGCCTTTCTCGCTCAGTTTACTGTGTACGTAGCGGTTTACTATGAACAGTTCGGATTCTGGAGTCGCTCCGAGACCGTTAACCATGACCGCTACTTCCGATTTATCGAAATCAACACTGTCTTCCAGAACTTTTTGAAGCAGTTCTTCGGCAATATCATCAGCAGGAGCAATCTTTTCCCGCTTCGTTCCCGGCTCTCCGTGTATGCCGATTCCCACTTCCATCTCGTCATCTTCCAGCTGGAAATTGGGTTTCCCCGCCCCCGGGATGGTACACGGCGACAAAGCCACTCCCATGGATCTCGTATTAGCTACTACTTTTTCAGCCGCTTCTTTCACCTCTTTAAGGGATCCTCCGGCCGCTGCTTTAGCTCCGGCTATTTTATGGACAAATACTGTCCCTGCAATCCCCCGGCGACCGGTAGTGAAAGAGCTGTCCTCCACAGCGACGTCATCGTTGACGATCACCTGTTCCACGGAAATACCCTCCGCTTCTGCCATCTCTCTCGCCATTTCAAAGTTCATGACGTCACCGGTGTAGTTTTTGATGACCAGAAAAACGCCCTGGCCGCTATCTACGGCACGTATTGCTTCTATCACCTGATCCGGCGTCGGGGAAGTGAACATTTCCCCTGCCACTGCCGCATCAAGCATACCTGGTCCTATATAACCGGCGTGCGCAGGCTCGTGCCCGCTTCCTCCTCCACTTACAATCGCAACTTTATTGTCGACCGGGGCATCCTTTCTTACGAGCACCGTCGTACCCTCCAGATTTCTTACCTGTTCCGGGTAAGCCAGTGTCATCCCCTCAAGCATTTCCCTCACTACATCATCAGGGTTGTTAATCACTTTTTTCATAAACGATTTCCCCTTTCCGTTTGTTAAAAAAACACACGACAATCTAAGGTATACTTAACGATTGTCGTGTGGTCTCCACTTCTGTCACACTTTTTAACTTATACATTTACTTTATATCCACTTGCAAACGGTGTCAAACATCAGGCCGTGGTAAAAAAATCCAAAAAAAAGACCCTTCCCTGGCGAATAATGAGAAAGGTCAAATTCCCACTCTCCCGTTAAAATAGCTGAAACATTTCTGAACGAAGAAACGACTCTCCCACAAGTCTTCCGTTCAGTATATCTATTATAATGTTTTTTTCTAGTAAATTTAACCTACTTAGGATAAAATATGACTAGGTATTACAAAAATTATGACAATTTAAACAACGATTGATTTTAATCCAGGCAAAAGCGTAATTATTTTCTATGTTCCACCTGGAACCTTAATAGAAAAGGGAGAGGTATGTATGAAACCGATTCGCATACTGGTTGCTGATGATCATGCTGTCATTCGCGATGGTTTCCACACGATTTTGTCCACGGATAAAGATATAGAAGTTACCGCCGTAGCAAAAGACGGGACGGAAGCTCTGGTACAGTTGAAACAACACAAACCTGACGTCGCCCTTCTCGACTGGGATATGCCCGGTATAAATGGAATGGAAGTTATGCAGAAGGCTATAGAGGAAGAGCTCCGTTCAAGTTTCATCATCCTCTCTTCCTACCACGATGACCAATTAGCCATTGAGGCTTTCAAAAAAGGCGCAAACGGCTTTTTATTGAAAAACAAGGAAGCCGAGAACATCATTTTAACTGTAAAAGGCTGCGCAAAAGGAAAATTGGTTTTTCCTGCCGAATCCGCCGCCGGCCTCCGCCGTTCCCTGATCATTAAACACAATAATATTTTCTCCTCTCTCTCCGAAGCTGAAGATGAGGTCCTTGCGTGTGTAGCCGAAGGAATGAAAAATAAAGAGATCGCAGAAAGCCTTTATCTCTCGGAAGGAACCGTACGAAACTATATAAGCTCCCTGTACAAAAAACTCAAAGTAAAAACTCGAAGTGAAGCGATATCTCTGTACAAATCCCGGCATTATTAAAAGAAAAGCGGAGCCGCCCGGTTAGAAGTCACGGACTGAGACAGAACAGACATACAAACAAAAGAAAGCGTACCCCCGTTCATCAGACAGGGAGTACGCTTTCTTTGATTTCCTGTAAGACCTCGTCATACCTTTCTGGTTCCAGCATCAAATCACGACTCCAAAAAGTCTCCATCCATGTCACAAGTTCTTCTTTTGAATTGAAAACTTCACCGCTCCGATCGAAATTCTGAATCATATACCTGCCGTTATCTTCATCCGATACCACTAAACAGGGAAGGGCACATTCCGTCGTCATGAACTCGTACTCCATGTCACCACCTCCTGCAGGCTCTTTCTTTATAATATACCCGTTTATGGAATTTTGAACCCACGGGAAGAGCCTCTACCGGTAACCTTCGTTGTATTTTCCACGAAATCGGCTCTTTCCCGCTCCCTAATAAATTGACGCTCCTTTTCCACTTCGCTATAGTTAGGAATAGTTATTTCTACAGTGCAGGAGGGTCAACATGAATTTTGTCATATTCACTGCGGCTGCGATAGTCGTCATTTTTGCAGCGATTCAATTAAACAAATACGGGGACGTCATCTCCCAGAAATCCACGTGGAGCGGAGCTATGGTGGGCACCCTGCTTATAGGCGGAGCCACTTCTCTGCCTGAACTGACCACCAGTCTGACTGCCGTCTATATCGACAATGCCGACATAGCCGTCGGAAATATGCTCGGGAGTAACGTGTTCAACGTCCTCATCCTCATGATTTTCGATTTTATTTACCGGAGACGGAAGGTTTTCAATACCGTAGAGCAGAGTACCCATCTCCCCGTCGCGTATACGGGGCTCGTGATGACAGCTCTCATTTCTGCCGCACTTCTGTGGAGAAGTGCGCCGGAACTGTTCAACGTGGGAATCGAAATGTATCTGCTCGTCGCCATCTACATTGTTGTAATGAAAACATCCGGGAACCCGGAAGAAGAGGCGGACGAGCCGACTTCTTCCATCACTCTGAAGCAGGGGGTGACCCGCTTCATCATAGCGGCTCTGGTCGTTTTTGTGGCGGGTAGCGCTCTCGCTGTCTACGGGGATCTGATCGCCAAGGAAACCGGAATGAACGCAAGCTTCGTCGGGAGCTTTCTGATCGCCGCTTCCACGTCTCTTCCCGAACTGGTGACCGTTCTGGCTGCTTTCCGGATTATGAACTACTCGCTCGCCATAGGCTCGATTCTTGGCAGTAACCTTTTCAATCTGCAGCTGTTGGTCATCACCGACATTTTCTACAGAAAAGAAGCTATTCTGAACGTTGCCGATCCTTCTAACATTACCGTTGCCCTGCTCGGTCTTGTAATGATCGCCCTTACCATCTTCGCGCTGCAACGCACAGCCGTTAAGCGTGTCAGCGTCTATGCCATACCTTCCGCCGTAACTATTATCCTGTACTTTACAGCTTCTTATATCATGTTTTAAAATGCAGGCAAAAAAACAAACGCGTTTTCCGAAAGGCACACTTTGGGAAACGCGTTTTTGTATTAGTCCGAAATAGTTACTTTATCTTTTTAACCTGACCTTCCGCCATGTCCCCGACTACCGGGAGATGGTAGCGTTCTTTGTTATAGGCTTTGTACATAAGGAAAACCCACAGAACCAGAGAAACGGGGGAAATCAGAAGACTGATAAGCCAGCCGATGAGAGGGATCATTCCCACGACAAGTCCGAGGATGAAAATACCCCCGAAAACGATAGTCGACTGCATGGCATGGAAGCGGATAAAGGAACTCTCTTTCTCGATAAGCAGGAAAATGATTCCCGTGATGAATCCGAGCAGATACGTCAGGAGACCGCCGATGTTCTCTTCAAGACCAGTGGAGGAAGATGCCGGGGGACGTGTGTCATTCGCCATTGTTTTAACTCCTCTCCTTTTGGAAACTTGAAAAAACTGAATTTTCAAAATATATGTTTATTATACACCATTTATTTTCTTCTCACAAGGAAAGTTTCCGTATCTGCTTCTCCAATTCCCGATAGGAAGCCGCCTCTTTCTCTTTTCCCAGTTCTTTATAAATTTTAGCCAGCCACTGGACCGGCCCGACTTTCTCCGGAGACATTTCGGAAGCGTACTGAAAGCATTCCAGCGCTTTTTCTTTCCAGTCGAATTCGTAATACAAAGTTCCGAGGTCTTCCATGCGGTCGAGGTCTTCCTCCCACATTTCCATAAAGGATAACTTCTCTTTCAGTTCCTCCGCTTCGACCCCCGTCCTGCTGTCGAATGTGTCTCTGATTTCCCCGGGGGAGTAATGAGGAAGAGTGTTGCGGATAAGAGCTTCGAGCAGAGGGGGTTCCTCTTCCGTACCATGTTTCAATATTTCCCGAAGAAATCTTTCCCACGCCGGAAGGGAGGTAAGACCCGGGTTTTTTGAAAGGAGTATGTCTTCCAACATCCCGCGTTCCCGACTGCTTAAAGATATCTCTTCTTCCCCCGTCAGCAGAAATGCATCATTCAGCCTTTGCGCCGCTAAATACCCTGAAAAAAGCAGCTGTTCCACTTCCCGGTCCTCCGGCACAAGTTCCAGAGCATGCTCGAGTATACGGAGCCGCTCTTCCGGAGAGAAAGCAGAGGCCAATTCGGATTCATACTGGCCCGGTACGATGGTTTTTTTCTGCATCAGGAGAAGGAGAAAAGCTGTAAATTCGAGTCGGGTTTCACTTGGCAACATGGACAGTAAAGATTCATCACGATTGTGGAAAAGGTATTTTTCAGCATACAGAGGGTCTTTTTCCCATAGCTGTTCCGCGGGGAGATCGTAGATTTCTTCGAATTTCTGGAACTGGAGATCATGGGATAGTTCTTTTACGAAGCGATGACGGGGAGCGAAATCCATCAGGAGCCGTATAATCCGGTAGGAATGGAACATTTTTCCCTGACGGCGGACTTCATAAAAAAGGGTTTTGATTTCCTGGAGAAGTTTCTTTTTCGGAAGGAAGGATTCCAGAAAAGTAAGGATATACGCCTGCTCCTGGTTCGTATACTTGCCGGAGAGGTGCTGGAGCAGTGAATTATACGTGGAAGCCGGGAAACGGCCACTGCCGTTCAAATGATCGATCAGCGGGTGCGGAGCTTCGCATACCAGACCGTGACGGAAAGCACGACCGATGAACGAATTGTATTTTATCTTTTTTGCCTGTACGGCTGTTACGTACTGTTCTTTGTAGAAAAACAGATAATACATACTCCTGCCCTGCACTGCTTCCACTATTTGAGCACGTTCATAATATACGGCTCTCAAAGGTTCTACGACACGCTTATCCTTATTTTGAGAAAGAATCCATTCCTGTTCATTCATTATTGAAACCTCCCTTGACTTTGCTACACAATAACACATTCGCTTTCATCTATACAAAAAAAGACTGGCCGTTACGCCCCAGAACAGGTTACGCCGGCCGGACTTCTTTACGTGGCGATTATCCACTCCACGTTATATTCATCAAACACGTCCTTCATGAAAGAGGAAGGCTCCCTGTCTGTAAGAACCTTATCCACTCCTTTAAGGGAAGAGAACGTGTAAAACCCCCGTTTTTCCAGTTTGGAATGATCAGCTACTACAATCACTTCGTCCGCTCGTTTCATCATCATTTTCTTCACGTAACCATCTTCCTCATGATAACTGGACAGACCTTCTTCAGAAATCCCGAACGTCCCGACGAACAGTTTATCCGCATAAAATTCCTCCAGTTTTGCAAGTACCGAAGGACCGTAAAGAAACCGCTGTTCTTTATTCAACTGACCGCCCAGAAGATTGATGTCGGCGTTCGTTTCGGCCAGAAGTTCCGCTGCATAAATAGAGTTAGTGACGGCCGTGAACCGGGGGACGTCAATGCAGGCAGGAATGGCCTGTACAGTCGTGGACGTATCAAAAATGATGGAATCTCCTTCACGAATGAGGGAGGCGGCAGCCCGGGCAATTTTTCTTTTTTCTACACTGAATTTCTGAAGTCTGTCTGTGTACTCCATACGTCCCTTACCGGATTTCGGGAGGAGGGCGCCCCCGTGCATACGAACGACCTCTCCGCGCTCCGTCAGTTTCACAAGATCTCTTCGGGCAGTATCGCGGGACACCTGAAAATATGAGCATATCTCTTCCAGGCGGACTCTCCCCTGTTCACGGATCATTTCTACAATTCCTTCCAGCCGTTCTTCCTGATACATAGCATCACCTTTAAGTATTTATAAGTAATTGTAAGTTATTTTAAGTATTTGTGCAATAGGAAACGTTACAGGCGCTCAATAATCGTAGCGTTCGCTGTTCCACCGCCTTCACATATAGCAAGTAATCCGTATCTGCCTCCCGTCCGTTCCAGGCGGTGCAGCAGCGTCGTCATAAGTTTTGTACCGGTAGCCCCGAGCGGATGACCAAGAGCGATAGCCCCTCCGTCTTCGTTCAGCTTCTCAGGGTCCGCTTTCGTATCTTCCAGCCAGGCCAGCGGCACGGAAGCGAAAGCTTCATTCACTTCATACGTATCCATATCTCCGATCGTCATTCCCGCTTTTTTCAGCACTTTCTCTGTAGCCGGGATAGGACCTGTAAGCATCAGTGTCGGATCGGATCCTGCAACGCTTCTCGCTATGATCCTTGCCCTCGGCTTCAATCCGAGCTCCTCCGCCTTTTCCCGTGACATGAGCAGTACGGCGGAAGCTCCGTCACTCATCTGGCTGGCGTTCCCCGCCGTTATCACTCCGTCTTCGGTAAAAACGGGAGAAAGTCCGTTCAGCACTTCCGTGGTGGAACCTTCCCTCGGCCCTTCGTCTCTGTTGAACACAGCCCCATCTTCCAGCTCCAGGGGAAGAATTTCTTTATCGAATCTCCCGTTCTCCTGGGCCAGAAGCGCCCGTTCGTGACTCGCGGCTGCGAAGGAATCCAGATCATTTCTCGAAAAACCCCATTTTGCGGCAATTTTTTCTGCCGAAATCCCCTGATTCACTATTTCATATCTATCCGTCAGCATAGAGCTGGGAGCGACATCCCGGTAATTGGAAAACATCGGTTCCCGGGTCATGCTCTCGACGCCTCCGGCCACTACGACATCCATATCTCCGCTCATAATAGCCTGTGAGGCGAAATGAACCGCCTGCTGACTGGACCCGCACTGGCGGTCGATGGTGACCCCGGGCACGGTAACAGGAAACCCTGCCATGAGACTCGCATTTCTCGCCACGTTCCCCGCCTGCTCTCCGGTCTGTGTGACGGCTCCCAGTATGACGTCCTCCACTTCCTCCGGCAGCACTCCGGAACGCTCCATCAGCCCTTCAAGCGTTTTGGACGCGAGCTCATCCGCCCTCATATTACCGAGATTCCCTTTTCTTTTTCCGACAGCTGTGCGCAGAGCTTCCACGATAACTACTTCTCTCATGATAACTTCCTCCTTTTTCCTGCTTTTCTCTATAATTCGTCATCGACGTGTGCGCACCTTCTTTTTTTGCGAGGAAAAGTCTTTATGAGTCTTTTGCCTACACAAAACCCCCGTTATTCTCCTCGGAAAATAACGGGGGTTTGTCTATTATTCTACTGTTACACTCTTCGCAAGGTTTCTCGGTTTATCCACGTCACAGTCACGGTGAAGAGCTGCATAATAAGCGATCAGCTGCAACGGAATGACGGATGCAAGCGGCGTCAGCAGATCGTGTACCTTCGGAATAGCGAACTCGTCGCCCTCTTCCTCGATACCTTTCATACTGATGGTGAGAGTATTCGCTCCGCGGGCTTCCACTTCCTGCACGTTGCCGCGGATCGACGGGCTGACGCTTTCCTGGGTCGCAAGAGCGATCACCGGTGTCCCTTCTTCGATCAAAGCAATCGTTCCGTGCTTCAGTTCTCCACCGGCGAAGCCTTCCGCCTGAATGTAGGAGATCTCTTTCAGTTTGAGAGCACCTTCCACGCCGACGTAATGATCGATACTGCGTCCGATGAAGAAGCAGTTGCGTGTTGTGGAAAGATATTCCCGAGTCAGGTTCTCAAGTTCTTCCTTCTGGTCTGTCAATGCTTCCATGGCGTTCGCTGCAATGCCGAGTTCCTGCATCGGATCGAATTCAAGTTCGATACCTTTGGCACGGGCGGTGTCGACCGCAAGGATGGCAAGGACAGCTATTTGAGCCGTATATGCTTTCGTGGACGCTACAGCGATCTCAGGCCCCGCATGCAGATGAAGCGTGTAGTCCGCTTCACGGGAAAGGGTGGAGCCCGGAACGTTCGTAAGCGTCAGTGCCGGATGACCCAGTTTCTTCGTCTGAACGAGCACAGAACGACTGTCCGCCGTCTCCCCGCTCTGGGAAATGAAGACGAAAAGCGGTTTCTCGGACAGAAGCGGCATGTTGTAGGAGAATTCACTCGCTACGTGGACCTCTGTCGGAATGCCGGACATTTTCTCCAGGAACTGCTTACCTACAAGGCCGGCGTGATAGCTCGTTCCTGCAGCAATTATATAAATACGGTCGCATTCTTTCATTGCTTCACGCACTTCCGGATCGAGTTTGATGCGGTCGTCCTCATCCTGATACTCCTGAATGATTTTACGGATGACAAACGGCTGTTCATCCACTTCTTTCAGCATAAAGTGAGGATACGTTCCTTTTTCGATATCCATCGAGTCGATTTCTGCGGTGAAGGACTCTCTTTCGACCTCGGTGCCGTCAAGTTTCTCAACAGTCACGTCTTCACGTTTCACGATTACAATTTCCTTATCCATAAGTTCCATGAATTCGTTTGTAGCCTGAAGACCGGCCATGGAGTCACTGACGACCATGTTGAAGCCGTCGCCCAGGCCTACGAGAAGCGGGCTCTTGTTTTTTGCGACATAAATCGTATCTTCGTCCCGTCTGTCGATAAGGGCCAGGGCGTAGGAACCGCTCAGAAGTTCAACCGCCTGACGGAACGCTTCTTTCGTATTGTCAGTCTTACGATGAAGCAGTTCAATCAGCTGTACGATGATTTCTGTATCCGTTTCACTCTTCAGCTCAACGTCTCCGAGGTACTCTTTACGGATCTGGTTGTAGTTCTCGATTACACCATTATGGACGATCGTGAAGCGTCCGGAGTCGCTCTGGTGAGGGTGGGCATTCTCTTTGCTCGGCGCACCGTGCGTCGCCCAGCGTGTGTGGCCTATCCCGAGAGTCGCTTTCACGTTCGGGTCCACTTCTTCACGTAAAGCGGCAATTCTGCCCTTCACTTTAAAAACGTGCAGCTCTTCACCCGATAACGTAGCGATTCCTGCCGAGTCATACCCGCGATATTCCAATTTCTGAAGACCTTCGAGCAAAATGTCCTTCGTGTCATCCTTACCAATATATCCTACAATACCACACATTGTGATGTCCTCCTCTAATAAGGAGCAGTCACCACCACCAGGGGCGAGACTGCCCCTTTCCCTGTTATTTTTGAACATTTTGTCCCTGCGCGTTGGACGAAGAGTCGCCTCTACGGTTTAGCACAGAAACAGTCGGTTGAAATGTCGGCAACCGGGAGGTATCCGCCGAATGATCTCGATGAACCTCCACCTCGTCAACTGCAGATAAAACATCCTGTTCTGCAGTCCTGGCGCTTTACATTAATTATCCCGCGCTGCTCCTTTCTTTTCTATAATGAATATGCACCTTGTTCATTTAACCATTTTTTCCTCAATTAAACATATCAGTGCAACACTCTTATTCTACTCGAGGATAAAATGAAACGTCAATCTTTTTTGCATAAAAGCGCAGAAGTTCGACTCCCATCAAAAAAGCAGCGCGGACGTTTTTTCGTCCGCGCTGTTTTCAGTATGTTACGACTGCATTCCAAGCTCTTCTTCGACTACTTCCACTACTCTCGTCACGTAGGCTTCGCATTCCTCTTCCGTAGGAGCCTCAGCCATAATACGGACGAGCGGCTCGGTGCCGGAAGGACGAACGAGAACACGACCACTGTCGCCCATTTCGTTTTCCACTTCCGCAATTTTTTCCTGGATCCGGTCGTTTGTAAAGACCGCTTTTTTATCTGTCACTTTAATGTTTTTAAGTACCTGCGGGAATTTTTCCATTTCCTGGGCCAGGACCGAAAGCGGCTTGCCGGTGTCCCGGACCACGTTTACCAGCTGCAGAGCGGAAAGGATGCCGTCCCCTGTAGTATTATGGTCGAGGAAAATAATATGGCCGGACTGCTCCCCGCCTAAATTATAGTCGCCTTTGCGCATCTCTTCCATAACGTAACGGTCGCCGACGGCCGTCTTGTCACTCGTGATCCCTACTTTTTCGAGTGCCTTATAGAACCCGAGATTGCTCATTACGGTCGAAACGACGGTGGATTTGTTGAGCATCATCTGTTCGTTCATGAATTTCGCACAAATATACATAATGCGGTCGCCATCCACGAGCTGCCCCTTTTCATCCACCGCAATCAGACGATCTCCGTCTCCGTCAAAGGCGAGTCCGATATCCGCTTTCTTCTCCTTCACCAGTTCCTGAAGTGCTTCCGGACTGGTAGACCCGCATCCTTCGTTGATGTTCAGCCCGTCCGGGGTGGAACCTATAGAGGAGATCTCCGCTTCCAGGTCCGCAAACAGATGGGAAGCGATGGAGGACGTGGCCCCGTTCGCACAGTCGATAGCGATGTGCATGCCGTCGAAGTCGTGGTCCACCGTCTTCTTCATATGCTGCATATACTTCTGGACACCTTCGAAATAGTCATTGATCTGACCGAGGTCGCTGCCGGATGGACGCGGCAGTTCATCTTCCTCCGCATCAATCAGTGCTTCAATCTCTTCTTCCTGTTTATCCGAAAGTTTAAAGCCGTCCGAACCGAAAAACTTGATGCCGTTATCTTCCACCGGATTATGGGAAGCCGAAATCATGATTCCCGCTTCCGCCTGCATAGCTTTCGTCAAATAAGCGACTCCGGGTGTGGAGATAACTCCGAGACGCATAACTTCTGCCCCGATGGAGAGCAGGCCGGCTGCAAGAGCGCCTTCAAACATCTCCCCGGATATACGTGTGTCTCTCCCGATCAGCACTTTCGGTTTCTCCTGCCCTTTCGTCAGCGCATAACCGCCAAACCTTCCCAATTTGAATGCAAATTCCGGGGTCAATTCCTTGTTTGCGACTCCTCGCACCCCGTCTGTGCCAAAATATTTACCCATGACTCTGTCCCTCGCTTCCTACTCGTTTGTAATTTCGATTTTTACTTCCACTGTCTCGGGTTCGATGGAGACCACGCCGTTTGGAACTTCCAATTCCACATCCTTACTGGTGGTTTCCTCGAGACCCTCCGTATTAACAATACTTCCACTGACCTGATTGATATCATCAAGAACCTCTTTCGGTCCGTAAATAGTCGCCTGCTCGACAGATGAGGTGATTTTATCCACCTTCACACCGTCTTTCACCCCTCCTTCGGCCCGAAAGGCTACAGGTACTTCTTTTTTACTGCGGGATACAGGAACGTCGACAGTCACCGAAGCCGGTTCCACAATCACATTCAGTTCGTTCCCTTCCTCGTCATATACTTTAACGGGCGTCTCCCTCTTCTCTATCGAAGTGTCCACGCCTGCCAGATTAACGATCGATTTCACGACCGCCACTTCCGAGAGGACAGAAGCCGCTCCCGTCACTTCCACGGTGGAAGGATTGATATCAGCTTCTCCTACTTCGAACTCACTTCCCATCTGGCTTTCATTTATAAAATCCGCACTTATATTATGTGTCTCGCTCATCCGGCGTTCTATCGTAACTTCGACGGTTTTGGGTTCCACGTTCACCTGCACCTGATTCGAAATTCCGGAGTGCTGGATACGCACCTCATGAACACCGGCGCCGAGACCGTTCAATTCCACGTAAAGGGAAAAGTTCTGCTGACGGGCAGCCGGAGCGACCTGACTCGTAGGACCTTCAAGCATAACGTCGGCCACCTGCGGTACACCGGTCACTACAAGTTCCTCGTCCTCGAGCTTGATATCCACCGGCACGTTTTCCGCCATTTCTTTATCCGTAGAACTTCCGTTCAGAAAAGTCGGGTCTGTCCCCTCCGTGCTGTCCTCACTCACGGAAGCCCACATGAGGATGGCGAGAAAAAGGGAGAGAATTCTTATAAACCACGTGCTGCGTAACCATTTATCCATTCTTCTTCCCCCTCCAGTTCCACGATTTGTTTGCAGGGGTCTTCGAGGTCACATCAAGAGCGGAGTGCAGTATTTTTCTAAGAGATTCCTCATCCAGATTCCGCTGCAGCTCTCCGTTGACCGTACAGGACATATTCCCGGTTTCTTCGGAGACAATAATGGTCAGCGCATCGGTCACCTCACTGATTCCCATCGCCGCACGGTGCCTGGTACCAAGTTCCTTGGAGATGAAGGGGCTTTCCGATAGCGGCAGATAACAGGCGGCCGCCACAATTTTATTGCTTTTCAGTATGACCGCCCCGTCGTGAAGCGGAGTATTCGGTATGAAGATGTTCGTAAGCAGTTCGTTCGTCAGTTCCCCGTGCACCGGGATACCGGTTTCTACGTAATCTCCCATACCCGTTTCTCTTTCAATGGTAATCAGAGCCCCGATACGACGTTTTGCCATATAGTTGCATGACTTAAGTATCGCTTCGACGGAACGCTCCGTATTTTCCTCCTCCGCCGAGCTTCTGCTGAAGAAACTTCCTCGTCCCAACTGTTCCAGTGCCCGCCTGAGTTCAGGCTGGAACAATATGATAATAGCAAGAAAACCCCAGGCGATCGCCTGCGACATAAGCTCCCGTAATGTCGTAAGTCCAAACAGGTTACTGAGCAGCCAAATTCCAAGGATGAGAAACACACCTTTTAACAGTTGAACAGCTTTCGTTCCTTGAATAAGCATAATCAGCTTATATATGATGAACCAGACCAGGGCTATGTCGATGGCGATTACGATATAATCGAATAACGTATGAGCCTCACCAAACATGCCGACACTTCCTTCTGTATGAATATCGATCTCAGAAACTTTTTTAATTATATCATATTTGCCATTTCAAAAGAAAAGAATCACCGGGGTGTTATTCCGGTGATTCCTCTCCCATGGAAAAAACTTCTTCTGCGAAATTTCTTACGTGGTACCACATCCATTCGAACACCTGGTTCACGTAGTTCAGCTCTCCACTCACGTAAGCCTGTAGTTCTTCGCCTTCCGTGGCTTCCCTGGAAGTGTCTCCTTCTATCAGCCGGCCGTTTATCAATGTTACATCCCCGTCGACATGTCCCTGGACCTTCAGATCTCCGTTCCGTACCACCAGATCGCCTTCCACCGTAATATCTTCCGGAACGACTACCGTTCCTTCTTCAATGACCACGCCTTCCTGCTTGGAAACCGTAACCTGATCTTCCTGGTTCCACGCAGAGAAGATTCCGCTGGCCATAAGAAGCACAAACACGGCTGCTGCCGAAACGAGAGGATGGTGGCGGAACCACTGGACCCACGTAGTACGTTTCCGGTTGCGCGGCAGCTCACTCATTACCCTGTCCGTGAAGGAGGAAGGGGCCGTGACTCCCGTCTTATCCGAAGCCAGCGTATCCGCTCTTTTCAGTTCATGAAAATGTTCCTGGCATTCCTCACATCGCTGCAGATGGTTCCCGAGGATCCTCTGCTCCTCTTCTGTCAGCGACTCATCCAGATATTTATGCATCAAGTATATCATGTCGTTATCGCACTTCATCTATTTTCACCCCTTACACATTCCGAAGCTTTTTACGTAAAATTTCTCTGCCGCGGTGAATTCTCGTTTTCACCGTTCCAACCGGCATATCAAGTACTTCAGCTATTTCCTGAAGGGATAATTCTTCGAGAAACCGTAAAACGATCACACTTCGGTATATCGGAGGGAGAGCGGTTATTTCTCTCTGTATATATCCCCGCAGCTCAAGGTTCTCCACCTGTTCCTCCGGCAAAGCTTCATCCGTCGCCAACTGGTCATGCATACTCAGACCGTCTGTCCCTTTTATATCAGCGTCGAGGTGATAATCGGGTTTTTTCTTTCTGATCCGGTCAATCGTCAAATTCGTCGCAATCCGGTACAGCCACGTAGAGAACTTTCGTTTTTCATCAAAGCTCTCGATGTTGGTGTAGGCCCGTATGAACGCTTCCTGAGCCAGATCCTCCGCTTCCTGACTGTTGCCGATCATACGGAAGCATACGAAATACACTTTGTTTTGATAAAACGAGACTACGTCCTCAAACGCCTGTACGTTACCTTTTTTCACTTCTTTGATTCTTTCTGCTATGAAAGTTTCCATCTCACTATACCTCCGCTTTCACTGCGGTTCTTATATGTACGAATAACTCGTCCGAAAGGTTTCATCGCATTATTTTTTAAAACGGGGACAGGTGCCGCTTGTTCATTATAACAGCCTGCATCCAGGGGATGCAGGCTATTGTATCAAAAACTTTATGTCAGCTTCTCACCGAGCATGGAGCCCATAAGCCCCACCGCCATGGAAGCCGTTTTATTTTTTTCATCGAGGATCGGGTTCACTTCCACGAATTCTGCGGAAGTGATTCTTTCCGAGTCATGCAGCATCTCCATCGCCAGATGACTTTCCCGGTAACTGAAGCCGCCCATGACCGGTGTTCCTACTCCAGGCGCTTCTTCCGGATCCAGACTGTCGAGGTCGAGGCTCAGGTGTACGCCGTCCACTTTGCGGGTTTCCAGATAATCAAGAGCATCCTGCATCACCTGCGACATACCGAGACGGTCCACTTCATGCATGCTGAATACTTTAATGCCTTTTTCCCTGATCAATTCCCGTTCCCCTTCGTCCACGGAACGTGCACCGATAACAACGATGTTTTCAGGTTTCAGTTTAGGCTGATATCCGTGGATATCCGTAAGACTCTCATTACCTATCCCTATACTTGCAGCGAGCGGCATTCCGTGAATATTACCGGAAGGAGAGGTTTCTCCGCTATTCAAATCCGTGTGGGCATCATACCAGATCACACCAAGATTCCCGTAATGTTTCGAGATACCGGCAAGTGTCCCCATGGCGATGCTGTGGTCGCCTCCGAGCACAAGAGGGAATCGTCCTTCCTGAACGATGTCATCCACCTTTTGCGCGAGCGCAACGTTGCCCTCTCTGACTTCTTTAAGATTACGGAGGTTCTCTTTCTCACTTGTTTCTTCCGTTTCTTCGGAAGGTTTGGAAATGACCAGGTCTCCGAGGTCTTCTATATCATATTTCAACTGTTCCAGTCTTTCAATTACTCCCGCATAGCGGATGGCACTCGGGCCCATGTCCACCCCCCGTCGGTTTTGACCGAGATCCATAGGTACTCCAATGATCGACAACTTCCTGTTCATAAACAATTCCTCCTTCATCGGGCTGCTTTCTATTGTAGCTAAAATTCACACAATGACTCAACTGCACATTTTTGTGCATAAACATGCGTTTTCCTCCGGTTTCAAAATAACGTTCCGTCTATTATAATGGTAGGTATAACCAATAGAACGAACAGCTACTTGCAGGAAAGGTCGTGCCCTATGAAAACAGCCTCGCAGTTACTATGGGAAGGGATTGAAAATAAGATAAAAGACTGGCAGGCCCGCCCCTTTGTCGTGGAATACGACCTGGCCGACTTTCTGGAGCGGACGAGAGAGCAGCTTCAAATCATGGAGTTTACGGAGGCGGAACAGCTGACGGAAAAGTTTCTTCTCTTCCTTGACCGAACCGGCACGAAGAGATGGGAAAAATCAGAATGGAGACCGTCGCTGCGACAGATACAGACGGAATTCCCTCTCCACTCCGTACAACGGAGGACCGGTTTCCCGACACGAAGTTACCGCTGCTGCTTATCATTGACGATGATATTGAGCTCATCACTTTTATGAAAGATTTCCTGGAGCAGCATGGATACCAGGTTCTTGCATCGCTTACCGGAAAAAAAGGTCTCGAACTATTTTATGATCTTCACCCTGACCTTGTGCTGATCGATTACATACTTCCGGATATTGACGGGGTGGCTCTGCTGACTCAAATCGTTGAGAAAGCCCGTAATGAATTCACCCCTGTCATCATGGTCAGTGCGCACAATTCAAATGAACACAGGGCTCTCTCTTTTAATCTGGGGGCGACTGATTTCATCGGAAAGCCGATCAGAACCGATGTATTGCTTCCATTTCTGAAAAACCGTCTTGCCTCGCGGGAACAGATTCTTGCCCATATTCTGCAGGACGAACTGACCGGCGCCTTCAATCGAAAGTTTTTAGAGAAAAACTGAAGGAGCAGTCGGCTCTTTCCCACAAGGAAGGCGGGTACACCTTTTCTGCGGCCATGGTGGATCTCGATCATTTTAAAAAAATCAATGACACTTACGGCCATCACACAGGGGATCAGGTTCTGGAGACCTTTGTGAAAGTATTTGAGTAGATGAAAACATCAGGAGAGACGATCAGCCGTTATGGTGGTGAAGAATTCGTCGTGATTTTCCCGGGTGCTTCTGCACAGGAGGCGGATGCACGAGTGGAAGAATGGAGAAATCGCTTTTCCTCCATTACATTCACTTCAGGGGACGAACAGTTTCACGTCCATTTCTCGGCAGGAATCGCGCAGATTTCGGAGGCCCCCGGAGGAGAAAGCATCCTCGAACAGGCAGATAAAGCTCTGTATCATGCTAAGAGGACCGGCAGAAACCGTACTGTTTCCCATCCTCACATGCCGGCTTCTGCTCTTGATGCAGAGATGATTACACTACTCATCGTCGAAAATGATCCGAGCGTGCGACAGCAGCTGGAAGACTTTTTCTCCACCCGCTCTTTTATCAGTGATAAACCGGTACGGGTCATCACTTTCCATACCCGACAACAGTTTCTCGAGGAAGACTGGTATCATCCGGAAGAGGATTATGTATTGCTGCTGGCAAGTTCTATCGGTATCGATACCCTGCCTTTTCTCAAAACGAAATACGATTTCCGGAACGTAGCGGTTATGATTATGACCGGAGAAGAGGAAACGGAAAGAGTGGAAGAAGCACTGAGAGAGGAAGCCGAAGATTATCTGTTGAAGCCTTTCCGAGTGGAAGATCTCGGCGAACGGCTCGACGGCGTAGCCGATAGAATGTTCATATAACTCATACAAAAAAGGAGTTTCTCCGCGAGAAACTCCTTTTATTTATCTATTCGTTTATAAAAAGTGAAATTGTAATGGAGCCTAGCGGGATCGAACCGCTGACCTCCTGCGTGCAAAGCAGGCGCTCTCCCAGCTGAGCTAAGGCCCCGATGGAGCGGGAGACGGGATTCGAACCCGCGACCCCCACCTTGGCAAGGTGGTGTTCTACCGCTGAACTACTCCCGCAATGAAGCAGTGAGCCATGGAGGGCTCGAACCTCCGACCCTCTGATTAAAAGTCAGATGCTCTACCAGCTGAGCTAATGGCTCGTAACAATAGAAAATTCGTTACTGAAAAAAATAAAAAAGGCTGGGCTAGCTGGATTCGAACCAGCGCATGACGGTACCAAAAACCGTTGCCTTACCGCTTGGCCATAGCCCAACAATTCTGTAATCAAAAAGCTTCACAAATGGAAACATAAAAAAGTGGAGGGAGCAGGACTCGAACCTGCGAACCCGATGGGAGCGGATTTACAGTCCGCCGCGTTTGGCCAACTTCGCTATCCCTCCGTAATAAAGGACTCTGCTGGTGCCGGCCAGAGGACTTGAACCCCCAACCTACTGATTACAAATCAGTTGCTCTACCAATTGAGCTAGGCCGGCCGACTATGGTGGAGGATGCAGGGCTCGAACCTGCGACCCCTTGCTTGTAAGGCAAGTGCTCTCCCAGCTGAGCTAATCCTCCGGGGTATGGTGGTGACCCGTACGGGATTCGAACCCGTGTTACCGCCGTGAAAGGGCGGTGTCTTAACCACTTGACCAACGGGCCTGGTTTCGTTTACGAGAGCTTCCAGCCGGATTTGAACCGGCGACCCCTTCCTTACCATGGAAGTGCTCTACCACTGAGCTATGGAAGCAATTTGGCTCCACCGGTAGGATTCGAACCTACGACAAATCGGTTAACAGCCGATTGCTCTACCACTGAGCTACGGTGGAATATTGGTTGCGGGAGCAGGATTTGAACCTGCGACCTCCGGGTTATGAGCCCGACGAGCTACCAGACTGCTCCATCCCGCGCTGATAAAAAAACGATGTGGCAGCGCCCTACTCTTGCGGGGGGTAACCCCGACTACCATCGGCGCGGAAGAACTTAACTTCTGTGTTCGGCATGGGAACAGGTGTGACCTCTTCGCTCTTGCCACCACATCTTTAGAAGGAATGAACCTTCAAAACTGGATAAGAAACATACGACCAACGTATAGAGAAGATCTCGATGGATTAGTATCCGTCTGCTGCACGTGTCGCCACGCTTCCACACCGGACCTATCAACCTCTTCGTCTCAGAGGCATCTCTATAAAGGGAAATCTCATCTCAAGGGGGGCTTCATGCTTAGATGCTTTCAGCACTTATCCCGTCCACACGTAGCTACCCAGCAATGCTCCTGGCGGAACAACTGGTACACCAGCGGTGTGTCCATCCCG
>NZ_NSGH01000006.1 GCF_002295105.1 Salimicrobium humidisoli | reverse complement strand
GGCTTTCGCCGGCACGACCGGTTGCGGGCCCGCATTCTGATGCATCACCAATTCAAGAACGTAGGCAAGCACCTAGGATAAAGGGGCGGAGGAAAAGATCCTCCACCCCAACATTTGAAATAGAACCTTTATTTATTTCTTAGAAGTCTCATACTGTTCAATATAACAATCAGAGCCGCACCTGTATCACTCAACACAGCCATCCACAATGTCAGTATTCCCGGGAAAATGAGAATAAGCGCTGCGGCTTTCGTCAGAAGAGAAAACCAGATATTCTGTTTGATTATATTCAGTGCTTTCTTACTGAGACTTATCGTTTCCGGCAATTTCTCAAGATTATCAGCCATCAGAATAACGTCTGCCGTTTCCATGGCAGTGTCTGTTCCGGCACCACCCATAGCAATTCCAAGATCAGCTGTCGCAAGAGCAGGGGCATCATTGATACCATCCCCGACCATAGCTACCTGTTTTCCTTCATTCTGAAGTTTCTGGATAGCTGTCACTTTATCTTCAGGCATAAGTTCCGCAAAGTGACGGGTCACTCCGGCTTCTCCTGCGATATTCACAGCTGTACCTTCATTATCTCCGGTCAGCATTACCATATCTTTCATACCATTTTTCTTCAGGCGCTCTATCGCCCGTACCGTAACCTCGCGGATAGTATCTCTTACGGCGATGACTCCGCTGATACTTTCGCGCGTACCTACCAGTACCAGGGTATTTCCTTCTTCCTGAAGCCGGGAAATCTCACCTTGAACATTACGTAAATCTATCTGCATATCTTGAAAAAGTTTCGGTTTCCCTACGAAAACTTCCCGGCCTTCAATGTCACCTTTCGCTCCCTGACCGGCCATTGCCTGGAAATCTTCCCCTTCCTGCAATGTAATTCCTTTACCTTTTGCGTACGTAAGGATCGCTACCGCAATAGGATGCGAGGATTGAGATTCTATAGTCGCGGCCTGTGAAATGAGCTCTTCCTCATTTCCACTGAAGACTACCGTTTTTGCCACTTTAGGCTTTCCTTCAGTAAGCGTTCCTGTTTTATCAAACGCTATTGACTTAACAGCTGCGGCCTTCTCAAGATACGTACCGCCTTTAATAAGAACTCCTTGTTTTGCCGCATTTCCTATAGCCGAGACGATCGCTACCGGAGTAGAGATGACGAGTGCACATGGACAGGCTACCACTAATAGAGCCAGGCCTTTGTAAACCCACTCGCCCCAGGTTCCAAAACCTGTCAGAGGAGGTACTACCATGACGAGAAGAGCCAGAATGAAAACGACGGGAGTGTAAATGGCCGCGAACCGGTCGATCAATGCTTCCGTAGGAGCTTTTTTCTCCTGAGCTTCTTCCACCATATGGATGATTTTTGCAATCGCCGTATCTTCCGACAAAGTGCTCACCCGGATCTCGAGAGCCCCGTGTCCATTAAGAGTACCTGCGTAAACGGCATCCCCTATATCTTTATCGGAAGGGATGGACTCCCCTGTAATCGGAGCTTCGTTAATACTTGTCGTACCCGAAATCACTTCCCCGTCAATCGGTATCTTATCCCCGGGACGGACGACGAGCACCTCTCCGACTCCCACGTCTTCCACTTTTTTCTCTTCTAAGCCGGTTCCCGTTTTCACAAGAGCCTTGGCCGGCGTCAAATCCATCAGACTCCTTATAGAGTCTCTCGTTTTTTCCATGGAACGGTCCTGAAGAAGGTTGCCGACCGCAAAGAGGAACACGACCATGGCTCCTTCGAACCATTCGCCGATGATGGCTGCTCCGATCGCAGCGGAGGCCATCAGTACGTTCATATCGAGCGATTTGCTTCGAACGGCGTAATAAGCTGATTTTACCGGTTTGAAACCTCCGGTGGCAATAGAAATTGCATACATCAGGGTAACCAGAACAGCCGGAACGCCGGTAAACGAACCAATGAAACCGAGGGCCAGAAAGACACCGGAAATGACGGTTACGAAACTTCCTTTCTTCCAGGCGGGTGTTTCTTCTTCTGGCACAGATTCCGGATAAGCTTCGAATCCGGACTTTTTCACTTCTTTTAAGATCTGTTCCTGCGTTAAACCGTGCAGGACCTGCATATTACCGGTAGAAAAGTTCACCTGGACGTCCTCCACCGAAGAGAGGCTGCCCATGTGCTTTTCTATCGTCATAGCACAGGAACCGCAATCCATACCGGCTATCCGGTACGTCTCGTACCCGTTATCCTGCCGGGCCGGAACTGCTTCAAAACCCAATTTTTTAACATCGTTCGGGATTGTTTTATACACCGTGGGCTCTTATGCGCCCACCGCAAGTTTTCCGGTGCCGTAACTCACGGTGGCGTCACGTATGCCGGGGTTTTTACTTAAACTTTTTTCAATAGTTGCGGCACAGGATGGGCAATCCATACCGTGGATATAAAATTCTCTCGTTTCACCTTTTTCGGATGAAGGAGCCGGCGTTCCTGCAGAAGAAGCTTCTTCATTACTGCAGCAGGACGTACCTTCGGATACTTCCTCCTTTTTGCCTGAACAGCAGCCGGTTTCCGCCGTTTCTTCCTGGTTGCCTGAACAGCAGACATCTTTTTCTTTATCTTTTGCTTTCTCTTTCGTAATCATGACGGAACCACCTCTTCCGAATGGGCAAGCGCTATAGATACTAATTGCCTTACGTGTTCATCCTTGAGTGAGTAGAACACAAGCTTCCCTTCTTTTCTATGTTTGGCGAGATTCATTTTTTTCAACTGACGTAAATGGTGGGAGGCGGTCGCCGTAGTACAGCCTATAATATTGGATACATCACAGACGCATAGTTCTTCTTCGAGCGTAAGAGCATAGACGATTTTCACGCGTCTCTCATCGGCAAGCGCCTTGAAAATCTGCTCGACACCGGAGATTCTTTCCACCCGGGGTTTGAGATCTGCTACGAGCTTTTCGTCGTAACAAAACGTCTCGCATGTATCATTCGTTCGTTTTTTTATAGCTTGCTCTGCCATTACAGCCACCTCATTCAAAAGTTTGTTTGATTATACTATATTCTTTTTGGACGAAAAATTCAACCATTCAATCAAATATATATTTGATTGAATAACTGAAAAATCGCCTCGATAACTCAGAGATAAAAAAACGGTCCCTGAATTTCAGGGACCGTTCGTAAGGTATTCACTTACACTTCTTTTTCAATTTTCTTTTCGAGACTGAGCGCAATCCGTGAGCCTACACGGGCGTTGTGTTTAACGAGGGCAATGTTTGCGTCCAGACTTTTTCCGTTTGTAAGTTCTTTGATTCTTCCAAGAAGATAAGGGGTGCTGTCTTTTCCGGAGATGTTATCCGTTTCAGCTTCTTTGACAGCCTGGGAAATGATTCCGTTGATGTATGATTCATCCATCGCGTCTTCTTCAGGGATAGGGTTGGCAATAACGGCTCCGCCCTGAAGACCGAGATCCCATTTGGCTTTGAGGGTTTCTGCTATCTCTTCTTCCGATTCGGCACGGAAGCTAAGCTTGAACTCACTCGTTCTTGTGTAGAAAGCAGGAAGATACTCCGTCTGATAACCGATTACAGGTACCCCTTTCGTTTCCAGATACTCCATCGTCAATCCGAGATCGAGTATGGATTTAGCGCCGGCGCATACGACAGCTACGTTCGTCTTCGCCAGTTCTTCAAGGTCAGCAGAAATGTCCATCGTTTTTTCAGCTCCGCGGTGCACTCCTCCGATACCTCCGGTGACGAACATTTCGATTTCCGCCATTTCTGCACAGATCATCGTCGTCGTTACGGTCGTAGCTCCCAGTTTCTTCATTGCAACAACGTTTGGAAGATCGCGCCTTGAAACTTTGGCTACCCCTTCGCTATTACCGAATTTTTCCAGTTCTTCATCACTTAATCCTATTTTGATTTTCCCGTCCATAATGGCTATGGTCGCCGGTACTGCTCCTTCATCACGTACAATCTGTTCAACTTCTCTGGCCATTTTCACGTTCTGCGGGTATGGCATACCGTGGGAAATGATTGTGGATTCAAGTGCTACTATCGGTTTATCGTTAATTTTAGCGTCTCTTACTTCCTGCGAATATTCAAGATACTGTTCCATTGAAAAATTCCTCCCTGTCCTGTTTTAGTTGTTCTTCAGACAAATCCTGTCTCACTGTCGTATTTGACATAATCGTTTTGCGGGCATTCACAAGACCGGCCTGGAGACTCTTCTGGAAAGACTCCTTCTGCAGCCATGAATAAATGACTGCGGCACAGAAAGAATCCCCGGCTCCTGTTACATCTGTTACTCGCGTTTCCAGTGACGGAAAGAAATAAACTCCTTTTTCGTCCCCTGCCATAACCCCCCGTTCTCCTCCTGTTACTATTACATGAGCTGCACCTTTATCCATCCATCTGTAAACGGACTCCTCCCAATCTTTATCGGTGTCAATCTTCATGCCGAGAGTCGTTTCGGTTTCGTCCTGATTCACAATCAGCCACTCCACCCCTGTAAGATCGGAAGGGAGACGATCCATCTTCGGAGAAGAGACGGGAATGATAACGAAAGGTATATCATTTTCCAGGGCAAAAGATTGTAAGAATTTCACGGTTTCCGCGGGACAGTTCAAGTCTGCAATTATACATGCCGCTTTTTCTAAAACCGGAAGTTCCCCGGTAATCTTCTCCTTAGTCAGTTCATCGAAAACGTCCATGTCCGCATATGCACAGGAAAGGTTGCCGTCAGGTTCAAGTACGGCAGTGTAAGAGCCTGTGGAAGCATCGGGGATTTCGAAAACATGATTCAGGTTCACGTAATGGCTGCATTCTTTATCAATTGCCAGCCACTCTGCGTCGTTTCCTTTCGTTGTAAGAAGAACGACTTCCTCTCCTATTCTGCCCAGGTTTTCTGCTATGTTCCGGGCTACCCCGCCAACGGAAGTCGAAGAAGACACAGGGTTTGAAGTCCCGGGAACGATTTCATTTTTAGCATAAAGTTTCTTATCAACATTGGCGCCGCCTACACAAACGATGGGCCGGGCCGACTGACTCATGTAATCGCCTCCTCTTTAAACAAAAGTTTACCACAAAGACAATTGTTTGTAAAAGAAAACATTTATTCCTGCACATTTAGTAATTTCGTACGTAAATCAGATTTATGCTGTTTTTATTAAGATATCATCGTCAGTAACAATTCCCTCGGAAAGGTCCGATATAAATGACTATGTTTGAAAAAATATACACGCCTCTCATTTTAACGGCTGCCCTGCTAGGCATCGCTTTTAGCCAGGTCAGTTCCGTCAAACACATCGCCGGCCACGCTATTTTGCCCCTGCTGATGGTAATGCTGACTCTCACTTTCTTTCAGGTTCCCCTGCGTGAAGTGAAGCAGGCTTTTACCCGTACCACCTTTACCCTGACCACCCTGGTAATCAACTTTTTATGGTCACCTCTGTTGGCCTGGGGGCTGGCTTTTGTTTTCCTTTCCGATCACCCTTCTTTATATATAGGATTCATCATGCTTATGATCACCCCCTGTACGGACTGGTATCTCGTATTCACCGGTATTGCTAAGGGAGACGTAGCATTATCGACCGCTATTCTTCCCGTGAACCTACTGTTGCAACTGTTACTGCTTCCGGTGTATCTGCTTCTTTTCGCCGGGACAGGGGGGATGGTTCAACCTGCTTTTTTTATAGAAAGTGTGGTAATGGTACTGTTTTCACCCTTTCTGATTGCGATTTTATTCAGACTTCTGCTGAAAAAAACTCCCCGCATGATGAAAAGTCTTCAGTCAGGGGCCGGCCCTCTTCCGATCGTTTTTCTGAGTCTGGCTATAGCCGCCATGTTCGCTTCGGAAGGGCGTCTCCTCCTTGAGAATCTGCACGTTTTATGGATTATTTTCGTGCCTATTGTTCTGTTCTTCCTGATCAATTTTTTCATAGGGAGATGGGCCGGCAACATCATGAACTTCCCCGAATCGTGGCGGACGAGTCTTACCATGACGACACTTGCGAGAAATTCTCCCGTGGCGCTTGCTGTCGCAATGACCGCATTTCCTGACAGACCTCTTGTCGCACTGGCACTGATTACAGGACCTTTACTTGAACTGCCCGTACTCGCGGTCGTTTCCCAGATTCTTCTCTATGTTACCCGGCAAAACCGGTAAAAACCGGTAAAAAAAGAAGCACTGCGGATGACTGTCCGGTGCTTCTTGATGTTTAGTACCTTTATTTTGATGTAGAGGCGGCAGTACTCTGCTCTCTATTTTCAGAGCGGAACTCCTCCAGGAGCTCCCGCACTTCGTCTGTGGATTCCGTGCTCATCAATTTGTTCCTCAACTCGCTGGCTCCACGGAAACCTTTTACATATATTTTAAAGAACCGGCGGAGCGGCTTGAAAATCCGCGGCTCCAGTTCCTCCGAATATTTATCATGAAGATCGAGCTGCAGATGAAGAAGATCAAGCAGTTCTTCGCTCGTATGCTCTTTCTTTTCCATTTCAAAAGCGAACGGGTTATGGAAAATACCGCGGCCTATCATCACTCCGTCCACTCCGTATTTCTCTACGAGTTCCAGCCCTTTCTGCCGATCCGGAATATCTCCGTTTATCGTAAGCAGGGTATGGGGGGCGACTTCATCCCGCATTGCTTTGATCTCCGGGATCAGTTCCCAGTGGGCATCATAATTGCTCATTTCTTTTTTGGTGCGGAGGTGGATGGACAGATTGGCGATATCCTGTTCCAGAAGGTGCTTCAGCCACGTCTTCCACTCGTCGACTCTCGTATACCCGAGTCTTGTCTTCACACTGACCGGCAACCCTCCGGCTTTCGCTTCCTGTACGATTTCTGCTGCGACATCCGGACGCCTGATCAGACCGCAGCCTTTCCCTTTCGTAGCAACATTTGGAGCGGGACATCCCATATTGATATCCACCCCTCTATAGCCCATTTCAGCCATACCGATGCTCATTTCACGAAAATGTTCCGGTCTGTCCCCCCATATGTGAGCGACAATCGGCTGTTCGTCTTCGGTGAAAGTCAGACGGCCGCGTACGCTGCTTCTTCCGTCGGGATGACAATAGCTGTCCGTATTGGTGAATTCAGTGAAGAAGACATCCGGCCGGGCCGCTTCACTGACAACGTGCCGAAATACGACATCCGTGACTGCCTCCATGGGAGCAAGTACGAAAAAAGGTTTTGGTAACTCCTTCCAGAAATTATCTTTCATAATATATCCGAACCCTTTCTTTCCAGCACTATTCGTGCTGAGCTAGAGAATTATATTTCCTGTATCTTTCACGGTTTTTCTGAACTGAATAATATTTTAACATTATATACTCTAATGGGAAGTGTTTGAAAGTGCAAGAAAAAAATAAGCGCCGGTAAAATACCGGGCTTATCGTTTACTTTTCTCCAACAGTACTGCTGTCTCTACATGATACGTCTGAGGAAACATATCCACCGGGTGGATCTCCTTTACTTTATACCCGTGTTTCTTCAGATAATGAAGATCTCTCACCTGAGTTTCCGGGTTACATGAAACATACACTACCCGCCCGGGTCCGAGTTTCACGACGCTCGACAGAAAAGCCTCATCACTGCCGCTTCGCGGAGGGTCGAGAATAACGACGTCCGCTTTTTTGCCTTCTGCAGCCATCTTCATCATGAACTTTCCGGCATCTCCTTCGTAAAAGCGGGCATTGGTCACTTTATTGTGTCTGGAGTTGCGGATGGCATCTTTGACTGCTCCTTTATTCATCTCTACCCCGATCACTTTACCTGCCTGTTTGCTGGCGAGTAACCCGATAGTGCCGATACCGCAGTAAGCGTCTATCACCGTTTCCTTTCCTGTCAGGCCGGCAAGTTCCACTGCTTTTCCATACAGTTTCTCCGTCTGTACAGGGTTGATCTGGTAAAAAGATTTCGCAGAGATTTCAAACTCCATGCCTCCGATCGTATCGGTAATATACCCTTTACCGAACAGAACTTTTTCCTGTTTACCCAGTACCATGCTGTCGCTTCGCGTATTGATATTCTGGATAATCGTTGAAATTTCCGGATGATCACGCCGAAGAGCTTTGAGGAAATTATTCTTCCCTTTGAATTCGGGAGTGCCGGTGACGAATACCACCATCACTTCTCCGCTCGTTTTACCTGTTTTTATCAGTACGTGACGGAGAAACCCCCGGTTTGTATCTTCATTATAGGCCCGAAGTTTAAAAGACACCAGCAGTTCCTTAACGGTGGCAATGATGGCGTCCGCTTTCGGATCGTGGATCAGGCAACGGTCGATTTCTATCAGATCATGGGAGTTGGCTGCGTACAATCCTCCGATAATCTGACGTTTCCTATTTTCACCGAAAGTCATCGTATTTTTATTACGATAATCGAAAGGGTGCTCCATCGTCATGATCCTCTCAGGCTTTCCGAACGGCTGCATAAGCCGGTCGACCACACTTTGTTTGAAATCATTCTGGGCAAGCGGAGTCATATGCTGTATCTGACAACCGCCGCACACGTAAAAGTAAGGACAGGGTGCCTCCTGCCTCACTTCGCTCTTTTCTGTTACCCGGACGACTTCAGCCGGTCCGCGCTTTGGTACGGCGACTTCCGCTTTTTCACCCGGAAGGAGGTGAGGAATTTCGAGACGTTTTCCCTTCCACGTCGCTATCCCTTTTCCGTCGTCCGTAAGCCCTGTACAGGTCACTTCCGTCGTTTTTGGCTGCTCCTGTTTCGACGAATGCGGTTTTCCGGAAGGGGCCGGTCTGTTATGAGGTTTCTTCCGATTCTTCTTTTTATTTTTAGCCAACGCATGATGCCTCCTATTCAATCTTCTACTTTTAAGGGTATCATATATTTTTTTGAAAAAGACAAAATAAAGCGTGGAGCTTTTTCAGGCTCCACGCTTTTATAATATTATTCAGCCGGTTCCAGATCTTCAATGGACTCGATATCCATATATTCCGGTACCGCCAGTCCAATTTTTGCACCTGTGATAGCTTCGTTCACCTTGACGAGGTTATCTTTATGTTCTTCATAGAAACTGCCGTGCGTTTTAGGCAGCCAGGCGGCGAGAGTGGCGTCGGCATCGCCCTGAGCCAAAGCTTCGAACACGATAGCCGGATCTACGGGAGTCAACGTCACTTCATACCCCTTCTGTTCAAGGACCCGTTTTGTCATATTACCTGTCAGACGTTCAGAATCCCACGGAGTCATAACAAGTTCAATCGACTTTCCTTCGCCTTCCGGTGCTTCTGCAATCCACTCATCGACCTTATCCTGATTCTCATCAATCCAGGTCTGGGCTACTTCTTCAATCGGAGTTTCCTGTGCTTTAAGCATCAGTTCTTCAAGAGTTGAAATATCCCAGCCTATTTTTTCAAGAATCTGGTAAGCGCCCGGGTACTCTTCTTCAAATCCTGTCCGGGCCAGTGTAGTAATCTGTTCTGATCCGCCGTATGCCCCCTCCGGATCTTCAAGGTACTTCAGATCCCACTTTGCGAACATATAGTGAGGCGACCATCCGACTACAACCACAGGTTCTTCCGCTTTGATAGCATCCCCGAGAGAAGTGAGCATAGCCGCTGTCGAAGCTGTTTCGTGCTCCCAGCCGTTAAGGGAGTCATAAGTCTCCACGGCTTCTTCAGTTGCTACCGTTGCCCCTGCTCCCGGTTCTATTCCGACAATGGTATGTTCCACTTCTTCACTGACATTTGTGCCGCCTCCTGAAGAAGCTTCTTCACCGTCGCTTCCACAGCCCGCCATCAGCAGGGAGACTGACAGGAAAGACACTATTCCTACGTTTTTTCTCAAAGACTTCCACATACATTTTACAACTCCTTTAATAAACGATCCTTTTTTGAAACACAATTGTAAATGTACGCGTAATCCGGAGGCTTATCAACGTGTGAATCCCTCCATTATCGGGAGTAAAACCTTTCGTGTCGCTTTCTGACCGAAACGAAATAGAAATGATACCGATTTCCTCAATGATGCTCGAATTTTCGGAAAAAATGGATGTTACAGATGTTTTTGTTTATCTCCAAAAGGAAGTACAGTTCTTCTTTTCAGCTATGTTGTATGAAATCATTCGCTTTAAAAGTTTATAGTCTACAGGTTTTGCCCAGGGAATCTGCAACAGCATTTTCGTATGTCTATATCCTGCGTCTTCTATCTCTTTTGAAAAATGGGTAATGCCTTCTTTCTCCGGCGAGACAGCCATATGTTTTTTGGACGCACTGAATCCGATGATATATGTGCCGTGATCTGTGAACATAGGCTGATTCCACGCGATTCTTTCATTAAGCTGCGGAAATTCTTCCCTCATCCACGTGAGCACTTCTTCCATCCGCACTCTCGCTTCAGGGGCGGTCAGCGTTTCCAGGTATTTCTCGAACGTTTCCATAAGTCTCCCTCCCTAACTTTGCAGTTGATTATACAATTTCTCCTTGGAAAGAGCGGCGACGGTTTCCGTACTCTGCCACGCTTCGGCAGCTGCCGCCATTCCGAGCAGAATCGAATCGCGAAAAGACTCCTTATGGGTATAGCCGAAAAGCATGCCGCTGATAAACGCTTCCTTAACCCCGGTACCATCTTCCAAAGTATGCGGGTATGGTGCCGCGTATTCTTCTTCCCCCGTATCCGTTCTTACAAATACTCCGTCCGTATCAAGATGGATGACAACTTTTGAGACTCCCCGTCCGATCATGAGGTCACAGGCTTCTCTCCATTCTTCCTTCGTTCCCCCATGCACGCCTGTAAGTTCCGCTGCTTCTTCAAGGTTGATGAACAACACACCGACTCCGCTTAAATCTTCCGGCAGTCGCTTCATTTTCGTCGTGGAAACCGTATGTATCCAAAGATGGCGGTCTTCTTTATCCGCCCGCTGAATCAAATAGGAAAGTGTTGCCTCCGGCAGGTTCGTATCTGCAAAAATCACTTCCGCAGAAGCAATATGCGGCCATCTCTCTTCAAGAAGCCCGGAGGTGAAACGGTCATACAATTCCATATCCGCCACTGCGAGTACCAGTTCTCCGGACGAATCTAGGATAGAAGTGTAGGCTCCGGTTTTTTCTCCATTCAGGGCAAAGGACTGCGAAACGTCCACTCCCTGCTGTTTCGTCTGTTTCATCAGCCATTCCCCGTCCTGGTCTTCTCCGGTAAGTGCAATAAGAGAAACATCACAGGTAAGTTTCCCGAGGTTCTCAGCCACGTTTCTCGCTACCCCCCCAAGGCTCTGAAGAGAAGAAACAGGGTTGGAAGTTCCGTATTGCACCTGTGAAAGCGTGCGGTTCTTCCGGTCGATATTCGCCCCTCCAATACAGAAGATTTTCGACTCCTCTTTCAGAACATAAGCTCTTCCTACAATCTCCCCTTTTTTTGTAAGCGTTGAGATGTATCCGGCTACTGCCGAGCGTGAAAGATTTAATTTTTCCGATAGCTGCTGCTGGGTGATGAACGGATTTTCTTTGATCAATTCCAAAATACGCTGGTCTTTCAACACAAACGACCCTTCCTTTACCACATTTATTTACTTAACATTCTACCATATTCCCCCCCGGGGAAAGGGGTTTACAAATATCCTCCTTACCCCGTTTGGCAGTACCACCTCACGTACTATGTGGTTTAATGAAAAACTGAACGGGAATCAAAAATAGAGGACCGTTCAGGACGGACGGAATATGTAACAGGAGGGATTTGAATGATGGAAGAGCAGCATAATACAGAAGAACAGAAACACTACGGCTTGCCGCGTATCGGTGAAAAAGCCCCTGACTTCACTGCTCAGACGACACACGGAGAGCTTTCTCTCGATGATTACGAAGGAAAATGGTTTGTTCTATTTTCCCATCCGGCAGATTTTACACCTGTATGCACGACAGAATTCGTAGCGTTTCAGGGGATTTATGATCAGTTGCGGGAAATGAACACAGAACTCCTCGGACTGAGTGTGGACAGCATCACTTCCCATATCGCCTGGATACGGAACATTGAAGAAAACTTTGACACGAAGATCGAGTTTCCGGTAATCGCCGACCTCGATAAACAGGTGGCTACCAAGTTCGGTATGATTATGCCGGAAAGCAGCGGTACTGAAGCTTCCCGTGCCGTTTTTGTGATTGATGACAAAGGAACAATCCGTTCTCTCATATATTACCCGCTCACTACCGGCCGGAATATGGGTGAAATCGTACGGCTCGTCGAGGCTCTCAGGACTACCGACAAACACGGAGTTTCCACTCCGGCTGACTGGACGAAAGGAAACAAAGTTGTCGCATCTCCTCCAAAAACAGTAGAAGATGCTCGTGCAAGAGAAAATGACGATTCCTATGAATGTGTAGACTGGTACTTCTGCAAAAAAGACTTAAAAGAATAATGTTCATAAATAATACGGGGCCCTAAGCGGGTCCCGTATTGTCATGCGGTTCAGGTTCGCAGCTCGGCTTTTTCTTCCCGCTGTTTCTTTCTCGCGGCAGCCGTTCTGTTCAGTTCTTTTTCTTCTTCCGTTTCAGGAATGACGTGGGGGACCGGTTTCGGGCGCCCTTCTTCGTCCATTGCCACCATTGTAAGAAATGATTCGGTCGTCATTTTCTGCTCTCCACTGAGCAGATCATCCGCAAATACTTTTACATACACTTCCATAGAAGTCCGACCTGTCTTCGTTACACAGGCTTCAATAGTCAGGGCTTCTCCCACTCTGGCAGTAGATATGAAATTCACCGAGTCGATCGAAGCTGTCACTACAATTGCATTGGAGTGTTTCATTGCGGTAAGGGCAGCAACTTCATCAATATATGCAAGAACTTTCCCTCCGAAAATCGTCCCGAGATGGTTAGTATCCGGGGGAAATATAAGTCTTGTCTGGGTTACTTTCGAACAACGTACAGGTATCTGATCCATCGTTTCTTCCTCCTCTTTTATCGCTGCGATAACGACCCCAGGAAAGGCCTCTTTTCACTTTGTCTCCATTAAAATACCTTCCCGTCAGCTAGCAGGAAGGTGGATAGGAAAGTATCGACGGTACAGGCCCGTATCGGCGTCCCGGTTTAAGATATTTCACGTAACATCCTCCTATTCTCCCGTAGGATTTCATGTTCTTTCCGGTGGCAGGTCTCCTGACTCAGGTTCCTCACTCGGTATACCTTCCCGTCTTTTTCAGACAGTGGATCGATACAAAGCTCCCCTTTACAGTGGCGGGACCGTGCCGGATTTTACCGGGCTTCCCTTTTAACACAGATGTTGCGACCACCGGACGTATTCAGTTATTGAGGGAAATCCCCTCCCTTCCACTATCCTGCAAACGATACGATCTGTCAATCAGCATTCCTGTTTTCCGACTCTCCGGGAGATTTGTGCATAAAAAAAGAGAGATGTGTTCAGACATCTCCACTTTTTATTAAAACCCTTAACCGAGTGCAACATCGAGCGTCATCATAAGGGCGAAACCGAACATAAGGCTCATAGAAGCAATGTTGACGTTCCCCTGTTCATGGGAGCCCGGGATAATTTCCTTGGCTACTACGAAAATCATGGCTCCGGCCGCAAAGCTCAATGCGTAAGGCAGGACCGGTTCTATAATTATAACGGCAGCCGCCCCTATTACTGCTGAAATCGGTTCTACCATTCCGGAAAACTGTCCGAACATGAAACTTTTCTTCTTCTTCATACCCTCCCGGTAAAGAGGCATGGAAACCGCCGCTCCTTCCGGGAAGTTCTGTATACCGATACCGATCGCAAGAGCTATCGCTCCACCGAGAGCCGCTCCGGATCCGTCCGAAGCTACAGCACCGAAAGCCACACCAACCGCTAATCCTTCAGGGATATTGTGGAGGGTCATCGAGAACATCAGCAGTGCCGTACGACTCTTTGCTCTTTTATTTTTAATGTCGTACATATACCTGTCGAGGTCTACCATTGGTATGACACGATCGATAAAGAGAAGCAGAAACCCGCCGAGAAGAAAACCTACGACAGCAGGGAACCAGGAAGGCAGCGGACCTTCCGCCCCCCTCTCTATAGCCGGAGCGAGCAGCGACCAGTAACTGGCTGCGATCATAACTCCTCCTGCGAAAGCGAGCATGCTGTCCAGAAACTTTTGACTCGATCCTTTTATTAAGAAAACGAGGGCTGCCCCGAGAGCAGTCATCCCCCAAGTGAATAAAGAGCCCAGCAAAGCCAGAATCACGGGATTTATATTACCTAATTGTTCAAACATATTCCTCACCTCATCATTTTTGCCCTTGGGCAAATTTTATCGATATCGTTATTCTACTTTTTTTGTTTCCCCGAGTCAACTTTTAATGGCAATTCTTTTTATTTAATGGCTTCACTTGCGGCACGTTTGAAATTCCCTTTATTTTGTCTTAAGATGAAACTCCTACTGTTGCCTCCCTCCCTTAGAGAGGAGGCATGTAATGAAAAACTATGAAATAGGCACCCGCGTCCACGATCATTGTCTGAACTGTTTCAGTAACGAACAGAAAGTCGTCGAAGTTGTTTCGAAAGAATTCTCTGATAGAGTTGTGGAAACTCTATGGCTTCAATGTACAAACTGCGGAAATCTTCACAGTCGTCTGGTCCAGCACGATCGCTGACTACGGCAACACAAACGCCGAGGTTGAGTAACCTCGGCGTTTTCATTTGACCGGTTTGAACAGTTTCTTCAATAATCCTCTCATCCCTTTTTGCTGCTTTGTTTTCTTTTTCTTCGCAGATGTACCAGTGTCCACTTTTATCTCTTCTTTTTCCAAAGGATAATCCACGGTTAAAACAGCTCCGATTTCTGTTTCTTTCTGCTGATCCGAGACGGATTTTGTGTGTACACTGCACTTACGGGCGAGCCGGGAATAAGGCTTTCGAAACCTGTAACTTATTTTCCCGTTCAAAAGTAGCGTTGCTCTGTCATAACTCCGCATTTCATTTTCCAGTTCCGCCATCCCTTTTTTCTGCATTACCTGACTTTTCGTCAACACAAGAACGATTCGTTCACGAAGCGTACCGAGATATCTCCTGCGTTCCCCCGGTTTTGTTTCCGGAGTACCATATATACCTTCCTGCACGTAGTCTTCCACTTCTTTTTTACTCATCGTCTTCACCTCAACCTTTATTTATTAGGGACCCCCTCTGTATAAATGAATAATAAGGCGTCGCACACACTCTTTGCAAAAATTCGGCACCGGACGGGAATATTGTCTCCTGCAATTCACCCGTAAATAAACGAGCCTGCCTGTTTTCTAATGACCGTTTATATGAAATAATGAAAACGATTTCAAATAAGCGATCGTCTTTTAATTAGTACATTAATAGAAACGGAGAGAGGACAATTGAAACTCCACTTAGAAATGAAACAGACCCATCAGCTGAAAATGACACCTCAATTGCAGCAGTCCCTGCACCTGTTGCAAATGTCCTCCCAGGACCTCAGGGAATATATTGAACAGGAAGCCATGGAGAATCCGTGGATTGATCTGCGGGAGCGTTCCTATGCCGCTCCCCCTCCCGGAGACTCGAATAATTACCCTTTATACAAACATGAACCGGAGCCTTGTCTTCACGATTATTTACTGCAGCAGCTCCCTTTTCTCCCCTGTAACGAGAAGGAAAAAAAGCTGATAAGGCACTTTATTTTTCATCTGGATGACAATGGCTATCTACAGGCATCTTCGGATGATCTTGCTGCGGAATATAACGTTACTGAAGACTCCGTCGAAAATTGCCTCACCCTGCTTCAAACGCTGGAACCCGCCGGTATCGGAGCGCGTACACTGCAGGAATGTCTATCACTGCAGGCACGTCGTTTTTTTCCGGAAGACAGGGAACTTTCCATTCTCATTTCCCGGCACCTTCCCTGCGCTGCCGAAGAGCCCGCACGTCTCAAAACTCTATTGAATCTCGGGCGGAGGCAGCTGGACCTTCGTCTCGACCGGCTGAAATCGCTTCATCCTAAACCCGGGCTTGCGATCGGGTCTGCGCACTCAGACGTTCTCATTCCCGACATCTTTATCACGAAAGAGGACGACTACCATATCTCTTTGAACAGGCAGATTGTGCCGGAACTGAATATGAATGAAGAATATAAACACATGATGAAGGCTCATAAAGAAGCCGTTTCTTTTCTTAAAGAGAAATACAGAACCTTTCAGTGGCTCAAAAAGAGTGTGGAACAGAGACAATGGACAATACTGGCGATCGCCGAAGAAGTTTTCCGGTGTCAGCCAACGATGGTTTCCGATGGTACCAGGTCTCTGTCCCCGCTCACGAGGAAGGAAGTTGCCAGCCGGCTCGGCATTCATGAATCTACGGTGAGCAGAGCCGTCCGCAACAAAGTGATACAAACGCCCTCAGGTACTTTTTATTTGGAGGATTTTTTTCCTTCCCGTACGAAATTCGGGTCGTCCTCAGCCGCAATAAAAAGCAACCTCCAGCAATTCATAGTAAAAGAAGACCCTCTCCGGCCTCTTTCCGATAAGAAACTGGTACATCTGCTGAAAAGGGACGGATATCACGTGTCCAGGAGGACGGTAGCGAAGTATCGTGAACTGTTGAATATTCCCCCTTCTGTTAAAAGGAAAAAAATTCCGTTAACCCGTCAGTAATAGAAATGAAGAAATATCCCACCTTTATTTCCTGTATAAAAATAATTTACGCACCGGATCCTTGGCGGGCCCGGTGTCTTTTTTATGTTGTAAACTGCCCGAATAAATGATACTATATTTAATATTAGTATGACATAATTAGAAATTATCGTTAGATAGTGTGTCATAATCATCATGACAAACCCCTCATCGCGCATAATTTTATCAGTAATTCCATAATTATCAGGAGGTATCGTTGACGATGGAACAGAAATTCGTATTTATGTTCGACCATGAGAAGGCAGTCGGGAAAGAGATGCTGGGAGGAAAAGGCGCGAACCTTGCTGAAATGACCCGTCTCGGCCTACCCGTCCCCTACGGTTTCACCGTTACCACGGAAGCCTGCAACGCTTACTACGAGGCCGGCGAACAGCTTTCGGAGGCGGCAACACTGCAGATCAAAAAATCTCTGAAAAAACTGGAAGAAAGGACCGGGAAAACTCTGGGCGACACGAACAATCCTCTGCTCGTCTCTGTACGTTCCGGAGCCGTTCATTCTATGCCGGGCATGATGGATACCGTCCTGAACCTCGGGATGAATGATGAGACGGTGAAAGCAATTGCAGATCTTACCCATAACCCAAGATTCGCCTATGACTCCTATCGGCGGTTTATTCAGATGTTCGGGGATGTCGTGCTCGGGCTAGATAATTCTTTGTATGAGAATTACCTGGAAAACTATCGTACTTCCAGCGGCTATAACTCTGATGTACAAATGACAGCCGGGGACTGGAAAGAGATTATCGAAGCGTACAAAAAAATCACCATGGAAGCTGCAGGCCGCACCTTTCCGCAAGATCCTTACGAACAACTTTTTTTAAGTATCAGTGCCGTGTTCGATTCCTGGAATAATAAGCGTGCGCTTCTATACCGTCGCCTGCATGATATCCCGGGCCACCTCGGAACAGCAGTGAACGTGCAAAGCATGGTGTTTGGAAACATGGGAAATGATTCCGGCACCGGCGTAGCTTTCACCCGCAACCCGTCTACCGGTGAGTCTGAATTGTACGGAGAGTATCTGATCAACGCCCAGGGAGAGGACGTAGTAGCAGGAATTCGCACCCCGCAGCCGATAAATGAACTTAAGAGAGAAATGCCTGATTTGTACAGTGAACTGATAAACATGTGCAATCTCCTTGAAAATCACTACAAAAATATGCAGGACATCGAATTCACCATAGAAAATGGAGCGCTCTTCTTCCTGCAGACGAGAAATGGAAAGAGAACGGCCCAGTCGGCGGTGCAAATAGCAGTAGATATGGTTAATGAAGGAATAGTGAGTGAAAAGGAAGCGCTTCTGCTCGTGGACCCTGACCAGCTCAGTCAGCTGCTGCACAAACATATTGATCCCGGACATACGTCACAAAAGCTGGTCTCCGGTCTGCCTGCTTCCCCCGGCGCCGCTACGGGAGAAGTCGTTTTCGATGCGGACAGAGCTGAACTTCTGAGTAACGAAGGAAGAAACGTCATCCTAGTAAGACCGGAAACGACGCCGGAAGATATCCATGGTATCGTAGCTGCCAAAGCTACCGTGACCAGCCGCGGGGGGATGACCAGTCACGCCGCTGTTGTGGCCCGCGGTATGGGTAAAGCCTGCATATGCGGCTGCGGGTCGATAAATATCGATCTTGAATCCGAGCGATTCACCGTTGCAGATACTATCGTTGAGGAAGGAGACGTCATTACGGTAGACGGGGCTTCCGGAGATATTTATTTAGGCGAAATCGCAACCATCGAGCCGGAGATGTCTGAGGTATTCCGACAGCTTCTCGATTGGGCAGATAACACTTCCACTCTCGGCGTGCGGACGAATGCCGATACGCCCGAGGACGTACGAAAAGCCGTGGAGCTTGGAGCAGAAGGAGTCGGTCTCTGTCGTACAGAACATATGTTCATGGATTCTGGAAGGCTCCCTGCCGTACAAAAAATGATTCTTGCGGAGAGTGAGGAAGAACGGAACAAAGCTCTCAATAAACTGCTCCCTATGCAGCAGCAGGATTTTGAACGTATTTTCGAGACGCTTCGCGGACGCCCGGTCACTATACGTCTGCTAGACCCGCCTCTCCATGAGTTCCTTCCTAATGTCGAGGAACTGCTTGTCGATATCACTCGACTGGAACTTACAGAACCGGAGAGCGTAGAACTTGGAAGAAAACAGAAGCTTCTCCGCTCCGTACGTCTGCTCGAAGAATCCAATCCGATGCTCGGGTTACGGGGGTGCCGCCTCGGTATGGTGCATCCCGAAATATACGAAATGCAGATTACAGCCTTATTCCAGGCTATGACTGGTGTGCTGAATAAAGGTATCGATGTAAATCCGGAAATCATGATTCCCCTTGTCAGTCACGTGGCAGAGCTCCGGGAAATGAGCGACCTTGTGCATAAAGTGGCTAAGGAAATCGGCGAGAGGAACGGAATTTCCCTCAATTATCTCACCGGCACAATGATTGAGACACCAAGAGCTGCATTAACCGCTGATGAAATCGCGTCGGAAGCTGACTTCTTCTCATTTGGAACGAACGATTTAACACAGACGACGTTCGGCTTCAGCAGGGATGATGCAGAAGGGAAATTTCTGCAATACTATATTGAAAATGGCACCCTCCCCGACAACCCGTTCATGAAGCTCGACCAGGAAGGGGTAGGTAAACTGGTGGAGTCAGGAGTGACACTCGGTAAACAGACGAATCCTCAGTTAAAAACCGGGATATGCGGAGAACATGGCGGTGACAAAGATGCGATCCGATTCTGTTTTGACCAAGGTCTCGATTATGTAAGCTGTTCCCCGTTCCGCGTCCCGGCCGCACGCCTTGCCGCTGCCCAGTCTGCTCTTGGCAGCAGACAGGAACGCAAATCGGTACTGCAGCCCGGCTGAGGAGAATAAACAGAAGAAATTTATAAATAGCATGACTACTGCCGGCAGAATATACATTCTGCCGGTTTTTTAGCTCGCAGACATATTTCCTCAGTTTGCGGGCGGAACAAGTTCCGTTGTGATACGGTAAGATCAGCGTTATTTTGTACAAAAGGAGGGAATAGAGTGCCGGTTTCTCTTATTATTCTGATCCTTACTGCACTATTTCTGGGCGCACTTATGCGTGCCACGTTCGGATTCGGCGATGCTATGGTAAGCATGCCTCTCCTGGCTCTGCTGCCCATAGATCTATCTTTGAGTATCTCTCTTGCAGGTTTATCGGGACTTACTGTAGCGGCCATGTCGTTATCCGGGAATTTTCAGAATGTCGATAAACCCGTACTTTTCCGTCTCGGAATTATGACGCTTTCCGGCATCCCTGCGGGGGTTTTCCTTATCCTGTTTCTTCCTGCACAATCGGTTAAGCTCGCTCTTGGAGTTTTGCTCGTTGTATACATACTATCCCTTAAAGTATTGCCGACCTCCCCTTCGCGGTTCGAGCATCCTTCCTGGGCGCTCCCTTTCGGTTTTTTATCAGGAATGCTCGGAAGTGCCTACAACTTCAACGGCCTCCCGGTAGCTGTATATGCCGCACTGAGAAAAATGGATCCACTCCAGTTCAGGAGTACTCTTCAGGCTCAGTTTTTGTTTTCAGGTTTCTTCATTGTAATCGGTCAGGCTCTCGGCGGGTTCTGGTCCCGCCCATTGTTTATGCTTTTCCTGCTGAGTCTTCCTGTACAGGCAGTTGCTGTGTTCACAGGAAACAGACTGTTTGAGCGGATACCGGCTCATCGTTTCAGTTTTATCGTCTATACCCTCATTTTCATACTCGGCGTATTACTGATCCTTGAAGCAGGATGAGGGTTCCGCTTACTCTTTCCCTTAGTATTTGATACCATATACTAGTAACTACAAAGGATAAGGGGGAGAAAGATGTTATTAAAAAATGCCAGACTTTATAAAGGGGATGACTTGAAAGATCTCTCTCTCCGGGACGGTATAATCCGCACCATCGCGCCTGCCGGAAACGTGACCGCCACGAGAGAAGAACAGATAATAGACCTTGAAGGGAAACTTGTGCTTCCGCCTTATGTAGAACCTCACATACATCTCGATTATGTACTGACAGCCGGAACGCCGCGCTGGAACAAATCAGGTTCTGTATTTGAAGGAATCGAAATATGGAGCGAACGCCGCAGTCTGATGAAAGAAACGAAAGAAGACATTAAGATACGCGCCAAGAAGTCGATCGAAATGCAATTACGGCACGGTATTCAGCACGTGCGCACACACGCGGACGTAAGTGACCCTGAACTGACAGGCCTGAAGGCACTGCTGGAACTTAAGGAAGAAGTTAAGAAATGGATGGATGTGCAAATCGTCGCTCTGCCTCAGGAAGGCATGTATACTAAGAACAACGGAGAAGATCTTTTACGTAAAGCACTCGATATGGGCGCAGATGTCGTCGGAGGCATCCCTCATTACGAGCTGACCCGTGAAGACGGTATCCGATCACTCGAAACTTCCATGGCTCTTGCGAAAGAATACGGAAAGCTCGTTGATATTCATTGTGATGAAATCGATGATGAACAGGCCCGTTACCTGGAAACGCTTGCTGCCCTGACGATCAGGAATGACATGCAGGGAAAAGTTACGGCCAGTCATACGGCTTCGATGGCTTCCTACAATGATGCCTATACTTATAAACTGTTTCAGACACTGAAGAAAGCAGATGTCCAATTCATTGCCCTTCCTAAAGCGAACCTTCACCTCCAGGGACGTTTCGACAATCATCCTGTGCGCAGAGGAGTAACAAGGGTGAAAGAGATGTGGAAAGAAGGGATCAACGTATGTTTCGGGTTGGATTCAATCATGGACCCATGGTATCCGCTTGGAAACGGGGATCTCATGTCTGTCGTTGATACCGGTCTTCATGCCTGCCACATGACCGATTATGATCATATTACGAAGGCCCTTGACCTGGTGACCGTGAACGGAGCGCGGACGCTCTCCCTAAGTGATTACGACCTGAAGGAAGGCAGCGACGCGAATCTGATTGTTCTCGACGCCGTCTCTGATTACGAAGCGGTCCGTACACAAGCAGGAGTCTTGTATTCCATAAGGAACGGTGAAGTCATCGTAGAGACGAAACCTGCCGTCACAACCATGAATGTTTCTCTTCATTGAAAGCAGGGGAAAACTCGGTAAAAACCGGCGAAAAAACTGGAAAATAATAAAAAGCTTTCATTTTACAAAACCTGGTTGTCATTCAGCCGGGTTTCTTTCATATTGTAATAAAACTGCCTGTGTTCTGAGCGGTTGCGGCACTAGGTCAGAGAGAGGATATGAGTATTAAAGACCACGACTTTCCATTCACGTAAAATTACAACTCCGTAACTTCCTGTCAAACAATCATAATAGAACCGTAACCTTCTCATAACCTATAAGGGTATGCAGACTGATACAATGTTAATTGGCTTGAAGAAGTTGTACATACGCTACATCTTGCTTCATCTAAAAACACTCAACTATGGAGGAATCAAACATGAACAAACCAGTACATCCGCTCAGGAAGTACGTCGTTTCTACAGCTCTTGTCACATCTTTGGCTTTGACTCCGCTCGTAGGATCCAGCGTTTCGGCTCAATCTAATGCTCCTACAGATAACGGGTCATCCGTTCAAATAGCAGAAAGTAACGTTCTTACTGCAGGGGATCGCGGCCAGGCCGTTTCTTCTCTTCAGTCGAAGCTTGCATCCTATGGCTACTACGGCTATAACGTGGACGGCAAGTACGGACCAATCACGAAAAATGCGGTCATTGCGTTCCAGAAACAGCAAGGTCTGGCAGTAGACGGTATTGCAGGTCCTAATACGCAGGCTAGCCTCGCTTCCGGTTCAGTAGCCCCGGCTCCTGACACTACTTCTGACAACGATACAAAGGCTGCACAGTCCGATTCAGACGATTCGGAAGAAAGAGCGACAGCAGTGAAAGCTGCTTCTACTTCCACTGCTTCCACGGCATCCGCTTCGACCGGATCAGCCAGCAATGCGGACATCGTTAACGCTGCTGAAAGCCTTATCGGTGTACCTTACCAGTACGGCGGGGAAACACGCGCAGCTCTCGGCAGCAGTGGTTTCATCAACCTTGTAATGGAAGAAGCGGGAACTGACGTAAACCGTACTCACGCCGGCATGTGGGCAAGTGATGGTGTTTTTGTTGACTCTCCTAGCGTCGGAGACGTTGTATTCTTCGAAAACACGTACAGCGTTGACAGAGTCGCTACTCACAGTGGTATCTATATCGGCGGAAACAAAATGATTCACGCCGGCAGCGACGGAGTAGAAGTTTCAGACATGGGCATCAATTACTGGGAAAGCAAGTATATCGGTGCAAAATCCATTCAATAGTAGACAGAACCTTCCACCCATCAATTACTGATGGATGGAAGGTTTTTTTATTTTGAACGGGTTCTTCTCACGACCACTTCATTTATCACTTCTCTTCACTTTTTCCACGAATATCTCCAAAGCTTTCGAACGGAACAGGGATCTTGAAATTAAGGAAAATTCTCTTTGTACGGGTAATCCTTCCACCTTCACAATCGCTAAGTCTCCGGCTTTCACTTCTTTTTTGAAAGTCCAGCGAGAAAGAAGAGTAATGCCGAGCCCTGCTTCCACCGCTTCTTTTATAAGTTGTGTGCTTCCGAATTCCAGACGGGAAACCGGTCGGATACCCGCGGAACTGAAAAACTTCTCTGATATTCTCCTCGTTCCCGATCCTTCCTCTCTCACGATCCATGTTTTTCCCTCCAACTCTTCCGGAGAAAAGTTTCCTTCCCTTGAAGTTAATGACTCGGGTGAAGAAACAACGTAGAGTTCATCCGTTTCAAACGGTTCCACCGTAATATTTTCATCGTTCACCTCCCCTTCCACAATTCCGATATCGAGCCGGTAATCCGAAATCAGCTTGCAGATCTCTTTCGTATTACCGATCGTTACGGACGGGGTTATCTCCAGAGCCTCTTCTTTCAGTCGTTTCAGAACTTCCGGTAATACATACTCCCCGTAAGTATAGCTCGCTCCTATGGAAATCGTGCCGCTTGCCTTATTAGTCAAATCATCAATAAGAGCATGCATACTCGTATAAAGACCGATAATTTCTTTCGCATGGTGATACACTATCTTCCCTGCCTGTGTGAGGCGGACATATTTGTTGCTTCGGTCAAAGAGCCGGGCATCCATTGACTTTTCCAGCACTTTAATATACTGACTGACCGCCGGTTGAGTCATATGCAGACGTTCTGCGGCGCGTGAAAAATTTTCCAGTTCGGCTACTGTGACGAATACCTCCAGTTGACTGTCCACTCTACTCTCCTTTCGATAAGTATTAACTTATCATTATAATTAAAAATCATTATTTTTCTTATCATAAAAGAAAAAGTAAGCTTAAGAAAGAACTTTTTTTAGAAGGGGACGTTACGATGGCTCAGGTACAACTACTTCATAATGAAACGAACCACAACAAAAATTTCAAAAAGAGCTGGCTCGCAGGTGTAGGGTTCACATTTCTGATTGCAGCTCTCGGTTATCTTCTTGCGCTCGTACCGGGATTTTCACTCGTAGGACCTTTGGCTTCCGCCATCGTCATTTCTGTTACGTACAGGCACTTTCTCGGTTACCCTGAAAGTATTCAGCCGGGGATCGAATTTTCCTCGAAACGGCTGCTCCGGGCAGCGATTATTCTTTACGGGCTTAAGCTGAATATAGGTACCGTCATTTCAGACGGACTCGGCCTTCTCCTGCTGGACATCGGAGTAGTGATTTTTGCTATTTTATTCACTGTGTGGATGGCGAAGCTTTTGAAAGCCGACAGTTCGATTTCCCTGCTTATCGGAATCGGTACCGGCGTATGCGGTGCCGCCGCTATCGCCGCGACCGCTCCGATTGTTAAAGCGAAAGAAGAAGATACGGCTATAGGAGTAGGAATCATCGCTCTGATGGGAACTTTTTTTGCAATTGTTTATACGATACTGCGTCCCGTCCTCCCTATGTCAGATATCGCTTACGGGAGCTGGGTCGGTGTAAGCATCCATGAAGTGGCCCAGGTGGCACTGGCCGCTGCTCCTGCCGGAGAGGGGCCTCTTGCGATGGCACTGCTCGCGAAACTGGGCCGTGTCTTTCTGCTTATTCCTCTCTGTCTCGTTCTTATATATGTAATGAAACGAAAATATAAAGGAGAAGATACCGGAGAAGCAAAAGTCACTTTTCCCTGGTTCCTGCTCGGTTTCATTATTATGAGTATAGTCGGAACTTACGTAATCGGACCTGTTCTCCCGGTATCCGATGGAATCCTGAACGCAACAGACGTACTCACCACCTTCCTTCTGACAGCTGCCATGGTAGGACTCGGGTTGAAAGTGGACTTGAAACAGCTGCGTAGAAAAGCCTGGAAACCTCTACTGGCTATGACTGCCACTTCCGTAGTTCTGTCGGTCATCACTTTCCTCATTTTCGTGTAAAACAGACTGCCCGCTTTTCACGGAGGAGGAGAGTGGCAGACCCATCCATGAAATAACTCTGCCGAATAAGTTAAAATAACTTTAGGGGAAGCATTTTAACAAAAAGAAGTGTACAATTGAGGAAGACTGGATTTGCAGAAAGGAGAGTTTCCATGAATAATCAACCAACAACTGCCGAAGACGTAAAGAAAAGAGAGGGAACGACTACCGACGTTATCCTCGTGGGGGCAGGGATCGTCAGCGCCACACTGGCTACGATTCTTCACAAACTCGAACCTACGTGGAGGATTACCCTTTTCGAGAAGCTGGAGTCCGCAGGAAATGAAAGTTCCAACGAATGGAACAACGCCGGAACCGGTCACGCAGCGCTCTGTGAACTGAACTATACTCCTGAAGATGAAAACGGGGAGATAAGTATAAGAAGAGCTGTAGAAATAAATGAACAGTTCCACACCTCCACCCAGCTATGGTCATACTTAGTTAAGAACGGTGATATACAAAATCCCGAAACATTTATACGATCCCTCCCCCACATCAGTTTCGTCCACGGGGAACGGAATGTGAACTTTCTGAAGAAGCGTTTCGATGCGCTGACGCAACATCCCCAGTTCACTGATTTGAAATACTCGGAGGATCCCGAACATCTGGCTGAATGGATTCCTTTAATGATGAAGGACCGCAGTGAAGAAGAGCCGGTAGCCGCTACCAAGTCGGACGAGGGGACAGACGTAAACTTCGGAGAACTGACCAGAAAAATGCTGGAAAACCTTTCTGGTAAAGATAACGTAACCGTGCATTATAATTGTGACGTGAAAGATATCAAACAGAGAGAAAATGGAACGTGGGAAGTAAAAGTCCGGAATTTCAAACAGGATACCCTCGAAGAACATGCTTCTTCCTTCGCGTTCATCGGAGCCGGAGGAGGCGCCCTGCCATTGCTTCAAAAAACGGGTATTCCGGAAAGTAAACACATCGGCGGCTTCCCTATCAGCGGAGAGTTCCTCGTCTGTGATAACCCTGAAACAGTACAAAGACACCACGCCAAAGTTTACGGAAAAGAACCGGAAGGAACTCCTCCCATGACGGTTCCTCACCTGGACAGAAGGCATATCGACGGGAAGGACACCTTACTTTACGGGCCATTCGCCGGATTTACACCGAAATTTCTGAAGGCCGGTTCTTATCTGGATCTTCCCGGTTCCGTGAAGCCGGATAACTTAATAAGCATGCTTGCTGCAGCTTCGAAGAATATGTCTATGATCAAATATCTGGGCGGACAGCTCACAATGTCCAAAGAAGAACGGGTGGAGCAGTTACGCGATTTTGTTCCTACGGCAAAAGATGAAGATTGGGAACTCCTCGTGGCCGGACAGCGGGTGCAGCTTATCGAAGATACCGAAGAAGGCGGCAGAGGTGCCCTTCAGTTCGGAACAAAACTGATCCACTCCGAAGACCGGACTCTCGCCGCTCTCCTCGGAGAATCTCCGGGCGCATCCGTATCGGCTTCTATCATGCTGGAGGCTATAGAGAAATGTTTTCCTCACTACCTGGAGCAGTGGGAACCGAAAATCAAAGAAATGATTCCTTCCTACGGCATTGATCTTGAGGATCATCCGGATCTTCTTGCTGAAATCAGTGCTGCAAGTTCCGAGGCTCTTCGTCTGAATTAAGTGCAGTTTACGTACTTACTTCTATCAGGTATATGAATTAAAAACACCACGACACCGAACGGTAAGTTCAGTGTCGTGGTGTTTTTCCATTCTTTTACAATTTCTCTTTCAGGTGGTCATTAATAAAGTTTATGCAATGCATCTTTACTGAAAGCTAACAGGTCGTCCGTTCTTCCTTCCTGTACTTTTTTCACCCATTCCGGGTCCATCAGCAGGGAGCGCCCGATAGCTACAAGGTCGAATTCTTCATTATCGATTTTATCAACCAGACCATCAAGATTCGCTTTTCCTGCACCTGAGAAATCCGTAAAGACTCCGTCGAGCCCTACGGAACCAACGGAAATGACCGGTTTTCCGGATAATTTCTTCGTCCAGCCTGCAAGATTCAGATCAGATCCTTCGAACTCTGGTTCCCAGAACCGGCGGGTCGAACAGTGGAAGATATCCACCCCTGCTTCTGTGAGTCTTTTCAGGAAACGATCGAGTTCATCCGGAGTATCAACCAGTTTTGCCTTATAATCATTCATTTTCCACTGGGAGAATCGGAATATGACAGGGAAATCTTCTCCAACTTCCTGTCTGCACGCCTCCACGATCTCCACGGCAAATTGCATCCGGTCGGTAAAGTCACCTCCATAACGATCGGTGCGTTTATTCGTCTGCTTCCAGAAAAACTGATCAATCAAATAGCCGTGCGCCCCGTGAATTTCGATAGCATCGAAGCCGAGACGTTTCGCTTCTGCTGCCGCTTCCGCGTAAGACCGGACGATTTTTTCCACTTCATCGGTAGACGGTGGTTCATTCACCTGTTCTCCGTCCAGGTTCAGACCACTCGGCCCGACAGGTTCCGCCTCTTCATTCGGCACGTCTCCTTTGCTGCGCGTCATTCCTACGTGCCAAAGCTGCGGAGCGATTTTTCCGCCGGCTTCGTGAACTTCCTTCACTACTTCAGCCCATCCACTCAACGCTTCTTCTCCGTGGAACAAAGGAATCCCCGCACCAGAAACGGAAGATGGATGATTAATGCCTGTACCTTCTGTAATAATCAGCCCTACCTCATTTTCTGCACGTCGGCGATAGTAGGCAGCGACATTTTCATCAGGTACATTACCTGGCGAGAATCCCCTGGTCATAGGTGCCATGACGGTACGGTTAGGAAGATTCAATTTATCACTATTGAATGTTTTAAACAATGGTTTTGCTGTTGACTCGTTCGTCATTTCTTTACCCCCTAAATAAGCGATGCCTATGATTATCGCAGATTAACGGGGAAGAAGAAAGAATTCTGTTTGAGAATCCCGGCCCTCTGTATTTATAAATTCCCGCAGCCTTAACGGACAACGTTCTTCCTTGCCAGAAAGAAAAGAAGAGCTGCTACCAGCATTTCTGCAAGCGGCAGGGAAAGCCATACCGCAGAAGCTCCAAATAATGCAGGGAGCGCCCACAGCAGAATCACTATAAACACAAAACTGCGCAGTAGTATAATGATCATGGCAGAGCGGATATTGCCGATCGACTGATAATAAGTCATATAGACGAAGTTGAAACCGATAAACAGATAGGCGAAAAAGAACAGGCGAATCCCTTCAATCGCCAATTCCCTCACATCATCCGACTCCAGCCCGAAGAGGGATACGAGGGCCGGAGCTGCAACCGCTCCGATGCCAAGCAGAAGTACGCCCAGAAAGACCGACGTTTTCTCCCCTATTTTCACACTCTGTCTTATTCTTTCTTTTTCACCGGCTCCGTGATAGTAACTGATCATCGGCTGCAGCGCCGTTTCAATTCCGAAGAAAGATAGGAACATAAATCCGTGCAGGTAATTCACCACGGAAAAGGCAGCCACTCCTTCCGTGCCCAGAAGCTGGACAAGCGAAAGGTTATAACCCGCTACGAATACGAGCATCCCTGCTTCTGCCGTAAAACTCGGAAACCCTATGTTGAATATTTTTTTGAAAGATGCAAAGGACCAGCCGAAAACAAATCGACTCAAATTCGAGTTTTTATTCAGAAAGTGTATAAGTAAAACGAAAAGTCCGGCGACACTTCCAAGAACCGTGGCGAGCGCCGCTCCAAACACGCCGAGGCCGAGTATAAAAATCATATAGTAATTGAGGATGATATTGGCGATTGCGGTAACCCCGAGGGATACCATCGACAAAATCGGACTCCCATCGTTACGGACGAAAATACTTAGAGCTTCATGAACCGCTACCACCCATCCGAACAGCATAAGGACTTTCAGATATTCCATCGTGTGAAAGAGAGTATCTTCATTAGCGCCCAGTAATCGTGCGGTCTCCTCGATAAAAAAGTACCCCACGCTTCCTATGAGACCGAGAATGAGAAGGAGAGAAACGACAGATAGAGAAAAAACGCTCCTCGCCTCTTTCTTCTCCTTTCTTCCCATATGTACAGAAAACAATGTACCTCCCCCGATACCTATCCAGAGCGCCATAGAAAATATGAGAGAGAAAACGGGCATCGAGAGGTTCACTCCGGCCAAAGCTTCCTCTCCTACCCCGTTCCCGACAAAAATCCCGTCCGTTAAAATATTTACAGACATGAGCATCATGCCGGCAAGAGAAGGGAAAAAATATTGAAAAAACACGTTCCGAACCGGTTTGTTCATTAGTGCAGGATGGGATTCTGCCATATGTGTACCTCCTTCTACTATTTATGTTTCATTCGATGATATAGACTTCAAGCTTTCACTTTACCATGATTTGTATGTATGTTTATGATGAAACGCTTACCCTCATGAACCCGGCAAGTCTTCGGTGCTATCATTGTACATCAACTTTACTGAAGGGCGGGTTTATAGTCCCGGAAATGTGAATCTTTATCCTCATTCTTCCATTTTATCGGGGTTTTATGTTTTAGCTGAAGGTTCATGAGGAAAACTTTAATTACGAAAGGGAGTAGTCCTGATCGGCATTATGTATCTCCCCCCTAGGATTGTCATGACGCCGACGTTCCCCCTTTCGCCTGGAACTTAATTAAAGGAGGGACAATTTGTGACACTACTGTATGTAAAAGCGCGCGAAGGTTTCGATGAGGATTTCAAAAAATCTCCGGTTCGAAACGAAGAGCAGCTAAAAACAGACGTGAAACAAAAGAAAAGCGGCAAGCTTTTCAGCAAAAAGAAAAACTCTAAAAAATAGAATACAGTAGTTACAAGTACAGGTTCTTTAAAGAATTGCGGGAACAGTCAGTGTCATGGCGAGGAGCCACGATACTGGCTTTTTCTTTTGGAAAAATCTGCAGGAATTTTTTCGATTGAAAAAGCCCCCGAAATAGTACCGGAGGCTGGAACCATGTATTACATATGCGCTTTATACAGGGGTCTTCTATAGATGATCAACCCTTCCAGGAGGACTGTCTGCAAAAATTACAGTATAGATGAGTAACCCTGTTTTCCTGAAAATGAGCAGCGGGATAAATCTTTTGGCATTTCCGGCACTTTCTTTTCTTCACACGTTTAGTGGGCATAAGCCTCCGTTCCCTTCCTTGCTGGCATAGTTAATAAATTCCCCCTGCTTAAAAAAGAAAACGTACGGCTGACAATAAAAAGAAAAATCTTTTATTGAATTCCTCACTAATGTAATAAAGTCTCCCTGTTATCCATTCTTTCTTGCTTCCTTTTTCTCCTGCATTGCTTCCTCTTTCTCTTTTGCAGCTTCTTTTTTCTCCTGTTCCGCTTCATTTATCAATTCGTAACGCTGGCGCTGCCGGTTTCCATATGTACCTGACAACACGACGTCTTCGTCCTCCATCGTTGTTCCGAGAGCACCTACGATTGTCGATATGCTTGTAGCGGTCCAGGCAATATAGAAATAACCGATAGTATTCATCTCCGCGTTCAATTGACTGTTTATAGCTCCAGTCGGCAACAGCAGGAGAACGAGCAGCTGAAAGCAGATCAATAGAAGGGTATAATAGAAACTGACCGCCGTCAGTAGAGTCATAACGGTCGTGCTATTATAAAGCCTACGGATATAGGCGCTTGAATGGTCACTTTTTCGTTCCCACAGCTTGTGTGCAGTCATGATCCAGAATACGAGGAGGACAATGGCAAAAATATTAATCATAATCATCCGCCAAAAAGAGTATTGGATACTTACCTCCCACAAAGTCGAGAATATGATGAATCCGAAAGCCCCGGTCGTAAATGCTACTGCCAGTATTTTTAAAAACTGTTCAAATAACCTCCATGGACGGTTCGCTCTCACCATTCCGGTGATAAGCCGAAGAGCTCCCCGCAGTCTCGAATCCACCGTAAACCTTACTTCCGACACTTTTTCGGATTCCGAATTCTCTCTGACAATAGGAGAAAATCTGTCGATCCCCCGTCTTTTTACGAGTTCCCTTGCATTTATTTTTTTTCTGCCTTTTCTACCGACTCTCAACTGAACTCTATCCCTGTCTTCATAGGAAGAACCGTGATGCATTTCACTCAGAAGCTGCAGAATAGACTCACGGATGCGTTTAATCAGAGGAGCCGCTCCGAGTCCGGGCAGGCTGAGAAGACCGACTCTTTTCGCAGAATTCGCTTCGGCCACTATCAGTTTCTTACCCCGAAAAAGCGGGAGGTCCGTTAAACAGACAGCCATATCCCAGCCTTGCATCTGCTTCTTCTCCAGGAGGGCTTCCAATACTTCCTCCGGTTCTTCCGTATAGCCGGTCAAAGGACTTTCCAGAGACTCCACTTCCCACGTCTCTCCTTCATCAACATACTCTCTCAGCAGTCCGGGCAGGGAATAATACAGTCCTTCCCCGATTCTTTTCGTATAGCCCGGAGCAGTAACAATCCCTATTTTCTTTTTGTCCTGGTTCATATGGCAGCCCTCCTTTCCTTCCGATCACTACCGGCAGCATTTTTCGGCCGGGAAGGTTCTGAAGTTATTTCCCGCTATGGACGTAACGGAAACACACTTTTCCTCTTTTTCCCAAAAGATATTGCCAACGCTTTGCTGTCCGGCTCATTCCTTTAAAAGACAGGCTGTTATTTTATCCATTTATATCCTACTCCCCACACAGTCTTCAGATGGTCGTCGACGGGGAAGCCGGCTTTTCTTATCTTTTCCCTTATATTACGCATGTGAGAATCCACAGTACGGCCTCCTGTATCCGAATCCACACCCCAGACAAGATCCAGAAGATCATTACGATCATAAACGTGGTTAGGCCGTTTTAGCAGAAGACCTATTATTTGAAATTCTTTAGGAGTTAGTACAATCGCTTCTTTTCCATATGATAATTCATAATTTTCTTCCTTCCAGTTCAATCCGTTCATCTCTATGGAAACCGGTGTACTTCTCCGCAGAAGCGTTTCGATACGGGCGACCAGTATATCTTCATCAAATGGTTTTGTCACGTAATCGTCTGCCCCTGTCTTCAGTCCTTTCACTACGTCTTCTTTCTGATCCTTTGCTGTAAGCATAAGTACAGGAAGATCGCTGAAAGTCCGGAGCCTCCGACACGTCTCAAAACCGTCCATCCCTTCCATCATGATATCGAGAAGAACGAGATCAAACGGACTCTCCCGCAACATCCGGAGCGCCTCCCGGCCGCTCGAAACTTTCGTAATCTCGTACCCGTGAGGCCGGAGATACAGTTCCAGCAGATTCAGCATCCGTTCCTGATCATCAACTACTAGAAGTTTAGTCATAGTTTTTTTCCTCCGGTAATTTAATAAGTATTGATAATCCGTTATCGTTGAAAGCGTGGACCGTACCTTCATGTTTCTCTATAATTTCCTTCACGATCGAAAGGCCGAGCCCGCTGCCTCCATACTTCCGGGATCTCGCTTTATCCACACGATACAGTCTTTCAAACAGATAAGGCAAAGTTTCTTCCGGAACTCCGGGCCCATTATCCGATACAAGAATATGTACCTCTCCCCGGATGACAGTGACGTTTATTTCGACTTGAGGGCTTTCGTAACCATAAAAAACAGAATTGTTCAGCAGATTGTAAAAGACCTGTTTTAAGCGCACAGCGTCTCCATAAATGAAGACTTCTTCCGGGGAGGAAATAGAGAGCCCGGCTTGCCGTTCTTCAAAAAGAGGCTGCATCTGGCTTCGGACATCTACGAGAAGCGGGGTGAGTTCTATAACGGAAGGTTCGATAACGAACGAATTTTCTTCCATTTTTGCAAGTTGGAACAATTGCTGCACGAGGGAAGTCAAGTGGTTTATCTCTTCCCTTATAATAGCAAGATACTCTACCCGTTCCTCATCGCTCGTGCCTGTTCTCGAAGCCACTTCGGCATAGCCTTTAACGTAAGTAAGAGGAGTCCTCAATTCGTGAGCTATGGAAGAAAGGAAGTTATTGCGATCTTTTTTCAGACGTTCAAGGTCTTCGGAAAGGCTGTTTATAGACACAGCAAGCGAGCCGAGTTCATCGTTGTGCCTTTCATCAAGTTTACGATCCGCTTTCCCTGCACTCAGTTTTTCGGTCACCTGCTGCATTCGGATAAGCGGGCGGGTAATGATCTGGGATAAAGCAAAGACGACTACGAGGGTAACGGCTCCTATCAGCAGCATTACCAGCAAAAACTGCTCGGAGAGGTGATTAAGTGTATTTCTGATCGTCCCTGAACGAGAGAACATAAATACTTCACCCTTGTGGACGCCATCTACAAATATAGGAGAGACGGTAGCTACATAAGGCAGTTCCGCCCATTTCTCCTCTATAATCCGATCTTCATTGACTTTTACAGGAGCGATATCCCGGACCACGCTACTCTGAAATTCTACGTCTTCATCTGAGGAACGGCCTTTGATGTTCCCATTTTCATCTGTAATGATAACGTCTGTAGAGGCTTCCGATTCCATCAGTACGACGTGCTCAAGTGTAGTGGAATCGTAGTTGTTTTCGAGTACGTCTCTGTGACCGGCCCCGCGGGCGAGGAGCCCTTCCATCACTTCCGATACCCTGTGGTTTGATATCGTAATATAAAGAATGAAGAACAAAGCTATTTCAATAACGAGCATCAGCACAAAAAACAATAAACCCAGTTTTACCGATAATTTTCCCCTCATATAAGTCCTCCACACCCCTGTATATCTTCGAAAACATCTTTATTCATATTCCTGTGGCGGTTCCACGGAACATTCCTTTTAGCGGGTGACCGTCCCTTCTTCAAGAAATTGTTTCCACGTCTCCCCTTCATCTTCCGTACTGTAGCTGCTTCCATTCATTGTATATATTATTATAACATCCTCCCCGGGAGAGAGAGCAGAGTACAGTACTGCATCTTCTCCAAATTCAGGCAAAGGTACCGTTTCCATTTCTTCGGAACCAAGCCCGTATTTTTTAAAAGCGGCACCATTCTGCAATAATCCGAAGTATAAGCTGTTTTCCGTAAAAGTAAGACCGGAAGCCTGACCTTTTTCAGAAATTCTTTTGAACGTCTCCCCCGCATCTTCACTTAAAAACACTCCGGTTTTCGCTGCGGCAGCCACCACTTTTTCCCGGATAGGATGGACTGCCAACTGAAACAGATCTTCCGGAAGATTTTCAGCTCGAAACGGTTCGAATGTCTCTCCTTTGTCAAAACTGCGATAAAACCCTGTTTCAAGTTCCTCATCCGGTCTGTCATTCAACAGATAAACCGCTTCGTTCTCATATCCGACTCCGAGCAGATGAAAGTCACTTTCTCCCCGGAAGCCAAGGTGATCAAGTCCTTCTTCCCCGGCTCTTCCTTTTTGAAGACCGACAGGATTAGGCAGATCCGACGTTTCTCCCGGGTGACCGGAGACGTACATTCCTCCTTTAACGGCATTGAATCCCATATAATCGTTTTTATGATAGGGAGTTTCCCACCATTGTCCTTCCCTGTAGATTTTCAACCCCTCGTGAGATGCAAATGTCACACCGTCTACATCCGTGTAGCCTAAACCATGAACATGTTCCACAGTACCCTCGAATTTTTCAAGTTCACCCTGCTCGGATCGGTCCTTTTCACTTTTATTGTTTTCCGTTTCCGATGTCCCTTTTTTCGTTTCTTCTCCTCCGCAGGCCGAAAGAATGAATGCAGCTCCTAAAGCAACCAGGAATGCAGTGATTTTTTTCATAAACTTCCCCTTCTTCCCATCTTTGATTATAGTTCGAAAACCTACATTATCTTCATACACTACACAGGGAGCCGGGGGATCTCTCCCCAGGCTCCCTTGAATACCTTTTCATACTATATACTGCCTGACTCTATTGTGGTGCTTTCATCATTTTGGCGTTCACAGCTACGACTACCGTACTCAGACTCATAAGGACCGCCCCGATCGCCGGACTGAGCAAAATACCTATAGGGGCAAGCACTCCGGCAGCCAACGGAATAGCAAAAATATTATATCCGGCAGCCCACCACAAGTTCTGCACCATTTTCCGATACGTATTCTTCGAGAGCGAAACTATCGAAACAATATCTTTTGGATCACTCTTCACAAGAACGATATCGGCCGTTTCTACCGCCACATCGGTACCACTTCCGATAGCGATACCCACGTCAGCTGTGGCGAGAGCGGGCGCATCATTAATACCGTCACCGGTCATTGCTACTCTCAATCCTTTTTCCTGGATCTCCTTCACCTTTTCCGCTTTATGATCCGGCATTACTTCTGCATGGACTTCATCTATTCCGATTTGTCCGGCCACCCAGTCGGCCACTTTACGGTTATCCCCGGTAAGCATAACCGAACGTATCCCCTGTTCTTTGAGATCCGCCACAGCATCTTTCGCTGATTCGCGTACCATATCGGCGAGAGCGATCATTCCTTTGTATTCTTCATCTACGAGCACGAATACTACAGTCTTTCCTTCTTCCGACATACGTCCAAAAGCTTCCGTCTCGTATTCAATTCCATGCTCCCTCATGTAGCCCGGGCTCATAACCTGGACTTTCTTTCCTTTCACCTGACCACTGAGACCGCGTCCGGTCACCGATTCGAAATCCTCTGCGTTCTCAAGGGTGATGTCGCGCTTCCCGGCTTCACCAACTATCCCCTGGGCGAGGGGATGCTCGGATTTTTGTTCAATACTTGCCGCCCAGTACAGGACCTCTTCTTCTTCCATACCGTTCGCTATAACTTCCGTAACACCGAATTCCCCTTTTGTCAGCGTACCCGTCTTATCGAAAATAACAGCATCAACGTTTCTGGCATTTTCAAATTGAGTACGGTTTCTTATAAGAAGACCGTGCTTGGCAGAAATGGAAGTGGATACAGCGACTACCAGAGGCGCTGCCAGGCCAAGAGCGTGTGGACAGGTAATAACCATTACAGTAACCATACGTTCTATCGCCATATCTATCGGATTTCCAAGTGCCAGCCAGACTGCAAACGTTGCAATCCCCGCACCGAGCGCCAGATAGAACAGCCACTTGGCCGCACGGTTCGCAAAATCCTGAGCCCGTGATTTTGAATTCTGCGCTTCTTCCACAAGTGTAATTACTTGTGACAGGTAGGAATCTTCTCCCAGTTTTTTCACTTCAATCGTCAGGCTGCCCTCTTTGTTGATGGAACCTCCGATTACTTCTTCCTCCGTTCCTTTTTCGACAGGGACGGATTCGCCGGTGAGCATCGATTCATCTATGGCTGATTTCCCTTCGATTATCGTACCGTCCACCGGCACTTTTTCCCCGGGTTTTACCAGGACATGATCTCCATGTTTAAGCTGGGCCACTTTTATATCTTCCGTCGAACCATCTTCATTTACTTTATGGGCCTTGTCGGGCATCAGTTTCACAAGTTCCTCAAGAGCATTCGAAGCTCCCATCACTGATTTCATCTCGATCCAGTGACCGAGAAGCATGATGTCAATCAGGGTAGCCAGCTCCCAGAAGAAGTTCCGCCCTTCAAAACCGAAAACAACCATGGAACTGTACACGTATGCTACAACGATAGCAAGCCCGATCAGCATCATCATACCAGGACTTTTATTCTTTCCCTCGTCGATAGCTCCTGTTATGAACGGCCATCCCCCGTAGAAGAAAATAAGGGTGGCAAGTCCGAACAGTACGTACTTATCAAAAGGAAACGAAATACTGAAGCCAAGAAAATCCTGAATCATCGGTGATAACAGTAAAATAGGCAGCGTGATAATAAGTGAGATGTAAAACCGTTTTTTGAAGTCTTCCACCATGGCTCCGTGGTCATGGCCGGAGTGATCGTGACCATGCTCTTCCCCACCGTCGTCATGGTCATGATGCTTATGCTCTTCATTCATGGAATCGTGGTTATGTGCAGTCAATCCTCTCTCCCCTTTCCGTGCGAATTTTTGGTAACTATTGTTCTCATGAGGCACTATTCGTCCAGTTTCTTTTTCAACCTGTCATACTCTTCTTCGGAGATTTCACCCCGGGCCAGCCGGGATTTTAATATGTCCTCATGATTGCGTCCGGATGTCTGGTCACCGCCGCTTCTCTTCCCGGAAGGCCTTACCATCCAGACCACAATGAGAATCACAGCTATAATCAAAAGCAGAAAAATCAGGCCGAGTCCAAAAAAACCTCCTCCCATCCCGTACCCGTTCATCATTCCACCCATACTTCACACTCCTTTTCTGTCTTAAAGAGATTTTTCTATGAATTTTATAACTTTACCCATTGATACTTTACCTGCCTTTTGTGCAGAATTTATGAATATTTCCACTTAATCTAAAAAAGATCTGCCCGGGACCGATCTTTTTCTGGTATATATTTTGTTCAGGCAATTTTGCGGCATTCTTCCGCGCACTTACGACAAGCCTCAGCGCATTTCTGACAATGATCGTGATCGTGTTTTGCACATTCTTCTGCACAATCATCACATATTTTCGCACATACGGAAGCAAGTTCGGAAATATAAGGTGAATTTCTTGAGATAGCTGCTTCGAGATATCCACACATGTCTGCACATTCGCGATCCAGACGGATGCACCCCACCATCATCTTCACGTCGTCTTCCTTCAGACAGGAATCGAAACAGTAGTTGCAGGCTTCCATACACTCATGAAGAGCTTTCATTGCGTTTTCGTACTGCTTTTCAGCCATTCGTTATTCCTCCTTAAAATTTAATTCAGAGCACTTATGGAGAGGCTCTATGAATTTTTATAACCTTACTTTGTGCAGAAATTTTGAAGATTGAATATTTTTCATTTCATTTCCATTACATTTTACCTGTTGAAGTTTTAACTTCTCCGGGTAAGGAAACTTAAAAACAAAGGAAACTTTAAGGAGGTAATGGAAAGATATGAGTAAGGAAACACGGTACAAAACCGGAGAAAAGGCACCACTGCCCGGTACTTATAAAATCGACGGGCTGGTAAACGGTTATGTTTGTGAAGACAATGCCATGGTCGAAATGGCCCTCGGGGACACATTTCCCCCGGCGCCTTCCGAACAGGAAGCCGCCTATTGGGTGAAAGCCTCATAAAGGAAAGAGCCCCCAGCGCAGGGGGCTCTTCGTTTATAAACCTTTCTTCAGGGAATGAACAGTTACAGAAGACGAAAGGAGAGATTACATGAGTAAAAGAACAGGAGAAATAATGACCCGCCAGCTTCTGGACTGGGGAGTGAAACATATTTACGGACTTCCTGGGGACTCCATCAATGAGTTGATTGATGATATACGAAAGGAAGAAGAGCTTGGGTTTATACAGGTGAGACATGAAGAAACCGGATCACTCGCCGCTTCAGCAGAAGCGAAACTGACCGGTAATCTGGGCGTCTGCCTTTCTATTACTGGTCCTGGAGCCATTCATTTGCTGAACGGACTTTATGATGCAAGGGGGGACCACGCTCCGGTTCTTGCTATTGTGGGACAGGTGACCAGCACCTCTGTAGGGACAGATGCTTTCCAGGAAATCAATTTGGAACGTATGTTTGAAGACGTAGCCGTATTCAATAAACGTGCCGAGTCCGCCGAACAAATCCCCGACCTGCTGAACCGGGCTATCCGCACTCCTTATACAGAGAAGGGGGTCTCCGTTTTAATTGTTCCCGACGATCTGTTTGCCGAAAAACAGAAAGAAGAAGGACATCTTACCGCTCCAGGTTATTTCCGGCCCAACATGGCCCCGGCTCAGGAAGATATGAATGAGGCGAGGAAACTTATAGAACAGTCAGAAAAGCCCGTTATTCTCGCTGGTAAAGGAGCAAGGGGCGCTCAGGAAGAGCTTCTTTCCTTTGCTGAAAAAGTTTCTTCCCCTATTATACTGAGTTTACACGGCAAAGGGCTTATCCCTGATAATCATCCCTACTGTTTAGGACACCATGGACAAATAGGTACGAAACCCGCCTACCACGCCATGAAAGAAACGGACCTTCTCATTCTCATCGGTACCCAATTCCCTTACCCGGAATTTCTTCCAGAAGGCGTGCCCGGTATTCAGATAGACAATAAACCTGAAAATATCGGAAAGTATTATCCGGTTACCGCAGGACTGGCCGGTGATGCTAAAGACACGCTTCACAACCTGACCTCTTCCCTGAGCGAAACGAAAGATACCGCTTATCTGAAGAAACAACAGGAGAGGATGAATGAGTGGCGTATCGCCCTGCAAAAAGAGAAACGTGAAGAGAAAACTCCTATTCAGGCTCCTCAGGTAATGTACCAGATAGAAAAGAATATGAAACCGGGAGCGGTAGTTTCGACGGATGTAGGTAACGTCACCGTATGGACCTCCCGTTTTCTACCGTTTATCGATCAAAAATTCCTGGTATCCGGTCAGTTGGCAACTATGGGCGCAGGTCTCCCGGGAGCTATTGCTTCACAGATCACACACCCCGATAAGCAGGTACTCGCTATTTGTGGAGACGGAGGTTTCTCCATGGCTATGCAGGATTTCGTTACAGCTGTGAAATATCGGCTGCCAATAAAAGTTATTGTGTTGAACAATGAGAAAATCGGTATGATCAAATACGAGCAGCAGCAAATGGGACACCTTAACGCAGAAACGGACCTCGGTTCCATGAACTTTGCTAAATTTGCAGAAAGCTGCGGGGGAGAAGGATACCGTATTGAAACCTTCGAAGAGATGGAGACGAAAATGCAGCAGGCGTTCATTTCCGACAAGCCTGCAGTCATAGACGTTTGTGTCGAGGATATGGCACCGCTCCCGGGTCATATCGATTACGCTTCGGCCGTGAATTACTCTCAATATATCATCAAGAACTTCTTCGAGACAGGAACGATGGACCTCCCCGATATGAAAAAGGCTGTCAAAAGAATGTTTTAACCCGTGAAAAAACCGGCCGGAATCGTTGTTTAATTTAAAAACGGATCCACTGGAAAAACGAATCTTTTTTGCTCTCTTTTCTTTGAGCTTATTCATTAATTAAAAAATAGACACAAATACCGGATTTCAAATTCCTCGGTGTTTGTGTCTATTTATATTTCCCCTTCGTCTCTTCTCCGCTTAATGTACGACTATCCCTACGAGTAATCCGGTTATAAACAAAAATCCGAAACTCCAGTGGTGAAGGGCCGCCTGCTTCATCACTGCTATTTCTTTCTCCCTCGTTCCGCCGTGCCCGAAGGCCCGGGGCAGCTTAAAAGCCAGAAAAAAGGCCGGGAGAGCGAGCAGAATAAATGGAGTCGCAGCATTCGAAATTGCCATCCACAACAATACAATGTAAGGAAGAACAGCGAGAATCGAAAGCGTTCTCGTCACTCTTTTCTTCCCTAATCTGACTGCAATCGTCCTCCTGTGCTGTTCGTCCTTTTTGATGTCACGCACATTGTTAGTCAGAATCATCATACTGATCAGCAGACCGAAAATTACGGCTGTAGCTGCAGCAGCATAGTTTATGCTTCCTGTCTGAACAGCGTATCCCAGGAGAGTCGTAGCTACTCCGAGGAAAAGAAAAGCGGTGCATTCTCCAAATCCGAGAGACGCAAGAGACCTGCTGCCGGCTGAATAAAAAATCGCTGCAGTGATACCGGCTGTACCTACGATTATCACCCACCAGCCTACGGAAAAGGCGAGCGATAAACCGATCGCTACGGATACCGTCAGCAGTATACTGACCACTATCGGTATCCGGGAGTGTGCAGGACCTTCTTTCCCCTTACCTGTTGCTTCCCTCCAGCGTTCCCTGTCCTGCCCTCCTTTGAAATCAAAATAATCATTCAGCATATTGGCACTTATTTGAATAAGAAGAGTGGCTGTAAGAAGCGCAAGCATAATATCCACTCGAAATGCTCCGTCCCCGGCTGCCAAAATGCTCCCTGCCAGCACCGGCGCTATTGTGCCACTCCACGTCAAGGGTCTGCCCAACTGCAGCCACGTACCTTTGTATATGTAATTGTCCTTTCCCGACAGTGACGCCTGATGCTCGTAGTTACTCATAGTTGCCGCCTCCTTTCTCTTTCATTACCCTAATTGGCATGAAGAGAAAACGGAAAGTTCCAGTTGAGTAAATTTATTACATCATCAGAATGCAAAAACCCGACCGACTTTTCCGACATCGATCGGGTTTTCCTGATTTTTACTTGAGATTTCCCTGTGCTTATTCAAACATCCTTCCTATTTTTTTGTAAGAAGGTATATAAAGTACGGAGCTCCGATCAGAGCCGTCATGACTCCGGCCGGAAGACCGTCCGGTTCAAGAACGTTCCGCCCGATTGTGTCTGCCGCGAGCAGGAGCCAGCCTCCGAGCAGAAGAGTCAGAGGCATATACAGCTGTGTTCTCGGACCAATGAGAGTTTTTGCCAGGTGAGGAGCCATCAGGCCTATAAAAGATATACCTCCGGTAACAGAAACTGCAGAAGCGGCCAGAGCTACTGCTGCCATAAGCATCGAGAATCTTTCTCTCCCGAGCGGAAGGCCCAGTTCGATACTCACAGGTTCCGAGAGGTTCAGTATATTCATTCTGTTCGCTTTATAAAAAGTGAATGGTATTAGAAGCAGGAGCCATGGGAGCAGTGCCAATATAAAGGGCCAGTCCGCCCCCCATATATCTCCGGCAAGCCATTGCGAGATGAAATTGACTTTTTCTCTTTCCGCGGATGATATCAGGATGATCATCAGCCCCGAGAGTGCCATGGAGAAGCCGACACCGACCAGAATCAGGCGGATCGGCTGGAAACCTGCCCGTCTGTCGAACGAAAACAGATAAATGGCTACCGCTGTCGCAAGCGCCCCCAGAAACGCCACTACCGGTAACAGGTAAATGAAGCTGCCCGGTTCGAGCGGAGCAAACAGAAAGAACACGGCCACTGCCGCTCCGGCTCCTGCATTAATACCGATAATACCGGGATCCGCCAGATCATTTCTGGACAGGGACTGTAAAATGGCGCCGGACAGAGCAAGCGCCATACCAGCAAGAACCGTAATGATTATTCGTGGCAGCCGTACTTGAAAGAAAACGAAGTTCTCTTTGAACGTACCTTCGCCGGCTATTACGGAAGGAAGCCTCGCAAACGGTACCGAGGAATAGCCGAGAGCCATCCCGAGCAATGCTGTAATGATGATCAGCGCACTGAAAACTGTAAGGTAAATTTTGAATTTGCGCAGTACGGATGGATGTATCATGTGAAACTCTGCCCCTTTCTTTGTACGATAAATAAGAAAAAGGGCAGGCCTATGAAGGAAACGATTGCCGCGACCGGCGTTTCATAGGGAGCATTCACCGTACGCGCGAGCGTATCGGCGATAAGCATAAAACCGGCTCCGATTATCGCGGAGGCCGGAAGCACGTTCCGGTAATCGTGCCCGATGAGCGGGCGGACGATGTGAGGAATCATAAGACCAAGAAATGCCATATTCCCTACAAGAGCTACTGCTGCTCCTGCAAGAAGTACTATAATGACAAACAATGCCCATTTGACTCTTGTTACTCTTTGACCGAGGCCGATCGCAAGTTCCTCATTCAGACTCATAATCGTTAAATGCTTGGCGAAAAACATAGCGACGAAAATTCCCAGCAGTACAATGGGAGCAAGGATCTGCACCTGTCCCCAGCTCGTTCCGGATAGTCCTCCGGCCGTCCACATGGAGACATCTTTGGATATCTTGAATATCAGGCTTACCCCTTCGGCTATTCCGAACAGAAATGCAGAAATTGCCGCTCCGGCCAGAACAATTCTGAAGGGGGAAAACCCGCCTTTATTCATCGTTCCTACCCCGAAGACGAGAGCCATCCCGACACCTGCCCCAATAAAAGAACCGAAAGTGATTCCTAAATAGTTTGCATCCGGGAAGAAAGCATAGGTAAAAGCAAGAGCCGCGTTCGCTCCTGCAGTTAAACCGAGCAGTCCCGGGTCGGCAAGAGGGTTCCTCGTCAGCCCCTGCATGATAGCCCCCGACACGGAGAGTGCTGCACCGACAAGCATAGCGGCCACTTCCCGGGGCAGACGGATTTCTCTGAGAATCAGCGCCGTACCATCTAAAGAAGACCCTGTTATTGAAAGCCACGCTTCTTTTAAACCGGAGTCAGCAGCGCCAAAGGTCATCGCTATAAAAAAAGATATGAGCATCAAGACGACGCTTGAAATCCACGTCACAATTCGCATATTTGTCCCAACTTTTCTGTATTAGTTCTACCTGTTACCCGGTAATTCAAAGAATAAAGAACAGATGACCCGCCCCGATCACCTGTCCCAAAGTCCGATCTATTGCACAGGAACTCCTTTATTTCTCTCCAAGAAATTTCTCTTTGAAGAAATCAAGTTGATATTCCAGAGATAAAGCGTCATTAAAGTAGAATTTTTTCGCATCCGCCTCATAAACGTTACCGTTCTCAACAGCCGGTATCGACTGATAAGTTTCAGTCTGCTCAAAAGAGGTTTCAGTATCGGAGTTTTTACTGAAAATAATATAGTCACCAGCATATTCAGGCAGCACTTCGGGGGAAATAGCGTAAAATCCCGGCTCCATTGCCATTTCTTTTACTTTTTCAGGCATGTTAAGCCCCATTTCCTGATAGAGAATTTCTGTACCGCGGGCCCAATTATCACCGAATACGTACAATTCTTTTTCAAAATTCTCGATGACGGTCACCGTAGCGTCTTTTCCTATTTTTTCTTTGATATTTTCACCGGTCTCCTTGGCCTCAGCCTTGAATTCATCTACCCATTTTTGAGCTTCCTCTTCTTTACCCAAAAGTTTTCCGATTTCCACGTGCTGCTCCAGATAACCGAGTTTGCCATACGTATATGTAACGGTTGGAGCTATTTCTTTTAGCTGACCTACATTTTCAGTACTTGCAAGACCTATAATCAGATCCGGATCAAGCTCGATGATTTTTTCCAGATTATCGGGGGACACTTCTTCCACGCCTTCAAGCCGGCTTTCAAAGTTCGGATTCATCTTCGACCATGAATCGACTCCGACTACGTTTCCATCAAGTTTCAGCACATTTCCTGCATAAGTGGAAAGTACGACGATACGTTCAGGATTCTCAGGAACTTTCACTTCCTCTCCACTTTCGTTTTCATACGTACGCATGGAGGAATTTTCGGAAGACGATTCCCCTCCCTGCTCTTTCTCTCCGGAACTTTCCTCATTTTCTCCTGAGCTACAGGCACTAAGCGCGACGAGCGCTCCCAACAGAATCATCAGTATTATTTTTTTCAATGGTATTCTCTCCTCTGGATAAATTGTAAGTAAAGCAAATCGGTTTTCCTGTTCTGGGTTCCGGCACGACATCCGCTTCTATGTTAAAAACTTCCCGGAGCGTTTCAGCCTGGATGACAAAATGGGCGTTCCCCGACTTAACGACTTTTCCGTCTTTCAGTGCGATGATATTATCCGCAAAGCGGGCGGCCTGATTTATATCATGCAGGACCATTACGATTGTCCGCCCTTCCTCCCTGTTAAGCCGTTCCAGAAGCTCGAGTACTTCGAGCTGGTGCGCCATATCGAGATACGTCGTCGGTTCATCCAGCAGAATCGTCTCCGTTTCCTGAGCCAGAGCCATCGCTATCCACACTCGCTGACGCTGACCTCCCGACAAATTATCTATGCCGTCATATTTGTAAGCAAGCACACCTGTCATCTCAAGAGCCCAGTCAATAACTTCATGGTCTTTCTTAGAAAGCTTTCCGAATCCCTTCTGATGGGGAAATCTTCCGTAAGAGACCAGTTCTCCTACTGTAAGCCCCGGAGCCCCTTCGGGAGACTGCGGCAAAATGGCCATTCGTTTTGCCAGTTCCCGGGTCGGATACTTACTGATCGTTTTACCATCAAGGGTTATCGCTCCCCCTTTAATTGGAAGAATGCGGGCGATGGTCTTTAGCAGAGTCGATTTCCCGCAGCCGTTTCCTCCTATAATTGTAGTGATCTGCCCACTCGGAATATCTACATTCATATCTTCGATTATATTAGCGTCGCTATAACCTGCGTCCAGGTTATTAATGTGCATATGGCCCACAGCCAGGCACTCCTTTCGATAATGCAATGAGAATGATTATCACCGATAATGGTAATACTTCAGGTCGATAAAGTCAATGCACATGAATTGAATTTTACTTGTTTTATTGCATTTTCGATTTGTATCTCTCCGAAAAAAAGAAAAGACGCCACTAAAGATTCCGGTGGCGCCTTAAGGCTTTGACATTCAGGAGTGTAAAAATAGCGAAGAACATAAGGAGCATAAAGACCTGCCATTGAAGATCACCGAGATTTTCATTTCTGAGCATAATCCCACGCAGAGCTTCCGCACCATAGGTAAGAGGCATCAGCTTGCCGAGCACCTGCACCCAGCTGCTTAATCCTTCTATCGGGAAAAGTCCGGAGAAGAAGAGCTGGGGTACGATAACAAGGGGGATGAACTGGATCATCTGAAATTCATTTTTCGCATATGTGGACAACAGAGTACCGACACTGAGAGCAGTAAGAGCAAGAAGCATCGTAATAAACAATACCCTCCACATCTCACCGACCATGTACATATCCAGCACATATACTGAATAGAGAACAATGAGAACAGATTGCAGAAGCGTAAATAATCCAAAGCCGAGCAAATATCCTCCAACCAGCTCGTACCTTTGTATTGGCGTGGCCAGGACCCTTTCGAGAGTACCCTGGGTCCGTTCCCTGAGAAAAGAAACTCCCCCTACGAGAAATACAAAGAAGAATATAAAGAATCCGATAAGTACAGGACCGGTATAATCAAAGAAATTCATGTCCTCTGAACCATGCCAATACTGAATACTGACTGCTTCTTTTCTGTCTAATCCCATCGCCTCCTGAATAGAGGTGCGAATCATTTGATGGTCTGTCGGGTCCGAACCTTCAAGAATTAACAGAGGTCTATTTTCATCCCACTTAAGTAAAGCATCGATATCCGCATCATTCAGCTGCTTTTGTGCTGTCTTTTCGTCGAGGATCGATACTTCCATTTTTCCGGAAGCCAGCTGTTCGTAGATTTGTTCCGGTGCTTCTACCACAGCCACTTCAGCCGTCCGGCTGTCATTATCGAGTACAAGCCATAAGAGAGATAATATAAGTCCAGGAGCCACTACCATAAGGGCTACACTTCGTTTATCCCGGAAGAACTGACGCAGAATCCTTTTGGCTACGATAAGAATGTTCAAGCTTCCTCACCTCCGAAATGAAGGAATACATCCTCGAGAGTCTGAGTATGATATTCTCTCTTCCATGCATCCGGGCTTCCGGCAGCTATTACTTTGCCGGCACGAAGCATCGCCAGCCGGTCGCATTTATCGGCTTCTTCCATAGAGTGAGTGGTGATAAGAATAGTCGTCCCCTGTTCTTTCAATCGGTGAAATTCCTTCCAGATGCTGCGGCGTACTACGGGGTCAAGTCCCGTGGTCGGCTCATCCAGTATCAGAATTTCCGGATCGTGAACCATAGCTATCGCCAGGGATAATCTTCGTCGCATCCCTCCGGAAAAAGAGCCGACGGAACGGTTTCTGTATTCCAGCAGTCCGGTGATACGAAGGACGTATTTCATTCTTTCTTTTTTTTGTTTTCTGAGATAGAAGGAAGAAAAGAAATCGAGGTTTTCCCAGGCGGTCAGTTCGTAATAAAGAGCATTTTCCTGAGCCATATAACCGAACCGTTTCATAAGGGAACGTTTCGGCATCCGCTGGTTCCTCAGCTTCACTTCCCCCTCCCGAGGGATGAGCAATCCCGTCATGATGCGCACCAGTGTCGTCTTTCCGGATCCTGAGGGGCCCAGTAATCCGAATATTTCCCCGCGATCGATGAATATGTCGACACCCTCCAGCACTTTTTCTTTTCCGAATTTATGTGTTATTCCATTCAGTTCAATCATTTCGATACCCCCCTTCCTTTATTTTAACTTCTTTCCCCGGATAAAACCCTATTTATACAAAACTATTTAATTTTTTCTTCTTTCTCGTTTGAAAGTGGACCTTGGTATTTGTTTAAACCTGAATTTTTTGTAAGAGGCACGTTTTTTAAAAAATTTTGGAAAAAGAAAGTGCAGTAAAATATTTGTAGTTTCAGATAACTTTTTATAATTTCTTTAATCTCACAATTAATGTAAAAAGCGTTTCACCTGAATGGAGCGTGGGTACATTCCTTAAGAAGACATAATGATAAGGAGGATTCATGTGAGCGATAAAAAAAGCAGAAAACAGGAACAACTGGAACGTTTTACATCTGATGATCGCGATAAAGAGATGACCACGAATCATGGGACGAAACTCTCTGAAGACGAATTTTCTCTTAAAGCGGGAGAACGGGGCCCTACGTTAATGGAGGATTTCCATTTCAGAGAAAAGATGACACACTTTGACCATGAACGTATTCCTGAAAGAGCCGTACACGCCAGAGGCTATTCTGCCCACGGCGAATTTGAGCTCTATGAATCTCTGGAACAATACACAACTGCCGACTTTTTGACGGATACAAGCAAAAAGACTCCTACTTTCACCCGCTTCTCCACGGTCGCAGGTTCTAAAGGGTCTGCAGAACTGGCACGTGACGTACGTGGGTTTGCAACGAAGTTTTATACGGAAGAAGGCAACTTTGACCTTGTAGGCAACAACATGCCTGTATTCTTCATTCAGGATGCCATTAAATTTCCGGATCTCGTCCACGCACTGAAACCGGAGCCGCATAACGGCATCCCTCAGGCAGCAAGCGCACACGATACTTTCTGGGATTTCATTGCGAACAACCAGGAATCGGCACACATGATTTTGTGGGCGATGAGCCCCCGGTCCATCCCTAGAAGTTTCCGGATGATGGAAGGTTTCGGTGTAAACACTTTCCGTCTCGTAAATAAGGAGGGGAAAGGTCATCTGGTGAAGTTCCACTGGAAGCCGAAACTCGGAGTCCACTCCCTTGTATGGGACGAGGCACAAAAAGTGAACGGGAAAAACCCGGATTTCCATCGCGCCGATCTTTACGAAGCGATAGAAAATGGAGACTTCGTCGAATTCGAACTGGGACTCCAGATAATCGATGAAGGAGATGAACATTCGTTCGATTTTGATGTTCTGGATCCTACAAAAGTGTGGCCCGAGGAAGAAGTTCCGGTCAAACGGGTAGGTAAACTGACGCTGAACCGAAACGTGGACAACGTTTTTGCCGAAAACGAGCAGGTGGCTTTCCACCCGGGTCACGTAGTACCTGGAATCGACTTTTCCAACGACCCGCTGTTACAGGGACGTCTGTTTTCCTATACAGATACACAACTGTTGCGCCTCGGGGGACCCAACTTTCACGAGATTCCGATCAACCAGCCCGTCTGCCCGTTCCATAACAACCAGCGCGACGGTATGCACCGGATGACTATTAACCGTGGTCAGTCGAGTTATCACAACAACTCCGTAGCGGACAACCACCCGCGCACTGTTCCTCCGGAAGAAGGCGGGTTCGAACATTATCAGGAGAAAGTGGAAGGAGAGAAAGTACGAGCACGAAGCGAAAGTTTCAAAGACCATTTCTCTCAGGCTATCATGTTCTGGAACAGCATGAGTGAACACGAAAAAGGTCATATTAAAGATGCGATCAGCTTCGAGCTTGGTAAATGTCAGCAGACAGCCGTCCGTGAACAGGTGGTGGACATGCTTTCCAATATAAGCGGAGATCTTGCTTCGTACGTAGCAGATAATCTCGGACTGGCAGCGCCACAAAACCAGGCGGAAAATATAACAAAAACTTCCCCGTCCCTAAGTATGGCGAATACGGTACAGTCACCTGAAACCCGTAAAATTGCCGTACTGCTTGCAGATGGCTTCAACGGGGAAGAGGTTCAGGGAGTCCTTGACGGCATCGATAAAGCCGGTGCGGATGCTGAAATATTCAGTACCAAACTCGGTAAAATCAAAGCTGATAACGGTGACACGATAGAGGCGGATCATACATTCCTTACCGGAGATTCCGTACTCTTCGATGCTGTGTACGTTGTAGGGGGCCCCGAACTCAGTGAATCTTACAAAATGAAGGCGAAGTACTTTACGAAAGAAGCTTATATGCACTTCAAGCCTGTCGGAGCGACTCACGACGGTAAAGACTGGCTCGAAGAAGCAGGCATGAGCGGACAGCCGGGAATCATCACTTCGGATGATCTCGAGTCCTTTGGAGAAGACTTCATTAAAGCCGTAGCCGCACACCGTTTCTTTGATCGCGAATTAGTATAAATCAAAAAACCCCGGATTCAGAGAATCCGGGGTTACGTCTGTCTTCAAAATCTGTTATCCCTTGTCTTGTCTGTTATGTAAGTCCTGATGTTATTTTGATAAATAATTGCGCAATCCTTCTGTTACTGCCTGAGCTACCTGGTTCTGGTGGTCCCTCGTCTTTGCAAGATCCAGTTCATAACCGTTGGAAATATAGCCGAGTTCCAGCAATGCAGCAGGAGCCTTATTACCACGAAGCACCTGGAAATTTCCGTGAAGTGTTCCATCATCCTGATAACTTGTGCGTGCTGTGAGACGGTTCTGTATGGATGCTGCAAGAGATGGTGAGCCGTAGTAATAAGAGCTTATCCCTCGTGCACTCTCGTATTTGTGAGAATTGTAGTGAAGACTTACGAAAGCGTCAGCATTGTGACGGGCGGAAGATCCGGTGCGTTCAAAAAGCGAAACGTATCGGTCGGAGGTTCTTGTCATAATGACCTCCGCTCCGGCATACCTGAGTGCCCCTGCCACTGTCTGTGCGGTCTGAAGGGTTAAATTTTTCTCAAGCGTTCCATCTCTGCCTATCGCCCCGGGTTCGTACCCACCGTGGCCGGCATCTATAACGATCGTGGAATTCTTTAAAGAAGAAACATCTTCAGAGGTGGAAGCGGAATGGGAAGCTTTATCAGCAGTTGCCCTTCCGGAACTTGTCAAAAATTCTGCAATCCACGCCTCAGAGCCATTACCGAGCTGAACTTTCACCCATCCATTTCGTTCTTCTAATTTCTGATACGTGTCCCCCTGTCCGGTGAACCCGACAATGGGTGTTCCTGTGCCTGGCCCTTGTCGAAGGTGAACGGTATCACCCTGTACGGTTACGTCTCCTGAAGCTGTCTGTCCGGAGGAAGCGGTATTTCCTGCTGATACAAGATAATGACCTGCTACCCAGCCATTTTGTCCATTATAATCAACATTCGCCCAGCCGTACTTCTCTTCCTGGACGGTCACTTCTGTACCTCGAGAGAGCGTTCCCAGCACTTCGAACCCGCTTCCCGGTGCTTCCCTCAAGTAAAGAGAGGAAGCGTCTACCTGCTTCGTGGAGTGTCCGTCTGCCGATACTGCAAAAGTTCCTGTGAAAATAAATAAAAAAGTAAGTAATAGAGCGGTGACCTGTTTAATAATGACTATCCCTCCTTTTGTTTGCCAGAGCAAGGCCGGCAGTTATCATTATAACACTTTTCCATAAAACGAACACCCAGCGAATGGACCAATTAAGAATCTGGTCTTAAATACAGGTATATAAAGAGTTAATGACAAAAACTATCCCCCCAGGAAGTCGGACGATACTGTCCGGAACCGGGAGGGGTTACGACATATAAATAAAAAAGAACAACACATCGCTTCCCGCGGACACGGCCCGCAGAAGTCTCCGTGTTGTTCTCCAGAAAACCATTACAATGAATTGACCGGTTCCTGCCTTCCCATTATCTGTGCTGTCCCGGTCTCTATACAGCTTAAATGCTTGCTACTTTCTTCTGCTGATAAATATCTACCATATTATGAAGTGCTGAACATTCGGCATCGTCCAGAGGAATCATCGGAAGGCGTACGTTCCCGACAGATACACCCATATAATTCAGAGCTTCCTTCACAGGAGAAGGGCTCGGCTGGGCAAAAATAAGTTTCATCATAGGCAGAATGTACCCGTGCAGAGTGGCCGCCGTCTTCACATCCCCACGCTTGTAACTGTCTATCATGTCTTTCATTTCGTCACCGATAACATGGGAAGAAACGGAAATGACCCCGGCGCCTCCTACGGATAACATCGGCAACGTCAGACTGTCTTCTCCGGTGTAAACGGAAAAGTCCTGTGGTGTCTGGCTGATGATACGCGTGGCGGCATCCAGATCACCGCTCGCTTCTTTTACGGAAACGATATTCTTGATTTCAGCAAGCCTGATAATCGTATCCGGTTCAATGTTTACGACACTACGTCCGGGAATATTGTATAACATGACCGGGAGTGAAGTTGCTGCAGCCACTTGAGAAAAGTGACGATACAGGCCTTCCTGAGAAGGTTTGCTATAGTAAGGAGCTACGAGCATAATACCGTCCACTCCCACTGCTTCTATCCGTTTCGTCAGTTCTACAGAGGCTTTCGTATTGTTGGAACCGGTACCTGCGATGACCGGTACTCTTCCGTCTGCGACTTCCACTACAAAGCGGCAAAGCTCCACTTTCTCCTCAGCCGTCAAAGTCGGGGACTCTCCGGTCGTTCCGGCTACGACAAGTCCCTCCGAGCCGTGGAGGATCAAATGCTCCACGAGGTTTCTCGTCCGGTTATAATCGATGTCCTCCTGGTCGTCAAAAGGCGTCACCATGGCCGTTAATAATTGTCCAAAATTCATTGTTACACACCCTTTTTGAGATTTTTAGATTTAGGTGCGGAGGACCATAATAAAAAGCAACAACGGAGATCAGGGCCGCTGTTGCCGTAGAAACATGTATATCGTTTCTCCGTAAGATAGCCCTCCATATAGTCTCCTATATGACAGTTCTGCATCTTTTAAATACCAGAACCAGCGGTCAGAATCATGAGGTTTCTGCCACTTCGGCAATGTCCCCTTTCGATGCGATTCACCGAAGCCTCCGCTTCTCCCTGCATCTACTAATGGTTATTGCACCTCTACCCTTACTTCAAACATTATTTGAAATAAGATGTGGTATTGAATTACTTCCAACATACCAGAGCAGGGCCCTTTTTACAATCGATTCGTTTCAAAAAAATCTTTTATTTTCGTATTTCTTCAATGCCCATTGTCAGCTTTGTTTCGTTACACTGCAAGGTACTTGACCAGCTATTGAAAAGAGTAGGGTCCAGAACTTCATTCTTCATAAAGACGTCTCATTTTCTCAATCTCCTTCTCCACTTCCTGTTTAAGGGTGCGTGGAGATATAACCCGGGCCTTGTGCCCCCACTGAAGCACCCAGGTGACTAGTCCCGTACTCATCTTTCCTTCTGTGGATAGGAGAAAATACTCTTCGTCCACCTGTTTCACCGATACTTCGAGACCAAATCTGTCGAGCACTACATTCAAAAGGGACTGATGAAATTTTATTTCGACTTTCATATTTTCTCCGGAGAACATATGAAAACTTTGATTAACGTACTCCTGAACATCGAAGTCTCCTTTTTCAAACGTCTCATCGGCGATACGGATGTTTCTTATACGATCCAGACGGTAGTGACGCATCTCTTCTGTTTTACGGAACCAGCCGATCAAATAGTAGAAGTCGTTCTGCCAGATAAGGGCATACGGCTTCACTTCGTATTCGTCTCCATTCCTATGATATTCGAACGTTTTATTCATGTTGTATTTACCATATTTGAAGCAGACGACCCGCTGCTCGGAAATAGCCCGGTGCACATGATCTATATTGATTTTCACCTGATCGTAATCGTTCGCTGTCATCTGTGAAAATATAAGAGGGTCCGGGAGGGTCGCAGCAATATGTCTACTCGTTAATTTGCCCAGCTTTTTAATAAGTTTCTTTTTTTCTTCCTCATTAATGAAACGGGCAGACAAAATGGCATCATTCAACAATCGAAGCTGATACGTTTCGAACAATCTGTCCTGGAAACTGTAATAGACCTTTCCGAATTTACCCCTGTTTTTTATAATTTCATAACCGATCTCTTCCAGTACGTTCATATCACTTTTTAAAGTCCTCGCATCGAACTCTCTATCCACTTCAAAAAAACTCTGTAATTTTCTGCTCAGTTCTGTAATGCTCAGTTCATTATTTTCGTCCGTCTCTTCAAAAAGGATACGTAACAACGTTAACAGCCTGGTATTGTTGTTCAGTTCCAAATACTCACCCCTCGACGACTTCAAAATAGATACGCTTCATATATCTTAAATTCATAGTAAAATTTATTCACACTGTTGTCTATGCTCAATCGTTAAAAATGCCTACTATTCCCGCAGGTGAACATTTTTTTGTATTTCTGGTAATCTTTTATAAAACAGCTGTCTGGCCCCTGTTTTCATTTATTTACTGAGAACGGGTTTGAAATTGTTGTCACCTCCGGAGCGTGAGAGTATAATATTCCATTAGTCTATGCAAACTAAAGGAGGGTTATCAATGGTGGAACAGAACTACAATAGAGTTCTGGTTGCAGCATTGCTCATATCAGGATCTTTCATTACGATCCTTAACCAGACACTTATGATTACGGCCATTCCTCCGATTATGGAAGAAATGAGTGTATCAGCCAACTCCGCCCAGTGGCTGACCACCGTCTTTATGCTCGTGAACGGAATAATGATTCCGATTACCGCATTTTTAATAGAAAAATTCACAACAAGACAGCTGTTCATGACGGCTATGACAATTTTCTTGGTTGGAACATTTCTTGGAGGTATCGCTTTTAACTTCCAGAGCTTAATCGCGGCACGCGTAATTCAATCAGCCGGGGCCGGTATCATGCTTCCGCTGATGCAGACGGTCTTCCTGCTTATATTCCCGGTGGAAAAACGCGGAACGGCCATGGGGTACATAGGACTCGTTATTTCCTTCGCCCCTGCCATCGGCCCTACCCTTTCCGGGTGGGTGACTGAAGAATTTACATGGAGATACCTGTTCTGGTTCATCTTCCCGCTTGTCATTATTATGATTTTGGTAGCTTTCTTCGTACTGAGGAACGTGACGGAACTAAAAAATCCGAAACTCGATATTCCTTCCGTACTTCTTTCCACGTTCGGCTTCGGAGGACTACTTTACGGATTTACAAGTGCCGGAAACAATGGATGGGGAAGCCCTATCACTCTCCTCGGCCTTGCAGCCGGGTCCGTCATTCTCTTCGCTTTTATCAGAAGACAGTTGAGTATGACTCATCCGATGCTTGAGTTCCGGGTATTCAAACTGAAAACATTCAGACTGACCACCATTATCGCCGGCATTACGTTCATGGGGCTTATAGGTTCTGAAACACTGATCCCGCTTTTCATGCAGAACATGCGTGGTTTCACTGCGTTCGAATCCGGTCTCGTACTTCTGCCGGGGGCTCTCATTTCCGGGTTGATGTCTCCTATTACCGGAAGGATTTTTGACCGGATCGGAGGACGTGTGCTCGGAGTGATAGGTCTCTCGATCATGACGACCGGAACAATTCTTTTGGGAGTACTTGATACGGAAACGACTCTCACTTACCTGATGGTCGTCTACGCTATCCGCATGTTCGGTTTCTCGATGGTGATGATGCCCGTCACCACTTCAGGTTTGAACGAACTGCCCAACAAACTAATTCCTCACGGAGCCGCAGTGAGCAACACAATGAGACAAATCGCCGCTTCCGTGGGTACTGCCGTTCTGGTCACTCTGATGACAACATCCAAAGACGTGGCAGCATCTCTCACATCCATGGATAGGCCCGATATTTTTGGAGTTAATTTCGCTTTCTTCCTCATTGCCGCTCTCTCGGCGGTATCAACGGTTCTTGCTTTATTCATTAAGCGCACCTCTCCGCCTAGTGACGAGCAGTGGGACGAGTGGGAAAGACAGGCTCAGGAACAAAAAAACGAAAAACAAAAAGAGAAAGCAGCAGGCGGATAAATCGCCTGTTGCTTTCTCTTTTGCTATATTGTCTTATTAACGGAAGCTTTTTTCCATCGTTACGTGCGGAATATTGGCATCCATAAACTCATCAGAAGTCGTACGATAGCCGAGACTTTCATAAAAAGTTTCCGCCCGGGTCTGAGCATTCAACTTCGCCTTATCCCTTCCTTCTTTCTGGACGCGCTCTTCCATCGTACCTATCATCTGTTTCCCGAATGACAAGCCACGATGTTCCTTGAGCACACAAATACGTTCAAGTTTTCCGTAGTCATCCATTATGCGGAGACGTGCGGCTGCGACGGGCTGATCGTCTTCATAACCAACGAAATGCACAGACACTTCATCAAGACCATCATGCTCTTCTTCTTCTGTAACATTCTGCTCTTCAATAAACACTTTTCTCCGTACGGAGTAGGCATCTTTTCTTTCCTCTTCTGTAGATACTGTCTTTATTTCCATAATTTCTATTCCCCTTTCAGGCGGAACGTTTCATACACACTCCACGATTCGTTATCGAGCTGGTAGAGCAGTTGAAAACGGTCTAACCGGTCGGTAAGATCGAACTTGGACATCCGCAGACTTTCATATATGTCGGAGAATTCATCGTCCGACAGACTCTGTGCAATAGTGATATGCGGTACGAAAGTATGTTCTCTTTCTCCTTCAAGAGCACCTTCATGCATTTCTTCACTCAGTCTGTGGAGATCTTCGTTAGGCTCTATCTTTAAATACAGCACGTTTGCTGCCGGCTTAAAGGAACCTACCTTCTTCACTTCTATATCGATCGGCCTCGTTTTTTTTGCAATCTCATCCAGCGCAGGGATAATGGTTCTCTCGATTTCTTCATCGTCCGATTCAAAAGGATATTTCAAAGTGATGTGAGGCGGTACGAGAGCATAATGAGAGTCGTACCTTTTTCTGTAAGAGTTTGCCTCATCCTGGACTTTTTTAGACGGAAAAATAGCTATACCATATTTCATCTTGCGTCCCTCCTGTTCATTTTCCGATTATAGTAACAAGTCCCCTTTTGAAGTCTTTCTGCCAGGACCCCCATGTGTGGTCCCCTCCTTCAATTTCGTGGAACGTGTAATCGAACGGTTTTCTTTCAAGGTATTTATTCAGTTCGCGGTTCGGATTGAGAAAATCCTTTACTTCGCCTTCTGTGGTAGTTACTTCTGTCTCTTTAGTACCAATCGTATGATAAATCGACAGCGGTGTGAAGTCGCTTGCTTTCTTAGCTTCTTCCAGTACCGTCTCATTCACGAACGGGCTCTGCATTATAATGTTGGAAAAAGTATAAGGATAACGGCATCCGATCATGAAAGCCAGAGAACCTGCGAGGGAATCACCGATCAGTGTACGACAGCTGGCCATACAATGACTCGGATACGTCTGATCCAGGAAAAGAACAACTTCGTTTACAATAAAATCTATATAATTCTGCTGTCTTTTCCCTTCCGGATGGTATTTATCCTGCCTGTCGAATTTATCTTCATAATGGATCCCCACAAAGATAGTCGGAGAAATCTGTTTGGACTCATGAAGTTCATCGCTCAGGGTAGCTGCCCTTCCCATCTGAAAATAATCGTCCCCATCCTGCATGATACAGAACTGATATTTGTACAGTTCGGAAAAATTCTCCGGTAAATATACTTTCAGTTTCATTTCTTCTTTTAAATACTCACTGTTTATCGTATGTTCTTCGAATGTGCCTTTCCTTTTCACATGAACACCCCTGCATCGTTTAATCATCCATAGATTTTACCCTTACGTTGAAGTTTCAAACATTTACTTTTATTTTATCATAGTTAAGCTTTCGAATCTTTATTTAAAAAACGTTTGACATATATAGAGTACACATAGTATATTATTACATGTCTTACTTACATATTCAAAACACGGGCCGTTAGTTCAGCGGGAGAACGCTTGGTCGACAACCAAGAGGTCGCTGGTTCGATCCCAGCACGGCCCACTACTGAAAGTCTTTTTCTTCCTTAGGGAGAGAAAGACTTTTTTTGTTGAGGAAAACCATTACGGAAGTATTTTTTATTATCATATAAAGATTTCTCATGTACAATTATTATTATCTGCATAAGAAATCGATAGAGGTGAAATTATGTCACATACTGAAGAAAAATATTACATCGGCATCGGTGCTTCCGCAGGAGGCCTCGAATCTCTCGAACGCTTTTTCAAAACCATGCCCAACGATACAGGTCTCACTTTCATTATCATCCAGCATCTTTCCCCCGACTTCGAAAGCCACATGGATGACCTTTTGCGCCGCTATACGAGTATGAATATCCATGTAGCCGAAGACATGATGGCGACGGAGCCGAACTCCGTCTACCTTATCCCGCCCCGTAAAAATCTCTCCATTTATCATGGCACTCTCCATTTAAGTGAACAAACCGAACGAAAACACCTGAATCTTCCGATAGACCTGTTTTTTAAATCACTGGCTGAAGACCAGGGTAGAAACAGCATCGGGGTCATACTCTCCGGTACCGGAAGCGATGGTACTCTCGGGGTTCGTGCCCTGAAAGATGCCGACGGAATGGTGATAGCGGAGGACGAGACTACTGCCAAATTTGACGGGATGCCACGAAGTGCGATTTCCACCGGTCTCATCGACTACATTCTCCCTCCGGATGACATGGCTGAAGAGATAATCAATTACGTTACTCATCCGGCAGACCCCGTTAACAGGTCTTTACAAACCTCCGACGGAAAAAGTATGTTGTCGCGGATAAACAGAATTATGAGAAGTCACTCAAAAATAGATTTCGATAACTATAAAGAGACGACGATGATCCGCAGGATTAACAGAAGAGTGAAGCTGAACCGGCTTCAAACACTTGAAGAATACGCGGAACATCTCTCTAATTCGGAAAAGGAAAGAAATATACTCCAACAGGAATTGTTTATAGGCGTCACCGGTTTCTTCCGGGATAAAGAGGCTTTTGACAGTCTTACCGAAAATGTCCTCCCCAAACTCGATTATAACAAGGAGGCTCTCCGGATCTGGTCCGCCGGGTGTTCCACCGGCGAAGAAGTTTATTCGCTTGCTATACTTCTATGTGAATACATGGAAAAAAACAATCTGCAGACCGGTCTGAAAATTTTCGCAACAGACATAGATGACAAAGCACTTGAAACCGCCGGTAACGGTGTCTACCCGGAGAGCCTGATGTCGGATGTCCCTCCTGAACTTGTAGCCAAATATTTTATAAAGGAAGAAGAAGGATACCGCATAGCTAATTCCATAAGAAAAATGGTCGTTTTTGCGAAACATAACCTTGTGAATGATCCTCCTTTTTCCCGGCTTGATCTTCTCGTATGCAGGAATTTGTTCATTTATCTTAAAAGCGAAACACAGCAGTATATTTTGAATAAATTTTATTACTCGTTATTAAAAAATGGATACTTATTCCTCGGTACCAGTGAGACTCTCGGAGATTTAACGAAGGCTTACCGGTCCATAGATAACAAATGGAAATTTTACAAACCTCGGGAGGATTACCGGCCCGACCATCCTTCGGGAATATCTCTGTACAGTGACAAAGGCCCGGAAATTGAGAAAAACACCCAGCCTGCAAAGTCTGTGGCCCAGAATGTAAATCTTGAAAATGTATTACAAAAAGCTGTATCCAGTATCTCTCCCCCTTCCATAATTATCGACGGTAACGATCAGATTATTCACGTTATTAATGATATGTCGGATTATTTGCGACCGCAGCCGGGCAAGTTTTCAAATAATTTCAATACCAACATGTCCCGGGAACTCTCGTTATTTGTAAACAATATCCTTCGCAGACTGAAAGCAGAGCGTACTCACGTCCGGTTGAATAATATCATGAACGGAGCAGGAGAGGAGACTTCTCTCTCCCTGAGCGGCCACATCATCGAAATGAAGTATCAATTTTTCTACTTCATCAGTTTTATTGAAGCTACTGAGGTGAAAGTAAAAAATAGTGAGGAAGTGGATGTGTCGGATCAAATGAAAGAGCGGGTCCGATATCTGGAATCCGAACTCCAGCTTGCCAGAGAGGGTCTGCAGGCAACAGTGGAAGAACTGGAGACATCCAACGAAGAATTACAGACATCCAACGAAGAACTGACCGCTTCCAATGAAGAATTGCAAAGCACGAACGAAGAACTCCAATCCGTGAATGAAGAAATCTATACAGTCAATAACGAGTACCAGGAAAAAATCGAGGAACTGAAAAAAGCCAATAACGACCTGAACAACCTATTGAATAATACAGAGATAGGAGCGCTCTATCTCGATGAAATGCTCTGTATAAGAAGAATCACCCCACTTATGAAGGAGGTTTCAAACGTACGTGATGAGGATATAGGCAGACCAATATCCCATATTTCGGTCATGTCCGAGTACCCCGAAGTTGTGGATGACGTGTACGAAGTACTGGATTCTCTTATAAAGAAAGAAAAAGAGATAGAGGATAATAAAGGCAGGCACTGGTTCGTCCGCATCCGTCCTTACCGGACAGAGTATAACTCCGTTAACGGAATTATCGTCACACTCGTAGAAATCACGAATTTGAAAAAGGAACGGTCAAAAGTGATGGAAACGAAGGAGAAATTTGAGCAGGTCCTTGAAATCAGCAATATGGGATGGTGGGAATTCAATGGCCGTGCCGATCATTTCGACGTCTCCCCTTCCTTTTTACAGAACTGCGGTTATGGAAAGGAAGATTTTCCTACGACGCTCAACGAAGTCAGCCGATATTTTAAGACAAATGATATAAAAGTAGCTTTTGAAAAAATGCTTTCGGGGAAGAAGAAGAGTATCAACCTGTTCGCTTCTTATCAGTGTGAAGATGGAAGTTTCATCCCTGTCCATTTTTTGGGGAGAGTCCTCGAGAAAGATCACGATGAAGACCCGCTCCGTATCGGCGGTACTATCATAGATATTTCCAACTACATGAAGCAAGGAGACTAAACTTATGGAACGTATGGAAGAAATAATCGAACAAATTCTTCAGGGGAACAATATTGAAGACTACAAAAACGAAACAAAAGAGGAAATTCTTTCTACACTGTCGGTCTACCATGAAGAACTCCGTTTTCAGAACGAAGAGTTGAAACGGACAAATCATGAGTTGGTACTGGTAAAAGAAAATTATGAATCTTTGTTTTATGAAGCCCCTATTTCTTACCTGACTGTAGATGGTTCCTTTTCCATTACGGACTGCAACAGGAAAGCTTCCTCTCTCTTTGAAAACGAGGATCTGACAGGTTCAAAACTGTTTGAGTGGATCAGCGAAGATAGCCAGGATGCTTTTTATTTCCATACGAAACAACTCGAACATCAGAAGGATATACAGCCGATAGATATTACTCTGGACATAAACGGAAAAGAAAAACATGTGCATATGGAAAGTAACGTGATTAATAAAGGTGAGTATAGAATCGCCTGTATCGATCAGACAGAAAACGTCAATTACCAGAAACACATTGAACACCTTTCCATCCATGATGAAATGACAGGACTGTACAATCGTCGTTACTTCGAGAAAAAAGTTCAGGAAATGGATACATCCCAAAATTTCCCACTTGGATTTATACTGGGAGATATCAACGGTTTGAAACTTATCAATGATGCCTTCGGTCACCCCGAAGGGGACAACGTTGTAAAAAAAGTTTCCGAAGCGCTTTCGGAAAACACCAGAACGAATGATGAAGTATTCCGCATCGGAGGGGATGAATTCGCTATTATTCTCCCGAACACGTCCGAAAAAGAAGTGAAGGAAATACGTGCCCAGTTAGTGAAATCCTGTGTAATTGAAGGCGATAATAAATTATACATCACTACTTCTTTCGGTTCCTCTGTCAAAAAAATGGCCTTCCAGTCCACCGAGGAAGTTCTTCAATATGCAGAGAACCGGATGTATAGAAATAAACTGTTCCAGCGAAACAGCCATCGGACCAGCTATATCAACAGTATGATGGCCAGTCTTTTCGAAAAAGTCCCGCGTGAAGAAGCCCACTCCCAGCGTGTGAGCAGCCTGGCCGAAAAATTGGGTCAGGCTCTGGATCTTGATGAAACGAGACTATTGAACCTGAAGACGGCAGGAATGCTCCATGATATAGGGAAAATCACCATTGATCACTCTATTCTCAACAAGGATACTCCGCTAACTGCGGAAGAGAATGAACTCGTGCAGCGACATCCGGAAATTGGGCACCGGATATTGAATGCTTCCGAAGAGTTCGCGGATTTATCAATGATCGTACTCACCCACCATGAACATTATGACGGCCGTGGATATCCTCTTAACCTGGAAGGGGAAGACATTAAGTTAGAGGCCCGCATTATCCATATCTGCGAGGCGTATGATGCGATGGTCAGTGACCACCCTTATCACCCTGCTATTTCTAAAGAGGAAGCATTACAGGAGCTTAAAAAGTATTCTGGCAAGGAGTTCGACCCCAAACTTGTGGAACTGTTTATTGAAATCATGTCCTGAAGCTGAAACTTCAGGACATTTTTTCTGAAGAGGAGATCCATCGCTCCGTGTTTTTATGACGATAAAACCGTACATAACAATCCGGTGATGTCAGTGCTGACAAACATTGATTCTGTGTCTTTTCTTCCACCTTTTTGTCACATTATTCACAGGACCGACATTTTTTCGTGACAATTCATTCAACATACATGAACAATTTGTGAACTGTTGTCATATTCGTTGCGAAAGTCTGTATAAAGCCCCTATGATGGAAACACGCATTAACAGCAGTTAATTCAGAAAGGAGTCTGAACATGAAGAAACAGTGGCTATTTTCCGGTTTGCTTTTGTCTTTTTTACTTTTCCTGAGCGGATGCGAACCGTTAACTGTCTTTGATCCCATGGGACCACAGGCAGCACTATTAAAAGATGTCATATGGATATCTATATGGACTATGCTATTCGTTGTTGTCGTGGTCTTCATTATCTTAATATATATCCTGGTTAAATATCGCTCGACAAAAACACCATCGGACTACAGACCACCGATAGTGAAAGGGAACATCTGGGTGGAGATAACCACAATTGGTATTCCGGTATTGATCATCGTATTCCTTTCCTTCGTCTCTGTACAAAGCACATATGAAGCAGAAAGCGTACCGAAACAATTCAAAGATGAGGAGCCTATGGTAATTTATGCTGCTTCCTCCAACTGGAAATGGCATTTCAGTTATCCGGAAGAAGATATTGAGACTGTAAACTATCTTTTCCTTCCTACTGACCGCCCTGTAGAGTTCCGCTTATATTCTTTCGATGCCATTTCGAGTTTCTGGATTCCTCAATTGGCCGGTCAAAAATACGCTATGACAGGAATGATTACAACTCTGAATCTTACCGCTACGGAAGAAGGAGAAATGCAGGGACGTAATGCCAACTTCTCCGGTGAAGGGTTCGCTGAACAGACCTTCAACGTGAGTGCTGTCTCCCAGAAAGAGTTCGATGAATGGGTGAAAGAAGTAAAAAATACTGCGGAACCTTTGGATGAAAAAACATTCAATAAACTGCTCAAACCCGGACATCTGGGCCAGAAAACCTTCAGCAGTACTCATCTTGATTTCAGCCCTCCTCCTGAGGAGCACGGGGAGATGAGCGAGGAAGAAATGAAGAAAGAAATGGAGCAAGAGCAGTCGGACCATTAAAAGAGAGGAGTCTTATGGATGGAGTTTTTTAAACAATTTGCCGTACCTAACCCAACTCCCACCATTTATTTATCTATGGTCGCAATCGGTCTTACACTGATTGCGGTCCTTGCCGGTATCACCTATTTCAAAAAGTGGGGATACTTGTGGAGTGAGTGGTTGACGACGGTTGATCATAAAAGAATAGGAATCATGTATTTGATTTCTGCACTGCTTATGCTTTTCAGGGGCGGAGTCGACGCGCTGATGATGCGTGCCCAAACTTCCATGCCCGGTAACGAACTATTAAGCGCAGCCGAATATAATGAAATATTCACCACCCACGGCGTTGTCATGATTTTCTTCATGGCCATGGCTTTTATTACAGCTTTAATGAACTTCGTCGTTCCTTTGCAAATCGGAGCGCGCGACGTTGCTTTCCCGAGACTGAACGCCCTCAGTTTCTGGTTGTATTTCATGGGAGCGATGCTTTTCAACCTGTCGTTCGTCATCGGGGGATCACCGAGCTCCGGTTGGACATCGTACTTCCCGCTCGCCGGTAACGAACTGTCCCCACACATCGGGACCAACTATTACATGATCGCGTTACAGATTGCCGGACTGGGTACGTTGATTACCGGTATTAACTTCATCGTTACGATTTTCAAAATGCGTGCCCCGGGCATGAAACTGATGAAAATGCCGCTTTTCACCTGGTCGGCGCTTATTACCAACCTGTTAATAACGTTTGCTTTCCCGGTACTGACAGTAGCTTTGGCTATGGGTACCATGGACCGTCTGTTCGGAACCCATTTCTTCACAATGGATAACGGAGGAATGGCGATGCTGTGGGCCAACTTCTTCTGGGTATGGGGTCACCCCGAAGTTTACATTCTGGTGCTCCCGGCTTTCGGTATATACAGTGAAGTTATTTCTACGTTCTCCAAACGGAACCTGTACGGCTATACATCCATGGTCGTCTCTATTGTCGTTATTTCGACCCTTGCTTTCCTCGTTTGGGTACACCACTTCTTTACGATGGGGCAGGGTGCTCTCGTAAACAGTATTTTCTCCATCACTACAATGGCCATCGCTATACCTACGGGTATTAAAATATTCAACTGGCTGTTCACGATGTGGAAAGGGAAAATTCAATTTACGGTGCCTATGTTGTATTCTCTCGGATTTATTCCGATATTTACAATCGGAGGTGTTACCGGGGTCATGCTCGGTATCGCCAGTGCCGACTATCAGTATCACAATACGATGTTCCTTGTAGCACACTTCCACCTCGTTATCATTCCTGGTGTTGTATTTGCCATGCTTGCCGGAATGACATACTGGTGGCCGAAGATGTTCGGTTTCATGCTGAACGAAAGAATCGGAAAATGGGCTTTCTGGAATATTGCAATCGGTACGTGTCTCGCGTTCTTCCCTATGTTCATTTCGGGACTCGATGGTCAGGCCCGCCGTATGTACACGTATTCCGAAGTAGCCGGGTTCGGAATTTGGAACCTTCTGTCGTTCTTCGGTGCTCTTGGACTTGCAATGGGCTTCATCCTGATTGTCTTTAACGTATATTACAGTGCCCGCTATGCCAGCCGTGATATCGGAGACGACCCTTGGGATGCCCGTACCCTTGAGTGGGCTACCCGCACGCCGGTTCCGGAATACAACTTTGCAGTTACTCCGCAAGTCGATTCACGCGAACCTTTATGGGACTCGAAATACGAAGGAAAAACGCTATTCAAAGAAGAGATCAAAGACATCCATATGCCTAACAATAGTGGACAGCCGTTCATTATGACAATTTTCTTCTTTGTCGCAGGGTTTGGCCTCGTATTCAGTATGTGGCCGGTCGTATATGTTGCCGCTGCCGGCATCGCGGTCCTGTTGTTCATACGATCTTTTGAACGGGACGATGGCCGTCACATTCACGCAGAAGAAGTAAGGGAGACGGAAAATAATAAGAGAGGTGATACGCGATGACTACAGAGCACTCTACACCAATGGAATACAGCACGGAAACAAATGCTTTGAACATTATCGGTTTCTGGGTCTTTATAGGTGCTGAGATCGCGTTGTTCGCTACTCTCTTCGCCGCCTACTTCATTATGGAAGGTCGCATCGCAGATGGGCCTTCCGGCGGCCATCTTTTCGTCATCTCTACCTTAATGATTCAGACATTTGTCCTTTTGACCAGCAGTTTTACCATCGGCCTTGGGGTCAACGCTATGCGTCTCGGCAGAAAAGGTGCCGCTCTGACCTTTTTCATAATTACTCTCGTCCTGGGTGCAGGATTCGTCGGAGTAGAGATTTACGAGTTCTACGAGTACGTGCACGAAGGGCTGAACCTTCAGACAAGTGCTTTCTCCGCCGCGCTGTTCACCCTTCTCGGTACCCACGGTGCTCACGTCTCCTTCGGTCTCTTCTGGGGTATCGGGATTATTATACAAATTGTTAAATACGGTTTCACCCCACGTACAGCCAACAAAACATTCATCTTTTCCCTGTACTGGCACTTTCTGGACGTCGTATGGATCTTCATTTTCAGCTTCGTCTATCTGAAAGGAATGATGTAATATGAGAGAATTATTTCCAGCCAATCAGGTTATAGGTTTTGTCGCTTCTCTCGCTTTAACAGTAATTGCTCTGCTCGTCTATTTTCTGGATATGAGCTTTACAGTCGGAATGGTAGTTCTTCTGCTTACTGCTTTTACCCAGGCAGGGCTTCAGCTGGTAGTGTTCATGCATGCCGGAGAGTCACCGGATTCCGACTCCATCTATCTGAACACTTACTACGGTATATTCATCGCCCTCGCCATCGTATTCGGTTCATTACTGGCTATGGTTTGGGGATATTAATTAAAACTTCAAATAGACGAGTGGAAAATCTCGCAGAATAAAGAAACAGGCAGAGGACAGTCTCTGCCTGTTTTTCATTTAAGCAATTTATACATGTAATACTCATTTCTGTATTCTCCATCTATTTTCAGGGAATCCACTTTTTCTCCTTCTATTTTGAAGCCCATCTGCCGGTATAAATGGATAGCAGCAGCGTTATGAGTAAGTACGGTCAGCTCAAGCCGGGTCACTCCCCGCTCTCTGGCCCAGCGAAAACCTCTTCGCAGGAGCTGCTTACCCGTTCCTTTGCTTCTTTGACTTTCCTTTACTCCAAGAGCTATGTATGCACAATGACGGGACCTTTCCAGTGCATTACCCCGAAGCATAATAAAGCCCGTGATCTCTTCATCCTCTTCACTTATAAACAAATCTGTCGAACGGTCTTCATTAACATTCCGGATCCTTTCTTCCTGTTCCTTCACACTTATCTCTCTTTCCCCGGGTGCATACAGCATATACCCCGATTCATCGAGTTCTTTACTTAATTCAAGAAATTCCCGGGCGTCCTCTGTCTCCAGTAATCTGCATTCCGTATCCATAGTTCTGCTCCCCCATTTATCTGTTCCAATCCCACAACAAAGCCCTAATTCTCATGAAATTAGGGCTTTCTTCTTTTCATTTTATTGATTGAATCGCCTGTTTTCTTTTTTGTAACGGACCGTCAATTCTTCGGATAGTGACAGGAACAACCCCATCATAAAAATGAAGACTGAACCCATTACGAGACCAACTCCGATCATTGTCAATGTGCGGTCTCCAAGTCCCATTATACTTAACAGAAATGTCACAGTACCCATAATGAGAAGGGTTGCTCCGACGTATTGGACAGTGTTTAAAGTTTTAGAATTCATTTCCATCACCTCTTACTAACATTATTACCCTTGTTCACAAATTTGTCAAACATTTTGTTAGCGTTTTCATATATATTTCCCGGGTAATATCGGATTAATATGGTCATGGAATTCGTCTCTTGCCTTTTATTTCAAAGAAAAAAACAGCCGGGACTCTTTTAAAAAGGAAGTAACTTCCCTGTTTCTCATAAGTCCGTTTGCAAAAGCCGTAACCGCCGTCCGGTATAACAGCCAGGCTGAAACATGCTGCGTTTCTACTCCGTAAGCCCGGCACATACCGGCTACCAGTTCTTCATGCGACACTTCTCCGTGCTTCCGTATCCATTCCTTCATATACTCAGTTAATTTTTCGTAATAATCCAGGTTGGTCCGCACTGTCTTTTTAAAATCCTGTTCAAATACGCCATGGCCCGGTACGGCTCCAAGCACTTTAAGATCCAATAATTTGTGAAGAGAGGCTTCGTGGAACGAGCTGTCAGTAATGTAAGGTATTTTATGTTTATGAATGTACTCAGGACCGAAATAGCTGTCAGCGGCGAATAATATGTTATCTATTACCAGCCCGCCCTGGTTGTAACTGTGGCCGGGAAATGTAATCATTCGTGCTTCCACTTCCCCGATTTGCACTGTTCCTTCTTCAACTACCCGGTCAATTTTCACCGGAGGTCCTTCCAGAAATTTATTCCGCGTCTCAGGGAGAGGGTCATTACCGGAGGATAGATATAAAGGTTCAATTGTCGGATTCTCCATAATTGCTGCTTCAAATTTCGGAGCGATAGTGATCACCCCGTACTTCTTCCGTAAAAATGCCGCTCCCCCGTAATGGTCCGCGTGTGCATGAGTAAGAAAAAGGTGGGTAAGCGGGAACTCATTCTCTCTCAGGTATCGAACTGCTTTTTTTACAGTCGAGTCATCGATTCCCGCATCAATCAAAAGACCCGTATCGCCGCTTTGTACGTAGCCGATATTTACAACACCATCAAAATAATTGACATGTTCCGTCAGTTTCCTGAATTCCATATATCTTCTCCCCTTTCCAGCTATACTATACGGATTCGCTGAAAAAGGAACCTTTTCCTGTTACCCGTGAGTAAATTTTTTCCTGAGTATGAAGAGGTAAAGATGAGTTTCTGCTATGAGTTTTATGAACCGTCGAAGGCGCGTATAGCAACCCGCTGATCTGTTGGTATTCCAGCCTGTCCTCTTCTCTCGTCTGCCTGCGTTCCTTCACTTTCTGATCAAGGACAATTTTCCAGGCTTTTTCTATTCCCCGCGGAGCTTGCTGCCGTTCCGTGATGCGCTGATGGTAATCCTGATACTGATAATGGTTAACAGGTAAAATATATCCCATCATTCTCCCTCCTCTTTCTTATCTCTATACCCCCTTTTCCCTTATAATACGCAAAAAACGAACCGGTACTGCGTACAGTAGCGATTCGTTTATGTTACATATCCCGATTCGTATATTCCGGCCAGACATTCCAGGGGTACTGATCCGGTGGCATAGACTCGAATGTCATATCCTCTTTTTTCACAGGGTGAGAAAGTACGAGCTTGTGTGACCAGAGAGCAATCTGCTGACCCGGGTGATTGACTTTTCCTCCGTACTTCTGATCTCCATAGATCGGTGCTCCCTGGTGGGCGAGCTGAACTCTTATCTGATGGGGACGACCGGTATAAAGATCTATTTCCAGAAGACTCATCCCCGATTCTTCCTGCTTCACTTCATATTCAAGTTCCGCTTCTTTCCCGCGCCTGTGATCTTTCCCCACGACATAGACCTCATTCTTCTTCCGGTCCTTGACGAGGTAGTCTTTCAGCCGGGCCTTCGGAGAATCCATACTTCCTCTGATAACCGCCAAATAATATTTCTCCATGGCATTTCTTCTGATCTGATCCGAGAGACGGGAGGCAGCTTTGGAAGTTTTTGCAAAGACCATCACTCCGCCTACCGGACGATCCAGGCGATGTACGAGCCCCAGATAAACGTTCCCGGTTTTATTGTACCGTTCTTTGATATCATTTTTCAGAATGCTCAACAGATCTTCATCCCCGCTCGCATCTTCCTGCACCGGCACATTCACCGGTTTCTCCACGACAAGCAAGTGATTGTCTTCATACAGAATAGGAATGTTGATACTATCCTCCCCTTTCTTCACTCAATTTTTTATGGATGCCGGGAACTTTCGAAAAAGTTTCCGAAGCTTTCGCAACGTCCTCCTCCCATAAGGCCGGCACCACGAAGTGTCTGCCCTGGGCGTTATTCAGAATAGCTGCATCGATCGTCGCCAGTCCCTGTTTTCTGTAAAGCCACGTATCTTTTTTTCCGAACGCCTGGAGACGTGCACGTCTTAACGTCACAGTTTCTCTGCTGACTTTCCGATACTGAAGGTTTAAATAAGTTTCATCAAATGAGATACCTGAAGTTCGCCAGCGGAACACTCCCCACCCCGGGAATATTACAGTGGCCGCGACGGGGATAAGGACCCATGCAGGTACTGTCAATGAGACGACGATAACTGCCGTTACCGACACGAGTAAACTTCCCCATATATAATAGGGGAGACTCCTTAGCGGTGGTCTTTTCATCCCCGGGTTGTCCCGGCAGTACTCCGGGAGATATTCATTAAGGAAACCGGGCACGTCGTTCTTCTTTAATAAAGGAAGCAGGTAAACCGTACTTCCCTCCATTTTCCCCCCATTCACACCTCCGGCTACCTCTACATACACATAGCAAAGACCGAGCAGTTGTCTGATGAGATTCTCCTTTACGATAACTGCCTGAATCCTGTTCACAGGGATCGTGCGCTGCCGCTTCTCGATAAGTCCATATCTCATGTACAGTTCCGTTTCATATCTTGTAATCGTGAAATTCGCATACTTGACCATCGTCCAGATAATGCCGGCTCCCCATACGACGAGAACCGATAAGAGAACGAGGGAAATGAGAAACTGTACAGCTAAAGAAAACAGCCACCTGGTGGCATCTTCATACATCTGGTCCGGTATAATCTGATTGGCCTGGGAGAACAGCAGCCAAAGCAGACCAAAAATTATTATCGCATTATCGGAAGTTGCTCCGGTAAGTGCCAGTCTGGAGTAGCTCATCACCTCTTCCGGGTATGCTTTTTCATGATCTTCTTCTGTTCTTTCCCCTTTATGTTTCAGGTTTTCCGAAACCCGCTCCCCTTCTTCAAACGTGACAGCGGCAAGGGAAGCATCCACGTTCTCGTCACTTCCGGCGGTTTCGATCTGTACTTTCATCAAACCGAAAATCCGGTGCAGAAGGGTCTGAGTCAGATCTATCGACTGTATTCTATGTTTGGAAATACGGCGTTCCCTGCGTACAAAAATTCCCTGCTTGATCTGTAATTCTTCTTCTGTAACTACATAAGAGAACCTGAACCATTTCACAATGGAAAAGATGAAGAGAATAATGAGCAATAATCCGAGCCCTGAAAATTCATACCATGAAGCACCGTTGTTGAAAATGACAAAGAGGACAGGAAGAAAACCGAAGGCTGCATCTTTCAGGGAACGGACGAACTGAAAAACGATGGAAGCCGGATGAAGGCGTTTTTCATACATCATTTTCTTCCACCCTCGCAAGTTCCGAAATTCTGTCCCGCAACCCGGAAGCTTCTTCCTCGGTCAACGCAGGTATTTCATGAGTCGTCGCCGCCGTCGATATCGTCACCGTAGCAAGAGAAAATTTCTTCAGAATCGGCCCCTGTTTCGTATCTACGTGCTGAACGCGAAGCATAGGAACAAGCGTCCTTCTTCTGATAATGATGCCGTGCTGAATATAAACCTCCTGCTCAAAAACTTCATATCTCCAGCGCCGCCATCTTAACTTCGGAATAAGAAATACAGAAAAAATTATGTCAATTAACAGCAGGGAGACTGCGATAGCGATGACCCACCAGGGCCATGATATGTATACAAAAGCTGCTATCGAACCGGCGAGAAGAACAACGGGAATGATAAGATACAACACAGCCGTTAACCTCCAGGCACTGATAGCCGTTTCTTCAATGAGATTTGCGGGAGTCTGACGCATGCCCTCCCTCCTTTCCCCTTTATTATAACGAAACCATTGCTCAATTGCGAAGCCTTCCTTACAGCTTCCCTCTATCCGGAAACTAAAAAAGATGCCCCTCCGATTTTGAGAGAGGCATCGCTATCTGTACACTTAAAAACCGATAATATTGAACCCTGAATCAACGTGGATAATTTCTCCCGTTACGCCGCGGGAAAGGTCACTAAGAAGATAATAAGCAGTATCTCCTACCTCTTCCTGCGTAACCGGACGACGAAGCGGTGCTCTTTCTTCTATTTCGGCGAGAATCGAGTTGAAGTCTCCCACACCTTTTGCACTGAGAGTACGGAGCGGTCCGGCTGAAATAGCATTTACACGGATATTGTCTTTACCAAGGTTGCTGGCAAGGTACCGCATATTAGCATCCAGACTCGCTTTTGCTACCCCCATCACGTTATAGTTCTGAACGACTTTCTCTCCACCGAGATAAGTCATAGTCAAAATGCTGCCGCCGTCTTTCATAAGTGGCTTGGCTGCACGGGCAACTGCCGTCAGTGAATAGGAACTTATATTCTGAGCTGTAAGGAAACCGTCCCGGCTCGTGTTCAGGAATTCTCCCTTAAGTTCTTCACGGTTCGCAAAAGCGATGCAGTGCGCCAGACCGTGTATGGTTCCCACGTCGTTCTGAATCGATTCGAAAGTCTGAATGATCGATTCGTCATCCGTCACGTCACACTCATAGAATAAAGGCTCCTGTCCTTCAAGTGTCTCGGCGAGTTCACGGACCGACTTGCCGAAACGTTCTCCCACGTAGGTAAAAATAAGTCTTGCTCCCGCTTCGTGCAGAGAACGGGCGATGCCCCACGCGATACTTCTCTTATTGGCCACACCCATTACAACATATGTACGACCTTCCAATGAAAAATTCATCAAAACCCCTCCTTGAGGTTAGTATTTGTTGTTAGTACCTGCTCCTATTTTATTATACCTTTATCAAAAATACAATTATACCAGCAAATTCATGAATGCAGAAGCCATACCGAAATAAATCAGTATAGAAATCAAATCGTTTATCGTCGTTATGAAAGGACCGGAAGCTACTGCCGGATCAACATTAAGTCGATCCATAATCAGCGGCACGAATGCCCCTGCAATGGTCGCTACGATCAAAGCGGACATGATCGATATACCTACGAGCAGACCGAGGAAAAAGTTTCCCTGCCATACATATACTACTAAAGTAATGATAACACCACAGACGACTCCTGTTATGAGACCGGTGGAAGCTTCTCTTAACATCATCCGCATTTTCCCCTGCTTCCTGATCTCTCCCGTCGCTATTCCGCGTATGGCGACCGCCAGCGCCTGAGTGCCCGTGTTCCCGGCCATACCGGCAATAAGAGGTATGAAAATAGCCAGAATAGCCACCTGATTCAGCTGAGCTTCGAACTGACTGATCAGACTTGCCGTCAGACTGCCGAGAAACAGCAGAATAATAAGCCACGGCAGTCTCTTTTTCGCAGAAGTGAACGCGTTATCGTTAGGTCCATCCACATCGGATATACCGGCCAGCTTGGAGTAATCATCACTTGCTTCTTCATCCATTACGTCCATAATGTCATCGACCGTGATGATTCCGAGCAGATGATCCTGGAAATCGACGACCGGGAGAGCAAGGAAATCATAGTCTCTCATCATCTGAGCAATCTCTTCCTGATCTTTAGCCACCGAGACACTTACGACCCGGTCGCTCATTGCCTCTTCGATGGTCCAGTCCGGTTCAGAAATGATCAGATCCCGGAGAGAAATCACGCCGGCCAGTTTTTTGCCGTCGTCCACCACGTACGTATAGTAAATCGTCTCGGCGTCCGGTGCTTCCGTACGTAAATGTTCCATTGCCTCTCTCACTTTCATGGAGGCTTTCAGGGAGACATACTCTGTCGTCATAATAGAACCGGCTGTCTTCTCTTCGTAATGAAGCAGATCCTTGATTTCCTGTGCGTCTTCTTTGTTCATTATCGTCAGAAAACTGGCGACCTTGTCTTTTTCCAGCTGATTCAAAATGTCCACGGCGTCGTCCGAGGACATCTCGGCAAAAACTTCGGAGGCGAACCTTGGATCCATTTCAGAAAAGTATGGTTCCGACTCCTCGTGTTCTACGTGCTCCATTACATCCGCCATTTCTTTCGGTGAAACGTATGTATAAATAACCTGACGGAGCTCTTCTTCCAGTTCTTCGAAAACTTTCGCCTGATCATAAGGGTGCAGTTCCAGAAATTCGGCCCGAAACTGGTCGATTTTCCCTTCGCTCAGTGAATCTTCCACCTCGTTCCAGGCATATTGGCGTTCCTCTTCATCCAAATGTTCCATTTTATCCCGCCTCCTTTGTTATAATATAGTAAGTGTAAGCGACAGCTGCCATTCAGAAGGCTTACTGGAACGCTCACAATTTTTTACATAAAAGGCATGTTCGATTTTCAATGACAAGGAGTATGTTCTATGGCTTACGATATCATCGGGGACGTACACGGCTGCCTCGAAGAATTAAAACAATTGTTCACAGAGCTCGGGTACAGTTATGAAAACGGGGTGCCCGTCCATCCCGAAGGAAGAATCCCCTTATTTATCGGAGATATTACAGACCGGGGTCCACACTCCCTTAAAACGATAGCATTCGTATGGGATATTGTGATCGAAGCCCGAAAAGGACTGTATATCCCCGGCAATCACTGTGATAAACTGTATCGTTTCTTTCTGGGAAACGATGTTCAGGTAAAACACGGTCTCGAAACAACCGTGGAAGAATACCGGTATTTGTCGAATCGGCAGCAGAAAACGGTCCGGGCTCAATTTATGCAGCTGTTCGAAGAAGCGCCGGTTTATTTGGAGCTGCCGGAAATAAATACTGTAGCAGCTCATGCCGGCATCCGGGCTCAGGATATCGGTGATTTAAATAAACGGATACGCGCTTTCGTTCTTTACGGTCCCGTCACCGGTAATAAACTCCGGGACGGGAGGCCGGAACGAGTGGACTGGGCGCTGAATTACAGCGGTTCGAGACGCGTCGTTTATGGACACACGCCTGTCCTGGAACCCCGTTTCATCAACAATACCGTCAATATAGACACCGGATGTGTCTTCGGTAATAGACTGACTGCTTTGCGCCTCCCGGAAGAAGAAATTGTCCAGGTCCCTTCTATGCTCACTTTTCAGCCCGATAACTTCCGTGCTTTCGGGTAAAAAGAAGGCACAGATCGGAAACTCATCTTTTCTTTTGTCCAGGGGTGGGTGAATTGTAAAAAACTTGCGTGCAAAGCCTGCCCTTCGGACCATGCCGACGGGCCTGTCCCGTAGAGCGTATCACCGGTCAAAGGGTGACCGATACTTGCCATGTGCACCCTTATCTGATGCGTTCTTCCGGTTTCAAGACCCAAGCTAACCAGGGTTTTGCCTTCCATTTCTTCCAGCACTTCGTAACGGGTGACAGCTGATTTACCTTCAGCGGAAATTTCTCTTTTTATAATCGAATCCTGCGCCCGGGCGATCGGCGAGGTGATCCTGCCGTGTTTCCTTTCCATCGTTCCTTCAACAAGAGCGATGTACCCTTTTCTCAGCCCCGCCTCTTCTTTATAAAATAGAGAGTGACTGTAGGGATGCTTCGCAATCAGCAGCAGTCCTCCTGTATCTCTGTCGAGCCTCGTAACCGGGTGGACGGTCTGTCTCCAGTTCTGCAAGGCGTAATGATGAAGCACAGCCTGGACGACCGTACCGTGAGGATGCTGGCAGGAAGGCGTGGTCACCATACCTACCGGCTTGTCGATAAGCAGTATATCCTCATCCTCGTAAACTACAGTCAGCGGAGCGGCTTCCGGTTCGGCGGGTAAAGTATCCACCGCAGGAAATTCCACCGTCAGCACATCCCCGGGTGAGAGTGTATCGTAATGACTGACTACAGCTCCATTCCGGAAGAACCCTCCGCTTTTCTTAAGACCTTTGACCATTCGGCGTGACATCCCCGCTTCGTCACGAAGGAAATCCTGCACTTTCTTTTCCACAGCAACTGAGAAAGCCTTTTTCATCCGTTACTCCCCATCATTGTACTGATCGGAAATGAAGGAGTCGTGCACTCTGCGCCAGAAAGGGAAAGGACGGAATCTTGCAAATCTCACTTTCTCTTTAGCCACTCTGCACTGAATAGACTCGACGTTACTGTACGTTCTTGTTAAATGATCGATAGTAAAAAGAAAACTTTTTTCATTCAGAGGACGGAAGACACAAGTGTGGTGAGCAGGCAACACAAGTGGGGATCCTACCGTACGGAACACCCTGTTGTTGATCGATGCCATTTCGGTCACCTGGATCGCTTCCAGAGACGGATGCAGAATCGCGCCCCCGAGTGCTTTGTTGTAGGCGGTACTGCCTGACGGTGTAGAAATGCACAACCCGTCTCCCCGGAACGTTTCGAAATGATCCCCTTTAATATCAATATCAACCACGACAGAACCCTCAGACGTTTTAATCGCACATTCGTTGAGAGCAAGATGACGTTCTTCTTCCTCGTGCTCCTTCTGTTTAATCATCACTTCCAGCAGCGGATACTCGACTACCTGGAAAGGAGTGCGGGCGATTTCAATAATCAGTTTCTCGACTTCTTCAGGCATCCAGTCGGCGTAAAAGCCGAGGTGGCCGGTGTGAATACCGATGAAGGCCGTATCATCCAGCCTGTGTAAATACGTATGGAACGCCTCAAGCAGCGTTCCGTCCCCGCCTACCGAAATAACAAGTTCCGGGGTGTCCTCATCGTATTCCAGCTTGAATTCGGCAAGATAATTTTTAATCTTCGTCCGGAGCTCATTCGATTTGCGGTCCCCTTTGGATAAAATAGCGAATTTCATCACATTCCCACCTTTCTTATTCCCGGGAGTTTTTCTTTTTGTACTCCTCCTTCTTACGAAATTCTTTCCGCGCCTCATACACTTCGTCTTTGATCTTGGACATCTCTTCGTCGAGACGGAAAGCAGCTTCCCCGGCACTTCTTAAACGTGCCTTTATTTCCGGAGGGATCTGCCCCGAATATTTATAATTCAGCGTATGTTCATTCGTTGCCCAAAAGTTCATAGCAAGCGTACGGATCTGAATTTCTGCAAGTACCTTCTTCTGGCCATGTATCGTCTCTACCGGGTATAAAATAACGACATGATAGGAGCGATAGCCACTGTCTTTCTGACTGGTGACGTAGTCTTTTTCTTCCACAATAGTAAGATCGCTGCGCTGACGCAGCATCTCGGCTATGACATAAATGTCACTTACAAACTGACAGACTACGCGGACACCGGCTATGTCCTGCATTTCCTCTTCTATGTTTTCAGGGTTGATCGCTTTCTTTTTTGCTTTTTCAATAATGCTGTTCTTTGGTTTTACCCTTCCAGTAACGAATTCAATCGGAGATTCTTCTCCTTCGAAATCGTACTGCTGCCGCATCCCTTTAAGCTTCACTTTCAGTTCCTCGACTACCTGGGCGTAAGGTGCAAAAAAGGCTTCCCAATTCATACTGCGCACCACCTTATCACTCATTTATAATAGTTATGAAGTGATTTTTTATTCAAAACCATTGTATCATAATACCATAACCAGCAGACTGCATACATTAGCCGAATCATATTTTTTTACTGAAGGAGCGTGAAGTAGTGAGTCATGAAATCGAGATTGAGTTCAAAAACTTGCTTACGGAAGAAGAATATAAGAGAATGCTCGAGGAGTTGCCGTTTGATCCGGACGAATCCTTTGATCAGACCAATTATTATTTCGAAACAGAAAAGCTTCTTTTAAAACAGCACGGAGCTGCTCTTCGTATACGTCAAAAAGGTTCGGGGTGGACAATGACCCTGAAAGAACCTCACCCTGAGGGCCTCCTTGAGACTCATGATGAAATCGATGAATACGAAGCCAATCTGTGGATCCGCAATGAAGGACACGCCCAGCCGAACATTACAAAACGGCTTTATGATCTCGGAATCGATATCAGTGATTTGCGCTACCTCGGTTCCCTTTCCACCCGGAGACGGGAAATCAGGTATCAGGAGACGACAGTGACACTTGATTACAGCCGTTATTTTCAGACATACGATTATGAACTTGAAATCGAAGCCGGTTCCAGGGAACAAGGTTTGAAAGTTTTCCGGGAGCTCCTCTCCGGGTTTTCCATTCCTCAAAGAGAAACGAAAAATAAAATTCAGCGATTCTATGAAGCGAGGGGCAGGTCAGATTAGTTGTCGGCACCCCTCCTCATTGCTACAATAGATTATATAGATAGGAAGGGATGAATTATGCCCCAGGAACATCGGTCTATTTACGAAGCGATCGGAGACGAAAAGCTGCAGATACTTGTCGACGCTTTTTATAAACGTGTGGCCTCCCACTCGGAGCTCACCCCCATTTTCCCGGCCGATTTAACCGAAACAAAACGTAAGCAGAAACAGTTTCTGACTCAATTTTTCGGAGGGCCGCCCCTGTACATTCAGGAACATGGACACCCGATGCTGAGAGCTAGGCACATGCCTTTTCCCATCACGCCGACCAGAAGGGACGCCTGGCTTTCATGCATGAGAGAAGCCGTTTTTGAGGTCGGTATTGAACAGCCATATGAACGTATCATATTAGAGAGGCTGACAATGACAGCAAACAATATGATGAATACACCGGAAGACGAGAAAGGGGAATCTATGTGAGTTGGAGAAGCTTAAGCCAGGCGGATCAAACATCCCAGGGCTTTGAGGAAGGTTTTTTCAATTTGCAGAAGCGGCCTATCGAAATCTACGTTTTCGTCGACCCGCTCTGCCCCGAATGCTGGTCTCTTGAACCTTTCATCAAAAAACTTACGCTTGAGTACGGCAGATATTTCAAAATCCGTCCCATATTAAGCGGATCTCTTACCACCTGGCAGCGGAGCCACTCAGAGAAACCCGAGAACCTGAAGCGTCAGTGGGATCAGACTACTTCCCTCACAGGTATGTGCTGTGATGGTGATGTATGGATTGAAAACCCGGTCCACTCCCCTCTTTCTACGGCTCTTGCAGTGAAGGCCGCCGAATTCCAGGGAAAGAAATCTGGTATGAGATTTTTGAGAAAAGTTCAGGAGTACGTATTCCTTGAAAAACAGGACGTTTCCAAAGAAGAAATACTGGTGGAATGCGCAGAAAAGAGTCATATAGATGTGGAAGAGTTCAAACGGGATCTTCATTCCGAAACCGCTAAGCGGGCTCTTCAGGATGACATGAAACTCAGACAGGAAATGGAAGTTGACGAAACCCCTACAATCGTTATTTTCAACGAATCCGAAGAGGACGCCGGCCTGAAAATCACAGGCCTTTATGAATATCATATTTATGTTAAAGTTTTGAAAGACATGCTTCAACAGAACCCGGCCCCTTCGTTAAAACCAAGCCTGGAAGAATTCATGAATCAGTACCGGTTCGTAGCCAACAAAGAAATCGCTGTCGTCTACGACTGGACTGAAAAAGAAGCCAGACGGGAAATGCGCAAACTCGTTCTGAAACAGAAAGTACAGGAAATACCTGTGAAACACGGTGTATTCTGGGAATATATACGTTAAAAAAGATGGACATCTATAAGATGGCTGCAGCTTGCAGAGAAACCCGGGGTTTCTCTGCAAGCTTTTTTGTGTCAACCGACAATAAGCGACAACAACGCAGCCCGTAAGGTTGTTTTGAACTTGCAGGACCATGCTGAGGGCAAAATTTAACCCCCGGTGTTATACCGGGGGCCAGCTGATAATATCTTTCACTTCGACTATTTATTTGTCAGGAGAATCAAACTATCACCCTTCTAGCAGACGCTCCATTTCGTCAAGCTTCTGTTCAAACACGTCGAGCGCTTCCAGTACCGGCTGTTTGGACGTCATGTCCACTCCGGCTTTTTTAAGGACTTCAATAGGGTAATCACTGCTTCCCGCTTTAAGGAAATCTTTGTACCGTTCCACAGCGGAAGCCCCCTCCTCCTGAATCTGCTTTGCAAGAGCTGTAGCGGCAGAATAGCCGGTTGCGTACTGATAAACGTAATAACCCATGTAAAAGTGAGGGATCCGTGCCCATTCCAGTCCGATATCTTCATCGATAAACGCATCGTCTCCAAAGTACTTTTTATTAAGATCGTAGTAGATTTCTGTCAGTCTCTCTGCAGTAAGAGCTTCGCCTTCCTGCTCTCTTCTGTGAATTTCATGCTCGAATTCAGCAAACATCGTCTGACGGAAAACTGTGCCCCGGAAGCCTTCCAGGTAGTTATTCAATAAGAAAAGTTTCTCTTTCTCGTCATCCGTCTGCTCCACCATATAATCGTTCAATAATGCTTCATTCGTAGTGGAAGCGACTTCGGCTACGAAAATCGAGTAATTCCCGTAACGATATGGCTGATGCTGATGCGTGTAGTAACTGTGAAGCGAGTGGCCCAATTCGTGAGCCAGCGTGAATAAGTTATCCACATTATCCTGCCAGTTCATAAGAATGTAAGGGTTTGTGCCGTAATGACCAGAGGAATACGCCCCGCTTCTTTTTCCTTTATTCTCTTCTACATCAATCCATCGATTTTTGAATCCTTCTTCGAGTTTTGCAGTATAATCCTCACCTAGAAGTCTGAGGGCCTCTATCACTTTCGACTGCGCTTCTTCAAACGTAATCTTCATTCCGACATCTTTGACGAGAGGTGTATAAAGGTCATACATATGGACTTCATCCAGTCCGAGAACCCGTTTTCTTAAACGGACATATCTGTGCATAAGGTCAAGACGGTCATGTACCGCTTCGATAAGATTGTCATAGACGGTTTCCGGTATTTTATTAGAATCAAGCGCCGCTTCTCTCGCACTGCGGTAATTACGTACGGTCGCCTTGAAATTGTTTTTCTTAACGTTAGCACTCAGTGTGGAAGCGAACGTGTTTTTAAAAGAGCCGAATGTATCATACATAGCACGAAAAGCATCTTCACGTACTTTCCGGTTGTCGGATTTCAGGAAGTTGATATAGCGGCCGTGTGTCACATCCACTTCATTCCCCTTCTCATCGTTTATGGAAGGGAAAGTGAGATCGGCGTTATTAAGAGCTCCGAAAGTCTGAGCAGGAGCACCTGCGATTTCAGAAAAACCGGCAAGCAGTTTCTCTTCTTTCTCGGATAGTATATGTTCTTTCTGGCGGATTATTTCGTTTAACGTGTGCTCGTATAATTTAAGCGGTTCGTACTCTTCGAGAAACTTATCAACCGTTCCCTCAGGCAGCGCCAAAATTTCGGGTACTATGAAACTCATTGCCTGAGACGCTTCAGTGAGTAACGTCTCAGCTTTCGTATTCATCTCCTGGTAATATGCATTTGTCGTATCCTGGTCACTGCGCATGTGTGCATACGTGAACAGCTTTCCGAGCCTTTGCATAAATCGATCCTGAAAATCGAAAAGTTCGTACAATCGCTCTGCTGAATTTCCGAGCGTATTTTCAAATGGAGGGATCTTTTCCACTTCTTTTTTTAACTGCTCAAATTCTTCGTACCATTTCTCATCCGTTTCGAAAATATCTTCGAGTTTCCACGTGCGCTCTTCAGCCACGTCCTCGCGTTTTGGAAGTTCTTTCGTCTGTACCACTTAAAAGCCTCCTTATTCTATACTGCTCAGGACCATTCGTCCCTTAGCTTTAATTGTATCATTAATTCCCTGTCCTGCCTTACAGCCTGCTCTATGTTTTTAGGGAAAGGGACGTCTTTTCCTTTGTACCATCCTTCTTCTATCTTCTGAACATAACCAAAATCCGCCAGCTCCTCCATGTAAGCTTCTGCAAGGTTGAACTTTCTGCTGCCGATTGCGTCCGACACAGAGACAGGCGGACAGTTCACCTTCTCTCCCCGCTTCAAAGAAGACATGTAAAGAATTATCTTCGTCTGCCATCTGACGGATATATCGTAATACAAAGGCTGACAGCTTACAGGCAGGAAACATACGGAAGGAAGAAGAGAAGGAGATAAATTATTGGAATAAAGGAACTGACGGAATTCATTTTCTTTTCCGGAGTTCCGTGGTGCGGGAGTCGTCCGGTAATAATAGACGGTCTGTAACCAGTGCCGAAGAGATCTGCCGACTTTACGTATGCGGAAAAGATCAGTGAAGGATAGATGATCAATGGAGCGACTCTGTTTCCGGATGAGCCATTTTGCGGAGGAGAGGGCCTGCCGGACATATATGACAGAGAAGGTTTTTGTGGAGGAAGAAAAAGTATAGAAGACAGGTTGAAGATTGAATACGTAAAGGAACGACCTGAGAAACGCTGAAGATGAAATCCGCCGGGAATCTCCTGTCACTTTCTCGTCAGCCAGAATCCATATCGGAATAATCCCGCCCTCACGATAATTTGCAGTTCTTTGTACTATCTTGTCGGCGGGGATGACGGAGCATTGAAATTCTATAGCGAACTTACGTTTTTTCCATTCCACGTAAACGTCGGGCCGCTGGCTGACAGCAGGTATGTAATATTCCAGAACAGGATTCAGATTCTGATTTCTCAGCCATTCGTACAGAAGTACCTTCCCGGAATGATGTTGGAGCGTTTCTCCTTTACGGTCACATGCATTTCCCGGTAAATGTGCAAAATGCGGGGCGTATTTATCACTGAGCCGGAGCCGCACTCTTTCTTTACATTCAGGACAATAGAAAGCTTTTATATGTTTGAGGTGTGCAACTTCCCCTGTCGTTCGTCTATACAGAGAAAATACGGTTCCTTGTGTATCCAAAGCTGAAAACATGTCTCATCTCCTTTATGAAAGTTATACCACTGTTCAAAGTATTACTTTCGTCACGCATTAAGAAAATCCTGCTTTCTTCTCCGGCTTCCGGACGACATAAATAAAAAAGCACTTTCCTTAAGCGGAAAAGTGCTTTTTGATAGATTGTAGAGCATCTTCTTCAAATATAGGATTACCATATTCGTTAATGACGTGAACAGTGTGCTTCGTTTCTGAACCGAATTCCATCAGGCGGCTTAAATAATTTTCCTGAATATTATCACCCATATTCTCATCCTGGAAGCGAACACTTAAATAATACCCTTCCTCATAATGATACAAGGCATTGTGAACGCTGTCCGGCAATGTCAGGTAATGGCTCAACTGAATGACATCCTCGATATCCGGAAAGTGAAGAACGAAGGATAACGGCTCTTTATTTTCTTCTTCCTGCTCACCTTCATTATCTTTCTTATCTTCTGCAGTACTTTTCTCTGAAGGTTCATTCTCCAGTAACGACTCCAGTTTCTCGTCCATCGGAATGTCGATGTTCTTGTCTTCCTCATCCGGCAATTCAAGCTTTTGTCCGTCCTGGGAAAGTTGTGCTTTCGTTACGATGATTTCCATTCCTTTATCCATCGCCTGTACCTGAATCCACAACGGCCCTTCCGGAGAGAAATCTTCCTGGTCGCTTACTTCATCCATCATGTCCCAGAAAAGCTGCTCGCTGCGTTCCCGGTCATACCAGATTTCTTCGCGATTGAATCCCCGTTGTTCTACATCCTGATACGTTATATAAAACTTAACAGTGTTTTCATTAATCCGTTCTATTTCCATTTTCGTCTCTCTCCCTTCGAGGTAGTATAACAGGCTGAAGAGACTGCTCTATTATTTAACACAGTACCCGAATCCGCAACGGTCTACACCCTGCTTTCGAATAATTCATCTGTGCTGTTGACTTCATTATAGGATACCTTCCCTCGGCTTCAAAATAAATTGCTTTCACCTGAGGTAAATGTAAGTTGGTATTACATTTTAGACTATTTTCTTTCTTTTGTCACTATATAAGAAGGAACGAAATTTATCGTTCTCACGTTCGTTGATTATTGATTAATAAAAAAGCTATGCCTCTTATCCGGGCATAGCCTTTAACATCAATTGACAAGACGTTGAGCTTCTTTCAACTGGAAAGTTCGAACGCTCCTTGGGAGGAAGCGGCGTATTTCATCTTCGTTGTATCCAACCTGCAACCGTTTGTCGTCAATAATGATAGGACGGCGCAACAAACCGGGATTTTCCTGGATAAGATCGAACAATTCCTGCATTGGTAATTGATCGAAATCAGTGTCCATTTCCTGGAACACTTTGGATCTTTTCGATATGATCTCTTCTGTTCCGTCTTCAGTCATTCGGAGTATTACTTTTATTTCATCGATAGTCAAAGGTTCTGAAAAAATATTTCTTTCCGTGTATCCAATGTTATGCTCTTCTAACCAGGCTTTGGCTTTACGGCATGATGTACAGCTTGGTGAGGTATAAAGTGTAACCATGTGAGACTTCACTCCTCATTTTTAGAATATAACAATATCTGCAAGCGAAATTGTTTATCAGTTTAAAATCACTTTAATTAAATCTTTATGTTCAGTATAACACAAGAGAGGCCGAAAATCCATACCGCTTCCCGAAAAACTGGTGAAATTGAGGCAGCGATAATAAGTGTCGTTTTACCTTACATACACTATTATACCACGTCTGACCTCTACTTAAACCCCGCAAGCGATTAAGTTCACAAAGTTTTCATTATCAATTAATACTCCCTCATTGAAAAAGCTCCCGTTCTGAAACGGGAGCTTTTTCAAACTTTCTTTTTAACATCGAGAGAATCAATCATGTTCTCTACGGCCCTTTCTTCATCCAGCTTCAGAACTTCTTCCACCGGCTGATAGGATTTGCCGTAAAACTTCTTATCTTTATAAGTGTGTATTTCCTTATACATCTGCTTCATCTGTTCAAATATTTTTTCTTCACTATAATCTTCCGGAGACCAGTAAAGAATCTCGAGCTGGCTCCATTCATTCGTAGCCAGTGAACGGCGGGAATACCCAATAGACTGTGCGTGTGAGAATCCTTCACGCTGATAGAAGCGGAGGCGTTTCTCCGTATCCGAATCTTCGTAATCGACCGGTTCCACTTCAAGTATAATCGGTTTATTCTTTTCTTTCATCCTGTCCATCAGTTTGTGACCGAGACCTTCGCCCCGGGCGCTTGAGGAAACGTATACATAATCGATAAAGACGAAAGTCGGGAATTCAGCGTACATTAACACGTGTTTATCCCCTTCATCTTTGTAGTATAAATCTCCCTTTTCATTCAAAAGAGCTTCCATATGTTCCTGAGATTTCATTTCTTCAATTGGAAAATACTGATTAAGCTTTTCAAACCAGTTCATCGATCTACTCCCTTTTTCGTAGTCTTCTATATTATAACGGAAATCCTCTCTTTTGTTAAATTGGATTAAATAAACAGAAAACCCGGCCGCAATTTAACTGCGACCGGATCTTTGATTAAGGAGTATAGTCTACTCCCTCAGTATAGTTGCTTCCTGCATTCCATATAAGATATTCTTCGATTCCGTTATTATTAAGAGCCTCGATCTGTGCTTCCACTTCCGCTACCCCATACTGTTTCGTCGGACCCGAATATAGCCACGGAGCTTCGAAATCCTGAATCCATGGCCGGGAGACCGGCGGGTCTTCTAACGTTTTCAACCGGTCATTTTCCACTTTAGCGTATTTCTCAACAAGCTTATAAGGTTCTGTGTCTGTATTTTCAATTCCAAAGAAAGAACCCCAGTGGCTCGGGTAAATCATCGAGGAAATCACATCGACATTCGAAGCGATTTTCGAAAAGTTCTGGCCTATATTCGGTTCTTCGGGAACTACCGCCGAGTAGCCGAAAATATCGACAGATACATCAGTATTGTAATTTCTGAGCGATTCTCTCGCGTACTCTACAAAGTCCGTTACAGCATTAACTCTTTGCTGAACGTCACTCACACCTTCTGAATCGTAATCGCCTTTCCCGTACTGAAGTACGTCGTCTCTGGATGCGAACCCTTCCGGAAAGCGAACATAGTCGAACTGCACTTCCTGAAAGCCAAGGTCCGCTGCCATTTTAGCAACTTCAACGTTGTACTCCCACACTTCTTTCTTGAATGGGTTCACGAAGGCCTCCCCTTTCCCGTTCGTCCATATTTCCCCGTTTTCCCTGGTAAAAGACAATTCAGGCCTCTCTTCTGCCAGAACATTGTCTTTAAATACGACAACTCTCGCTATCGGGTATATACCTTTCTGTTCAAGATCTTTCAATATGGCTTCCGGGTCGTCCATTACGCAATCGTATTTACCTTCGAATATTTTTTTATATTTGTCGTTATGCGGTTCGAGCATAATTTCCCCGTGGTCTTCTTTAACATCAATTACCATTGCATTCAAATCCGTCGTTTCTACCAGTTCCGTCAACTCAGGCATCTTTTTCCCTGCTGCCGAATTGGCAGTGACATAAATTCCCCTTACTGCATCGGGATATGTAAACGAGAGTTCCGACTCACGCATAAAACGCTGAATTCTGTCGGGAAATGGATATTTTTCAGGAACAAGTTCTTTGCCTGAAACTTCCGTTGCGGGTAATTTTTCCCCTTCTTCCGCCTGCACCGCTCCCCCAACACTGCAGATCACTATTATAACGAACAAAACGTTGCATAATACATTTTTCAATTTACCATCCCCTACTGTCATTTCCTATATTATATACGAAATTCCTATTCAATGACCATAGATTTCCATTACTTTCATAAAAATACTTATATTTAAAAGGACCGCTTCTGTGCAGAAGCGGTCCTCCCGGTTACTTACCCGGATAATCCTTTTGATATTTTTCCATCTCTTTCGTCGTACAGAGCACCCAGTGGTCCGGTCGCACTTCGCGGAATTCGGGTTCCTCGCTCTGATCATGATCGCTCGGGTCATAGTTGAATCTTCTTCTGGATCTTTCATAATCCGGATCCGGAAGAGGGATAGCAGAGAGCAGTGATTTCGTGTACGGGTGCATCGGATTTTCATACAGATCATCGGCATCTGCAAGTTCAACCATTTTTCCGAAATACATCACTCCGATACGGTCACTAATATATTTTACCATCGACAAATCGTGGGCGATGAACAAATAAGTGAGCCCTTTCTCGTTCTGCAGTTTCTTGAGCAGGTTCACTACCTGCGCCTGAATGGAAACATCGAGAGCTGAAATCGGCTCATCAGCTATAATAAAGCTCGGGTCCACCGCCAGAGCGCGCGCAATACCGAGACGCTGACGCTGCCCGCCGCTGAATTCGTGCGGGTAACGGTTAGCATGGTCTTCGTTGAGTCCTACTGTTTCAAGCAGGTTAACGACAATCTCTTTACGTTCCTGATCGTTGGAAGCAAGCCCGTGAACATCAAGGCCTTCCGCTACAATATCCTCCACTTTCATACGGGGGTTCAAAGAAGCGTAAGGATCCTGGAAAATCATCTGCATTTCCCGGTTGAAACGCTTCAGTTCTTTTTTATCTTTCACACTGTGTACATCTTCCCCGTTAAACAACACTTCGCCTTCCGTTGCGTCATACAGGCGGATGATGGTACGGCCCGTCGTCGATTTACCACATCCCGATTCTCCTACAAGTCCGAAGGTTTCGCCTTTGTATATATCGAAATTAAGACCGTCTACTGCTTTGATGACGCCTTTTTTTCCTGCTTTGAAGTGCTGTTTCAGGTTGCTTATCTCAAGCAGTTTTTCTTTACTCATACTTTATCTCCTTCCGCACTTTCCCGTGTCATCCCTTTCATACGAGTCTGCACACTTTCAGGCGGCTGGACGGCCGGTGCATTCTCGTGAAGAAGCCAGGTAGCTGCGTAGTGATCTTCCGATACTTTGAACATCGGTGGTTCCTGTTCGAAATCGATTTTCATTGCAAAATCACTGCGCGGAGCGAAAGCATCTCCTTTAGGAGGGTGCATCAAGTCCGGCGGCGACCCCGGAATGGCGTACAGTTCGTCGTCCGTGCTGTCCAGAGAAGGCATGGAACCGAGCAGTCCCCACGTATAGGGATGTTTCGGGTTGTAGAAAATGTCGTCCACTTTACCGATCTCTACTATTTTACCTGCATACATGACCGCTACTCTGTCAGCGACGTTCGCCACAACTCCTAAATCGTGAGTGATGAATACGATCCCCGACTCCATCTCCTTCTGAATATCTTTCATTACTTCAAGGATCTGTGCCTGAATCGTAACGTCGAGTGCGGTCGTCGGTTCATCCGCGAGAAGAAGCTTCGGGTTACACGCAAGTGCAATAGCGATTACTACACGCTGGCGCATTCCTCCGGAGAACTGGTGGGGATACTGCTTAAGACGTTGTTCTGCATTTGCGATCCCGACGAGTTCCAGAAGTTCCAGGGCGCGCTTCTTCGCCTCACTTTTACTTTTCTTCTGGTGTTTAATGAGACCTTCCATAATCTGATTACCGACTTTCATCGTCGGATTCAGGGAAGTCATCGGATCCTGGAAAATCATCGCTATATCCTTCCCACGGATTTTGGAAAGCTCTTTGTCTTTCATTTTCGTTAAGTCTTTTCCTTCAAAAAGGATTTCCCCCTCTTTGATTCGGCCCGGAGGACTCGGTATGAGTCCCATTAAAGCTTTTGTCGTTACGGATTTACCGGAACCGGACTCGCCTACGATGGCGAGGGTTTCTCCTTTTTTAACACTGAAATCCACACCCCGGACTGCTTTCACTTCGCCTCCGTAGGTATCAAAGGATACGTGCAGATTGTTCACTTCGAGTAAGTTATCCATGATGTATCCCTACCTCCTATTCACGCATCTTCGGATCGAATGCATCGCGAAGACCGTCTGCTAATACGTTAAATCCAATCATCAATATCGACAATACAAGCGCCGGCCAGAACAGAATGAACGGGTAAATCTGCAGAGATTTGAACCCTTCATCAATAAGCGTACCGAGAGATGCCTGTGGTGTCGGCAGTCCAAGACCGATGAAACTGAGAAAAGCTTCAAAGAAAATGGCAGATGGAATCGTGAACATCGTATTGATGATGATAAGTCCCATGACGTTCGGCACTAGGTGTTTTCTGATCACCCTGTTGTCCGAGGACCCGAGTGTCTGCGAAGCAAGTACAAATTCCTGGCTTTTAAGCTTCAGTACCTGTCCTCTTACTATCCTTGCCATCGGAATCCACCCGGTTATGACCAGCGCGATAGTAATGGACATGATTCCGGGATCCAGAATAAGGATCATCAGTACGACGACGACAAGGTTCGGAATACCGGTAAGTATTTCAATGATACGCTGCATGTAGTTATCAACACGCCCGCCGTAATAGGCGGAAATACCGCCGTAGGCGACTCCGATCACCATGTCGATCGCAGCTGCAAGAAGAGCTATGTAAAGTGAAATTCTAGTCCCTTCCCAAACTCTTGTCCATTGATCCCTGCCGAGTCCATCTGTTCCAAACCAGAAGTTGGAATCGATGTCTTTGGCGGCATACGGGTCGTGTACGGCTTCGACTCTTGCTTCCCCGCCATCGGAGCCGTCACTAAGTACATTTATTTCTGTGAATTCTTCATCGTTGCTGAATCGGGCAAGCGCACTCGAACGTGCAGCTTCCACCGTATCTCCTTCTTCAATCTGGGAAAGCGTGCCATCGAGGCCTAGCCACCCAAGACCATCGACTTTCGCAGGAATCTTAGCCCGCGATAAGTCCTGCTCATTCGCCGTGTACTCGTTCATATAAGGGCCGAATAACGCCATGATTGCCACTATGATAAGCATTACCAGGCCGGCCATTGCGCCCTTGTTCTTCCGGAGACGGATCATGGAGTCTCTCCAGAACGAAAGACTCGGTCTCCCTATCTCGTGCTGTTCTTCTCTTTCGCGTTCCACCGGTACAAATAAATCTTTTGAAGGTGTTTGATTTTCCATACTCAATTAATCTCCTTCTGTCAGTCGGATTCTTGGATCAATGAGCCCGTACAACAGGTCAATGATCAGGATGATAAGGATGAACAGGAACGAGAAGAAAAGGGTCGTTCCCATAATAATCGGGTAATCGTTTGTGTTGATGGATTTGACGAACTGTTCACCGATCCCCGGCACCGAGAAAATGTTTTCAATTACGAGTGTACCTGTCATCAGACTTACAGCAAGCGGTCCCATAATGGTTATGATCGGAATGAGAGCGTTACGAAGTCCGTGTTTAAATACCACTCCGAACTTGTTCACCCCTTTTGCCCTCGCCGTAGTTATAAAATCGGAACCCAGTACTTCCAGCATTTCAGTCCGCATGTAACGTGCGGCAATTGCAATTGGGAAGATCGCCAACGCTAATGTTGGTAAGATTGTATATTCCCAGCCTTCCCAAAGAGCAACTGGAAAAAGCCCCCACCGGACACCTAAATAAAATTGAAGAATCCCTGCGAAAACGAAAGAAGGTATGGATTTACCTATGACTGCGATGAATGTGGAACCGTAGTCCACGACTCCATTGTGATAAATCGCTGCCAGCAATCCAAGCAGAACACCGATTATCGTTCCTAAGATCAGAGACTGTGCCCCGAGCGTCATCGAAGGTCCCATTCTCTCAAGCAGAATCGTCGTTACTTCACGATTATCAAATTGGAACGAAAGCCCAAGGTCCCCCTGGAAAAGTCCGGTAATATAATTGAAATACTGGACAGGAAGAGGATCATTCAAACCGTATTTCTCCAAAACAATCGCCTGCTGTTCTTCCGAAAGCTTATCTGCAGCACTTAAGGGGGTACCCGGCAGAAGCTTCATCAGGAAAAACGTCAGTGTTGCAATAAGCAGCAACGTTATTAACATATACACAAGTCTCTCTAATATGTAACGCACCATATGCTGACACCTCCTGGTTGTTTAATCTTCTCAAACGGTTAATTGACTGAAAGTTCCGTATTATCGGAAAAATTCCTTTACAGGGAAAAAGAGAGCATACGTCCTGCGACATATACTCTCCTTTCTTGTTACTGGCCTATATAAAGTTAAGAATGTCCTTCTTATTTACCTTCAATATAAGCATACTTGTACGTGTAGTCGGCACCCATAGGGTTTACATAAACACCTTTTACATAAGGTTTCTGCAGCTGAGCCACACTACGCTGATAAAGTGGAGCAAGTACAGCATCTTCTTTCATAAGAAGTTCTTCAGCCTTCAGGAAGTTTTCCCAACGGGCTTCAGGATCCTGGGCAAGATCTGTATTAGCTTCATTGATCAGTTTATCGTACTCTTCACTTGCATAACCGGTGTGGTTGTTACCGCCGTCCGTCAGCCACAAGTTAAGGAAAGTATTAGGGTCGATGTAGTCCGGTCCCCAACCTGCGTTCTGAAGCTGGTAGTTCATGTTCGTGTCGCGCTCCAGACGTACTTCGAACGGTACGGAATTCACTTTAACGGAAAGTCCTTCGAGCTGCTCCAGCTGATCTTTGATGTAAGCATCAAGATTTTTAGCAACCTCTGTATCTCCACCGAGATACTCAAGCTCAACGGAATCTTTACCAAGCTCTTCTTTCGCCTTCTTCCAATGTTCTTTCGCTTTTTCAAGGTCGGATGTTACAAGATCGCCATTCAGTTCACGGAAATCTTTTCCGGATTCAGGGTGAGAAACGAAGTTCTCAGGTACCTGTCCTGTAGAAGGTTTCGAACCGTTGTTCAAAATGACATCTACCATTCCCTGTCTGTCGATTGCGTACTGGATAGCTTTACGTGCGTTCACGTTCGAAAGCACTTCGCCTTCCTGGTTCATCTTAATATAGAAAAGAGTAGGTTCGTCTTTGATCTGGAACTCCTCCGAAGAACGGTATTCATCTACGAACTCGGAAGAAAGACCTGTCCGGTCGATTTCACCGGAGTTGAAAAGGTTTACTCCTGTTGCTGTATCTTTCACTACGTTTACGTCGATTTTATCAAGTTTCACGTTTTCAGCATCCCAGTAATCTTCGTTCTTGACTACTGTCCAGCCTTCACCGTGATTCCATTCTTCAAACTTGAATGGTCCGTTAGAAAGAAGGGCATCCGCTTCCTGAGCGTAGTTATCTCCCTGCTCCTCAACGAAATCCTGGTTCAATGGAAGGAATGTTCCAAACGCTGTCAGTGATTCGAAGTATGGTGTCGCCTGTTCCAGTTGTACTTCAAGCGTATGTTCATCTTTTGCAGTTACACCAAGTTCACTTACTTCCATCTCACCGCTGGCAATCGCTTCGGCATTTTTAATGACGCCGTTCATCATGTACGGACCATACTCGGAACCTGTGTCCGGATTGACGGCGCGCTGCCAGGCGTAGACGAAGTCTTCCGCTGTTACAGGGTCTCCGTTGGACCATTTTGCGTCTTCACGAAGATTGAATGTATAAGTAGTTCCATCTTCACTCATTTCATGATCTTTAGCAATACCCGGCTCCGCCTGTGCATCCTCATCCAGACGATACAGACCGTCTTTCGTGGAACCTAACCACTGGAACGCTACTGTATCGGTAGCCATGGATGAATCCATCGTCGGGATATCTGCGGATTCAGAAAGACTCAATACCTGTTCTTTGTCACCTTCTCCACCGGATCCTTCTTTATCTGATCCTGAACCTTCCCCGCTGCTACTATCGTCTCCGCCGGAGCAGGCAGCCAGGAACATACTCAACGCCAGTGTCAACACCAGCAATAACCAATTCGACTTCTTCATGTGAAAAAGACCTCCCCTTATTATGAATGTATTCTGAAAATTCAGCGGTTCGAACAACCCGCAATTTGAATTATACAAGTTTTCTTAAAATTTTGCATTAATTTTTTAAATCTTTTTGAAATAAATATTGTTACAAAAGTACATTCGGACGTTTTTTTAAGTCTAAAGACCTACGTTAAATTACAATACCATTACAACCTTCTATACCTTTACCTTTGAAGGGAGAAAATTCGATGCTATAATTGTAACGATTTGTTACATAGTGAGGAGTGTTTGAATATGGAGGCTGTGAAAAAACCCTTCTTCGTATTACTTGTTAATTTCGTGATTACCGCTCTGCTTTTTTTGTTCAACTCTCCTGAATATACACTGAAGTACTATATCAATTCCGTTTTTTACGTAGTATTTTTCTATTTATTCATCGCTCTTATAATGTGGGTGATCCGCGGAAGATTCTTCGACGGGATCGCTTACAGTTTTCGCAGATTTTACAATAAAACTTCAAAACAGCGGGCTTACCTTGAGGAATGGAAAGGAAAACCTCTCCCCTCAGAAACCGTCAATCGCAGCTGGCTCCGGATGTTTTTCTTCCAGGGGGTTATCATGCTGATGGTTATGTTTGTACTTTTGTTTTTCTACTATGCAGGGGTTGCAAATTAGCCTCCGCTTCCCTATACTTCTATTACAATATATATTCATAGAACAATGATGGAAGATAAGTATGTACTATGGTTTATTCTACAGAGACGCTGTGGTCGGTGTGAACAGCGAAGACATGGTACGGAAATTGGGCTTCCGGAGTTTTACCGTATATCGGCGTTAACGATTAAAGTCGGCTGTATGATTGCAATACAGCAATTAGGGTGGCACCGCGAGCATTCGTCCCTGCACAGGCAGAGAGGAATGCTTTTTGTATGCAGAAAATCAATTATATAAGCAGGGAGCGATTACTATGTCCGTTATTTTTTCAGGTATTCAGCCGAGTGGTACACTTACTCTCGGCAACTATTTGGGAGCGTTGAAGCACTTCGTCGATCTGCAGGAGGATCACCACTGTTACTTCTGTATCGTGGATGAACATGCGATTACTATGCCACAGGACAGATTAAAATTGAGGGACAATATCCGGTCTCTCGCAGCTCTTTATCTTGCTGTCGGTATCGATCCCCGGAAATCCACGCTTTTTATCCAGTCGGAAGTTCCCGCTCACACTCAGCTCGGGTGGATGCTTCAGAGCATCAGCTATATCGGGGAACTTGAACGGATGACCCAGTTCAAAGATAAATCGCAGGGAGGCAGGGACGGAGTTTCTTCCGGACTTCTCACATACCCGCCTCTTATGGCTGCGGATATCCTTCTTTATCAGACAGAGACTGTGCCTGTCGGCGAAGATCAGAAACAGCACCTCGAACTTACACGGACACTTGCGGAACGTTTCAACAATAAGTACAACAACATTTTCACGGTACCCGAAGTCAGCATACCCACTACCGGGGCGCGGATCATGTCTCTCCAGAAACCCGATAAGAAAATGAGTAAATCCGATGCCAACACAAAAGCATTTATTTCAATGCTCGATGCCCCCGATACGATACGAAAGAAAATCAGGAGCGCGGTTACGGATTCGGAGGGAATCGTAGAATTCGATCCCGATAATAAACCGGGAATTTCAAACCTGCTTACCATTTATTCCGTCTGTACCGGCCGTTCACCGGAGGAACTGACAAATGCCTACCACGGGCAGGGGTACGGAGATTTCAAGGCGGACGTAGGGGAAGCAGTCGTCGAAGTCCTCTCCCCTATCCAGGAAAAGTACCATGAACTTCTCCATTCGGAAGAACTGGACCTGATTCTTGATGAAGGAGCCGGCAAAGCGAATGTTTCTGCAGAAAAGACGTTAAAAAAAGCGAAAAAAGCGATGGGGCTCGGACGCGTTCATCAAAAAAGAAAATGAATCTCAAAAACCTTTCCATACGGTACAAACCGGAACTTTTTCAGGTTCCGGTTTTTGTTTTTACATTAAGGGAGCGGCCCGCCGGGTAAATTTGGCAGGAACGCTCAAAAATACAGATATGATTCCGTACTTTATATGGGTGGAGAAAGTAAGGTACAATACGTTCAACTCCTTCTTTACTTATGGAAGGATAAAAGGTACATTTGAATTGGTAAGCTACGGGAAAGGGGAATAATTATGGCTTCGAGCCGTGCAGTGCGCAGACGAAGAAAAAGTAAAAGAAAACTGAAATTGTTCGTCGCACTTATATTGATTTTAACATTGACGGTCGTCGGTTATACGGCTTTTGAATATTTGAGTGGAAAACACAACGCAGAAGGGATGGCTTCTGCAGATGCCAAGGCTTCTTCGAATGAAATGAACAGTGAGTATATGAAAGAATGGGAAGGTACGGATAACGGGGATGGAAAGACGAACGTTCTGATGCTCGGAAGCGATCAGCGCGGCTCGGAAAGGTCCCGTACCGATACTATTATGATTGCCCAGTACGATCCGGGTACCCAGTCAGCGAAACTGGTCTCCATTATGAGAGACACATACGTCAAAATACCCGGCCACGGATATAATAAAATAAATGCTGCATTCGCCCTTGGTGGTCCGGAACTGATGCGGAAAACGATAAAAGAAAATTTTGGTGTGGAGTTGGAATATTACTCTCTTGTAGATTTTGACGGCTTCACACAAATTGTGGATACTATCGCTCCGGACGGACTCCGTATTGATGTGGAAAAAGATATGAACTTCGAGGACAGCGCGGGCAAAATCGATCTTGAGGAAGGCGAACAGAAACTGGACGGGAAAGAACTGCTCGGATACGCACGTTTCCGCAAAGATGCAGAAGGCGATTACGGACGTGTCCGTCGCCAGCAGCAGGTGATCACCCGCTTAAAAGAGGAAATCATTTCCCTGAACGGTGTACTAAAAACACCTCGGCTGATCGGTACAATCCAGCCTTACGTCGATACGAACCTCGGCACCGGGAAAACTCTTTCCCTGGCCAAGGACTTTCTTTTGAACCCTGTGGAGGATATTGAAAAACTACGCATACCGACTGATGACAATACGTGGAATGAACGTAAAGAATACCCTATTGGCCTGGTACTGAATCACGATACAGAAGAGACAGCAAGAACGATCCAGGAATTTCTGGAATAAGCTAAAAGCCTTCCCCGAGATAGTCAGGGAAGGCTTTTTTTGTAATTTATTAACAGATTGCAAAGTCAGTCTGCATATTTTTCAAAAATCAGCGCAACGTTGTGTCCCCCGAAACCGAGGGAGTTACTCATTACTGTCTGAATTTCTTTGGATCTCGCTTCGTTCGGTACATAGTCAAGGTCACACTCAGGATCCGCTTCCTCATGATTTATTGTAGGAGGGAGGATACTCTCATTGATAGCTTTAAGGGAAAAGATAGCTTCTATCGCTCCGGCTGCTCCTAAAAGGTGTCCGGTCATGGACTTTGTGGAAGACATGGCCAGTTTGTAGGCATGATCTCCGAACACGGTTTTAGTGGCAATCGTTTCATATTTATCATTAAGTTCCGTAGAGGTGCCATGAGCGTTAATGTAATCAACAGTCTCCCTACTGATACCGGCATCTCCAAGAGCCTGACTCATGGCTCTTGCAGCACCTTCGCCTTCCGGAGCAGGAGCCGTAACATGGTGAGCGTCTCCTGTAGAACCGTACCCGGTAATTTCACCGTATATTTTAGCACCTCTATTTTTCGCGGACTCAAGCGTCTCGAGAATGACAACGCCTGCGCCCTCTCCCATTACGAATCCGTCCCGGTTCCGGTCGAAAGGTCGACTCGCTTTGGCCGGATCTTCATTCAGCGAAAGGGCCTTCGCTGAAGAGAAGCCGGCAAAAGCCATTTGAATCATCGGAGCTTCTGTCCCCCCGGCAATCATAATGTCGGCGTCTCCCCGCTGTATCACTTTGAAGGCATCTCCGATAGAGTTGGCACCCGAGGCACAGGCTGTTACCGTACACGAGTTGATGCCTTTGGCGCCCAGCGAGATGGAAACCTGACCGGCGGCCATATCCGGAATCATCATAGGGATGAAAAATGGGCTTACGCGGCGATATCCTTTCTTCTGAAACTTCTCGAACTCTGATTCATACGTGCCCATGCCGCCGATTCCTGAGCCGATCCACACACCCGTTCGCGGAGCAATCTCTTCGGTGATTTCAAGGTTTGCATCCTTTACGGCCATGTGGGAAGCTGCTACTGCATACTGGACGAATGGATCCATCCGTCTGGCTTCTTTCTTATCCACGTACGGCGAAACGTCGAAATCTTTAAGCTCGGCCGCCACGGAGACCGGGTAATTGGCAGGGTCCATTTTAGTCATGGGGCCTATACCCGACTCTCCTTTCTTTATACTGTTCCATGTATCTTCGACATTATTACCTAAGGGTGTTACGGCACCCAGACCGGTAATAACGACTCGCTTATTATCCATCCTCTGCTTCCTCCTTAAAAATTCGCTGAATATTATCTATAAGTTACTTTTCGGTTCACCTCGTCCGTGAAACCCTGGAGCTTTATTTGCCCCAGCGCAGGGCGACTGCACCCCACGTCAATCCGCCGCCGAACCCGACGAGGACTACGAGGTCTCCGTTTTTGATTTTACCTGCTTTCACTTCTTCTGACAAAGCGACAGGGATAGATGCTGAAGAAGTGTTCCCGTACTTCTTAACAGTTGTAGCCATTTTCTCCGGAGGGATGCCGAGGCGTTCTCTGGCAGCTTCCATAATACGGATGTTCGCCTGATGAGGCACGAGAAAGTCTACATCCTCTTCTTTCAGACCGATTTTTTTCACTACGTTCACGGAAGACTCGGGCATCTGACGCACAGCAAACTTGAACACTTCACGGCCGTTCATCTGAAGTGCATCCTTCTGATCCTGATACAGATGCGGTCCGCCCGATCCATCGGCACCAAGTTCGAAAGAAAGTATTCCTTTTTCATCGTCTACCGGCCCAATCACTGCAGCACCGGATGCGTCTCCGAACAGCACACACGTATTACGGTCTTCCCAATCGGTGATTTTAGAAAGTTTATCGGTTCCGACTACGAGAATGTTTTTATAGGATCCGGTATCGATGAACTGTTTAGCAGTAATTACCCCGTACATAAAACCGGCACACGCTGCCCCGACATCCATGGCAGCAACTTTATTGGCGCCGAGTTTATGCTGAAGCATGGCCGACACGGAAGGGAAAGGCTGATCCGGTGTAACCGTGGCGACAATGATCATGTCCAGATCCTCTGCTGTCATACCGGCGTCTTCAAGAGCATTGACTGCCGCATTGTAAGACATATCAGAAGTATCTTCCCCATCAGCTGCAATCCTTCTTTCTTCGATCCCCGTACGGGTGCGTATCCACTCATCACTTGTATCTACAATTTGTTCCATATCCTTATTTGTAAGAACTTTTTCGGGTGTATAATGTCCAATTCCGAGAAATCCAGCATTCATGTTTTCATCCCCTTAAGGTATAATCTAATCTTATTACTTGGTGCTAATTCTAATGTAAATTATACCTGTCTGCAAGCACTTTGGCCGGAGAATCGCCTTATTCCGCGAAGATTCAGGCTGACCCCGCCTTTTCGGCGAACTCTCCCGGTCCTGGTTTTTTGTGAATGTCATCTGACAGAAGGTCCTCCTGGTCTCTTGTCCCCTGAAGGTACTTGGTGAAATATGTTTTTTTGTTTTATTTCTTTCCGTCTTTTGGTAATATGAATAGTAAGATTGTACATAATTGAGGTGAATAACAATGCGTATTCTTTACACGATTCTATGGTCATTCCTATTCAGCTTCATGACTGCTTACGTAATAAGCAACATGAATCAGGTTGATTTCTCCATGCTTCAGGTCATTTTAATGACTGCCATATTCACGGTCGCAGTCATATTACTCGGAGAAGTCGGTCTCAAAGAGGAAGATGCTTAAAAGAAGCGCTCAGCGCGCTTCTTTTTTTAATGGTGGAAGACCCGTACTGCAAACAGAAGTTTATTCAGAAGGAGGCTTCTTTACATTGGAAGCGATATGGTTATGGATCAAATACTTACTATTGGGCATATTTCAGGGATTCACCGAACCGATTCCCATCTCTTCAAGCGGACATCTTGTCATTTTACAGGAGCTTATTTCCCTGAGTGATGAAGGACTTGATTTTCTTGTGCTCGTCAACTTCGGTTCATTAATTGCCGTCCTCATCATTTACCGGAATGATATTATCCGCCTCGTCCGGAACGGTTTCGGCTACATTTTCAAACAGGAAAAAGCACATAAAGAAGACTTTGATTTCATTCTCTACCTTGTAGTTGCGACTATTCCTGCAGGTATTCTCGGAGTTGTATTCGGAGATTATATAGACAGTAACCTCGATGCCGTATGGATTGTGGGCGCGACGCTGCTCGTAACGGGACTGGCTCTCTGGGTCATAAGGAATATCCGTGGTGGTAAAAATGACAGGAATCTTACTATGAAAGATGCGATTATCGTAGGGCTCGCCCAAGGGGTCGCCCTCATACCCGGCATCAGTCGTTCAGGAGCGACTATTGTAGCCGCCATGCTGCTCGGAATGAAGCAGGAAACGGCTCTGCGCTTCTCTTTTCTTCTGTTCATCCCGGTAAGTCTCGGTTCGATGCTTCTTTCGCTCGAAGACATTCTCGGAGCAAAAAGCGGACAATTATGGGCTGCTTACGTACTGGCTTTTGCCGGTTCCATAGTAGCTTCCTATTATTCCCTTCGCTGGTTCATGAACGTCATGGCCAACGGTAACCTGAAGTATTTCGCCTACTATTGTTTTACTGTCGGTATTCTCGTCCTGCTGTTTTTATCCTGAGCAGCAGCCCGAGTATCAGCATAAAAAACTCCCTCCGGAGGAAAGCGTCTGTACTAGCACGCAGCCTTCGGGGGGAGTTTTTAGATTTCGTATAAATCAATCCGGGATACCGAGAGCTATCTTCGCATAGCGGCTCATGCGATCTTTGCTCCACGGCGGGTTCCACACGATGTTGACCTGAATTTCATCAATTTCAGGGAGATCGGATAAAGCACGTTTCACATCCTGCTCGATGTGTCCTGCCAATGGGCATCCCATCGCAGTAAGGGTCATCGTAACGACCGCCTTATTATTTTCATCTACGTCTACGCCGTATACCAGGCCTAAGTTCACGATATCGATACCAAGTTCCGGGTCAATAACGTTTTCAAGAGCACCCATTGCGTTTTCTTCGATTGCAGTAGTCATTATTCAGCCTCCTTCTTATCTTCTTATACGTATTATAACGAAAAACAGGCCGAACGTTAAATTTTTCGCTACAATATTTTTTCAAGCCACTTCGTCATCTCGAGAATACCGCTCCGGCTTACTTTGTGATCTCTTCCCGGTTCTTTGATATGACGAATCGCCTGCTTGTTTCTGTATTGACTCTCCACTTCGTTATAAAACTCATAGCTGTGAGTGAACGGCACGACCGGATCCGCATCTCCATGCCAGAAAAAAAGCGGTCTCTCTTTCAATTTCTCCGGATGAAGCGAGAGATCTATAGTAGACAGCGCCCAGTACAGACTGTTCAACTCTTCGTCGCTGACAGGAAGCTCTCCACCGCTTGCTCTTACGTCCTCTATTATCTTTTTCGAGAACTCTACCGGTTTCGGAGAGCCCATCATGACACAGGCTGCACTTATCCACGGGTACATCGTCAAAGCCGCCGTAGTCGTAATACCCCCCATGGAAGTGCCGCCGACTCCGAAGCGGTCCCCTTCCAGCAGATCACGGATTTCCAGTTCATCATACAGAACCTGGAGTTCTTTCAGGTTTTGGTAAACGATATCCCAGAATTTGAGATTGAGCTGCTGCTGGTGCAGTTTTTCTTCGCGCTCTCCGTGGTACAGACTGTCCGGGAGCAGCACACGGTACCCTTTCTCCGCAAGCAGATAAGCCTGTGGTAAGTTGTGTTCTTTGGCGGAAGTGAATCCGTGGAAATATGTAAATACCGGGAGCGGTTCTCCCTGTTTTGCCGCTTCGGTTACGTGAAGCAGCGGAATTCCTCTCCATGACTCGCGTTGTACTGAAATCATCGGCTCTTTCCTTTCTTTTCTAAATTTATTTTGGTAAAATACGAATATTCTCAGTTAATAGTAACATTCACAAATTTTATTGGAAAGTTTTACATATTTCCAATAGTCGAGGTGACGAAATGAATAAACATATAATTGCGCTGGACCTGGACGGAACGCTTCTCACAGATGAAAAAACGATCAGCCCCGGTACGAAAGCAGCCGTACAACAGATTATTCAGGAGGGCCACATCGTAGTTATATCTACCGGCCGGCCGCACAGGGCCAGTATTAAATATTATCACGAACTCGGACTGGATACTCCGATGGTGAACTTCAACGGGGCACTCATCCATCATCCACTGAACCAGAAGTGGGACGCCATCCACTCCCCTCTCCCTTTGCGAAAAGCAAGAGAGATCATCCATATGGCAAACGAAATGGGTGTGAAGAATATTCTCGCCGAAGTAAAAGACCATGTCCACCTTCATTATTACGATGAAGATATGATGAAGATATTCGATACGAACGAACATCCCGTAACCGTGGGCCCACTGGCCAGCCATCTGAAAACCGACCCCACGTCCCTCCTTATTCAACCGAAAGAAGGCGACATGGAAAAAGTGAAGTATATCCGCGAAGAGCTCGACAAACATGCCGAAGCCATCGATCACAGGCGTTGGGGCGCTCCATGGCACGTTATCGAAATTGTCCGGGCAGGATTGAACAAAGCGGTAGGTCTTCATAAGATTGCTCACTACTACCGCATACCACGCGAGCGGATTATAGCTTTTGGTGATGAGGACAACGACTTCGAGATGATAGATTACGCCGGTACAGGAGTGGCGATGGGAAATGCGATTGACGGACTTAAATCAATTGCCGATGAAACGACTGCTTCTAACGAAGAAGACGGCATTGCACAATTTCTTAACAGTTATTTTGAAATAAAACCTTCCATACGATAATTGCATAATGGTATGAAAGAGGAGTCCGGACGTAATCACCACGCCCGGACTCCTTATTTATCATATTGATCTGAGGGACCTGATCCGAAAAAAAGACAGCCGACTGTAAGCTTACTCCTCCTCTTTTTTCTCTCTCAGACAGCAGCAGGGCGGTCTTTCCATTTCAGTACATCATAACTGCCGGACAGGACCAGTCCGAATACAGCATGTCCGGCGAGCCAGAAGGAAATTGCCTTCCCGTCCCGAAGTGAAGGTGTTTCCTGTACCGCAAGAAGAGTCAGCGGAACATACGTAATTGCTGCTCCTGCGGACAGCAGCCCGGAGAGTATGAAACGGAATGTCGAGTCCCATGCGTTTCTCTTTTCAACTATATAAACGAAAATAAAACCTATGCTCAAAGAGACAGATAGATGAAGCAGCCACTCAAGCGCAGGGTGACCCATCGCATGACGGACCCCCGGAATAAAATCCACGTTCATCAGAAGGGTATAGACGGAAAGACCAAAAATCTTCTCTATGCCGTAAAGAAAACTTCCGAGAGCCACACCTGCAATGGTGCCGATCCACGCTCCGATTTTTTTGATCATTTCCGTCTCCTCCTTTCAGTAATGCTCCTGAGTTCTCAATTCCCTTAATATCTGAAGTAAAACCTCACAAATTTCTTCTTCCTCTTCATCGATCAGCCGGAAGTAAAGAGCGCGAAGCAGATGCTTACCGTTATTAATGATAAGATCCTCCTCCGGGTCCTTCCAATTTTCCCGTTCATAGAGGAAAGTCCAAAGCCACGCGACCTTTTCTTCTTTTTCTATCTTATCGAACATAGTTATAATCGCAGTAACCATATGTTCTTCTTCATCGAACAGGTAAGGTCTGTCTATAAGGAATTGTTCACGGATGATCGGCAGCATTCCTTTCACTTCTTCCCCTGTAATACAATCACAGGCGGACAGGCTGTTAAGTGCTTTGCCGGCGTGAGCCATCGTGTGCACCCAGCCTTTCCCTTTCACGTAACCGCGATGATCCTGTTCCTGCTTCATGTATTTTTTCAGATTTTCCCATACCCGGTGTATATTTTCCTCGGAAAGGAAAGCGTTATTCGAATGTCGGGAGAGGATGGGGGACATGAGTAATACTGAATAACTGCGACGGAATACAGCGTCTTCTTCCTGTTTGGACGTATTGATTCTATAAAATAAATAATTTTTATTCATCAGAGATGTAAGCATATTTCTAAGCTGCTGATCTGAGTATTTTTCTCTTTGGATGAAAGTGGACAATATATCGTGAATAAGTTCCGAACGTAAATAAGGGTCCACCGCCCCCATACTCTGGAGCATCACTGTCGTTATTTCCTGCTGGTTGACGCGTTCAGGAAGAGTATAGTCGTTTTCCTTGATCTCTTCCAGCGTTTCTTTAAGTCTGTTTTTCAATATGTTCACCTCTACGCAGCGAATAGAATGTTTTGTTTCTTCGTTTTGCTCCCGCCCTTTTTCTGCTAAAATAAATAAGTATAAAGGTTACAAGGAGGTTTTTATAGTGGGCGTAGTTGTAGAAGAAACACCGAATCCCAATGCCAGAAAATTCACGACGGATTCCCGTATTTTCCCCGGGGATGGAAGTGTGTCCGTAATGCCGGGACAGACGAGCGATTTCCCGATTATGAATGCACTGATGGAACTCGAAGGTGTCGATAACGTATTCGGCTTCCAAAATTTCATTACTGTCAATAAAAAACCGGATGCCGACTGGGATCAGCTGACTCCGAAAGTGGAAGCTGCAGTTAAAGAAGCCGGCTATTAAGAAAACTCTGAGACAGAAAGGCTGTCTCAGAGTCTTCTTTTATTTCATCCGTCTTTCCGGGCTCATTCGCCCCCGAACCGGTCAAGAGGTACGTAATTAACGTTCACGGGCTCACTGTCCTTGGCATTTCTGTCGTACATCATAAGCGTAAGCGCTCCGGAATCCGGCAGATCAGATTCAGGGATGGAAATGGCGAGTTCAAATTGCGACCAGTTCGGCGCCCCTGCATCCACTTGAACAGCCGTTTCCGAAATCAGTTCATTGTGACCGTCTTCTACTCTGTAGAGGAAGTCCCCTTCGAAAACGCGGGCTTCCCCCCTCACTGTATAGTTTCCTTTTTCCCCGGACAGTTCAAGATTACGAAAAGCATCATTGCCTTCAACAGAACTCGACGGTTTGGATGATTCCGGGTCCCCTTCTTCCTCTGTACCTTGTTCAGACCCTTCTCCCTCAGCATTTCCTGACTCTTCGGAAGAACTTTCCTCCTGTTTCTCGATAGTGAAAGCTGAAGTGGACGTAAACTCCATACCCTTCACTTTTTCACCGTTCACCGTATCAACCAGAAATGTCGCTGTCGCTTCATATTCTCCTGGCGTCACGTTTTCTTTCCATTCCACTGCATTCTCAAGCTTTTGTCCGGCTTTTATATTCTCGGATGTTTTAGCCTGGGTAAAAGAGCGATCAGCAGAAAATGTGTACACATTTTCACCATTTTGATCCGTTATGCGGACATCGAACTGCTGTCCCGACAGGAACCCTGCTTCAATAGCTTCTTCACCTTCGTTCGTCAAAGAAAAACTAATGACGGCTTTTTCCCCTGAAGTTTCAGCACTGCTTTTCACTGCAAGCTGTTCAGCCAGTGCCTGCCCGTTACTCTCGTCATTGGTGTTCTTTTCTTCATTTCCCTCGTTCTTCTGCTGTACACTTTCTTTCTCGTTTTTCTTTTCTTCATTTTCTCCGTTATTCTGCTGTTCGCTCTCTTCTTCATTTTTCTTTTCTTCTGTATTACCCGTTTCATCGGCTCCACACGCCGAAAGACCAATAACTCCCGTAATCAGAATTGCCATCCACCATTTTTTCATTTCATTTCCCCCTTAAAGGACTGTTATACTACTTTACTAATGTACCTTATTTTCATTCTTTTCGGAAGAAGCCGAAGACACCGGTGGTCTGGACAATATTGGTGAACGCCCGGTCATCGACATCGTGAATAATATGTTGAAGATCGTAAAGCTCGTAGCGGGAAATAACCATTATCAGCATATTCTTGTCCTCGCCGGTGAAAGCCCCTCTTGCCGGTAACGTAGTAATCCCCCGGACCACCTGCGCGTGGATCGCCTCTTCCATATCTTCTGCCTTCGAAGTAATAATCATCGCTGTCAGTTTTTCATGACGGGTATGTATTGCATCAATCACCCGCGTCGTAACGTACAGAGTCAGCAAAGTATATAAAGCGTTTTCCGGTTCATAAATCAGGCCGGCAACGGCGATGATAGCACTGTTGATTATAAGGAAATAAGTGCCGATCGGCCGGTCTTTCATGCGGGAGAGGACCATAGCGATAATATCAAGTCCTCCGGTGGACGCCCCCCATTTAAGGGTGATACCTACACCGACACCCCCGAGCACGCCACCGAACACAGCGTTAAGTATAATGTCCTCCGACAATTGCAAAAGAGGTATAACTTCCAGGAAAAATGTCGTAAAAGCCACTGATATTGCGCTGTACACAGTAAACCCTTTTCCTACTTTCAGCCATCCGAGTATCGCAACAGGTATGTTCAGAATAAATAATATGATTCCGGTGCTGATAAAATGGATGTCCAGAAAATCCTGGATGATACTCGTCAAGAGCTGAGCCATACCGGTAAAACCGCTTGCGTAAACATTAGCTTCTATGAGAAATAAGTTCAGGCTGACTGCGTTAAACAGCGCGCCTATAATAACGACGATGATCCTTTTCGTTTCAAATGTAAACATGGTGCTCCCCCTGTCTTTTTAATTATAGATTATTATTACTGAAATGAACATATGCTATACTTTGACTAAATAACTTCTTAGACATAAACTTAACATAGAACTCACTCTAATAGAATGAAGGTGAAAAAATGAGCGTACAAATCATCTGCGATTCTGCATGCGACCTTTCAGAAGCTACATTGAGCGAATACGGAGTGGATCGCGTATCGTTGAAAGTTCTTCTTAAAGGCAAAGAGCATGAAGATGGTCAGGACCTTTCTCCCAAAGAAGTGTATGATGCAATGAGAAACGGGGAGGCTCCGAAGACGTCACAGGTGACGGCACAGGACTTCCGCGAACTCTTCACCGAAAAAATTGCCGCTGATCAGCCATTTCTATACATCGCTTTTTCCTCCGCCCTCTCCGGGACTTATCAGTCGGCAAAAGTAGTGGAACAGGAGCTGAAAGAAGAATACCCGAAGGCCAAGTTTGCAGTAATCGACACGAAAGCCGCCTCTCTCGGGTACGGACTCATCGTGCTGAGAGCAGCGGAAGAGAGTCGGAAGAACGCGACGCTACGGGAACTTATATCCCTCGTTTCCTACCACTCCAAACATATGGAACATTTATTTACAGTAGACGACCTGGCATACCTGCAGCGTGGTGGGCGGGTAACTAAAGCAGAAGCTTTCGTCGGCAGTCTTCTTAAAATCAAACCCCTTCTGCACGTCGACGACGGGAACCTGGTGCCCCTTGAGAAAATCCGAGGTCAGAAGAAAGTATTTAAGCGCATGATTGAACTGATGGAAGAGCGCGGAAAAGATCTGAAACGCCAGCGAATCGCAATCAGTCACGGAGATAGCGAAGAGAGGGCGAAGCAGCTCGCCTCTATGATTGAAGAAAGATTCTCCCCTGCAGATATCCACATAGATATGGTGGGCGCAGCTATCGGAGCCCACGCCGGCCCGGGAACGATAGCACTCTTCTTTATAAATGAAGAGTACAGGTAAAAACCCCTCATTTACAGAGCAAAAGGTCAAAAAAATCAACGAACACGACGCTCAGTGTCCGTTGATTTTTTGTTTTCTGTTTTTTACCATTGTCATTATAACAAAGATGACGAAAATAGCCATTACGCTTACGACAAAACCGACGAATAACCAGTTGATCCCTGCCGAATCTTCCACGACGAACACGTCGGCGGTCTCACGCTCCAGCACCACCCGGTACTTCCCATCATCTGACTGTCTGAGAAAACCGTCATGCATAAGACCGCGTAACTGTTTATTGTCTCCGAGCGAAGTTACAATGCCGCTTTTCGTTTCCTCCGAATTGTTTACGGCTACAAGCATTGTTTTCTCCCCGTCGATTTTAAACACTTCCATACCGCCTTCGTTATACACTTTCTGAACTTCACCTTTCGCAAACGACGGGAACTCATTTTGCATCGCGTTCAACTTATTTATCCTTCTGGTTACTTCTTCGTCTGTTCCACCAAAGTTCATCATCGGTAAATTCCCGATTCCCGGCTTTTCCCCCATAGGGATCGCTGTTCCATACTGTACTACGGCTACATCGTGATCGGTATACAGTTGGGTCAGAGCCAGTTTCCATCTCGTCACCGGGTTAAAACCAGCCTCCTGAGATAACGTCGTGAAACGTCTCGTATCATGAAAATCAACAGCACTGGCGGTGGTCCCCTCTTTCGCCGGAGCCGGCAGTTCTATGTTACCTGTTCCTGAAAAGCTTTCGGAAATCGCTTCCTGATACGATTCATCATACCATATGTCAAAACCTGCTTTGCTGTAGGAAGAATCTTCTCCCTTACCGATCAGTACCATATCCGTAACATCGCTTAAAGTTTTTTGCCAAAAGTCCGGGCTGGCCTCTTCCACTTCCGGAAAACCGAAGCCGTCCAGACCCGCTTCTTCTTTCCAGTACGAAAGAATGGAACTTATTTCTTTTTGTACATCCCCGCCGGTTTCCTTCACCTTGACTTCCCCGTTTCCGGAGCGTTCCGTAAAACCTTTTTCCACCCATGGATGGTCTTCGTCGATGCCCATCAGTGGCATATCCATAATCACTTTCATATCTCGATCGTGGGCTTCTTCGGTAAGAGTCCGGACTTCTTTCATTGTACCTAAGTGTTCATCCACTTTTTTGTAGTCCTTCACCTCGTACCCTTCAAAGTCCGACGAACTCATCAGCGGCGATAACCAGATTGTCGTAAATCCGAGATCCTTGATATAGTCCAGTTTCTCTGTGACGCCCTGGAGGTCGCCACCGTGATACCCGTTTTCTTTGCCGGTCTCAAGGTTCTTATCGTTAGCGGTCTTCCCGTTCATGAAACGGTCCACCGTTATGTAATAAATACTTTCACCTTTCCATTTCTCTCCTTCTTCTGCCGTGGCCGGTGTGGGAAGTACCCAAAAAAGAAGAGACGAAAGAATGAGCATAAGACCTGTCATTCTTCTCATCTGTCCTACCCCCTCAAATTTTCAATCATTATTAAAGGTTATCCTCCCAGTACCTTTACCGTCAACTATTATCTTTACATAAATACTCTCTCAGATTGAAAAGAGTATAAATCGTCCACACTTTCTTCACAGCTCTTTTCGATGTCTCGAGTTCCTCCACTTATTGCAGTAATTCACTTCTATCCGCTATAAATATTTTCAAAAAATTTATTGACTTTATAAATGAGAATGATTATCATTACAAGTGAGGGTGATTCCTCGCCATAACCTTGAACATAGTAGCAGGCACTCCCCCGTGCCTAACCCCCTTATCACAATAAAAAAAGGAGTGATCCGCTGGTCCGGACCACTCCTTTTTTTATTAAATTTACGATTATGGCAATATGCCCATCGGCAGCATTACGAAACCGAGGAAAAGTGCCAATAGCACGGAAATGGTGAGCTGTGTCCACCAGCTCGTAACTTTTTGACCTTTTTTCTTTTTGACAGCCACCATCTCTATGGAGGCGATCACCCAGATTCCGACCAGGAGTTTAATGATAACTGCCGGACCGTAGCTGGAGTAAGAAGCGAAAAGATCTCCTCCGGAATAAAGAATCAGTAAATAGTCTAAGCGTAGAATCATGTGAGAAATCTTGGCAGGCTTTAAATTTCCCGAATTTAAAAACGTTGACACCAGCGCAAGAAGTGCTAAAGCCAGCACCCATGAAAAAATATGTAGATGCGTCATTTCATCATCCTCCTTTCTCTTCTTATCGTATCACTTCTCCCTCCCGATTCCCAATGAAAAATGGCTGGAGAAATCAGTAGAAAAACCTGTTATAATGGAAAAGTATTGTTATAAAGATTCAAAGGAGGTCCTGTATGTCTCGTAACAGTCAACAAATCATTGATCAGACCCAAGAATATGGTGCCAAAAACTATCACCCGCTCCCTGTAGTCATCTCGGAAGCAGAAGGAGTATGGGTAACAGATCCGGAAGGTAACCGTTATATGGATATGCTTAGTGCCTACTCGGCCGTTAACCAGGGGCATCGCCACCCTAAAATCATTCAGGCGTTGAAAGACCAGGCCGACCGGGTGACTCTTACATCCCGTGCTTTTCATAACGACCAGCTCGGACCCTGGTATGAAAAGATCTGTAAAATCACTAATAAAGAAATGGCTCTTCCTATGAACACAGGAGCTGAAGCCGTAGAGACCGCTCTTAAAGCAGCCCGCCGCTGGGCTTACGATGTAAAAGGTGTGGAAGAAGACAATGCGGAGATCATCGCCTGCACAGGTAACTTCCACGGACGGACGATGGCTGCTGTTTCCCTCTCCTCGGACGAGGATAACAAACGCGGCTTCGGTCCTACTCTCCCGGGCATCAAATTAGTCCCTTACGGTGACATCGACGCTCTTCGGGAAGCGATTACAGATAATACAGCGGCTTTCCTTCTTGAACCCATCCAGGGAGAAGCAGGGATCGTTATGCCACCGGAAGGTTTTCTGAAAGAAGCTTCCGATCTTTGCAATGAGGAAAATGTTCTGTTTATCGCAGACGAAATTCAGGCCGGCCTTGCGAGAACCGGAAAGATGTTTGCGTGCGACTGGGAAGATGTAAATCCGGATATGCTTATTCTCGGTAAAGCCCTCGGCGGCGGTGTATTCCCTATTTCCTGTGTAGTATCCAACAAGGATATTCTCGGAGTATTCAATCCGGGTTCCCACGGGTCCACGTTCGGAGGCAACCCGCTTGCATCAGCTGTATCTCTCGCTTCTCTCCAGGTGATCGAAGACGAAAATCTGGCCGACCGCTCTCTCAGACTCGGCAATCATATGATGGAAGAGTTAAAATCCATCGACAGTTCCATTATAAAAGAAGTGCGTGGAAAAGGGCTCTTCATCGGTGTGGAACTTACCGAACCTGCGCGTAAATACTGTGAAGAACTGAAAGAAAAAGGACTTCTCTGTAAAGAAACGCACGAAAACGTCATACGTTTCGCTCCGCCTCTGATCATTTCCGAAGAAGATCTGAACTGGGCCATCTCTCATATCAAAGAGGTTCTGAGCGTTTAATATCACAAAAACATGAAAGCGGCTTCTGTCCAGGACAGAAGCCGCTTTTTTCTTTCGAAAGTGTTTATATATCAGTTTTGTACGTTCCTCTTCTCCACAGCCATTCCACCGGACCATACCGGTATTTTTTCAGCCACCATCTGCTTATGACGACCTGCAGCAAGAAGACGATCAGCACAAAAATGGTACTCTGCAGCGGCGACACTTCCCCGTAAAATCCGAAACCGACAGAGTAAAAAGCGATGAAACTTACAACCGACTGCAATATATAGTTCGTAAGCGACATCCTCCCTACCCATCTAAACGGCCGTATCGCCCGTCTGACCGAATTTCTGTACAACATAGTAATAGACAATACGTAGAACACAGCCGAGGCGGACCCGCCGATGTTGTCCTGAGCCAGTTCAAACCACATGGGCCTTCCGAAGAAGTAAGGTCCGACCTTGAATACGAGGAACAATACACCGGTCACTACCCACCACTTCCACATTTCATTTCTATGGTTCTCCGGTTCATGAAGCCACCTTTTTCTCGCGATGTACATACCGAACAGCATCATCGGAAGCATGCTCATGATTAAAAACGGCCAGTTCCCCGGGCTGTTCGTATACCACCAGTCCGTCAAATTCTGCGCCCATATCTCCCCGAGCGTCCCTTCACCATAACTCGTCATTGCCGCCTGTATAGCTTCCCTGTTCATCACAGCCGCATTGAAATCTCTGGCTGCATAAAGCAGTAAAGTGAATGGTAACGTTACGGCAGCCAGCATTCCGAAAGCGGAACGAAGCAGCGTCCGGTTCTTCCCTTTCATAAATAGCAGAAGAATCATCCCGAGAATGCTATAGGTGAGCAGTATGTCTCCGTGCCATATAAGGAAAGCATGTACGATTCCGAAAAGAAAAAGAATAAACATCCTTCGCTGTAAAACGGGTTCGTAACTTACGCCTTTTGCCACCAGTCGGTCTTTCATCATTTGCAGGCCAAACCCGAACATAAGAGCAAAGAGCGTGTAAAAACTTGCCTGGAAGAAGATATCAATGATCGCCCGAATCATTCCGCTCATTTCTGAAGAAAAATACTCCTCTCCTCCTCCATATAGAAAAAAAGGGGCGTTAAACGCCGGAGCGTTCACCATAAAAATACCGAATATCGCGAAGCCTCTGGCGACATCCACCCATTCCAGACGCTCCTTCTCTACTATTGGGCCTCCCTTCGGCATAGTCCTCCCCCCTTACTTCCTTCTATTGGCTTTTTTCGTAGTGACTCTTTTAGCCGGATCCTGCTTCTGCACCCATTTCACATACTTTTTCATATCAGGGTGGTCCTGGAGTCGTTCAATCCGGTTGTAGAACCGGGCCAGTTCCCGGTTGGAGAAAAGTGCATGAATCTGACGATGGCAGGCCGTACATAATTGAACCGTCGGCCCGTGTACGCCTCCGTACTGTTTAGGGGTAAGATGGTGTTCTGTTGTTTTCACCGGGAAGCGCCAGCACAACTCACAAATCTCCTCCATCACTTCAATCCCCTTTCACCTCCACAACTTTTGCTGCATCGAAAAAGTAAAGTATGCTTTTGTACACTTTCTTTTTTCTTATATCCTCAATCGCTTTTGTATAAAGGGAGAGCTGGGTGCGGTAACGGGAAGAAAGCTCTTCATCCGTTTCCTTTCCGCTCAGACTGTCTGTTTTGTAGTCAAGCAGAATATATCCATCTTTATAAGGGATGAGAAGATCCACAATCCCCTGGATAAATACCCGGTCGTTATCGTCTTCCTTCCAGTCGCTATATACTTCTTTTGCAGGAAGCATATAGTTGAAAGCTGCTTCACGTTCCACTCCCGGTTCGGAAATTACTGTCTCACCCGTTTCTGTATCAAAAAAACGGGAAATGGCCTCGGCATCGATTGCGTCCGCTTCCTGACGTGTTATTATTTCCCGGGTAATAAGTTTTTCAGTGAATTCTTCCACTTCCCGGGGGGTATGAGGTTTTAGAGGAATGTGCTGCATCACGGTGTGCATAGCTGTCCCCCGCTCGGCGGCAGTGAGCGCTTTTTCCTGCTGCATAAATTTAGGTCTCTTTCTCATCGGAGGCCGGTAAGGAAGAGCAAGAGTCGTGTCGGCATATTCATCCACTTCCTGTTTCCTCTTGATTTCCGTCACCGTCTGTTTGGCGCGTCGCCTCGCTGCCTGTTCATGAGGATAGCGATAGCCCAGTCTTTTCTCAACAAACGGTTCTATTTCGTGATCAACGGGAGACCACTTAAAAACGGATTCTTTCACTGTATCATCCCGATGTTCTCTTTCCTTTTCTGTACCGGTTAATTCTCTGCCGTGGATGACTCCGACAGACCACTGTGATTCATCCTTGTGAATAGCGGAAGAAGTTGCCACTTCCACTTCCCCGGCCGTAAGAATTTGGGCCTGCTGATGTCGGACAAGAGAAGGACCGATCCAGTCCAGGTACGATTTCGCGCTTAGTCTGTCAGCTGCCGGCAGTGTCCATGGTTCATAGCGGGCAAAACGCTTCCATTCCTCCTGTTTTGCCTGAAAAGAAGCGACGTTTCCTACAAGCACCAGTTTTTCCTTAGCCCTCGTAAGAGCCACATAGAGCACCCGCATTTCTTCGGCGAGCATCTCTCTTTTTTTCTTTTCGCGCAAAGCGTGATAAGCGATCGTCGGGTAAGTGAGCCTTTTTTCGGGGTCGATGTATTTCGATCCGAAGCCGAGATCTTTGTGGAGTAAATACCGGGAATTAAGATCTTTCATATTGAATTGCTTATCAATACCTCCGAGAATGACCACCGGAAATTCCAGTCCCTTACTTTTGTGGATCGTCATAATCCGCACGACATCTTCCTGCTCTCCAAGAGCCCGGGCCGCCCCAAGATCGTCTCCCCTTTCTTCCATTCTTTCAATGAAACGAAGGAAACGGAACAGTCCGCGGAAAGATGTAGTCTCATAGGAGCGGGCACGGTCATAAAGTGCCCGGAGATTTGCCTGACGCTGACGTCCTCCAGGCATACCTCCTGTAAAATCATAGTAACCGGTCTCACGGTAAATGTACCAGATCAGTTCAGACAGGGCTCCCTGTCGCGCCCGCTCCCGGAAATCGTGGAGCATGATCAGAAAACGGTCCAGTTTTCCGCTTAACGAATCCGTTTCTTTGGCGGTATATAATTTAACAGCTTCATAATAATTTGTCCGCTTGTCTTCCAGACGGATGCGTGCAAGCTCGTCCTCATCCAACCCGACAATCGGAGACCTGAGTACCGAAGCCAGCGGAATATCCTGTTTCGGATTATCAATGATCTTCAACAGGCTGATCATTACCCGGATTTCAATCGCTTCGAAATACCCGGTGGAAAGTTCTGCGTAGACCGGAATCCCCTGCTGTTTAAGTTCATCCATTATAACCGGCGCCCACGTCATGGAACGTTGGAGAAATACTATATCCCTGAATTTAAGAGGTCTCGGCATACCTGTTTCTTTATCCATTACCTGCATCGGCTCGTTGCCATCATACCCGAGCCACTTTCTGATTTTCCCTGCGTAAGCCCGGGCTTCCAGCTGTGCCTTTTCCAGATCACGGTAATCTTCTTCCATGTCCTCCTGCTCCTCTTCTGCTTCTTCCCGGTCAATTAACAGAAGTTCCGTGCTCGTGTCTTCTTTGAACCATTCGTCGTAGGAGGTGTTCCCGTAAATAAGTTCGGCTTCTTTCTCATACTCCATCTCCCCGACCTCTTCGTCGAGAATTTGACGGAATAGATAGTTCGTTGCATCGAGCACCTGGGTCCGGCTGCGGAAATTTTTGGCCAGATCTATTCTCTCTCCGTCTTCTTCTTTCTGCTGGAAACGGCTGTACTTCTGGAGAAACAGGGAAGGTTCCGCGTGCCGGAAGCGGTATATACTCTGTTTCACATCCCCCACCATAAACAAATCTCCCGCCCCGTCATCGGCAGTCAATAGTTTAAGGAGCGTCTCCTGTACCAGATTCGTGTCCTGGTACTCATCTACGAGTACTTCCGTAAACTGGCGCTGATAATTTTTCGCCACCTGCGAAGGTACGAGATGTTCCGGCTGTGAACTTTCATCCCGTAAAATATTCAGTGCATAATGCTCCAGGTCGGAGAAATCGACTACCCCTTTTTCTTTCTTCGCTTCCTGGTAGCGCTGTTTAAAATCTTTCACTACAACTCCCAGCTGAACGATGACCGGATACAATTCCCCCATCTCTTCAAGATATCTCACAAGGGGGCGTGCAAACCATTCTTCCTGAATCTTTTTGAATCTTTTCTTATATCTTTCCCGTATTTCTTTCGCTTCATTTTTCTTATCCTCTGTCACGTCTGATTTTTTTCTCGACAGTGACGGAAATTTAGCTTCTTTCACGTAGTTCTCAAGCGACTGCCAGGACGTGGCGAGGCTGGCTTTCGCTTCACGTACAAGAGCGAGATCCTTGTCTGCCGTTTCCCCGTATGTATAAGGGCCGTCCGGCTTGCGGGTAAGTTCAAGGAATTCTTCTGCTTCTTTTTCCATAGCTTCAAGCTGATGGTGTACTTCTCTTTTCAGCAGCACAAACCAGGGCAGATCTTCCACCTCTTCATTCACTGAAACGTTATACATTTCTGCCACCTGGTCCAGCCAATTTTCCGGCCACGGATGCTGTTCCGAGAAGGTGTACATCTGAAGAATAAGCGACTCCACGTCCAGGTCATGACGGTCCCCAGAGAACCGGTCCACCAGGTCAAAAAACCGGGTTCGCTCCTCGCCTTCTCGTCCATACCAGTCTTCCAGAAGATCTTCCAGCACTTCCTGCTTCATTAAATCCGCTTCTACGGAATCCGCAATTCTGAAGGCCGGATCGATATCCAGAAGATACGCATGTTTCCTTATCACTTCCATACAGAAGGAATGAAGTGTCGAAATGGACGCACTCTGCACAAGGGAGAGCTGTTTTTTCAGGTGGATAGAATCCGGCGACTGTTCAAGAGCTTTGTCGAGCGCCTCCGTCACCCTGTTCCTCATTTCCTGAGCTGCTGCGTTCGTGAAGGTTACTACGAGAAGGGAGTGGATATCCACCGGGTTCTGCCTGGCGATCACCTTTTGAATGATCCTTTCTACAAGAACCGCTGTTTTTCCCGATCCTGCCGCTGCCGAGACGAGAATATCATGGCCGGAATTATAAATCGCCTCTTCCTGTTCTTTTGTCCAGCTAACCATCGACTTCCCCCTTTTCCTTCAATTTCTCCCAGACTTTACTGTCTTTCATATCGGCCAGCTTCCGGTACTGGTTCTCCGCAAGAGTCGGGTCGAACTGACAGACGGAACGGAAGGAACAGAACTGACATGCCGTTTCCTGTTTCTTCTGATATGGATTAAGCGGAATATTGCCTTCCGTAATATCCATCCCCGCCTGCGTCATCAGTTTACGAACGTAACCGTCCAGCGCTTCGAACCTTTCCCTGTCCGCCACTTTGGAATTGGAATAAAAACCGCCTTTTTCCTTTAATCCTGCCGGAACCACCGGGCTGTAACCTTTATCCGTCTCTGTATCCATCATGCGGACAGCGGCTTCATCTTCCAGAAGCAGCCCCTGCATTTTGAAACTTTTCACGATTTCCCGTTCCAGTTCTTCATCGTTCAGCACTTTCTTTCCTGTAATCATCGGGTTGTGGACGTGGAAATACAGTACACCTGCAGGAGTCGCCTCCATTCCGAGCCACTCTTTCGCATTCTGTAATATAACTTCGAGATAAATAAGCATCTGCAGCGAAAGACCGTAATATACATCGGAAAGATTCAGACCTCTTGCACTTGACTTGTAGTCAATGATTCTCAGGAACATCTCTTCATTATCAACAGCCTGATCCACCCGGTCGATCCTTCCTCTGAGCATGAGTTCGAAGCCGTTTGGAAGATCCAGACTCATAGCCGGAAGGGCTGCATCTTTCACTTCCCCGAAACCGAGTTCAAGACCGACAGGAGCAAAATTCGTCCGTCTCGCCTGTTCTCCGAGGATATATGTTGCCTGGGCGATCACTTTACTCAACTTTTCCTGAATATATCTGTATCGATTCGAACTTCTGAGCACCTGATGCTGCAGAACCGGTGCAAGTTCCTGTGTGGCACGGCGCGCATACTGTTCGGCAGAAGAACGATCCAGTTCCGAAAACTGCTTCCCTTCTTTTCCGATCCAGTCGGTTATCTGCCGAAGAGCCTCATGGAACAACTGGCCTATATCGGGAGCGTCCAATTTATACGTCCGTCGTTCCTCCAGATTCAGCCCTTTACCGGCAAAGTGCTGAAATCCGCAGCTGTAGTAAGATTCCAGGGCGGAAACACTCGTTTTCACCTGTTTCTTATGCATGCGGCGGGCTGTGTCCTGCTGGAGTTGAACGGGTTCATTTTTATAAAACAGACTGTGAAGCACTCTTCGCGTCGTGCTCTCTTTCGTTTCCGCCTGAATATACCAGTTTAACACGCCCCACCAGGCATCCTGGATCCGGTATCCTTTAATATAACGGGCCAGCTGGGCGGTGAGAGCCGATCGCGTCTTGACCGGCGTAGTGATAAAACGTTCGGCTTCTTCCAGATCATCCGGATCCTGAAGAAGCACATGTTCCCTGCAGGCCGGAAACAGTTCTTCGATGCGGGTGATCATGGGAGAAGCCGCCTTCGCTTTACCTTCCTCATCACTCAGCGGATAACTCACCCATAATTTCCCGCTCGGCATCGTTGCTGCAAGATACATGTAGAAACGGTCATAAAGCAGCCTTTCGCGACTACCGGCCGCTAATTCCACTCCATGCCGGGACAGAAGTTCCCGGTCTTCCTCAGAAATCATTCCGTCTCCGGCCGGTTTCATCGGCCACGTTCCTTCGTTGACTCCGAGAAGAAATCCGGCTTTTATTCCGTTTAACCTGGAACGATCCACGCTTCCGACAATGATATGATCCATACTTGGAGGTACGTGAGCGAAAGTAAGGGCATCGAGACCACTTTCGAATGCCTGACGGAACACCTGAAGAGACATAGTTTCTTCCCCTATCATCTCCACCATTTCGTCGAGAAGTTGAAGCAGACTGTCCCATACCTGTTCCTGCTCCCTTCCTTTCTCCACTTCTCCGTTTTCATCATAGAAACTTCTCCATATTTCAAGCGTGCCCGGAACATCCATTCTGTCCAGCCACTCAAAAAGAGCGGTAGCCCTCTTTTCATTGGACTTCCTGCCCCGGAGGTCGTCATCCAGATTTCCGAGGGCTTCTGTCACCTGATGACGGTATGCGTTAATGCGATCCTGTTTCTGCTTCTCCTCATCCGTCTGTGCCGCCTGTTCAAAGCCCCGAAACCGCTGATATTTCCATGGCTCCGCCGACCTCCATTGATCTCTCGAACGGATACCATATTCAAGAACGTAATTTTCCAACTCATCAATGGCTTCTTCGTTAAGAGGATGTTTCTTATCGCCGGAAGGGATAAAACCGGTTTTCAACAGCCGGAATACCGCATCATAGCGCCATCCCCCCTCTACGACATCAAGTGCGGAACGTATCAGTTCCAGGAGCGGGTGGTTCAGCATCGTCCGCTTTTCATCAAGAAAGACCGGTATACCATAATCGGTAAAAATCGTTTCGATTAAACTGTGATACATACCGGCATCACGCATGAGAATCGCTATATCGCGGTACCTGTACCCGTCTTCCCGGACGAGCCGGAGGATTTCCTGAGCAGCTCCTTCCACTTCCGCCCTGGGGTGGACAGCTTCATAAATACCGATCGGCACGTCTCCTTCGAAAGGAGGGGCAGGACGTTCTTCAAAGTTGTTCTCCAGGTGCTGAAATGCTTTACGATCAAGAAAACGACCCTCTTCATTCGAAAGGGTCAGCGTCTCCTCCACTTCCACGCCCCCTTCTTCAGCCAGCTCTCTTAGAATGGCACAGGTTTCTTTCGTTTCCGCAAAAAGATCGACATCTTCAGGCTCTCCGTCTTCTTCGTCGAGTGTCAGTGTGACCTGTACCTGTTCCGCATGCTGGAAGAGTTCACGCAGAACCTCATACTCCTGGGGAGTGAAACTGTGGAAACCGTCTATGTATACTTCTGCACCCTGAAGAAATGAAGAGTGGGGGATTTTCTCTCCGAGCAGTTTTAACTGGTCTTCCCCATCCACGTAGACGCCTTCCATGTAGTGGGTGAGACGGCTGTAGATATAATGAAGATCTTCCAGTTTATCCTGCAGCGCCCTTTCTTCAGCGGTCCGGTGGACATATCCTTCCATAGCCTCCATTTGGGATTCAAGCGTCTCAGGAGTCACGCGATATCTTTTGAATTCGGTAATCATTTCTTCCAACTGATGAATAAATCCCTGTTTCTCCATCGCCTTTTGGAAGACATTCCAATCGGATGTGCGTTCCTCCACGATTTTTCTGAGCAGCATCTGTACTCCCGTAGAGCTTATATAAGATCTCGTCGCACCTCCGGTTTCCTGAAACACTTTCCAGGCGAGACGGGAAAAACTGAGCACATGAGCTCTCGTCGCACCGTCGATATTCCCCCGCTTCAATAACGCATACTCCTGCTGGAAGGTCATCTGATCCGGCACCAGATATACAATCGGGCGGCCTGCAGGTTCCTTTTGAAGTTTCGCTTCGATTTCACTCAGACAGTAGTCACTTTTTCCGGCTCCCGAACGTCCGGTTATGAACTTAATGCTCATCCGCCTTCCTCCTTTTTCCTTATCTTACAATACCATAAGAAAATGAACCACCCGGGCGGCAGTTCATTGAAATGTTATACCCACCTGTGACATCGGCCAGTAACGTATTGACACTTTTCCGACCACCGAAGCTGAATCGATAAAACCGAAGCGGCGGCTGTCCAGGCTGTGCCGGCGGTTATCCCCGAGAACGAAGAGTTTACCCGGAGGGACTGTCGGTGTTCCTGTTATTCCTTCGAGCGTGAAACTGGGGGTGAAAACTTCCCCGTTTTCCGGACGCAGCTTATCAAGATACGTTTCTTCCAACCGCTCATCGTTAACGTATAATTCGTCGTCTTTCACGGCTATCTCATCCCCCGGGAGACCGATCACCCTTTTTACATAGTCGTCTTTTTCGTTGTAATGAAAAACGATGACGTCCTGCCGGTGTATTTCCGTCCATTCATAGGAGACTTTATTCACCATTAAAAGATTTCCATCGTGTAACGTAGGCTCCATCGACTCCCCGTCCACAATATAACTTGCGAAGATAAAAGTGCGGAAGAACACCGCCACAAGGGCTGCCAGAACGACCGCATGAAACAGATATTTATGTTTATTCATTCCGTTTCCTCCAAAGGGTTTAATACTGGTAATTTACCCGGGAGAGGGCCGGTTCAACCCTTCTTCCTTCTGGCACGTGCCGCCAGCCGCTGCTCCAAATATTTACCGAGGAGCCAGAAAAGACTGATACAGATAAGCACAACGATAGTTTTGACAGGATTCGAAGTAAAAGAGGTGATGCTGTCACCGACGAACGTTATCGAAAAAATCATTACGGATTTCCCGAGTACAGCAGCCAGTAAAAAGTCTCTGGTCTTCACTCCAGACAATCCTGCAACGACATTAATGATGGCGGAAGGGGAAAAAGGAAAGCACATGAGAAGAAACAACGGACCGAATCCGTGCTCTTCAAACCATACCATCACCCGTTTTACCTGACGGTTCTTTCTCAAAAAACGAAAAAAACGCCGACGTCCGAGACCTCGTACTATAAGAAAGACGAGTACGGCTCCTGCCACAGCCCCGATCCATGAGTAGAGAAATCCTTTAATAAGACCGTACACCACGGCATTGGCGACTACAAGTACTATGAGCGGCAAAACAGGGAGAAAAGCTTCGATAAGAGGCAGAACTATACCGGGGAGCGGACCAAAGCGATCCAGTCTCTCCAGTTGCCGTATAGCGTAATCGAACAATTGATCATTTTCAGCTAGCAATTTCAATTCCTCAAGCGTTGGCATAAAGGTTCATCCTACTCTGTTTATCTATAGTAATTTTATTTTACTGGAATTCTTCTTTTCTGCCTACCGTGTCACTTTCGAAAATTGGATTGCATAAGCGAAGGGGTTCTATGATATACTACCATACAAGAACACATGTTCGCAATGAATGAGAGGAGGTCCAGGTATGGCTCACCTGAAAGAAAAACAACTTGATAAAGCCTCCCGCTACCTGTTCCTGACAATGGCGATCACTGTCATAAAACAGGACCGGCAACATATAGCGAATGGCGCCCACAAGATTAAAGAACCTTACCTCGAACTGCTTGGTAAAATGGAAGTGTGTGCCAGGGAAGAAAGAAAGCATCTTCGTTCATTTATGGATACGCATCAGGTTTACGTTATTGAAACATCAAGGCACGAAGCCTTTACCACTTTTTCCTTTATGGCTGCAGGTTATGAGGAAAAGAGAAACTATTTCAATCCGGCTATCCGCAGGAAAGTGGAATTCATCTTATGGGAACTGATGGAGAAGGCTCTGAAACAAAAGAATGTCTCACCGTAGAAGTGAATCGTTTTTCGTACATGAGCCTGAACTGGGCGGTGCGTTCCAGCTGGTTCGAAAATACGCCGGGGGAGACGGGCAATTCTTCACTCAGTTTGTTTACAAATTGAACTCTCGTTCTTCTGGGATCGGTCTGGCCGGGGGCGAAATCACGTACAAAACTGTGGGAAATCCAGGAGCATTCAAGTCTTGAAGGGGACATGGTCGGGAAGTAATAGAGCTTCAGCATGCCGGAGATGACTATGGGGGATTTGTGTGTGTAGTTCGTAATAGCTTTTGTGCCGGAAATTCTACCGGAGAGGTTGCTTCCAAAATACTTACAGGAGTTGTCGATCACTTTCGTCGGGGGCAGGTCCACTGTAAAAGAATCTTCCACTTCCATCACCCTCGTTCTGATTTTCCCTTCTTCTTCGATGGCGATGAGAGCAACTGTCCGTTCGTTCACTTCATATTCGGTTTTCAACATTTCTTTCACGGTTATCATATCCCTTCCTGTGAGTGCAGTAATTGCTTTTTAAATATAGCAGATTATTTTCGAACCGTCTACGTTCCTGTTATTTTCTTCCGAAAATTCCAACATCTTTACCGTTTTTGTTATAATAACAGTAAAATATCGGAGGAGATTGCTATGTGGATGCGTAGAAAGAAGAGGGAACCTGCCCCCAAAGAGTTGGAAACTATGGACTTGTCCCTGAACGATATACGAAAAGCCATCAACGATTATGCCGAAAAAAAATCGGACAGGGTGCCTTTGAGTGTAATCATTAATGAAGATCTTACCATCGACTACGATCTTCTTGCTCACTTTATCGAAGGGAAACCGAGGAAGACTTTCTACATGTCCCGGGAAACTTACGAAGTATTTGAAGAAGAAAACCTTCAGCTCGCAAAAGATATCGATATGATGCAGCGGGCAGTGGATGCTTACGTTCAGCAGGAGAAAGAACTTCCAATCATTGAAGACGACCCCTATCGACGGGTGAACTGCTACAAACTGGAGCGTCTCGGTTTGATAACCCACCGCCCCGACAGAGAATTTTATATTACTAAAGAAGAATACATGGTGGATTACGAGAGGAAGTGACTTCTCTGATAGAGATATTCGATCACGCTATCCCGCACTCGGCATTCTTATCTCTGTTCAACCTAAAAAAGAGCCAATGCTACGGGGAGCATTGGCCAAAAGAGACGACTGATTAACTTTTGAGTGAGGGGTTTACATGAATGAAAAGGCTCTTTAGCGTACAAAGGCTTTTCTTTCATGCAGACAGTTATTTAAACTGCCTTTCTCAATTTTCATTATAATACAGCCTCTGAAAAATCTCACCGAAAGCTTTTTGCGGTCTACCGCATATGTGTCTGCGATATTTCTATTAACTGACAACAGACATCTGTTAACTTTGCTGTAAATGCTCTCGCAGGTTCTTTCTTAAAATTTTACCGGTCGTGTTTTTAGGGAGCTCTTCCATGAACTCTACGCGCTGTGGAAGTTTGTATTTCGCCAGTTCCTTCTTACAGTATTCAATGACAGCTTCTTCATTCAGGGAAGGGTTATCTGAAACGACGAAAGCGATCACTGCCTCTCCCATCTCCGGATGAGGTTCTCCGACTACAGCCGCTTCCGTAATTTCCGGGTGCTGATAGAGGACTTCCTCCACTTCTCTCGGGTAAACGTTATAGCCGCCGACGATAATCAGATCTTTTTTCCTGTCCACGATATAAAAGTACCCTTCCTCATCCTCACGGGCCATATCTCCGGTGAACAGCCAGCCGTCTTTAATCGTTACCGCTGTTTCTTCCGGCATTTTATAGTAACCCTTCATCACATTCGGTCCTTTGACGACGAGCTCGCCTGTTTCTCCGGCAGGTACTTCCTGGCCGAGCTCATCAACGACTTTATTTTCGACGTTAGTGATATTCTGTCCTATAGAACCCGCCCGGCGCGGCCGGTCTAAAGGATTAAAAGCTGTCACGGGAGAAGCTTCCGATAACCCGTACCCTTCCGACACCCGTACGTTGAATTTTTTCTCGAAAGCTTCGAGGAGAGAAACCGGAAGAGAAGAGCCACCCGAAACGTTGATACGCATATTTTCAAATGTGCTTTCCTGGCCGTCTCCTGTCTGCAGAAGATAGTTGTACATCGTAGGCACACCGGCAAATACAGTAGCCTCATAATCTTTCGCAGCTTTGAACACTTCTCCCGGTGAGAACTGAGGGATGACTATAATCGTTCCTCCATTTACAATCGGAGCATTCAACGCCACGGTCAGGCAGAACACGTGGAACATAGGCAACGTTGCAATTACTCGATCTTCTTTACTTATTGCCAGGTAGGTGGCCACATCTTTTGCGTTCGAATAGATGTTTTTGTGGGTAAGCATCGCTCCTTTCGGCTTCCCGGTCGTTCCGGAGGTATACAGAATAACTGCCAGGTCATCATCATCCACTGAAGGAGGAGTGAACGAAGTTGACCCTTGCTCCACCGTTTTTGTAAACGATTTCATTTTTGGTGAAATAGTAAAAGCTTCCAGATCAATATCCGCCCCGGTATCCGCAACGAAATAATGGGTGACATCCAGTTCATCGTCCACTACGTCCAGCTGACTTACGAGAACATCAAGTGTTATAACACCTTTGACATCGCCATTCTTTAAAATATACTTCATTTCCTTAGAAGTGTACGTAGGGTTGATAGGAATGACGCTGAGACCTGCACGAAGAGCGCCGTAAAGGCCAATCATAAACACAGGACTGTTGCCACTGATCAGTGCGACGTGATCCCCCTTCTCGAAACCGGCATCTCCGAGGGCGCTTGCGAATTTAGTTACAGTAGCATCGAAAGTCCGGTAATCCGTCCTCTCTCCCTGAAAAATATACGCATCTTTCCCGGGCATTTCCCGGGCTGTCAAGCTTAATCGTTCACTTACGTTCATAGGTACTTCCCCCTTCTTTTATTAAATGAATGAATAATCATTCATTATAAGGAATATCAACTTAAATTATAAATTATTGCCAGACTATTCGCAAATTTATTTCCATTCTTTTTTATATTCCGTAAATTCCGTAAATTACCTGGTCGATGAAGCGATTATTCATACGGGCGCCGGACCGGGAGACTCCTTCTTTCGTAAACCCGAGACGTTCCGCGACAGCCCGGCTCGTTTCGTTTGCAACAGAGGCCCGAATAATCACTTTATTCATACCGAATGAAGAGAAAGCACAGGTGATCAGTGATTTGACGGATTTCGTGATTATCCCTCTCCCCTGGTACCTTCTCCGAAGCCAATATCCTATGTAAGTGGTGCGATTCGTCCAGTCCAGCTCGTTGAAACTTACCACTCCGACGATCTCTCCCTGGAAAAGGACGACTGCGGTCATGCTTTCATATTCGGCATAACCGCGACGAAAATTCCTTATCGCATTTTCCATCTCCCGCACTCCCCAGGTATTCTCTACCCATGGAAGCCAGGCTTGTAAGTAGCTCCGTTCTTCTTCAACTATTTCGAACAGCTCACCTGCGTCGAAAAATTCCACGAGACGCAGTTCCGTTTTTTCATCAACTTTCCGAACGAACATTTTCTTCCTCCTGCTCCGCTTCCTCCCGTACTCTTTCCAGAAAGTCATGCACCACTTTTCTGTTACTCTTATCCCTGACGATTTTCAGCATTATTTTCCCTAAAACGCTGGCACCCTCATTGGTCCCTTCATAAATGAGTCTCGTCCTGTTTTCTGTCAGTTTTTGAAAAGTATAGGAAGTCTTTATATCAAAAGCACGTCCTACAGTGAATGTCACTTCTTTCAGTTTATGCTCTTCCCTGTCTTCACAGGCCGTAGTCGTCACAATATATGTCTCCGTTCTCTTTCCTTCCCTGTAGGTCTGACGATGCCTTGCTCCCACCTCGTTCTCTTCTTTTTCAATGAGAGCGTGTTCTTCCACTTGCGGCATAATCCTGGTGATGTTCTTATCTTTAAAAAGTTCCCATACTGTTTCAATATTTGCATCAATCGTTATCTCTTCACTCCAGGTAATCATCATTCGTACCTCCTACTGTTCGTATTCAACTGTAGTGCATTTCCTTCTACAAAACGGCCCGACTCTTTCCGGAGCCGGGCCTGTTTGATTAGTACACAATCGTTAAGAAGTCTTCTTCATTAATCTTCCCGAGATAGTGGGGAAGGTCAATGTCTTCGACTGACTTCCTGATTGCTTCTCTTTCATATTTTGTCCCTATTAAACGATTTTCCACATCAGAAACGTCCCCGATTCCGAAAAAGTCGCCGTAGATTTTAGCATTTTTAATATATCCTTTATCTACATCGAGACGTATGTCATACGTTCCTGCACCTTCAATACGCTTCGTCTGGCTTATATTTGATTTCGGTGACTTTCCGTAGTTCCAGTCCCAGTTGCGGTAACGTTCTTCCGAAAGCTTTCTGATCCCCTCCCAGTCTTCCTCGGTCAGTTTGTACTGAGGCACATCCTTCACATCTTCCACATCGAAAATATAGCGGAGAATCATCGACTTGAATTCTTCCATAGTCGTTCCTTCCGGAAGATATTCGGAAATATTGGCTACCCGGCTGCGAATCGATTTAATACCCTTCGACCGGATTTTTTCCGACTTCACGTTCAGACTGCGTACTACATTTTCCACTTCGGAATTGAACATGAGTGTACCGTGACTGAACATCCGGCCTTTTGTCGTGAATTGTGCGTTTCCGGAAATTTTGCGGCCTTCTATCGTCAAATCGTTTCGGCCTGACAATTCTGCAGGAGCGCCGAGCTGCTTAAGTGCTTCCACAACGGGTTTGGTGAATTTAGCGAAATCATGAAAGCTGTTTCCGTCGTCCCTGGTAAGAAAGCTGAAGCTGAGATTTCCTTTATCATGATAAACTGCTCCGCCTCCGGAAAGACGACGAACGACGTGAATGCCATTCTCCTCTACGAAATCAGTGTTGATTTCTTCTACGGCATTCTGGTTTTTTCCTATGATGATGGACGGTTCATTAATATAAAACAGTAAGTACGTTTCACTGATATCGAGGTTTTTAAGCGCATACTCCTCAATAGCAAGATTAATAGTCGGATCATAAATACCTTCGTTATCGATAAAGAGCAAGATTCTCATCCTTTCCTGTCAGTCTTTACTTATTTCAAGTATAAAGGAGAGGGGCTTTCTTCGCAATTACTCGTCTGTCCACTTCAATCCTTCCTCCGCCAGTTTCACTTCTCCCTGATACACGTCCGCAGCTTCCTGTTTCAGTTTCGAATGATTGCCGAAATGCGGAAGGTGACTGAGCCAGAGCTCTTCCACATCCGATTTCACAGCGATTGCAGCCGCCTCCTCACTGGTCATGTGACCGGCCGCCCGGGCATCCATCCCTCTGTAAAAACTGGTGTCGGCAATCAAAAGATCCGCTTTCCAGGAAAAATCAATCCACTCTTCCTGATAACAGGTATCTGCTGTATAGACGATAACCGATTCACCATTTGAAATCCGCATACCGTAGCACGGAACAGGATGATCGGTTTTCAGGAAAGAAATGGTGAAGGGCCCTATCGTCACGGGGGCATCGGGATCATAAGGAATCGCCTCCGTATAGGAAGAGGACAAAGCGGCGAAGCCATCCGGGTCTTCCTCATGCCCGTAGACCGGAAGTTTTTCATTCACTTTTTCAAGCAGGGTCTGTACAAGCCAGGCGTGTTGCAGTACACCAATATCAGCTATGTGATCATGATGGTAGTGGGAAATGAGGACAGCGTCGATGGAACTTAAAGGCATATACCCCTGAAGACGGGAAAGCGCTCCACTGCCGCAGTCCAGAAGCAGTCGAAAACCATTTTCCTCTATTACATAGCTGGATGTCGCGCTGTTCTGGGCAGGATAAGCTCCCCAGTATCCGATAGTTGTAATATTCACAATATTCCTCCTTTTATAATTCTTTAGTCCTATTTTGAATTGTTTTATAACATCCTGTTGCTTTCTCACTTCTGTTATAATACAATGAATTTAACATAAAAACAGAGGAGGCATTACCCTATGATGAACGTCGTTGAATTCTTCCGTAACTTGCCTAAAAAACAGTGTGCCAAATGTGGAGACGTAATCCAGGAGCAGGCGGACTGCTACGGTAATACGTGTCATGATTGTGAAGGTCCCGCTCTTTAATTCCAGAGGAATAAATCAAAGAAGGGAGCAGACTGCTGCTTCTTTCTTTCATTTTAACAGACTATTTCCGAAACTTGTGAAGCGACAGTCCCGTTCCTATACCAGCTACTATATAACAGTTGTTACTAAAAAGCTTACAGCAATCTATGTACGGATTGACTGTAAGCTTTTTTATTATTCACTTTCAATAATTCGTCCGGCTGCTTCTTTCCCCTGATCGATACAGTCAGGGAGACCGATGCCGTAATAATGGGCACCTGCAAGCTGAATACCCGGCAAATCTTTCTTCATATGGTTCGTGACCTGATTCAGACGTTCTTTATGACCTACACTATACTGGGGCATCGCATTGTGCCAACGGGTAACGACGAAAAAGTCAGGCTGGTCGGTGATATCCATTATTTTTTTAAGATCCTTCATAACGATATCCCTGATCTCTTCATCTGTTTTATCGACGACTTCCTCGTCTCCCGGCTTTCCGATGTAACAGCGGAGCAGCGCTTTCCCTTCAGGTGCTGCATGAGCCCATTTTTTATGCGTCCACGTACATGCCGTAATCCGGTAGTCATCTGTCGTTCTTGATACCACAAACCCGGTACCGTCGATATCCTGTTTGATCGCTGATTTGTCAAAAGCCATAGCGACATTGGCCACCGAGGTTGCTTTCATCTGTTTCAGAGGTTCCGTCCAGTCATAGTGAGCAAGCATTTTTGCAGCTGCTGGAGCGGGGACAGCCAGAATAATATCGTCTGCCCGTTTCACTTCCCCGTCACTCATCAGTATGTGGTAGCCGTGCTCTTTCTTCTCGATGTGGTCTACGCCTTTGGACAGCTGGACGCTCCCCGGCTTCAGAGCACCCTGCAGGGCGTCGATGAAACCTGAAAGTCCGCCGGTGAATGAACGGAAGGCACTCGGTTTTTCCCAATTCTTCTTTTTTCTCACAGGGGGGGCAGTCCCGGTATCCTTCAGCCCTTTGACCAGACTTCCATACTCTTCGGTGATTTCTCTGAACTGCGGAAAAGTGGCGTCCATACTCAGACGATCGATATCTCCGGCATAAATCCCGGAAAGAAGCGGTTCCACTGCGTTCTCCACTACTTCATTCCCGAGCCTGCGCCTTAGAAACAACCCGAGAGCCTCATCCCCGGTCATTTCTTTCACCCGTTTGCCGGGCTCAAGCAGAGCTCTCATTTTTCCTCTTCCGGAAAACAGGGTGGACTTCAGGAGCGGCCGTTTCCGCGTCGGAATTCCCATATGGGACCCCTGAGGCATACGGTTCAACCGTCCTTTCGCCAGAATATATGCGTTCCCGGTCGAATTTTTGACGACTTCCTCCCCCATTCCGATTTCTTCTGCCAGTTCAAGCATGCTTGTTTTACGGGCGAGAAAGGAATCAGGCCCTCTTTCAATCGTAAACCCGTCCTTATGAAAAGTTCTTACCTTCCCGCCCAGACGTTCTGTTTTCTCCACAAGTTCCGTATCCACGCCGGCTTTCTGTAAATAATAAGCGGCAGATAATCCCGTTATCCCGCCGCCTACCACAACTGTTTTTCTGCTCATTCTATTTCTCTTCCTTCCACTTGGACCAGACCACATCGACAAGCGTTTCTATGAACTTCGGATTTGTGTTGGGCATCTCCGGGCGGTAGTAATTTGCCCCCACCTCGTCACACACGACTTTACATTCGTAGTCATTATCAAAAAGCACTTCCAGGTGGTCTGCCACGAAACCTACCGGCGCGTAAACGAAGGAAGTGTAGCCCTTCTGTTCAAAGAGATCCCTGGTCAGATCCTGAACATCCGGGCCGAGCCACGGATCCGGGGTATTCCCTTCACTCTGCCAGCCGATTTCATACTGGCTGACGCCGGTAGCTTCCGAAATCAGTTCAGCCGTCTCCCGCAGCTGGTCCGGGTACGGGTCTCCTCCCTGAAGAATTTTCTCAGGAAGACTGTGGGCGGAAACGATCAGACAGGCTTTCTGCTTCTCCTCTTCCCCCATTTTTTCATATTCCTGAAGAATCCCTTCTTTCCAGAAATCGATAAACGTCGGATGGCTGTACCAGCTTTCCACAGAGCTGATCCGGATTCCGTGTTCCTCTGCCTTCTCCTGGGCACGCCCATTATAAGACTTGACGCTGAAAGAGGAGTAGTGCGGAGCGAGTACGATCGAAACAGCTTCTTCGATTCCGTCTTTGGCCATCTGATCGACCGCATCTTCGATAAACGGGTTTATATGCTTCAGACCGATGTAGAGTTTGAAGTCCACATCTTCCTGCATACCGTTCAGCTCATTGCGGAGCGCCTCTGCCTGTTCTTCTGTTATACGGGCCAGTGGAGAAATTCCCCCGATCGCTTCATAGCGGTCTTTAAGATCCTGAAGCGCTTCCTCCGAAGGCTTGCGTCCTTTTCTGATATGCGTGTAATAAGGTTCAATATCTTCTTCCTTATAAGGCGTACCGTACGCCATTACAAGTAAACCTACCTGTTTATTCGCCATTTCCGTGAACACCCCTTAATTGTTTTTGGAATATGTGTGTACCAGTTCGGTCAGTTTTCTTAACGTTTCCGGCTTAATTTCCGGAGTAACACCGTGACCGAGATTGAAAATATGCGGCCCGTATTTGAGCCCTTCATCCAGTATGGATTTTGCCCGGCTTTCAATAACGTCCCATTCAGATAGAAGGACTGCAGGATCGAGATTTCCCTGGAGAGGTTTCTGAATCCCCATTTCCCGGGCCTCTGTAATAGAAGTGCGCCAGTCCAGTCCAAGTACGTCGATAGGAAGTTCATCCCAGTCCCCGAGCAGGTGAGGAGCGCCGACACCGAAAAGAATCAGCGGTACTCCTTCTTTCCTCAATTCGCGGAAAATACGGTCCATGACAGGCTTGATGAATTTCCGGTAATCCGCAGCATGAAGTGCCCCGCCCCACGAGTCGAAAATCTGAATGGCTCGGGCGCCGGCTTTCACCTGGGCCTGGACATACGTAATGATCATCGAAGCGAGTTTATCCATCAGTAAAAACCATGTTTCTTCATCTCTGTACATCAGTGACTTCGTTTTATGATAATTTTTCGAAGGGCCGCCTTCGATCATATAGCTGGCCAGTGTGAATGGCGCACCGCTGAACCCGATCAGAGGAACGTTAAGCTGCTCTTTCGTCAAAAGGCTGATCGTATCCAGTACATACGGAACGTCCGACTGCGGGTCGATTTCCCCAAGATTCTCCACATCCTGACGGTTCCGGACAGGATTATGAATGACCGGCCCTACCCCTTTCCTTATTTCCACGTCTACACCGAGTGCAGGGAGCGGCGACATAATATCCTTATACAGGATAGCTGCATCAACACCGTAATTCTCAACGGGCAGCCTTGTTACATAAGCGCACAGTTCAGGCTGGTGAGTGATTTCAAATAACCCGTACTTCTCTTTCAGTTTCCTGTATTCCGGCTGGGAACGCCCGGCCTGACGCATATACCACACGGGTGTATGTTCTGTCGGCTCCCCGCGGAACGCTTTTAAAATTGTGTCGTTAAATGAATTAGTCATATAGCACCTGACTCCTTTATATTCTATCCGATTCCAACTATAACGATTATGTGCCCCGGTGTATAGCGATAAGCCACATTTGTCACTATTTTGTACCTTCTGACAGATGTGACTCTTTTACCTGTGCGTTCGGTACTCTGAAAAGAGCGGGGTTCTACCATTCCAGTGTCACTTCATTGGACGGCTCCCCTTCTCTTCCCGATTCCGGATCAAAAGGCACGACGTAATACGTCCGTGAATCAAAAAGTCCGAAGCTCTGAATCGTATGGCTGGTTTCCTTCGTCTTTGTTATCAGTTCCTTTTCTTCGCCTTTTTTACGATAAATTCTGTATGTTACATCTTCATCTCTTTCGTCTGTGTTCCAATTGAGTTTCCCGCGCACCAGTGTCCATCCGCCGATGTCGATGGAACCTTCCAATTGGATATTCCGAGGCAGATCCACCGGCTCTTCCAGTGAAGTAAGACCTTCAGGATCGGTGAATTCCTCTCCCGGGTCGAGCACTTCCTTAAGGTTTGTAAGCATCTGTTTCGTAAGCGACACCGGTACGCTGCTTGAATCATCAAGGTAATAGTCACTTCCCGAATCCCCGTACCCCATCCACATGCTCATAGCATAGTTGGGAGTGAGACCTGCAAACCACACGTCTCTGTTCTTGCCTTCCACCTCCGGATGCTGCGCAGTGCCGGTTTTTCCTGCAAGCGCGCCACTGTAGTTTCCATTACGGGCCGTGCCGGAGCTCACTACGGTCTCAAGCATTTCCCGGAGCTGGAAAGCTGTTTTTTCATTGAAGGCGCGTACAGCTTCTGTTTCTTTCTTCGGCTTCACGGTTTCACCGTTCCGGTCCGTAATGGTAGAAACGGTTCTGAGCGGCACCCGTTTCCCGTTATTCCCGACAGCCTGATAGCCGCCCGCGATCTCCATCGGGCTGTATCCTTCCGACATTCCTCCAAGCGCGATGGAGAGGCCTTCGTCTTTAGTGGCAAGGCCGAGTTTTTCAAGATAGCTCTTACTTTCCTTCACGCCTATTTCGTTCAGCAGCCAGACTGCTGGAGCGTTTTTCGATTCGACGAGGGCTTCGTACAACGTCACCTGGCCTTCGTACCCGTCCAGATTCTTCGGGGTGTAATCCCCGTAGCTGAGCTCCTCATCTTTCAGTACGGAATAGGGGCTGTAGGTGTCGCCCATTAAGGCGGGCCCGTAAACTGCCAGCGGTTTCATTACGGATCCGGGCTGGTGTTTAGTGAGGGCATGGTTCACTTCCCCGTGTTCATACTCTCTCCCCCCGGTAAGAGCTGTCACCTTGCCTTCTTTATCTGTAAGCACAAAAGCTCCTTCCACCCCTTCGACAGAACCGGACGCGTAGTTCCCATTCTTCATCGTTTCGTAGGCTATCCGCTGGGCTTCCGGGTTCATATTCACTTCGATTTCATACCCTTCCGTTTTCAACGCCTCTCTTGAAATACCGTAACGGTCCACCACTTCCTGGACCACGACGTTTACGTAAGCGTTCGACCACGTCTCACCGGAAGGTGCTTCTTCAGTATATTCCACCTGTCGATTGGAGAGTGCTTCTTCTTCTTCCTTCGAAATGTACCCTTCATCCTCCATCCTGAACAGAACCGTGTCGCGCCTGTCTTTGGCCGCTTCGGAATCTGCTATCGGTGAATAATTGCTCGGGGCTTTCGGAAGGCCGGCCAGGAGAGCCGATTCCGTTTCGTTCAGTTCCGGCACAGGCTTTGAGAAATAACGCTCTGCTGCTTTTTCCACTCCATAGGTTCCTTCGCCGAAGTAAATCGAGTTCAGATATAGTTCAAGAATTTCATCTTTTGTATAATTCCGCTCCAGGTACAGAGCTACCATTACTTCCTTCGTTTTTCTCAGCCACGATTTATCGTTGGAGAAAAATAAATTCTTCGCTACCTGCTGGGTGATAGTACTGGCTCCTTCCACCTTCTCCCACGCTAAAACGTCGCGGTAAAGAGCCCTCGCTATGCCACGGGGGTCAATACCCGAGTGTTCATAGAACCTGCTGTCCTCGGTAGCCACCACGGCTTCCTGCAGAAATTCGGGCACCTCCTCCAGGGATATGAGACTCCGGTTTGTGGAATAGATTTCTTCTATCTCTTCTCCATCCGCAACTACTTTAGTCGCTGCATCAAGGGTCATTGCATCTTCGGAAACGAAGAAGCGTCCTCCGAACATGAGCAGAAGCAGGCCTATAGCCATGACGAATAAAAAGCTCCCCAATCCGATGAACGTGTTCCTTAACCGTTTCCCCTTTTTCTTCATTTGCTTATATTCTTCGCGTTTCACTATAAGCCATCCTTTCTTCCTGCTTGCAGTTTCTCCTGACCTCTTGCTAAAATTTAACTGAAGAAGAAAGGAGAATCTTTATATGATAGTTTCCATGACTAACGGTACGATTGATTTCCTGAAAAAGATTCAAAACCAGCATCCCGACAAACAGGTCCAGCTTATGCAGGGGGATAACTCCACGATCGCTTACTACGAGGGAGAGGAGCCTTCTATTTTCGAAGAAAGCCGTGATTATGAAATTGTCGACTCTACAGGGGATGTACAGAACAGCGGTTTCGTAGTGACTAACAATATCCCTGTATCCGAAGAAGGACGTGCTACATTTGAAGACCGCTTCAAAAGTCGGAAAGGGAACGTTGAAGGGATGGACGGGTTCCAGGCCATCCGTATTCTCCGCCCTAAACAGGGGAAAACCTATGTCGTATTCACGCAGTGGCGTGATAAAGAAAGCTTTGATAACTGGAGGAACTCCCAGTCTTTCGAACAGGCCCATAAGAAATCGGGTCCGGAACATAAACAGAAGCCGTCGTTTATCGATGGAGATGCTTATATCATGCACTACCGCATGGTGAATCCGGAAGATTGATCATACAGAAGCCGCTGACATTTTCATAGAACTGTCATGCTACAAAGAAAGTGAGCGGAGAGCCCGCTCACTTTTTTCTTAATCCCCTTTAACGTTGTTTTCGAAAAACTCCCTGAAGTTCTCTTCCGGCTGCTGACCGACGATCCGATCCTGTTCTTCCCCGTTTTCGAAATGTACGACCGTAGGCGTTCCTTCGATTCCATACTTGTGTCTCTGCTCGGGGAATTCAAGTACGTTCATCTTCTTCATATCCACGCCCATCTTTTCTGTAAGAGGCACCAGGTACGGTGTTGTGTTCTGACAATACACACATTCAGGACTGTAGAAATATACAGTCACTTCCTCTCCCGACTCCACTTTTCCGGAAAGTTCATCAGGAAGGATCTGATTGCCGTAGTTCGGGTTCTCCAGCTGATCGATCGTGGACTGCTGCAATTCACTTTCGTCCTTGTTATAAGGGTTGCCTTCTGCTTTTTCCGAGTTCTGTAAACTGACAATCAATGCCAGTGCCGCAATCAGTACTACAAGTACAGCTGCGAATATAATCATCTTTTTTTTCATCGTCACTGCTCCTTCTTCCGTAATAGTAATAAATGGGTTATGAAAATTATGATAAAAGCTGTACTGGCCAGGAAAGGGATCGTAATGAAACCTAAATAATTGACGTACTCGACCGTACAGGGGACCGTCCCGCAGCTTCCGCCCGGAGTCTTTAGAGCCGGAACTTTCTGAACCGAATAATGATACGTGGACACAAGCACCCCTGCCCCGCTCAAAATCAGTCCCGGCAAAGCGGTGTTTTTTTCGTTTTTAAGTAAAGCGACACCATATATGATGACGAGGGGGTACATTAAAATACGCTGATACCAGCACCACTCGCACGGCGTATAACCAAGAAATTCCGAATAGAACAAACTTCCGAGCGTAGCGGTAAGGGCCGTCGCCCAGGCCACAAACATCAAATCTGACCTCTTCATACTTCGCCTCATCCTCTCTTTAAGTATTATACAAGGGAATGTAACGAATTGAAAATATAGAATCAAAATTCACGAAATCGCCATCATCTGTTCGTTTAAGCAAGTTCGATGCGGGAATACAAATAAAGAGAAGATATTTATGTCCAAAGAAAGGATGGTCGTCTTATGGATCAGAAAATGAAAGAATTAATCGAAGGTTTGAATGAAGATCTTTCCCACGAATATGCAGCTTCTGTTATGTATACGAATAACGCTGCCGTAGTTTCGGGTTTGTATCGTTCAGTACTGAAGCCGTTCTTCGAAGGAGAAATTGCTGACGAGCAGGGTCACGCCTTATATCTCGCAGAAAAAATAGCGACTCTCGGCGGCACGCCGACGACTACCGTAGCGGAGGTACCTCAGGAAACACGTGTTAAAGATATGCTTGTAGCCGCACGTGATTCGGAGGAAGCCACTATCAAACGTTACGAACAAAGAAAGAAACAGGCCGATGAATTGAATCTGACCGAACTCTCTGTAAAACTCGATGACCTGATTTCGGATGAAACCGGCCACATGGAAGAAATCGATCGGCTACTTCAGGACTCCCGCCTGCACGAATAATCGGAATGACTGACGTTATAATCGAAAAGCGGACTATCCGTCCGCTCAGGCTGTCGAGAAAGTCTCGGCAGCTTTTATTTTTTTCTGTTTTTTAAATAGATCACCGCGTTAATTTGTTATAATAGCTGTAACTTATCAACGAAAGGTGATTGGATGTTTCAATCTAAAACT
>NZ_NSGH01000056.1 GCF_002295105.1 Salimicrobium humidisoli | reverse complement strand
CTTTACAGGAGCCAGCCGTCGAAGGTGGGGCCAATGATTGGGGTGAAGTCGTAACAAGGTAGCCGTATCGGAAGGTGCGGCTGGATCACCTCCTTTCTAAGGATAGGAACGGATCTTTCCCTGGCGGGAAGGATCCGCACGAACCGGGCGCTCTTAGGGAGCGCTCCGGCGCATGGCTAAAACATGTTCAGTTTTGAGAGATCTATGCTCTCTTTGAACCTTGAAAACTGGATAAGAAACAAACAGACAATATCGTAAGATATTGATCTGGACCAACATCGATCTTTATTTTAGAATGAAGCGTCTTTTCACTAGTATAGTGAAGAAATGAAGGGCGCACGGTGGATGCCTTGGTACCAGGAGCCGATGAAGGACGGGACAAACACCGAAATGCTTC
>NZ_NSGH01000005.1 GCF_002295105.1 Salimicrobium humidisoli | reverse complement strand
AGCGTCCGCCCCGAAGGGCTTCAGCTCGCTTCCCGCGCTCGACTTGCATGTATTAGGCACGCCGCCAGCGTTCGTCCTGAGCCAGGATCAAACTCTCCATAAAAGAGATTGATTAGCTCAATCATAAATTCGTTCAAAAAATTGACGCATGGCATAAAACATTGTTCAGTTTTCAAAGATCTACTTATTAATGTGAAGCAAAACTATTGTACCACTTTCAGTTACAGAAAGTCAACAATTAATTCGCTCTGTTTTTCTGCCTTTCAAAGCAGCAAAAACAATATTACACGCTACAGCTTCGAAGGTCAATGACTTTTTAAAATTTAGTTTAAGTTTTTTTACCGGTAGTGATTTTGCGCTGCTCCGGTAATAGGTGAATATACCGGCAACGTGCCGCTCACAGGGTATCACTGATTCAAAGGAAGCATGTAAATGATCACGGGCTTCTCTTTTCCTCACGATACAAAAAGCACAAAAACCGAATGTCAGGCTCCGGTTTTTGTGCTTTTATCACTTCTCTCAGGAAGCTTTCACGTAATATACAGACTGATCTCTTTTCTTTTTCAACAGTCTGGCGGCTTTTACCGCTCCCCGTTCGTCATCGGTGACGAGAAGAATTTCTTTCGGGCAGTCGAATCTTTCCTTCAGTTCTCTCGGCAGATAACTGAGAGGGATGTTCTCTGCTCCCGGATAAGGAGAGCGGTGTGCAGAAATATAGTCTCTTATATCGATCACACAATAATCATTGTCGCTGATTTCATTATCATTTAAGGTCTGCAGCCCGTTCCATCCTTTTGTCCGCGTAGTAATAAACAAAAGCAGAGCGATAGCCGCTGTCCCTCCCCAATAAATCATCTTTCCACCTTCTTTATTTTTTACTGACGTCTCCGGGCCATCCCAGCATACCACCTTCAAGATTGGTAACGTTTGCGAATCCGTTCTCTTTAAGAAATTCGGACGCTTTCATACTTCTTCTTCCGGAACGGCAGACGACTACGTGATTGTCTTCTTTATCCAGTTCGGTGTATCTATCCTGCAGATCCCCTAAACGGACGTGTTTAGCTCCCGGAATCATACCTTCTTCGACTTCTTCATCTTCCCGTACATCTATAACTGTAATATTTTCTCCGTTTTTCAATTTCTGTTCCAGTGTTTCACCGTTCATTTCAGGAATAGTACTCATGTTGACCATCCTCCTTTTTTTAGGTTTTGCAATTGTAATTCTATTAAATCTTCATTAGAAGTCAAGAAAAAAAGCCTGACTCCCGGGCAAGGGGTCAGGCGCATAATTAATTAGCTACAATATTAACCAGTTTTCCGGGTACGGCAATAACTTTCCTTACTGTTTTCCCTTCAAGCCACGGCTTGACTTCTTCATTTTCCAGAGCGGATTTTTCAAGATCTTCTTTAGAAGCTTCTTTGTTCACCATCATTTTGGCGCGGACTTTCCCCATCACCTGGACGACAATTTCAACTTCTTCCTCTATAAGTTTTTCAGGGTCGAACGTCGGCCATGGTTCGTACGCGATCGTCCCCTCGTGACCAAGATTCGACCACATTTCTTCACTGACGTGAGGCGCAACGGTGGAAAGCAGTTTAACGAATCCTTCCATAAAGGCTTTAGGAATCTCCTCTGCTTTATAAGCGTCATTAATGAATACCATCATTTGGGAAATACCCGTATTAAAACGCAGGTCCTCGAAGTTCTCCGTCACTTTCATCACCGTTTCATGATACGTTTTCTCAAGAGCTTCTTTATCTGCATCTTCTTTTATGGCAGGGTTCAGCTTCCCTTCAGGAGAAACGATTCTCCACACACGATCAAGGAAACGCCGCGCTCCTTCAAGTCCGTTTTCGGACCACGCGATAGACGCCTCCAGCGGCCCCATAAACATCTCATACAGACGAAGAGTATCCGCTCCGTGAGTATGAATAATATCGTCCGGGTTAACTACGTTCCCTTTCGATTTACTCATTTTTTCATTGCCTTCACCAAGAATCATACCCTGGTTGAACAGCTGCTGGAAAGGTTCCTTCGTCGGCACTACTCCTGCATCGTAAAGCACTTTATGCCAGAAACGCGCGTAAAGCAGGTGCAGAACGGCATGTTCGGCGCCGCCGATGTAGATATCTACAGGGAGCCATTTCTTCAGCTTCTCGTAATCCGCGAACGTTTCGTCATTATCGGAATCGATAAACCGCAGGTAGTACCAGCAGCTGCCGGCCCACTGAGGCATCGTATTCGTTTCCCGCTTCCCTTTCATCCCCGTTTCAGGGTCCGTGACGTTCACCCAGTCACTGATATTCGCAAGCGGCGATTCCCCTGTACCGGACGGTTTGATCTCCGTCGTCTTCGGCAGTTCAATCGGAAGGTCTTCTTCTCGTACTGCGGTTACCGACCCGTCTTCCCAGTGGATAACAGGTATCGGTTCCCCCCAGTAACGCTGACGGCTGAACAGCCAGTCACGGAGACGGTAAGTCGTCTGCTTCTGGCCTTTTCCGTTTTCTTCAAGCCACTGGATCGCTTTATCTATTGCTTCCTCTTTGTAAAGACCATTCAGAAAATCGGAATTGATGTGGGGGCCTTCACCCGTATAAGCTTCCTCTTCCACATCTCCTCCTTCGACGACCGGAATGATTTCAAGATCGAATTTACGCGCGAATTCGTAGTCCCGTTCATCATGAGCCGGAACTGCCATGATAGCACCGCTCCCGTAGCTCATAAGGACATAATCGGCGACCCAGATCGGAAGTTTCTTTCCATTGACCGGGTTGACAGCATAAGCGCCCGTAAAAACGCCTGACTTTCCTTTGGCGAGATCCGTTCTTTCAAGATCACTCTTATTCAATGCTTCGTTGACGTATTTCTGCACCGCTTCTTTCTGTTCTTCGGAAGTTATATTTTCAATGTAAGGATGTTCCGGTGCAAATACAGCGTATGTAGCACCGAAAAGAGTATCCGGACGGGTGGTGAACGCTTTGAAAGATTCATTGAAACCTTCGATATCGAATTCCACTTCCGCTCCTTCGGATTTTCCGATCCAGTTACGCTGCATGTCCTTAATGCTCTCCGGCCAGTCCAGTTCTTCAAGGTCCTCCAGCAGTCTGTCCGCATAAGCAGTGATTTTAAGCATCCATTGTTTCATCGGCCGGCGTTCCACCGGATGGTCGCCCCGCTCACTCTTTCCATCAATCACTTCTTCATTGGCAAGAACCGTGCCGAGAGCCGGGCACCAGTTTACAGGAACTTCATCTATGTAAGCGAGTCCCCTTTCGTACAATTTAAGAAAAATCCACTGCGTCCATTTATAATAGTCGGGATCCGTCGTGTTTATTTCCCTGTCCCAGTCGTAGGAGAAACCGAGTTCCTGGATCTGTCGACGGAATGTTTCAATGTTGTGCGCAGTGAATTCTTCCGGATCATTCCCGGTATCGAGAGCGTGCTGTTCAGCCGGTAATCCGAAAGCATCCCACCCCATCGGGTGAAGTACTTCATATCCCTGCATCCGCTTCATTCTCGAGAGGATATCCGTAGCTGTATACCCCTCCGGGTGCCCGACGTGAAGACCTGATCCGGACGGATAAGGGAACATATCCAGAGCATAGAATTTCTCTTTGTCCGTATCCGTTTCGGATTTGAACACTTTATTCTCGAGCCAGTAGGACTGCCATTTCTTCTCTATATTCTTATGATTAAAAGCCATTTACCTTCCTCCTGTTCAACCATGTACTGTGTCATTCCTTTATGGAATCATCAAACCTGAAACCTCAGTTCGACTTTCTTTTACTTATTCAAAACCAGAAAAAAAGCCTCCCCTCCCAATAATTATGGGACGAGAGGCTGTATCCCGCGGTACCACCCACATTAGCGAATTTTTCGCTCACTCGGTTCCGATAACGGTGGATAAGCCGGGATACGTGCTTTTAAAGTACAGGGGCGAGTTCACAACGAATCAAAAACAGCTTTCACCGGCCACTGTCTCTCTGTATTTTTTCGATTGCTACTATTCCCCTCATCACGCAGCCTCAATTATAACCGTATCTTAATGAATACAGCCCTCTTTGTCAACTGTTTCCTGTGTTTCAGAAACACCTGCAGCGGGAACGGTGAAATGTGAGGTGATAAAATGAAAAATTTGATCAGAAAAGCGGTATCCTACGCAAAACGCAATCCGGAAAAAACGAAAAGATACGCACGCAAAGCTTATAATACAGTGTCCAAGCGTGGATCATCTAAAGGTAAAACATCGTCGAAATAAAAAGGCGATGTTTTTCTTATTAATATGATACAATGATTGCTCCATTTTCATTTTAAAGGAGGAGCATTATGAATCTCGACAGAGTCCTTCCCTTTTCGCACGAACTGATGAAGAAAGCAGTAACCGAGGGCGCCATAGCCATAGACGCTACTTGCGGAAACGGCCACGACACTCTTTTTCTGGCCGGTCTCACAAAAGAATCCGGCCATGTGTACGGCTTTGATATCCAGAAAGACGCAATAGAGGCTACAGCTGCCAGACTGAAAGAGAATAACGCGGCTCATCAGGTGACTCTGAACGAAGCGTCTCACGCAGAAGCGCTGCAATACATACCGGAAGAGCGTCATCCGAATATCAGAGGGGCCATCTTCAACCTGGGTTTTCTGCCCGGAAGTGATAAAACCGTCGTTACTACCCCTGAGCACACTATTGAAGCTATTGATAACATCCTGTCGGTTATGGAAAAAGGCGGCCTCGTAGTCCTCGTCGTCTATCACGGTCATGAAGGCGGAAAAACGGAGAAAGAAAGAGTGATGGAATACGCCGGAAATCTTGATCAGCGTTCGGTTCACGTACTCAAGTACGAATTTCTCAACCAGAAAAACAATGCACCTTTCATTGTCGCATTAGAAAAAGCCTGACCTCTTGTGGTCAGGCTTTCAGTTTATGGTAAGCTTTCACATTCAAATAGAAGAACCAGCTTCGTGTCCCGCTCTTATTCAGAAGATACGGCACCATCGAAGAAGAGCCGGGAAGTTCCTTGACTTTCTCGTCGGCCAGATACATACTCACGACACCTTCGCGGAGCATCTGATGAAAGTCGGCATCCGGAAGCTCCGCTATTTTACGGTCTGTCTCCTCCATGAATTCTCCTATACGTTTTTTCAGCGCTTCGTTGGAAGGGTAATATGTACAGAAGTTCATCTCACCATCCGCTTCGTCTTCTGCCTGGTCAATGTAGTAATCAAGCAGTATGTGCATCCCCTGCATGTAAGGGAAGTAACAGTTTCTGACACGCCGGACCAGCTCCCTGTTCACCCGTTTCCCTGCAGCGTAAGCGACGAGCGTATATACTCCCATGGTAGAAGCGGTACTGGCTGAAAAATCATACCACTGCATATCCGGCACCCTGGACATATTCCTCTGATGCCACTGCTGCATGCGCTCTACTCTCTCTTCTTCCTTCACGTGTTTATGCACCTGGAACTCTCCGTATAACGCACTGAGATCCGCCACGTCCAGCTGAACGAGGTGATAGAACGGAAAACGGCTCAGCACACCCTGGCAGGTGGAAACGAGTTTACTCAGGTAGCCTCCGTCTTCCTTCTCTTCTCTGAACGCATAATAATCACAGTGTTCATACTCGGGATGAACCGCATCTTCCAGCGCAAAGTGGAGACTTTCGAAGTCTTTCGGATCCAGGGATTCGCTCTGGTCACATAAATTATCCAGATAATCACAGATGGTTTGGTATGCCACTACGAAAGTGACGGTTTCTTTCCACTGTGCTCCGGATAGCAGGGAGAAAAGCCCGCCGCCCTCACAGTGAAATGCTTTTTTCTCTATACTGTCTGTTGCCTGAAATCTCAGTTCGGGATCCGGAATATCCGCCGCCCTCTCTTTCCAGGCCTCCAATTGACGGTAAACCTCCGGAAATATAAATCTGTACCCCTGATACATCAGGGCTATCGGTTGTTTCGGTGCCTGCTTTGCCAAAACTGGATCCTCCTCTTAACGGTGTATTTCTATAAAACTTAAAGCGTAACGGTAAACTTCTTCCCACTCCGGCTCATTGAACAGTTCATGATAAAGGCCCGGCCACTCTTTGTAAGCCTTCTCCGTCATATTCTGTGCATCGAACCAGCGCTTCGTATCTTCCGTGTTCACCATCCTGTCTTCTCCTGCCTGCATGAGGAGGAGGGGCACATCGCTGAACGGTTTATTATGTGCAGCTTTGATCGATCGTTGAAATTCTTTGTACCATCTTACAGATACTTTCTGCAAAATTTTGTCGTCCTTCCTGTCCTGCTCCCACACATTTTCATTTCTCGTAACTGCTTCGGGGCGGTAGGGATATGATACGAGCAGAGATGGTGAAATCCTGTCCATCACCTTAGCCATCGCCTCAAGCGGTTTGCTTGCTCCATTCTTTATTCCGAGTGCCGGGGAGGATAAGACCACTCCCTGGACCGGCAGCGATTTTTCCTGCAGCGCCCGGATGACAGCAAGGCCTCCCATGCTGTGGCCAAGAAGAAAAACAGGGACCTCCACTTCCTTCGCATACTCCACCCATCCTTCAATAGTATCCAGATACTGCCTGAAACTGCGGATGTGGCCCCGATTGTCTATGTCGTCCCCCTGACCTGGAAGGTCTCCGACGACCACCGAGTAACCATCCGTCTGGAATTTCTCAGCCAGTGTCCTGTAGCGTCCCCCGTGCTCAAAAGCACCGTGTACGACAACGATTACGGCTTTTGGCGTAACAGATATGTATTCTTTCAGCATCACTTGTACCTCCGTTTTCCTCTGATATACTTACTATAATATATAGTATAAGGAGGATGAAGATGATTTGCGAATATAAAGGTTACTATCCCGAAATTGCCGACACGGCTTACGTGGCTGAAGATACTGTCATCACCGGGGATGTGTCGATCGGGGAATATGCGAGCATCTGGTTCAAAACCGTTATCAGGGGGGACGTCGCTCCTGTAAGAATAGGAAATAATACAAACGTACAGGATCTCAGTCTCCTCCACCAGAGTCCGGGCATGCCACTTACGCTGGAGGACGGAGTCACCATCGGTCATCAGGTTACGCTTCATTCCGCTACAATCAAAAAGAATGCCCTGGTCGGAATGGGATCGATTGTACTCGACGGTGCCGTCATCGGTGAAGAAGCTTTTCTCGGTGCAGGAAGTCTCGTTCCTCCGGGTAAAACGATACCTCCCCGCACTCTTGCCGTGGGACGCCCGGCTAAAGTAGTGAGAGATCTGACCGGGGAAGACTTCAAAGAACTGGATCGTATACGAAAGAGCTACGTGGAAAAAGGACAGTATTACAAAAATATCGGAGAGAAATGAGTCTTTGTTCCGGCTTCAGACGTGCGTTTCTCTTCCATTCTAATTTAACGGAATAAACAAAAAATCCGAACGCTTTCGTTCGGATTTTTGCATGAGGCCTATCTATTCCTCTTTTATTTTAGCTTTCAATAAATCCACTTTATCGACGTTTTCCCACGGGAAATGGTCCGCCGGGCGGCCGAAATGGCCGTAGGCAGCCGTCTGTCGATAAATAGGACGTTTCAAATCGAGCATACGGATAATCCCTGCCGGACGTAGATCGAAAAGTTCCCGCACAGCTTTCACGAGCCTGGCTTCCGTGACTTCCCCGGTACCGTCCGTATCGATGGAAATCGAGACCGGTTCAGCTACCCCGATGGCGTATGCGAGCTGGACTTCACACGTCTTCGCAAGACCGGCGGCAACAATATTTTTTGCAACGTAGCGGGCGGCGTAAGCAGCGGAGCGGTCCACTTTAGTGGAGTCCTTCCCGCTGAAAGCCCCTCCTCCGTGTCTGGCATAGCCGCCGTATGTGTCAACGATGATTTTGCGCCCTGTCAACCCGGCGTCACCCTGAGGCCCGCCGATGACAAAACGACCTGTAGGGTTAAGGATATACTTCGTCTGGTCGTCCATGAACTTCTCCGGGACGACCGGCACAATTACGTGCTTCATCAAATCTTCCTTAATCTGCCCGAGCGTAATCTCTTCGGCATGCTGCGTGGAGATGACCACTGTATCGACCCGGAGCGGGTTGTTGTTCTCGTCATATTCCACAGTCACCTGCGTCTTACCGTCCGGACGCAGATAGGAAAGGGTCTCGTCTTTCCGCACGTCCGCCAGACGTTTGGACAACTGGTGAGCAAGCGAGATCGGTAAAGGCATCAGTTCGTCCGTTTCATCTGTTGCATATCCGAACATAAGACCCTGGTCCCCGGCACCGATTGCGTCGATTTCCTCTTCGCTCATCTGTCCTTCTCTCGATTCCAGAGATTCATCCACTCCGCCCGCGATATCCGGAGACTGTTCATCAATGGCTGTCAGGACGGCACAGGTATCGGCATCGAATCCGAACTTCGCCCTCGTATACCCGATATCTTTGATCGTCTGCCTTACGACCTGCGAAATATCCACATATGTCGTCGTACTGATTTCCCCGGAAACAAGTACAAGTCCTGTGGTAACCATCGTCTCACAGGCCACCCGGGCATTCGGGTCTTCTTTAAGTATTTCATCAAGAATTGCATCGGAAATTTGGTCACATATCTTATCGGGATGCCCTTCCGTAACCGATTCAGATGTGAACAACCGGCGATTTGCTGCCATGTTACATGATTCCTCCTTAAACTCTGATTACGGCACTCTTACCAGCATCATACTTTAATATACTGCCTTCTGTTTCCGAATTCCGGCCCTGTTTTCACGGGTTGAAAACCGGAACCAGTTCCATTCCTTCATTAACTATGCATGGAAAAAAGGAAGGTCCTTCAGGAAACGTTTATACTATTAAGAGAAATTTTGATTTCCTTCATTAAAAAAGAAAAACCTTTCCTTCATCGTATGAGGAAAGGGATGATTTCCTTCCGCTCTTATCGTCCAAGAGAATACTCTTGCGTCAGGTTAGCACCATATCAAAAGAAGGTTGCCGGGTTTCCTCGGGCCTGTCCCTCCACCGACTCTGGATAAGAGAGTTACCGTTCGCATTTTATCATACCAAATCAGCTATGATTGTCAATTAGATGGAGCAGCTTCCGTCTTTACAATCGTGGATTCCCACTCTGTATCTGTTATTAGCGATAAATCGGTAAACCGGAACTCCGACCGCCCTCGCAGTCCGAAACTCCATCAGCTTTCCGGCGAAGCGAAGCAGCGGCGACTCCTTACATATATAGGTGATCGCGTCATACCCTACATGTTCGTTGCGCGAAGGATCATATAAATGTAATTGTTCACGAATTTGTCCTTCTTTTTCAGCGGGAAGAGAAGTATACTCGGTAAGCTTCTGCAGCGACAGCCAGAGCAGTCGATTTTCCCGGTCCAGGAGGCTCACCCACTTTTTCGTTTTAAGGCACAAAGGACATGCGGCATCGTACAGAACGATCGATTTCTTCAACCTTTTCACCTTCCTTTTCTCCAGATTATACAGCAGCTGCAGATGATTTTAAAAAAATGAATTGCAGTATGGACTATTAACGACAATGTGTTATACTATTTACAAATAATCGCTTACATGCGGAATTTCAGGGAAAGGCGGGTTTTTAAAATGATTCATGCCAGAAGCGACCGTTCAAGCATCGAGGAGCTGCTTGAGGAAGAAGGAACACAAGTACAGCTTTCTGTTCCGGACCTTACGAAAAACATACTCAACAGGAATGAAGGAACACTGACCGATACCGGAGCTGTAAAGGCAGAAACCGGAGCATATACAGGACGGTCCCCGAACGATAAATTCATTGTAAAAGACGATGAAACTGCCGAAAAGGTCGACTGGGGCAAAGTGAACCAGCCGATGCAGGAAGAAACATTCCTTCACCTTTACCACAAAGTGATCGGATATCTGAAAGACCTCCCTGAACGTTTCGTATTCCAGGGTTACGCAGGCGCCGATGAAGACTACCGTCTGCCAATCCGTGTGATTACAGAATACGCCTGGCACAATATGTTCGCAAGGCAGATGTTCATAAGACCCGGGAGTGAAGAGGAACCTCTTCACGAAAATGCGTTCACAGTGCTCTCTGCACCGGGGCTGAAAGCCGACCCGGAGACAGACGGAACCAATTCCGAAGTGTTCGTAACGGTATCATTCAAACATAGAATAGTACTGATCGGCGGCACGCAGTATGCCGGAGAGATCAAGAAGTCGATCTTCTCCGTGATGAACTATCTCCTGCCGAAACAGGACGTATTGCCGATGCACTGCTCCGCTAACGTGAACGCGGAGGGAGAAACCGCTCTCTTCTTCGGACTCTCCGGTACAGGAAAAACGACTCTTTCCGCCGACCCTTCCCGTTACCTTATCGGTGACGATGAACACGGCTGGTCCGATAGAGGTGTGTTCAATATGGAAGGCGGCTGTTATGCCAAAACTAAAGACCTTTCTATTGAAACGGAACCTGATATTTACAGAGCCATCAGATTCGGCGCGGTACTCGAAAACGTAGCTGTAAACCCGGGTACGGGGAAACCGGATTTCACCGACACTTCCCTGACGGAAAACACGCGTGTCGCTTATCCGCTTGATCATATCGACAATGCTCTTGAGGAAAGTAAATCCGGACATCCCGATAAAATAATCTTTTTGACAGCTGATGCTACCGGAGTTCTTCCGCCTATCAGCAAACTTACGAAAGAACAGGCGATGTATCACTTCCTGAGCGGGTATACGAGTAAACTCGCAGGGACAGAGCGGGGCGTCACCACGCCCGAAGCTACGTTTTCCGCCTGCTTCGGCGCACCGTTCCTCCCGTTACCGCCTTCCGTCTACGCGAAGATGCTGGGTGAGAAAATCGACGAGTTCAACACAGACGTCTACCTCGTCAACACCGGCTGGACCGGCGGAGCTTACGGGACAGGTAAGAGAATGAAACTGTCCTATACGAGACGTATGGTGGATGCTGCATTAAACGGAGAATTCAAAAACACGGAAATGTACCAGGACCCTGTCTTCGGCCTGAACATTCCTCTTCACTGTGACGGCGTTCCGGAGGAAGTCATGATTCCGCGTAATGCCTGGGAAGACAAAAGTGATTACGATACGCAGGCTGAGAGCCTGGCTGCCAAGTTCCATGAGAACTTCAAGAAATTCGCTTATGCTGACGAAACGATTGCAGCAGCCGGACCGGTCAAACGTTAATACTGTCATACAGACAACAAGCATGCAGAGAAACGCTCCCTTTCTCTGCATGCTTGTTTTTATCGATTTTCTAACAAAAAAGCTGCCGAGAATTTCTCGACAGCCCGGGGAGTCCCCTGGTAGTTACACATCTTACGCTAAGCCGTTCCAATTCTTTCCAGGCAGCACGGGAGCACTTTATCTTTCATCATAAAACTGTACTCTTTCTGTCTCGGCAAAGCTTCCGGAAGCTGCTCGAGCAGTACCGGACCGTTCGTTTCGAAATAATGGGCTTCTTCCCGCAACTGTAAAACCTCTGCAAAATAAACGTTTTTGATGATCGTGCCACCTTTACCTTTGACGAAGTATTGACCGACGTAACGCAGCTGATCGACGATGCCTCCCGTTTCTTCTTTCACTTCCCTGACAGCAGCTTCCGAGGCGGTCTCCCCCTCTTCCACTTTCCCGCCGGGGAACTCCAGACCACGTTCCTTGTGTTCGGTCAGCAGCCATTTTCCACGGTATTGGCAAATCACCCATACGTGCTTCGGTTCGCTTGAAAAAGGGTGGTCCTTAAAAGATAATTTCACAGGATTATTATAATAATCATAGAACTCTTGCATATGGTATCAACTGCCTTTTCCAAAACACTCTTTTTACTCTAATTAAATCGTACCATATGAAGGGAAAATTACAAATGTTTCATTTCTTCTTTTTTCCACCGGCCGTACCGGAAATCATTGCAGCATCTTCCGGAAGAAACTATTTCTTCATGTTCTCCATCTGTTTCAGATGGGGACATACTTTACAGAACGTACTGTCTTCGTGAAGCCGGTAGGAGAGGCAGCAGCATTTCCTTTCCCTAGCCCCTGAAGGCAAGACGGGCTGAGACTCGAAGTAAGTGAAAGGGTTTTTCTGTTCACCGAACGGTTCTCCGTCCAGTTCATCGATGATATATCGAAAGTCTTTCCTTTTCTCTTCCAGTTCCTCTCCTTCATACCATTCAGGAAGTTTGCGTTCATAAAACCAGTACAGATAAATGGCTGTATTTTCCCATAATACCTTCTTTGAAATACGCGTAGTCTTATGAATGTGGAAAAGAACGGGCTGAAGGAAATCTCTGAATAAGTGCCGCATATTTTCAACTATCCACTCTTCCCTGTCTTCTCCCGGGACGGATACCGTTTTATCCCTGAGATGGAATTTAGGGAACCATTTCGGGTTCTCATCGATACGGATGTACTCCACATTCCCGGGGGAAACGTCAGGGAATTTATCAAACACCGTCATCATTACAATCGGCACCGTAACAGCGTAATATCCGAACCTTTTCCCGAGCAGGGAACCGGTAGTAAGAAACGACTGTGAATCAAGATACAGATGCAGGTCATTCAAAACATGTTCGATTCCTTCGCGGGATAACAAATCGGTTGCACGAACCGTTTCCAAAACCGGTTCCTGCAAATGTTGATCCGTAAAAAAGCGAAAATGCTCATTCAAAAACTGTTCTTCTTCTCTCGTAATCATTTCTTCACTCATATTCCTCACCTCTTCTATTCACTTACAAGTGTAGAAATTACTTACAGGTGTGTCAATGATTTTGATAATCATTTTCAGTATCGTTGAAACCATCTGTCTTTCGTAACACTTTCCATATACCCGAAATCCGGTTCGACTCCTATCCCGGGACCTTCGGGCACGCGTATGAAACCACCCTCAAGGCTTATGGGATCTTTTATAATATCTTTCTCAAAATATCGGTCGGATCCGGATAAGTCACCGGGCAGAGTGAAACTGGGCAGGGAAGCCAGCGCAAGACTATGGGCTTTCCCGATGCCGGTCTCCACCATACCTCCGCACCAGAGAGGCATGTCTTCGTTTACTGCCCGGTCATGAATTTGCAGGGCTTCGGACCATCCGCCCACCCGGCTCAGTTTTACGTTGAGTATCCGGCAGGCCTTGAATTCCATCGCCTGGACAGCATCTTCAAAGCTCCGGATCGACTCATCGAGACATATCGGCGTGTTCATTTTCTTCTGTAAATGACGATGCTTCCGGAAGTCTCCGGATCGAAACGGCTGTTCAATCATCAGAAGCTTGAATTCATCAAGAGGAAGCAGTTCGTCCGGGGACTCGTACGCACCATTCCCGTCAATCATAAGCGGAAACGAGGCGTCCTCTTCCCTCAGCGCCTGCAGCTGCTCTTTTTCCCGCCCCCGCTCGACTTTCACCTTTGCCCGTTGGAACCCTGCCTGCTTCAGAGTACGGAGCTCTTTTTTCGGGTCACCGGAGAGACTGATCACTCCCCCGGCGGCAACTTCCTTTCTCGTCCCCCCGATATATTCGGATAAACTCCTGCCTTCTCTTTTGGCTTTCAGGTCGAACAGGGCCTGCTCGATACCGGCTTTCGCCATAGGGTGCCCCTGTACAGTCCTGAATATCCTGGTGGCGTCCTTCTCATTCAGAGAAGGGAGGAGGAAGTCTTTCGCTATATGCCAGGCTGTCGTTACGGTCTCTTCCGTATAAAAAGGACTCGAAAAAGCGGCAATTTCGCCGTATCCTCTTCTCCCCTTATCGTCTTCCAATTCCACGATGATCACTTCACGCGACCCGATCGCTCCGTGTGCCGTAGTGAAAGGGGCTTTCATGGGTACCTCCACTCTGTGAAGTACGGCTTTATTCAACTTCATCGCACTCCCCCGCTTTCACCATCTCCGTAAGCTTATACTTCAGCACTTTATTCGAAGCGTTTCGAGGGAGTTCGGCCACCCGGTATACGTAAGCCGGATGCTTATAACGCGCCAGAAGTCTTTCGCAGTATTGCAGTATCTCATCCCTTTTTATATCTTTCCCGGTGAGAAAAGCCGCGGGAACCTCTCCCCATTTTTCATCTTTCATGCCGGCGACAGCCGCCCCCGACACTCCGGGCACCTGCACGAGTACGTTCTCGATTTCTGCCGGATAAATGTTCTCCCCGCCCGAGATGATCATTTCTTTCTTACGCCCGGCAAGATACAGGAAGCCTTCTTCGTCGAAGAAACCCATGTCTCCGGTGGCGAAGAGGAGCCCGTCCTCGGGGTCGCGTTTGTAATACCCGCCGGATACCATCGGCCCCGCCACAAGAATCTCGCCGATCTCCCCCTCCGCTGCATCGATGTGAAGAGAAGCTGTAGCGAGGGCTTTCCCTGCAGAACCGAGCTTCCTCGTGGCATCAGCCGGAGCGAGCGTTGCAATCTGAGAAGTAGTTTCCGTCATCCCGTACGTCTGAAATACCGGAATCCCGAGTGATGCCGCCCGGTTCAGCAATTTCTCTGTAGCAGGGCCTCCACCAAGCAGGAAACAGCGGAAAGAGCCGGGGATATCGTCGCGGTCGAACACTTCCACGAGCTCCTCGAGCATCACGGAAACACCGGAGACCATCGTGGCCCCTCTTTGTTTAATACTCTCCACTACTTCCTGCGCATCAAAACGGGTATGGTGCTCGATGGTCATTCCGTAAATGACACCTTTCATCAGAGTGGAAAATCCGCTTACGTGGAACATCGGCAAATTAAGAATCCACTTATCCCCCCGTTCCATTCCGAGGTTCAGGGCGGAGCTGATGGCGCTATGCCAGTGATTACCGTAGGTGTGAAGAACTGCTTTCGGAGCTCCGGTCGTTCCCGAGGTGTACATTAATGTAAAAACGTCCTCCAGGTCGATCCGCTCTTTCATCTCCGGCATCGCGTGATCGCCGGTAAGGGTGTGAAATGGAAGAGGTGATACATCCCCTGCGGTCAGTGCTTCCACTTTCTCTTCCTGAGCCGGCTCATAAATGATCGCCTTCACGTCTCCGTCGTTAATCTGGTAATCCAGTTCCCGAATCGTGAGCCGGGTGTTTAAAAGAACAGCTCTTGCTCCCAGATAGCTGAGAGCAAATACCGACTCGATAAAGGAAACGCGGTTCGAAGAAAGAATCGCTATGTGGTCTTTTTCCTTCACCCCATGAAAAGAAAGAGCTGCCGCTTTACGCTTACATCTTTTCTCAAGCTCTGCAAATGTAATGCAGGAACCGTCCGGAAAGTCGACGGCAGGGTACTCCGGTTGCAGAAACGCCTGTTTACTGAGCCAATGCGGCATCGTCGTCATACAACTCGCTCCTCTCAATAAATTCATACGCACAAAAGAGCGCCTGCAACAGACGCTCTTTCCTTTACTTATGGGAAACGCGGGAATTGATCGAAGTCAGGCTTGCGTTTTTCCTTGAACGCATCGCGTCCTTCTTTCGCTTCCTCGGTCGTATAGTACAATAGCGTTGCGTCTCCGCCCATTTGCTGAAGTCCGGCAAGACCGTCGGTGTCAGCATTGAAAGAGGCTTTGAGGAAACGAAGGGCTGTCGGAGATTTCTCAAGCATCTCTTTACACCACTGAAGCGTTTCTTCTTCCAGCTGTTCAAGCGGGACGACCGTATTTACGAGACCCATTTTTTCTGCTTCCTCGGCCGAGTACTGACGGCACAGATACCAGATTTCGCGGGCTTTCTTGTGACCGACGATGCGAGCCAGGAGTCCTGCCCCGTATCCTGCGTCAAAGCTTCCCACTTTCGGTCCTGTCTGACCGAAAACTGCGTTATCAGCGGCAATCGTCAAGTCACATACGACATGCAGTACGTGTCCTCCACCGATTGCGTATCCCGACACCATAGCTACCACCGGTTTCGGAATGACACGGATCAGACGCTGAAGATCCAGTACGTTCAGACGAGGTACTTCATCGGTTCCGACATACCCGCCGTGGCCGCGTACGCTCTGGTCACCTCCTGCACAGAAAGCGGCGTCTCCCGCTCCGGCAAGTACGATAACTCCCACGTTCGAATTGTCACGGGCACGTGTGAATGCGTCAATCAGTTCCCGGACAGTAAGCGGGGTGAACGCGTTCCTCACTTCCGGACGGTTAATGGTGATTTTTGCGATTCCGCCGTATGTTTCATACAGAATTTCTTCATATTCATGTTCCTGAACCCAATTCACAGACATGAAAAATCCTCCTTTTATTATGTAAATTGTATAGAATGTATTACCCAATTGGCATTATATCACGAATGAACGGGTGATTTCAGAGAAAATCTCCGGTTTTTCCAGGTGAGGGATGTGTCCCGCCCCTTCTATTACGTAGAGCTGTGCATCCGGAAAGCGACCGGCCATTCTTTCATTGATTGCCACGTACTTCCTGTCTTCTCCTCCGGCAATAAGACATACCGGAAACGTAAGAGAAGAGAGGGAGTCCCACATGGAAGGCTGAACTCCGGTACCCATCCCTTCCAGGGAATGGACAAGTCCGTCGATATCGTTATCGAGACGTTCCTCTCTCAGCTTCTGCTGCCGGTGCCCGGGCAGGGAAGCTATCGTTTCGAAGAGAGGGAGGGATTCCCATTTATCGGTAAAGCCCTCGATTCCGCTGTTTTGCAAAAGCGCTATCACTCTTTTATCTTTACGGATGCGCTCTTCCCTTTCTTCCCGGGAGGAAAGTCCGGGAGAAGCACTTTCAAGAATCAGCCGTTCTATAAGATGAGGGAAGCGTTCCGCAAAACATAAAGCGGTTCTCCCTCCCATGGAATAGCCGAGCAGAGAGAGCCCGGTCACTTCCAGTCTTTGAAAAATCATTTCCAGATCGCGCACAGCCGTCTCCATGGAGACAGGACCGAGATCCCCCGTTTTCCCATGTCCCGGCAAATCAATCAGTACTAACCGGAACTCAGGAAAAGACTGTCTCACTTCTTTCCATATGGACGTGCTGCCCGTAAAACCGTGGAGAAAGCAGAGGACCGGTCCTGTTCCTTCATCTTCCACCCAGTAGGAACGCTCACGGACGGTGATGTACATATTCCTGCACCTTTCCGGCTATCTGTCTGTCGAGACTGCTCCACTTATTCCGGTGATTGGCAACGTGATCTTCCCGTGACACTGCGGCTTCCACGACTGAAAGACCTTTCTCGGCCTGAGCTTCCTGCACTGCCGCTATGAAGCTTCCCCTTTCTTCCACCCGCCGGTGAGAGCCGCCGTACATCCGGGTCGCTTCCTCAAGATTTATATTAAGCGGCGTACCGAAAAGCGCTTCATAATGTTCCGTCTGCCCGGCCTGAGGAAGATAGGAAAAGATCCCGCCGCCGTTGTTGTTGAACAACACAATTGTCATATCGAGGTCATACTGTTTCACAGCGAGAAGCCCGTTCATATCATGGAAGAAGGAAACATCACCAGTCAGCAGGGTCACATCACGGCCGGAGGCAGCTGTGCCGGCCGCCGCAGATGTCACCCCGTCGATTCCGTTAGCTCCGCGGTTCGCAAGGATGGAGACGTTTGTATCCATTGCGGGGAAAAACGTGTCGACATCCCTGATCGGCATACTGTTTCCGACGAACAAAACGGAATTTTTCCGGAGAAGAGGGGCCAGATCATGTACTGCATCCCCTTCGTACAATCCTTCCTCTTCTTTATGGAACATCGTCTCGGCTGCAAGTTCATCCAGACTTTTCAGAAACGCTCTCCAGCTATCTTCCGGTGTTTCGAGGAAAGGAAGAATATCCTCACAGAACGAGGCGGGGTCACTCCATATGAATTCACCTGCTACTCCGGATGGATCGCGATACCCGGAGTCGCTGTCGACGACGAACATTTCCGTGTCCCCGGCACGCTGCACCCATTTCAAATACGCTTTTGAGACGGGCATCGCCCCGAACCTCACAACATAATCGGCTTCGAGCAGCAGGGCGTTGAACCTTTCCGAACGGAGGAGAGAATCATAATGCGTAATGATGTACTCTTCCGAAAACCCGGCAGTACGAAGCTGGGACAACGGATCGGCGAAGACAGGGACGTCCAGCGCTTTTGCGAGCTTTTCAATTGCCGGTACGAGGGAAGAATCTGTCTGCGGGCCGCAGACGATCACTCCCTTACCGCGATTTTGGAAGCGACCGGCAAGCCGTTGCAGCTCACCCTCCTCCACTCTCAATTTGCCCCGGGTGAATGGAGAGAAAGTCCGCTCTCCTCTCCACAGACCGGAGATACTGAAATCAGGCATGAGGGGCTCTCGCAAAGGGAAATTAATCTGTACAGGACCGGGATGGTTTCTCAAAGACTCCTCTACGGACCGGGCCGCCTGTTTTCTGGCGTACATCTCCATACCCGCTTCCGGAATCATCATGTCATGAAACCATTTCGTATAGGATCCGTACATATTATTCTGATCTATGGACTGCGGGGCGCCCACATCCCTCAGTTCATGCGGACGGTCTGCCGTAAGAAGAATCAGCGGTACCCGGCTGTAGAAGGCTTCGATTACGGCCGGGTAATAGTTGGCGGCAGCTGTCCCGGATGTACAGATAAGGGCTACAGGTTCCTGCTTCTCCTTTGCGAGCCCGACTGCAAAAAATCCAGCGGAACGTTCATCCAGCTGGATCCAGTGTTTTATTTCTCCGGATTCGGCAGCCGTAATCGCGAGCGGTGTCGAACGCGACCCCGGTGATATTACGGCATGTTTCACTCCGGATAAAGTAAGCTGATCGATGAAATGGGTGATATAACGTGAGAGATCCTCCGTATAACTCATTCTTCCCCTCCTAAAACTGCAAGCATCGGTTTCAGTTTCACTTTCGTCTCTTCATATTCTTCTTCCGGCTTCGAATCTTCCACAACGCCGCATCCGGCGAACAGAGAAGCTTTATCTCCCCGTATGAGAGCAGAACGGATAGCAACAGCGAATTCCCCATTTCTTCCGCCATCGATCCACCCGACCGGACTTGCATACCACCCGCGGTTCATCACTTCGTGGCGGCTAATATAGGTAACGGCTTCTTTTTGCGGAAGTCCCCCGAGAGCGGGAGTCGGATGAAGATCTTTCACTACGTCAAGAAGGGAATACCCTTCCTTCAGTTTCGCTTTCACCGGCGTATACAGATGCTGAAGGTTTCTAAGTTTATATAATGACGGCGCTTCCGGTATTGCAACGTTTACGGAGTAATCCTCCACAGCACTCCGGATCATCTGAACGACATAGTCATGTTCCAGACGGTTCTTCTGGTCGTTGAGCAGAGCAAGTCCGAGTGTCTCATCTTCCTCCTCACTACTCCCGCGCTTCGTCGTTCCGGCCAGACAGGCCGAAAAGAGCTCATCATCCTCGACTTTCACCAGTCGCTCCGGTGTAGCCCCGACAAAATAGGAGCCGCCCTGTTCAAAGGCGAACACGTAACTCGAGTTCTGCATGTCGGAAAGATCCTTGAGCACTTTCGTAATCGAGGCTTCGGAGTCGAACGTCAGGCGGACTTCCCGTGCCAGCACCACTTTCGAAAGAGTGCCTGCTTTCAGTTCAGCAGTAGCGTCGGCGATCGACTGCTTCCATTCTTCCGGACGCACCTCTTCGATTTTCTGAAGACGGACACCGGATTCCGTATCACCGGAAGAGTCGGAAGTCTGCAGTCTCTCCTTATCTTCTTCCATCCGGCATATAATCGTTTCGACATCCTCCTCCGGCGAAACGAGATAATTCGTCGTCAGAAAAGAACCCTCCGCATCATTGGTCAAAAGGAACTCAGGAATCGTCATACTGCTGTTCGGGAATTCCTGCCAGGGTTCTTCCCCGCCCGATTCAGGGCGGAAGCCGAATCCTCCGAGAGCTACCGTACCGGTTCCTTTCTTATTGTAAGGATTCCACTGCCGGACACTCTTTCGCCAGTCGAACAGCTCCTGCTCGGTCTCCTGAAAACGCCCTTCTCCTTCTTTCGATATCCGTACAGCGCTTCCGATACCGACAAGGGTGAAATCTTCATCCGCACTCTTCCAGAAATGACGATGCATATCCACCTGCTTTCCCTGTTCAAAAAAAGAAAAAGGGTCCAGCTGGTCTATTTTTTCTGTAATGCTCATCAGGAGCGGCACATTGTTCATCCGAGCCTCCTCATGCACATTACGTAATTTATCCTCTGTTTGAAAAGTTTTCACTTGTAGCATTTTTCTCCTCCTATCCCGGGGGACAGCTTTCATATCTTTCTCTATTTTATTCTCTTTTTACTTAGGCTTCAAGAAATCTGTTGACAGCCGGTGGAAAAAAGAACTTTCGCAGCGGTTCATAACTGTCCCCTCCCTCCATACGGCAGCGGGTTACAAAGATTGACACTACCTGCTGATTTGCCTAAACTTAGTATGTTATTACTAATGATTAAAGGAGAGAAGCTTCATGAGCACCGGAACCACAAATGACGTACGAGCTTCTCTGAATGAACGGAGCGGCTTCCACGTGTGGTGGCGTCTGCTGAGACCCCACACCCTGACTGCGTCTTTCGTTCCTGTATTTGTAGGAACGATGTTTGCCGTCATCCATAAAGAGGGCACGATCGCTTTCGGGCTGTTTGCAGCCATGCTGATCGCCTCCATACTCATTCAGGCTGCCACAAATATGTTCAATGAATACTACGACTACGTCCGCGGCCTTGATACGGAAGAGTCTGTCGGAATCGGAGGCACAATCGTACGCGATGGCATCCATCCCAAAACGGTATTATATCTTGCACTATCTTTCTTTGCCATCGCCGTACTTCTCGGTGTGTATATATGTATGCTGACTTCATGGTGGATCGCCCTTATAGGCTCTGCTTCCATGCTCGTCGGGTATCTGTATACCGGAGGCCCCCTCCCTATCGCTTATACCCCATTCGGTGAGCTGGTAGCCGGGTTTTTCATGGGTCCTGTCATCATAGGCATCGCTTATTACATCCAGACGGAAGTTGTCACCTGGGCCGTCTTCGGTATCTCCATCCCTGTGGCCATCTGTATTGGAGCGATTATGATGGCCAATAATATCCGGGACCGTGTCGGAGACGAAACGAACGGCAGACGTACACTCGCCATCCTTCTCGGGCACGAGGGAGCAGTAACTTTTCTGGCGGCGAACTTTATCATCGTTTACCTGCTGACGGTCGTTTATATAATTACCGGCTTGCTCCCGTGGTGGTCTCTTCTCACTCTTCTCAGTGCCGTTCATGCTCAGAAAGCGGTGAGAAGCTTCTCCGGGAAGAAAACTCCGGTGGACATGATGCCGGCTATGAAAGGTACCGCCCAGACGAACACTTTCTACGGGGTGCTGCTCGGCCTGTCCTTACTCATTTCCCTGATTTAAAATAAGCATAAAAAGAAGAGGGGTGCACTACCGCACCCCTTCTTTTTCATATATAGTAATCAGTAAGGGTGCGCAGACACACTGCCTGCACTCTTAAGTTTGAACGGAAAAATTACGGGAAAACTGGAAAGGAATGAGCGCCATGAAAGAAATGTTGAAAAACACTTTAATGGAAACGCTTGGAATAGAACTGATAGAAGCGGATAAGGAACAGGTGAAGATGTCGATGCCTGTGGATAACCGGACTCATCAGCCGATGGGTTTTCTTCACGGCGGCGCCAACGTTGCGCTGGCGGAATCGGCAGCAAGTATCGGAGGATTTCTGAACATCGACCCCGAACAGCAGCAGGTATTCGGCATCGAAATCAACGCTAACCACATCAGAAGTAAACGTGACGGAACGGTATATGCAAAGGCAGTACCGGTGCACCGGGGCGGGCGTACCATGGTGTGGTCGGTGGAGATCACCGACGAAGACGGTAATAACCTGTCCGTGTCCCGCTGCACTCTCGGTGTCGTTCCTGCGTGAATCTATAAGGAGGATTATTTTATGCTATCCGAAGAACAACTGCAACACTTCAAACAGCGGCTTACCGAAATCAAAGAAGAAGCGGAAGAAGAAATGGAACGTCACCACGACGGATATGAAAACGGAGAATATTCGAAAGACAACACCGGGGATATCTCCTCCATCCAGGACCACCCGGCCGACTCCGGTACAGAAATGCACGAACAGTCCAAAGAACAGACACTTTTTGACACAGCACGCGAGCGTTATCTCGCTGCAGTGGACGGTCTTGAGAAGATCGAAAAAGGCACGTATGGAAAAAGCGAAATTTCCGGCAAAGACATTCCGGTCGAAAGACTCGAAGCGATGCCTACCGCCCGTATCCGCGTGGATGAAGAAGAATGATTCATACGAAACAAAGACGAGACCCTGCATTCGGGTCTCGTCTTTGTTTTAATGAAAATCATCTGAATTCATACTAAATCCAGCGGGTTAAGGCTCTCCTCGCCGCTCAAATTACTGATGAACGTTACGAGGAGCTCGATGCACTCCTCTATATCTTCAAGACTGGCCGTTTCGACCGGTGAGTGCATATATCTGAGCGGAAGGGAAACGAGACTTACAGGTACGCCTTTCCCGGTCAGCCTCATCCGATCGGCATCTGTACCGGTAGCTCGTGACGTAAGTTCATATTGAAGGGAAATATCCTTCTCCCCGGCTGCTTTTTCAAGCAATTGATTAATATTCCGGTTGATCGGTGCTCCTTTGGCGAGCACCGGGCCTTTCTCAAGCTCCACGTCCCCGTGTATTTTTTTATCGACTCCCGGATAATCGGTAGCAAACGTGACGTCGCAGGCGATAGCCATGGAAGGTTCCACTCCGGCTGCAGCGAAATAAGCTCCTCCCATATTCGTTTCTTCATTTACGGTGCTGGCTGCATATACTCCCACATTAACGTCCGTCTGATGGAGTCTCCTCAGCACTTCTCCCACGATATACTGGCCGGTTCTGTTATCAAGTCCCCGTCCGGTAACGTATCTGTCCATCATCACTTCCGGCGTCCGTCTATAAACGGCAAGGTCCCCGATCTGTACATATTCAGTGACTTCCTCCCTGGATTTCGCCCCGCAGTCAATGAACAGATCGCTCAGGTCAAAATCCCCCTTGATGCCACCGTGATGCTGAGCATTGACTCCAATAACGCCCGAGAGACGGCCGTGTGTACCGAGAATATCCACTTTCATTCCTATGGCCGCTTTCGGGTTCACGCCGCCCATTTTATCGATATATACGTATCCGTCGTCATCGATTCTGTTCACTACAAGCGCTATTTCATCACAGTGACCGGCAAGCATCACTTTCATTTCGGCTTCCGGGTTCCTGACGGCGATCACGTTCCCGGCATGATCCGTGCGGATTTCATCCGCGTAAGGTTTCATCGCCTCCATCCATTTTTTCTGAATCGGCATTTCATAGCTTGAAGGAGAGGCTGTGTTCAGCAGCTCCATAAGAAAGTCCGTATTTTTCTCACTCATAACATCGTCCCCTTTATTCAGTATTTCCGTTCTGTACTATGAATTCTCTGTACTTCGGATTATTCCTTTTTCTTTGCATAGTGCTTTCGTGCTTTTGTACGGTTGCCGCATATTTCCATGGAGCACCATTTCCTTCTCCCGCTGTAATCCACGAATAATGCATAACAGGCAGGGGAATGACATTTTTTTATTCTGGAAAAAATGTTGTCCTTGTATGCTTCGAGCATTTTATAAGAAAGGAGGGAGAGAAGGCCAGGGCTGCCCCCGCAACCCGGGACCGGATTTAAATGCTTATCAAAGTAGAGAGGCGCCTGCTTCACGTTCCCGGTCAGCGACGAGATGAATTCCGGGTGTTTCCCTTCCAATACATACTCCCTGCCCCTGTCGCGGAAATCGCGGATCGCGTCCTCATCAAAAGTTTCTTCCTTCAGCTTCTTCAATTGTTCAGCATTGAGCAGTTCCCGGCTGTACATCAACTCCAGCCACTTATAGGTCCCGGCCTCCTGCATGAGAAGGTCCGTCACCTGGCTGTCTGCCCCATTGATCGTATTCAGGAAGTTCACGAAAAGATGATCACTGATATAAGAATATCCCGTTTCTGCTATAGCAGTCATATACATTCTCCTTAAACTGAATGGTTGACTTTTATCCTATCATATTTTAAAGTGTAATTCTAACCACTTAGTTTGATTTTAACGGTTAGAAATAATGGCACGAAGGAGAGATAGCATGGCTGTTAAAGATGTTACAGATTCCACATTCACCGAGGAGACGAAAGATGGTCTCGTCGTAGCTGAATTCGGAGCTCCGTGGTGCGGTCCCTGCAAAATGATTGCTCCTGTACTTGAGGAGATCGATGAAGAGGACAATCAGATCAGCGTCGTACAATTGAACGTTGACGAAAATCCGGAAACTGCTCAGAAGCACAGCGTAATGAGCATTCCTACCCTTCTTTTCCTTAAAGACGGGGAAGTTGTAGACCAGGCCGTCGGTTTCCAGCCGAAAGAAGAAATCATGGCTACGGCACAAAAACACGTGTAATAGACGAATGTGAAAACTCCCCGCAGGAAGAAGCGGGGAGTTTTTTTGTTGTTGTATAGAAATGCGTTCTTTTTTCATGGAAATGCCGCGTTTCCTTCCCTCCACACGTTGAGAATCGGCCTGAAGGTAACGATCATCCCGTAATCGTGACGTTCGGCGCCGGTTTTTTCTCCCCAGCGGCAGGAAAAGCGGTTTTTCGTGCCCTTCAGCCCCTCCCTTGCCTCCTGAAGGGCACGAAAATAAAAGAAACCGGCTCAGTAACACAAAAACCGGACCCCAGGGGCCCGGTTTCACACGTGCTATGCTATTTTTTACAGACGATTCTCCAGTTCTTCTTTCTCTTTTTCAAAGCCGGGTTTGCCGAGGAGGGCAAACATATTCTTCTTATACGCTTCCACTCCCGGCTGATCGAACGGGTTCACTCCGAGGATATACCCGCTGATGGCACAGGCTTTCTCAAAGAAATATACGAGATAACCGAATGTGTAGGCATCCATCTCGGGCACGTGGACAATCAGATTCGGGACATCTCCGTCCGTATGTGCAAGCATCGTACCCTGGTACGCTTTCTCGTTCACTTCGGAAATCGTTTTACCGGCGAGGTAGTTCAGCCCGTCCAGGTCATTCTCTTCCGCTTCGAGCGTATAATCGGACTTCGGTGTCTCCACGTGAAGAACCGTTTCGAACAGATCTTTGCGACCGTCCTGTATGAACTGACCGAGAGAGTGCAGATCTGTCGAGAAGTTTGCCGATGCAGGGAAAATGCCTTTCTGGTCCTTCCCTTCACTTTCTCCAAACAACTGCTTCCACCATTCGGAGAAGTACTGCAGCCCCGGTTCATAGTTCACGAGCATTTCAATCGATTTGCCTTTATTGTAGAAAATATTACGGACGGCCGCATACTGATACGCAGGGTTATCTTCCAGGGAAGAACCGGAAAGTTCGTGCTGAGCTTTGCGGGCGCCTTTCATTATTTCCTGTATCGGAATACCGGAGGCGGCAATTGGAAGTAAGCCGACTGCTGTCAGAACGGAGTACCGTCCTCCGACATCATCCGGTACGACAAAACTTTCATATCCCCGTTCATCCGCCAGTGTTTTGAGCGCACCTTTCTTCTTATCAGTGGTGGCGTAAATCCGTTTCGTCGCTTCTTCTTCGCCGTATTTCTCTTCAAGGAATTTACGGAAAATGCGGAAGGCGATCGCCGGTTCCGTCGTCGTGCCACTTTTCGAAATAACGTTGATGGAAACGTCTTTATCCCTTATCAGTTCAAGCAGGTCGTTGATATAGGAAGAGCTTATGTTGTTACCTACGAAAAATACCTGAGGTGCGCTGCGGTCTTCGAGTTCATTAAAGAAACTGTGCTGCAGCATTTCAATCGCCGCCCGCGCTCCGAGGTACGACCCTCCGATACCGATAACGAGCAATACGTCCGAATCAGCTTTAATCTTCTCCGCCGATTTCTCGATACGTCCGAATTCCTCCTGATCGTAGTTTTCAGGCAGATCCAACCACCCGAGAAAATCACTCCCGGCCCCGGTTCCTTCGTGCAGGGCACGGTGGGCAAGAGAAACGGCGTCCTGCATATAGCCGACCTCATGTTCGTTCATAAACTTCAATGCTTTATCATAATCAAAACGTACGTGCGTCATCTGAACTCCTCCTGATCCTTGGTGTATTTTCATTCATTAACTTTACAGAATCACTAAATTGAAATCAAGTAAACACAGGGGAGCCCGCCTACCTCTTCGGAACAAAGAGATCATCCACAGTGGAGTCGAGCACGGAGGCAATATCGAACGCCAGCTGCAGGGTAGGATCATATTTATTGTTCTCGATTGCATTTATCGTCTGTCTGGAAACTTTACAGGCCCTGGCCAGTTCCTCCTGCGACAGCTTTGCCGTTTTTCTGAGTTCTTTGATCTGATTTTCCATAGTTAATCCCCATACTTATTTCTGTAGAATAGCAGCGTTCCCATGTAGATGACTATAATTATGGTGAGGAACATGAGCGGTGAGATCCCTTCCCCGTAGCTGGCGGGGTTCCCACGGAACGTCTGAACAATCACGTTGATGATTTCGAAAATCAGCGTTCCGAAAACCACTCCGAACGTATACGATTGAGCCTTGCGGTTGATAAATTTCTTTCTTTCGTCCCCTCTTGCGAAAAAAGTTACACTCAAAATATACACAGCACATGCAAGCAAAACGAACGCATATACGACTTTAACCCAGTCCATCCAATACCTCCCGTTATAATGTAAAATGTTTTTGACACTTTTATTGTAGCATCGTCGCCTATTATGTCAAATACTTTTTACAAAAATGAGTGTATTCGAATCAGAATTTTCTTCTGTAGCCAGTGGGGTCTCTCCTTTTAATAGGAAAAGCAGCAGGACTCATTCGTCGTGTGGTGATTCCGCTTTTTCCTTCCCTTCCGCCTCTCTTACCAAAACAAAAACCGAACCCCTATAGGCCCGGTTTCTGTATATACTATTCAATTTTAATCCTAATGCTCGTGTTTCTCCTATAACTGAAACTCGGTGATCTTTTCTTATTTGGAAAGCTCGAGAACGCGGTAAACGTCGTTTTCCTGAAGTTCGGAGAAATTACCGAATGGTCCGCGTTTCATGGCACGGTCCACGATCGTATCGAATTTCTCATCGGAAATGTCGTAATCGGCGAGCGTTTCCGGTGCGCCGAGAGAACTCCAGAATTTTCTGAGGGCTCTGATGCCCTCCAGGCCGACTTCTTTGTCCGTTTTGCCTTCCGTGTCGATACCGAACACTTTTTCACCAAGACGGGCGAAACGCTTCGTCTGTACGTCGATATTGTACTCCATCCAGTTCGGGAACAGGATAGCAAGACCGCCGGCATGCGGAATGTCGTAAACGGCCGAAACGGCGTGCTCAATGTTGTGGGAGGCCCAGTCTCCTTTGTACCCCATCTGCATCATTCCGTTAAGAGCAAGCGTTCCGGCATACATAATCGTCTCGCGGTGTTCATAGTTCGAGAGGTCTTCGAGAAGTTTCGGAGCGGTGTCCTTCACAGCACGCATGACCCCTTCGATCATCTCATCCTGTACAGGAGACTGCGTTTCCTCGTGGAAATACTGTTCCATCAGGTGAGTCATCATATCAACGATGCCATAGACGGTCTGATCTTTCGGAACCGTCACGGTGTTTTGGGGATCGAGAATAGAAAACGTCGGGTTCGTATAAGGCGGATGACCCCATCCGTACTTTTCATTCGTCTCCCAGTTCGTGATGACCGAGCCGGCGTTCATTTCACTGGCTGTCGCTGCCATTGTAAGTACGGTGCCGAACGGAAGAGCATCTACAGGAGCCGCTTTTCTCGTAACGAGATCCCAGGCATCCCCTTCGTATTTCGCAGCTGCGGCAATCGTCTTCACAGCATCAATGACACTGCCTCCGCCGACAGCGAGAATGAAATCTATATCTTTTTCACGGCACAATTCGACGCCTTCACGCACCGTTGTCAGTTTCGGGTTCGGTTCCACGCCGGACAGTTCCGTAACGGCAGCCCCTTCATTATTCAACTGCTCCATTACGTCATCATATACACCATTTTTCTTTATGCTGCCACCGCCGTAGACGAGAAGTACGTTTTTCGTACCTGCAGGCAAATGGTCCGGAAGTGTTTTTACCTGATCTTTACCGAAGATCAGTTTGGTCGGATTATGAAAAACAAATGATTTCATACTGAAAATTCCTCCTTTTTTTCGTTCCCGTTAAGTATGAAGAAATCTCGTTCACATCTCAAAAGATATGATTGACCAAATAAAAAAAGCCCGGGAGGTCCCCGGACTTAGTTACGATATTTTTCGCGATCGTCGGATTGTTTGATCCAGTCTTCAAGCTTGTCTTTCAAAGTGTTGAAACCGGACTGGTCTTCTTTTGGAGCGGAAGACGCCTGCTGACGATTGTTCTGTTTAGGAGCACGCTTTGGAGCTTCCTGAGTAGCACGGATAGAAAGTGAATATTTGTTCTTCGCTTCATCTATATTCAAAATCTTAACCTGTACTTCGTCTCCTTCTGAAAGGTGTTCGTTAACATCTTTAACGAAACCGTGTGTCACTTCCGAAATGTGTACGAGACCCTGAACCTTATCATCAAGTGCAACGAATGCACCATACGGTTGGATTCCTGTTACTTTACCTTCTACGACTTGACCTTCTTGAAAATTCTCTGCCATACTATACAACTCCTGATTTATTTATTCGTTTCTTTACACAATTAGTTATTATAGCACAAGAGTTGTTATTATTCAAAAATAACTTTCCTGAAATTTTTACCGGAAATATGTTTAATCTCCGGTTCTCCCGGCTATATTATATAATGTAAGACTTTCTCGTATTCCCCCTGTGTAAGCAAAGCGATAATTTATCGCTTTGCTTTTTTTTACTTCTGAGAACGTGCTTTTCCTTATTTTTCTCCGCAAACGTTCCCCTTTAGTTAACAACTTCCCATGTTTTCCGTTAAGATGTATGTATACATTAATGAATGAGGTGAGGAATATGGCCAATTTTGATGAAGTGATTGATAGAAAGGGTACGCGTTCCGTGAAGTGGGACTTTGCTGAAAGTCTATTCGAGAATAAAGAGATTCTCCCGATGTGGGTTGCAGATATGGACTTCCAGGTCCCGGATGCGGTAACGACTGCGCTGGAAAACAGAGTAGCCCACGGAATTTTCGGCTACACTCTCCCGGATGAAGAAGTAAAACAGACAATCCGGAACTGGGTGAAAAACCATTACAATTACGACATCGACAAAGACTGGATCACTTACAGCCCCGGCGTAGTTCCGAGCCTGCATATGCTCGTGCAGGCACTATCCGAAGTCGGCGACCATATACTGATCCAGACTCCTGTATACCCTCCGTTTTACAACGTCGTGAAAACACATGGACGGCATATCGTCGAAAATGAGTTGAACTTCGACGGGAGCCGTTACACCATTGATTTTGAGGATTTCGAACAGAAAATCAAAGACAACAATGTTCCGCTGTTCATTCTATGCAGCCCTCATAACCCGGTGGGGCGCGTATGGACGGCATCTGAATTGAAACAGATGGCCGACATATGTGTGAAACATAACGTTACGATTTTATCGGATGAGATCCATTCGGATCTGCTCCTTGGCGACAACAGTCATACATCCATCGCCTCACTAAGCGATGAAATCGATGATGTCACCGTCACCTGCTACTCTCCGACCAAAACTTTCAACCTGGCCGGTCTGCAGGCATCGTATGTCGTAACGAAGGATGAGAAAAAACGCGAAAGACTGAATCGCCAGTTCCAGAGTCAGGGAGTCAACATGCTGAACACTCTCGGTCTCACCGCTCTTGAAGCTGCCTATAAACATGGAGAGGAATGGCTTGAAAATCTCCAGAAAACCCTTACGGATAACGTGGAATACGCGCGCGACCGCTTTCATGCAGAGACGGATACCATTACAGTGATCGAGCCGGAAGGCACATATTTGCTGTGGCTCGACTGCCGGAAGCTCGGCCTTGGTCCCGACGAACTGAAAAAATTCATGAATGAGGAGGCGAAAGTCGGTCTTAACGATGGAGCTTCTTTCGGTAAAGAAGGAGAAGGATTCATGCGCATGAATATCGCTGCTCCGCATAAGACCGTAGAAGAAGGCGTGGACAGAATCATTAAAGCCGTAAAATCGAAAGCGTAAAAAAACGCGTGATCCCCGGGGTGGTTGAACCTCAAGGGGTCACGCGCTTTTTCTATTTATTCTCTTCCCGCTCATAATAATGAGGATCATCCTTCAGATGCTCCGGCACGTGGTCTTCTTCCCGTTTCGAAGCTTTCACGAAAATATAGACAGTTACAATTGCAGCCACCATGAACAATGCCAGCATAATCATTGACGGAATGTATTCTGTTTTATCCTGTGGAAAATATAGAAAATCCATAGTATCGTACCACGCTCCCTGCGTTCATTGTAACAAAGAACGGTCGGGTTCAGCAGTAAATATGTTATTATTCTCATAGAAATGTCATAGGAGGTGTCCAAATTATGGATGAAGTGAAAATCGATGATACGGTAAAAGCGTTTTATAAAACAGGGACGTACATAGGAAAAGTCAAAGAAGACCGCGGTTCCAAATTTCTTGTCGAGGTCCTTGCCGTACACACACACCCGGCCCAGGGTGACCTGCACAATCCGGGCCAGACCGAAGATGTGTTTTTCCATCAGCGAAAAGCCCTGGCCCACCATGAAAAAGCTAACGTCGACAAACAGGCAGTTCATCCTTACGACGATGAAATCCCTGATTACATGAAATCCCTGGAAGATTCCGTACAGAAATACAAAAAGAAACTGGAGCGACGGGATACAGAGTTCAATCAGAAAGCGCTGACCCGTCTTCAGGATCTAGAAAAGCAGTACTTCAAGTAAAAGTACTTTAGAAACGGGGAGAAGTCCACCCCTGTCAAACCGGGCATTTGTCTTAATGAAACCGTTATGATAATTTAGATAAGAAAGACGGTTAAAGGAGGAGCTATAATGACTACACATATTGGAGCTAATAAAGGCGATATCGCCGATAAAGTACTTCTTCCGGGAGATCCGCTACGCGCCAAGTTTATTGCGGAGAATTTTCTTGAAGATGCGGTATGTTATAATGAAGTACGCGGTATGTACGGTTATACCGGTACGTATAAAGGAGAAAGGGTTTCCGTCCAGGGAACAGGGATGGGAGTTCCGTCCATTTCCATCTATGTGAACGAACTTATGGATGCATATGATGTGCAGAAACTTGTAAGAGTCGGTTCCTGCGGCGCTATCCAGGAAGATGTGAATGTCCGCGATGTTATCCTTGCGAATACGTCCTCTACCGATTCGAGCATGAACCGTGCCACTTTCGGAGAAGTCGATTTCGCCCCGAGTGCCGACTTCACCCTTCTCAGAAACGCCTACGATGCCGGAGTGAAAAAGAATCTCAATCTTCACGTCGGGAACGTGTTTACGAGTGATCAGTTCTACCGCGACAACGCAAAAGAGTTTAACCAGAAACTTGCTGACTATAACGTGCTGGCCATCGAAATGGAAACGAGCGCCCTTTATACGCTGGCGGCAAAATACAATCGTCAGGCGCTTACCGTCCTTACCGTAAGTGATCACATCCTTACCGGAGAAGAGACGACGTCCGAAGAACGTCAGACCACTTTCACCGACATGATGGAAATCGCACTCGACGCTGTAATCCAGGATTAATCAAACAAGCCTCCTCATTGCGGGAGGCTTTTACTTTAACGTATAATATGCAATACATAATACAGGTTTCATGCAGAAAGGCTGAAGATCGCTATGGATATCCTCCAGAACTTCCCTCTCTGGGCGGCAATTCTTGCTATTTTTCTCGCTCAGGGTATCAAAATCCCGATTTCATTTATAGCTTCACGAAAAATCGACGGTAAACTCGCCTTCTCCACGGGCGGCATGCCGTCCAGTCACTCCGCTGCCGTCACCGCACTTGCGACCGGTGTCGGAATCGAGCAGGGTTTCGACTCCGCCATATTCTCCGTAGCCACCGTCTTCGCCATTATCGTGATGTTCGATTCCACCGGTGTTCGCAGGCAGTCCGGAGAGCAGGCGATTATGCTCAATATTCTTCTGAACGATTTCCAGCGGTTCGTCGAACAGGCGAGAGGCTGGGGAACGAAAGAAGGATTCGAGAAACGCGAAGAGATCAAGGAAATGCTCGGACACCAGCCTGTGGAAGTGTTCGTAGGGGGAGTGTTCGGAGTCCTTCTCACCTTTTTTGTCCATTTTCTCGTATTTTAAAGAGGGAGGCCCGGTGCCTTCCTCTTTTTTTATGTTCAGACATAGAAATAAATGCTTCCTGTTTTTCTGTATAAACGCACGTATAACGAGGACTCAAGACCATTCGGGATAAATCGAAGATGTTACTCTTATATCAAGATAAGAAAGAAAGCGTTTCTCGCTAAGTTTTAAACACTCAATTTAAGTATTCTATTGTTTAATAATTTATACTAATAATTTTTAATTTCGTTTATGCAATAACTAACTAAACTAAGAACCCTAAAATATAGATATTCTCTAAACGAATCTGACAAAATTTCTTCAGTATCAGTTTCAAAGTGTCTAATTTGAAAGGTGTTTCCAATTGACGTTAATTCATTAAACTCGGAATTTAATCTTTCTTTAATCTCATCTGAACCATGACTAACTCTATTTATCATTCTTTTTATAGAGTCTTTCTTATTTTCGCCCAAAATAGTTTTAAGCCTTTCTAAACAATCCCATATTTTTTCTAAAGCTATTTGTTTTTCTCCAGATTTTGAGGAACGAATATATATTTTAGACTCCTCTATTTTCTTAATAATCGTGTCATCGACACCACTAGGGCTAGCTTCATTCAATAATTGATTAGCTTTATTCGAAACCTCTTCATTAGATTGTTCATCTATAGGGTTAATAATCAAGTAAGCTAGTATTACTTCTTTAAATTGTTCTAATTCAGATCTATAATCAAATTCTTCTCCTCCAGATGAAATTTTCCCTGATTCTTTTACTTTTCCATCTATTTCAGGAATAAGAATTGAATACTTACTCTTTAAATTCTTCCAAAGCCTTCCAGACCCATTCTTTGTTTTTAAACCTTGCTCAATTTTAGGTAAGTCATTTTTAATTTCCTCATAAATCCTCTGTGTAACATTCCCCACTTAACCACCCTTTTCTATAAAATAGTTTTAATTAATAATTTATATTACTCGATAAAGCCGATTCCTTTTTGTCGTGAACCTTGCACCTTTCACACTTTCCAAAAATAAGCCGCAGGGCAAAATTCGACCTTGCGAGCCAAACGAAATCCAGTTTACGTGAAAGGTTCTTCACGACTTAAAGACTCCATTTTTTCTGCGCCATGAACTTCCTCCTTTCCTTATTTTTTCTATATACTATTCACTTATATTTTATCTAATTTTTCCAAGCTTGTAACAATTTCACACGTTTCACAACTAACCTTTAGTAGAATTCGAAACTAAATAGAAAGAGCCCAAGGAAAAAGTGACCCACAATATGGTTAGGGTACAAAGCTTGAATTTTCGTGATCACCATCTTTCGCTTTATGTCGCTTGTGTGCATACCGCCTCTATTTTCTATAAAAAATGCGTAAGAAGCTCAAACAATAACTTCTTACGCACGTTACATCCGTTTAATTCTATTTCGAACCGTTCCTTCTGAACAATATAACTGTTGAGCAGTTTCTCGATTGGAAAACCTTTCTCTTTTAACTTTTGAAGATATTATGTACCCGACTGCAAGAAAGGTCTTCCCTCCAAGTTACTAAATCCAATCTGTTATTTTCCTTAAAGTAACACATAAGTTCCCGGCTCCTTCGACAATACAAACCAGCTCATGAGCATACTCAAAATAACTTTTCTACATCTATTCCGATTTCGTAAACCTACTTATAGCAAAAACGAATAATGGCATGAATATAAGTCGTCCAATAAACCAACCTACTTCCCCATGTCTCAGCTCTGCAAAATATCCCCAAACAACTGCTATGACAAGACCAATAGCCAGCGACTGAATCGTCAACTTACTCATTTTCCACCTCCATATCCTTAAACACCTGAACATTAATATCGTTCTCTTCATCTTCGGTCAATAAACGTTTTTCCTTCTCTATAAATACCGAAGGGTCCCGATTGTGTAAGAGAGCATACACTTATGTTGTTGCATCCTTTTCCTTATAGTCTATCTAGTTTACCCTCTTTAAACAACCCTACCTTCAAAACCTTATAGAATACCTCAAGCATCGATTGATTCACCTGATACTCCTCATCTTTTGCTGAATACTTGGCTATCTCATATGGTTAATCATTCTGGATTCCCCGTAATTGGCGTGCATCAATCGGTGTAATCAAAGGATGAACCGTAACTTCCTGCCCTGGTGTGCAACCAACACCATTTATGCTGTTTTTTTCGTTTCCATTTTATGAGTAGACTTACTTTTTGGCATCGTTTGTTATATATTTGTGCATTAAAATAAGCATCCGAATAACATTCAGATGCTTAAAACATTTGATAACCGTTTTTACGTAACAGTCGGATGACAATTCCTGCTGCAAGTGTGCCGAGGAAGCCGCTCAGTAAGATGATGATATCAAACACACTTAAAGCGAGAATCGAAGACCACACATCACTGAGGGCGCCTCCAGGCTCCCGGAAGTAACGGTTCAAAGGAAAATCATCCACGATCAGAAGTACGATCAGCGGAAAAACGAAAAGCATGAACCATGACATCCGCAATACCATGTTCAATAAAAATGATATTCCGAAAAACAAAACGAAAAACAATAATATGGAAACCGCAAACTGTACAATATCCAATACTCTTCCCCCTACTCTCACTCCGATACAAGCTATATTGTAGTATTCCTGTCAGAAAAGCGCAAGCGCCCGTTCCATCACTTAAAAAAACAAAGGCCCGTTCCCGGACCTTTGTTTTTCTTTTTATTTAAAGAAGTTGAGTTTACCTTTTTTAAGAACGAGTGCGGCTCCGCCGACTTTCCACAGGTAGCGGTTATCGATGATTTTCTTCATGGCAGTAGCTGTCCAGCCGTAAATCTTCTTATCATCGAAAATGACACCGATCGCGTCTTTGTTACCGAGGGAAGCTACCGTACCCTGAATGTTCGGCTCGAACGGTTCCAGGTTGTGGTTACCTTCCACGATACGTTTAAGGTTTCCGGCAGTATGTTCCGCTTCCTGGATAGCGATCTGTGCTGTCGGTGGATACGGGCGTTCTGTCTCTTCGTTCATGATGAGAGCACAGTCCCCGACGATGAACACATCATCGTAACCGTTAGGGCGAAGGTCTTCACGTACCGGCGTACGACCGCGGTTCGATTCGAATCCGGCTTCTTCCACAAGGCTGTTTCCGCGAACGCCGGCAGCCCATACGACTGTGTTGGTAGGGATCTCTTCGATTTCGTCACCCTGTTCGTAAACAAGCTTGTCCGCTGTAACTTCTTTGATCATCGCGCCGAGCTTGAACTCTACGCCGCGAGCTTCGAGGGAGTTCATTGCGTACTCCACGAGCTCCGGATCGAAACCGGGAAGTGCTGTCGGAGCAGCTTCGACGTTGATGATACGTACGTTTTCACGCGGTACGTCATACTCTTTACACAGTTCCGGAACACGGTTGGCAAGTTCACCTACGAACTCGATGCCCGTAAACCCTGCTCCGCCTACTACAAGGTTCAGACGTTCCTGTTTCTTATCTTTTTCGTTATTGTATTTAGCAAAGTTATATTCGATATGTTGACGAATCAGACGGGCTTTATTGATACTTGAGATGGTAAAGGCGTTTTCGAGAAGTCCCTTGATTCCGAACGTCGCAGCCTCAAATCCAAGACCGATTACGAGATAATCATAGGAGATTTCCCCGTTCAGAAGGTTCACCTTTTTGTTATCGGGATCGATACCTGTTACAGTATCCTGCACGAAGTTGATCTTGTTCGTGTCGATAACACTGTCCACTTCCATTCTCGTACGGTCATGATGCAGCGTCCCGGCTGCGTTTTCATGCAGCCACGTAGATTGATAATGGTAGCTGTGCATGTTGACGAGGGTCATGTTTGCACTGTCGGCACTGACTTTCTTCTGAAGCTTGGAGGCAGTCATCATGCCACCGTAACCAGCGCCCAAAATAACAATATTTGGTCTGTTCATTCCAATCACATCCATTTTATATATTTGTGACACATTTCACACAATTAGGCGAAAAAGTCGAAAGATTACTGCGAAAGTAACGCTTTCATAAATGTCTCAGCTATCATCTTAGCTTTTTTTGTTCTGTTTTTCAACCTTTCGCTTGCGAATCTTTCTATAATTATCTATTGTAATAATTGTGCTAAACTATAAATAAGAGATTTTTTGTATATACAGGAGGTTCCCTATATGAGTGAAAAAGTTCATGATATTACAATCATCGGTGGTGGACCTGTCGGCCTGTTTACTGCTTTTTACGGAGGTATGCGTCAGGCATCCGTCAACATAATCGAAAGCCTGCCCCATCTCGGCGGTCAGCTTACCGCCCTTTATCCGGAGAAATTCATCTACGATGTCGCCGGATTCCCGAAAGTAAGAGCACAGGAACTCGTGGACAGCCTCACCGAACAGGCGATGGCGTTCGATCCCGACGTTACACTGGAAGAAGCGGTGCAGACGGTAGAGCGTCAGGAAGACGGATCTTTCAAACTTACTACGAACAAAGATGTCCATTACACGAAGACGATTATCATCACTGCAGGGAACGGAGCTTTTGAACCCCGCAAACTGAAAATCAAGGATACGGAGCGCTTCGAAGAAACGAACCTTCACTACCACGTCAATAATATGGAACGTTTCCGCGACCACAACGTCATGATCTGCGGCGGCGGCGATTCGGCTGTAGACTGGTCTCTCATGCTGGAGCCGATTGCCAACGAAGTGACACTCGTACACCGCAGAGCCAACTTCCGCGCTCACGAGCACAGCGTGGAACAGCTGGAGAATTCAAGCGTCCGCACGCTCACCCCCTTCACGCCCGAAAAGCTTGTCGGGGACGAAACGATCGACCAGGTCGTACTGAAAGAAGTGAAGGGCGAGAAAGAAGAATCCATCAACATCGACGATCTTATCGTCAACTACGGCTTCATCAGTTCTCTCGGTCCTATTAAGGAATGGGAACTGGATATCGATAAGAACAGTATCGTCGTCAATCAGAAGATGGAAACGAACATCGAAGGTATCTACGCAGCCGGAGATATCTGTACGTATCCAGGCAAAGTGAAACTGATCGCTTCAGGCTTCGGCGAAGGGCCGACAGCCGTCAACAACGCCAAGAATTTCATCGACCCGAGTGCCCGGGTACAGCCGAAACATTCCACAAGTATGTTCGGCTGAGTCCACCCCAGCCTGTTCATTAAAAATGAACGGGCTTTTTTTATATAGGCCGGATAGAGGGGTACCTTGGACCACTTTCGTTTCCTGCCTCTGTTTCCAGTGATAAAAGGGGCGTGTATAAGGAGAAATGACTTCTGGGTAAACTTAACGGAAAAACAGCTGTCATCACGGGCGGATCCGGAGGTATCGGCTTCGGTGTCGCCAAAGAGAAAGCGAACGTTGTACTCGTTGACGTTAATGAAGAAACTAACCAAAAAGCCGCAACAACACCGGATCCGGTTGGTTATTGCGGCTTTTAAATTTAGAGCAATATCACAAATTTTTACCAGCTGGCTTTGCTTACACCCGGAATCTGTCCTTTGTGTGCATAATCCCTGAAAGCGATCCTCGACATTTTAAATTTCCTCATATACCCCCGCGGACGTCCCGTCACTTCACATCTGCCGGTGAGACGGGTCGGAGATGAATCGCGCGGAAGCTTCCGAAGAGCTTCGTAATCCCCTTTTTCTTTCAGTTCTTTACGCAAGTCGGCGTACTGCATGACCATCCGCTGACGCTTCTGTTCTTTCGCGATTTTCGACTTTTTAGCCATTCTATATGAACCTCCCTGTAAATATAAATTTATATTTAATGAAATAGTAGCAAATAACATAACCTAAATCGTAATCATTACTATTTAAGTTACTTTGTAAATATATCATCTGCCTGGAATTTATTCAAATTCAGCGCCTGTTCTCCCTGTACTAAGATTTTTGTTCACCTTCCGTTCACCTTCTTTTGTTATCCTAAAAGAAGGAATGTACAGGAAAGGATGAAACGCATGACTTCCATACTGATTACAGACGATGATCCTTATATCAGAAAGCTCGTCTCCCGGACGCTTGAATCATCGGGATACGAGACATACAGAGCTTCCAATGCAGATGAAGCTATATCCGTGCTGGATAAGTCAGGAATCGATCTGGCTGTCGTCGATGTCATGATGCCCGGAACGGACGGATACACTTTAACGAAAATAGTCACGGAAGATTATGGACTTCCCGTCATACTTCTTACGGCTAAAGGCGAATTGCACGACAAAGAACAGGGATACCGGGCCGGGACGGACGATTACATCGTGAAGCCGTTCGAACCTAAAGAACTGCTGTTCCGGATCGAAGCCGTGCTCAGAAGATATGACAAGCCGAATGTCCAGTCATTAGCAGCGGGGGAACTCGTAATCGACCGGAATAATTACGACGTCCGGATCGGTACCAGCCACCTCATGCTTCCGCTGAAGGAATTCGACCTTCTCGCTCTCCTCGCTTCCACCCCCAACCGTGTGCTCAGCAGAGACCACCTGATTGAACAGGTGTGGGGTCTTGAATTCGAAGGAGACGAGCGTACGCTGAACGTCCACATAAAAAGACTGAGAGAGCGTCTCGCACCACTTACTCACAGTGTCACCATACAGACGGTGCGCGGCGTCGGGTACAGATTAGAGGTGAACGGGTAATGAGGTCCCTCTACACAAAATTTCTGCTGTACACCCTTATCATTATGAGTGCGAGCTTTCTCATCGGTTTTCTTTTGGCGAATGCTTACTATCAGAACAACCTGAAGCCCGAAACCGACCGAAAGAACATGCAAATCGCAAAACAGATAGCTTCCTACGCCGAGTCGTCCGACAATCCGGAGGACTACCTGTCCACTACGGCCTCAACCGGTTATCAGCTGTTCCTGAAGGGGCCGGAGAAGTCCAGTTTTTTCGGAAATCCTTTTGACGGAAAGGATCTACCGGAAGAGGACGTGCAGCGCGTCATAGACGGAGAAACGTATCACGGTATGAGGGATTTTTCGGCAGGGATTTTCGTCACCGGATTTTTCGCGAACGAACTGCGGAATTCCGTCGGGGTGCCTGTAACGATAGAAGGTGAGCCTCATGCGCTGTTCCTGCGTCCGGATATCAAACTTCTTTTTAACGAAGTTCACATTCTCTTCGGTCAGATGGCAGTAGTCATCGTCATTTTGAGTCTTCTGGCGATGCTTCTTTTTTCCGGGATTCTCGTTCACCCGATCCGCAAACTTTCCCGGACGACCAACGTCATCAAAAAAGGTGACTTCACCGTGCATCCCGACATTCACCGGAAAGATGAAATCGGAACGCTTGCACGAAACTTCTCTTCCATGATCGACCGGCTAGGGGAAGTCGATCGGCTCCGTCGTAACTTCGTATCAAACGTCAGTCACGATTTTCAGACGCCCCTGCTGAACATACGCGGCTACAGTCACCTTCTGGAAAGCCCCGAGCTATCCGAAGAAGAGAAAACAGAATACATCAAGATTATTCAGGATGAAACAGAGCGACTGTCCACATTATCGAGGCAGCTCCTTCTTCTTTCGTCCATCGAAGACAGCGGAAATCTTATCGAACGGCAAAGTTTCGATATCAAACGTCAGCTGGAAGAGACGCTCCGGCGCTATCACTGGAGAATCAGCTCGGAAGGACTGGCGTTGACGTACACTTTCGATGAAGCAACATACAGCGGGAATGCGGAACTCCTTCAGGCGGTATGGGACAACCTCATCACCAACGCCATCAAATACTCAAAACCCGATTCTTCCATCCACGTTTCCTTACAGAATATGGATAAAGAAATCACAGTTTCCGTCCGGGATGAAGGGATAGGGATGAGTGAAGCGGAAATGAGCCGGGCGTTCGACCGCTTCTACCGGGCGGATGAAGCACGGTCACGCACGACAGACGGCACCGGACTCGGCCTTTCCATAGTCAAAGAAGTCACCGACATTCACGGAGGAACGGCGAGCGTCTCGAGCATTCCTGGAGAAGGCACAGTCTTCACGATCACCCTTCCTCATCTGTAACACCCCGTTAACCTTTCGTTCACCTTGCTGGTTTACCATAGTCAGTAGAAGGAACGAAAGGTTTTTATTATACAGAAAGGGTTGAAGAACAGATGAATATGGCATTAAAAGAAATGAAAAAAAATAAAACGAGGTTCCTGATCATAGGCGCGGTCGTTTTTCTGATCAGCCTGCTGACTTTTCTATTATCCGGACTCGCGAACGGTCTTTCGGAGGATAATATGGCGTCCATCCGTAATCTGCCCGAGGGGAATTTTCATTTGACGGAGGATGCAGAAGGTTCCTACACCCGTTCCAATCTGGATGAAGCCACTGTACAGAGTGCCACCGGTCAGAACAATTACGCTTTTTCCGTGCAGATGGGAGGCCTTGAGAAATCAGAACGCAAGTATTCGCTCGCTTTCTTCACTTCCACCTCAACCTCCCCATTCCCGCAGCCGGATAAAGGAGAGGTTGTACTCGATTCGTCTGTTAAAGAAGAAGGAGTCTCTGTCGGTGATACGCTTACACACCCGCAGACGGGTGAAGAACTGGAAGTGACCGGGTTCGCGGATAATGAACGATTCAGCCACTCCCCGGCCGCTTTCGTAAATCAGGAAGAGTTTTCTTCCATGTTCCGCATCGAAGATTTCCAGGTTCTTTATACAGAGAATGCAAAAGATATAAGCGGACTGGAGACGTTTTCGAAGAGCGAATTCCTGTCCTCCATCCCGAGCTATCAGGCGGAACAGATGACTCTGTCGATGATTCTCTGGTTCCTCGTCCTGATCAGCGGCATGCTGTTTGCGATCTTTTTCTACATGATGAACGTACAGAAAACGGGGATGTTCGGCATTCTGAAAGCGATCGGTGTTCGTACGAGACGCCTGTTTTATATGATGTGGGTCCAGATGCTGACGATCACCAGTCTGGCTGTACTGCTCTCCGGCCTCGCAGGTCAGACAGCAGGAGTTCTCCTGCCGGAAGCGATGCCTTATGATCTTCCGGTTTCGACGACCCTGGCTCTTGCAGCCGTATTTCTCGTCGTCGGTTTCGTCGGTTCCACGTTTTCCGGATTACGCATACGTCAAATTAAACCGCTGGAAGCGATCCAGCAGGGAGAGGGGTAACTATGGAAACATTTCAATTAACGAATATCAGAAAAACATTCAAAAACGGAGAAGTCGAAGAAGAAGTGTTGAAAGGTGTGAACCTCTCCCTCCGCCCGGGAGAGATCACCGCTCTGACCGGGGCTTCCGGTTCAGGGAAAAGTACGCTGCTCACCATAGCCGCAGGGCTGCAGGAAACTTCCGAGGGTGAAATCAGATTTAAAGGGAAGAACCTGGCTGATGTAAAAGAGGAAAAGTTACGTAAGGTGCGGGCCGAAGAATTCGGCTTCATTTTCCAGTCCTCCCATCTCGTCCCGTTCCTGACCGTTGAGGAACAGCTCTTCATGATGCTTGAGGTTGCCGGGAAAAAGAAAGAGGAAGATGAAGTGACAGCTATCTTGAACAAGGTGGGGCTTTCCCATCGCAGGAAGGCCTACCCTTCTTCCCTGTCCGGAGGAGAAAAACAGCGGGCCGCCATCGCCCGTTCCGTTATCCACCGCCCTTCCGTTTTGTTCGCCGACGAACCGACAGCAAGTCTCGATTCGAAAAAATCGGAAGAAGTGATGCAGCTTCTCGAAGACATGACGAAAGAGCTTGGCATGGCTACCCTCCTCGTCACTCACGAAACGGAGATGCTTTCTTTCGCAGACCGGGTCGTTCATATGGAAGACGGGAAGATTTTAGCATAGATATTAATGAAGTCCAGGTACTAGAGTTCAGCTTGAACTATATACCGGAGTAGCGGGGCGCTTATGAAAAGTGCCCCGCTTTTCAGGTTGTAGTTCAGTGAATCACCAGCGTTCTTTTCAAATCAAGCCAAAGCCATTTGAGACATCAATAACCCAGTACCAAAAACGAAGGCATTGACCGCTCCTATAATAAATGAAACAACCGCTAAATAATTTTTTTCTTCATCTTTAAAACAAGCCATTATACCTAATATGAACGTAGCCAGAATCATGACTCCAACTACTACAATACCCAAACGGAAATTTATCGGGATAAAATCATATATAAGTAAATAAAAGAAAGGCATGGTAAGGAGACTACTAATAAAAGAACCGTAGCTATTAAAAGTTAACTTCTTATTCAACCTACAACCTCCTAACAAGTTTGATTACATGTTAAAAAAGAAGGGCGAACATATAAAGGTAAAATAAATTAGACAGGTGGACTCATTCCTGAAACAGTAATTACTGTATAAAGGAAAAATGAGCCACTCCCACCCATTCACTTACAAAAACGGCAGCAAGGTCAATTATATTTTAAAGAAGCTGGATTTATTAAAAACCCACCTGTCTTACTTATTTCAACATTTTATTAGTTGTCATTCTGCTTATTCGCCCGATAGAAAAACCTCGACACCAGCACTCCCACTACACCAAGTCCGATGAACAGCAGCCCACGTACGATAGCATCAATATAGGAAATATCAACAAGGAAAGCTTTTCCAAGCGTAATGAAAATCCATACTATCGCGAAAATACGGAGCGGTCTCTTATCTTTCAGGATCCCCGCTGTCAGTGCAGCCACTGCGAATAGGATCCAGCTTATTGATACCGCTATATCCCGGTAGTCATAAAAGTTCTCCTCTCCAATCTGGAAGGCTACCTGCGTCAGGGTAAGAAGTGCGAAACCGATGCCCGCTCCGGCAAATACGTAAACGCACGTACGCCGGACGATGTCCGTCATCACTTTATTACCCGTATAGGAACGGAAAAGCAGATAAACAAGGCCTGATACGATAGCTGCGGTGACCCCTTCAAATATTGGTACGTCCACTGCGGATTCAATATACTCGAGATTGCTGAGTGTTAAGGAAGCACCGATGATGAAAAAGATGGATGCGAGAACGGTTTGCACCCGGCTGTTGATGCCGAAGCCGAGTCGATAAAGAGCGATTGCTTCCACAAGATACAGAATCGCGGATCCTTCGTAATCGAAGATACGGAATATCTCGAACGTTCCAAGCACCACTGCGAACAGTGTATATAAATGAAACAGCATGTCCCCGCTGTGTCGGATCCGGTAAGCGATTCCTCCGTAAAGAAGAGCGCCTGCAACGAGAAAAGCATCGAGTACGGAAACAATCAGAGTCACCCACCCGTATTCATATATAGAAGCAGGAGAAAGAGGAGTTACAAACAGCCAGATCACTGCAGCTGTAAACGTAAGCGAAAGGAGCGTCCCCTTTGCCCTGGACAGGGCTTCCGAATAGAACAGAAGAATAGAGAGGGCTATGTGTATCGCTACGACGGTGTAGGCGAATATATCATACTGGTCGACAGGTCCGGTGTTGTTCCCTAGTGTGTCTGTCAGCGCAGAGGCTATTACATAAACGAAAAACGTAACGGAAGGAAGCAGCGTTGTCGCATACAGTAAAACTATATATTCCCGTCTCCACGCATAGACGCCAAGAGCCACCACGAGCAGCATCTCGTAGAAAAAGAATACGAAAAAGTCCCCCCCTTCTCCTCCAACGAGAAATGGTACGAAGAATCCTGCTATAGTCAAAAAGACGGCGAGAGCCTGGGATTTATATACGTGCGACAGGTACAATCCTGTAAAGATGCCGATGACGTACAGAATAAAAGCGCTCGGCGTCTGAATCAGTCCGTACAGAACGGTACCTGCAAAGGTGGAGAATATCCATACGCCCGCTCCCCCGCCGATCAGACTGACCCCGAGTCCTCTCCGCTCTCTCTTCGTCTGGTACACCCCGGTGATGGCGAGGACTACGGAAGCTACAAACCCGATAAGAACACGGATCGGTTCCGTAATCCAGTTGTTCTCGACGGCGGACTGAAATGCCCACACCACACCGATCAACAGGACAACGATGAAGACACGCGGCAGCCACACTTGGCCGATCCACGCTTCCCAGTCTCTCCCTGTAGGCTTCGTTTTTCCCTCATCCTTTTTCGTTTCTTCGGACGAATAGGAATCACGCCTTTCCGGTTGAGAAAAAAACGGTTGTTTTGTCCCCTTCTTCTCTTCCGGTTCCGTCTCTCTGTCTTTCAGCATAGATTTTATTTCTTCCATTTCTCTTTCCAGCTTATCCAGACGCTCCGCGAGACGACGGTTCGATTCGTTTTTATTCATCTCCGGTCTCCCCTCCTCCTGCTTATGCGTAATCTCCTTAATTTACCTTCTACATATGTCATTCGTCTAAAATCCCGATAATCCTTTTATGATATTTGTGTTTAATACAGTGAACACGGGGAACACTCCCCAAGCGACAGTGATCGTTCCCTTAAATCACCATAACTAGAATTTTTTGTTTAATGAAATTCAAAGAGGGAACACTGCTCAAGCGTTGCCGTTTCATTAATACGGCAACTGTCATCAAGAAGAGACTAATCAACGAAGCCAACTGAAGGAGGCTATTATTTATGAGTCGTTTTACGATTCCACGTGATATTTATTTTGAAGAGAACGCACTGGAAGTACTGGAGTCCTTTGAAGGGAAGAAAGCTGCACTCGTCATCGGCGGCGGTTCCGTAAAACAAAACGGAAACCTTACAAAGATCCAGGAACACCTGGCAGCTGCGAATATAGAAACAGAAGTATTTGAAGGCTACGATACAGAACCGACATTCGAAGCGGTGAAAAAAGGTGCAAAAGACCTTGATAAGTTCCAGCCGGACTGGATTATCGGTATCGGCGGCGGATCTGCAATGGACTCCGCTAAAGCGATCTGGCTTTTCCACGAATATCCGGATCTCTCTTTTGAAGATGCTGTGAAACCGTTCGAACTGCCACGTCTTCGCCAGAAAGCGAAATTCGCCGGCATTCCGACGACAAGCGGAAGTGGTTCCGAAGTATCCAACCTGTCTGTCGTCGCCGATGAAACGACGAACGTGAAATATCCGCTGGCGGACTTTGAACTGACACCGGATGTCGCTATCATCGACCCTGTCATGGTTGAGGAACTTCCTAAGCACATCGCCGCTTATACAGGCATGGATGCCTTCACCCATACGATTGAAGCGTACGTAGCGAAACCACGCACGCTGTATACAGACATCCTTTCCCTCGGGGGAGCTGAAGTGATCAAAGATAACCTGCTCGCTTCCTACAAAGGGGATCAGGAAGCTGCAAAACAGATGCACACCATTCAGGCGATGGCAGGAATGGCTTTTGCGAACGCCGTACTCGGTAACGTGCACAGCCTGGCCCACAAGAGTGGTCCGACATTCGGCATTCCGCACGGCTATGCCAACGCGATTTATCTTCCTTACGTCATCCAGTTCAACCGTGAAGTGGTGGAAGATCGTTTCGCCGAAGTTGCCCGTCGTCTTAACCTGAAAGGGAACAACGATGCTGAATTGACAGATTCTCTTGTAGAATACATTTATCAGCTCAATAAAGACCTCGGTCTTGCAACGACGCTTCAGGACTTCGGCGTATCCGAAGAAGACTTCAACAAGCATCTGGACACGATGGCCGAGAACGCTCTCGAAGATCCGTGCACAGGCACTAACCCACGCGAAACATCTTTCGAACAGATGAAAGAACTATTCAAAGCTTCTTACTATGGTAAAGAAGCTCTGGTAAAAGCATAACCTTCAGCAAGGTTTTATAACAGAGTTCCAGGGAAAGCCTCCCGGGGACTCTGTTTTTTGATACGGAGGCTGTTATGAACGACATGCAACGTTTAGTTTCAGACAGAAACAGGTACAGAATAGGAAGATCAGATTATTACTTCAGGAGGGATAACGATGGAATTGAAAGATTACGGCTCTGCCCCATTCGTAACGAACATTGAAGAAGCCACTAAAGAGAACACGAACTATCGTACAGCTTTATGGACCGGAAAAAATCTTCAGGTCACTTTGATGAGCATAGATGTAGGTGAAGATATCGGTCTTGAAGTCCATCACGAACTGGACCAGTTTCTCCGGGTGGAAGAAGGAGAAGGTCTTGCACAGATGGGAGACAGTGAAAACAACCTGGATTTCGAAAAGAAAGTAGGCGACGATGACATAGTGCTCGTTCCGGCAGGAAAATGGCACAACGTAACGAACAAAGGCGACAAGCCGCTCAAAATCTATTCTATTTATGCACCTCCGGAACACGACCACGGAACTGTACACAAGACGAGAGCCGAAGGAATGGAAGATCACGACCATTAATCTTGATTTTAAAAAATGCTTTCCATATCAACAATGGAAAGCATTTTTTTCATATTCTCCTGTTTCAATTCTCTCCAGTTACCTCCGCAGCTACAGACCGACCTGATCAGCTGCGTATTCCGCCTGTTCTCTGGTGAATCCGTTTCCTGCATCCGACGATAGCTGTTGGATCAGTCCATCTCTCGAGAAGGACATCGTATCCAGATAGCTTTCCGCACTTTTCACCGCCTGCTCGTTCCAGTCCACGTCCAGCTGATTCACCGCAAACTCAGCGTCTTCCCGCGGATACCCGCTTCCCGCGTCCGAAGATAACTGTCGTATCAGACCTTTTTTGGAAAAAGCACTGAATTCCAGATAGCTCTCTGCCTGTGCCACCGCGTTCTGCTTAGATTTCGTCATAGAACCATCCGAACTGCCGTCATCATCAGAGGACTCATTCGAAGAACTTTCGTTTCCTCCGAAATTCATCTGTTCGACCGCATATTGGGCCTGTTCTTCCGTGAATTTTTCCCCGGCGTCCGAAGTGAGCTGTTGTTTCAACCCGCTTTCTGAAAAAGAGCTGTACTCTAAATAATTTTCTGCACTTTTCACTGCCTGCTCGTTCCAGTTTACATCCAATTGATTCACTGCAAACTCAGCGTCCTCCTGGGGATAGCCACTACCATAGTCGGAGGACAGCTGATCGATAAGACCCAGTTTGGAAAAAGCTGCGTATTCCAAATAACTCTCCGCTTCCTGAAGGGCGTTCTTTTGGGAAGTAGTCATATCACTTTCCGATTCACTACTATCTGCGGAGGACTCTTCAGAGGATTCTTCGCTGACTGTCTCCTCTTTACTGAAATCGATTTGATCGATGGCATATTGCGCCTGCTCCTCGGTAAAACCTTCCCCGGCATCCGAAGTGAGCTGCTGTTTCAACTCCTGTTCAGAAAAGGCGCTGACGTCCATATAATTTTCCGCGCTTTTCACCGCCTGCTCATTCCAATCCACCTTCAGCTGGTTCACAGCGTATTCGGCATCCTCCCGGGGATAACCGCTCCCTGCTTCAGAAGACAGTTGGTTAAGGAGACCTTCTCTGGAAAAGGCAGAAAACTCTAAGTAATCCTCAGCCTCCTGCACCGCATTTTTCTGAGAAGTTGTTATTTTATTATTTTCCTCTTTCTTTTCCTTTGAGGCTTTCTCGCTTCCCGTTTCACTATTTTCCTTTTTATCCTTCTCTTTCGTACTGGCTTCCACTTCTTCCTTACTTTCGCTTTCTTCACTGGCCACCTGTTCGCTGTTTGAGGTGCTTTCCGTCTGTTCGGTGCTCCCTTCGTCCCCAAGGTTCCCGATGACTAACATGGCTAAAATCAAAATTGTCCAGAACCAGAATCGTTTGTAGACTGGTTTTTTTGTTTTACTGCGTGCCATGGTACTCCCTCCCGTTTTTAGATTCATTTCCATGGACTGGCGCTAACCTTTGCAGAGTTTTTCCAGGGCGCTCATCTGTACTGATCAGATTTATAATCTGTAGGTTCAGAGGAGCAATAAGGTCTACTGAACAATGCCTTCTTTCCTTAAACTTTACCATGATAATCGTTCAATTAGGTGAAATCCCCCAATGTTTTTACAAGGTAAGCAATAATTTGTTAACGCTTACTTTTGTATTGCTACACCTTGAAATTAATATAAAAGTTAAAAAAACTTGCGAAATACAGATTTAAATGATTTCATTTCAATTTCTTTCTTGAGTTCCTTCTTTATATGATTAACTCTGTTATTGTACGTCAGATTACCACGCTTATTATTTTTCTGTACTTAAATTTTCAAATGTAGATGATGAAATAATCTGGTCTCTTTCTTGTCCATTTACGTCATAAGTAATTTGAATTTTTCTGTTCTTGTTCATTTCAACATTGTTTAAAGAAGTTTCTAAGATTAAAGAGGCTTTATCATTAATCTCAAAACCTTCTATTTCTTCTTTTTCCCCTATACTATCTCTTTCGTATACTCCTGTTTTCTTATCCGGTTTTCCTCCATAAAATTTATAATTAATCCCATCGTCAGAATGGACAGGTTCTTCGCCGTTAATCATTTCTACGGAAACTATTTTTGCTGTTTCATTTCCAGACCATTTGATTGGTACCACAAAAAAATATTTTTCCCCTGAAGAAAGAGAGCTTGCAGAAATATTTTCAATTGAAAATTCCCCATTGTTACTAATTTCAGATTCTGAACATGCACTTACGATACATAAAGGAAGTAAGACTGCAAAAGCAAATAATACTTTTTTCATGCTGAATCACCTTTCCTGAAAATAAAAATAACCGGAAAACTGTTGAATCTCCTGGCTGACGATAGCATATAAAGGCATGGTACCAGCTAGGGTCACTGATGCATGTAACTCATCACTTTCAGAGATCATTTCAAGTGGCAAACAGGGGTGATATTTTGCCACTTCCAGTTGAAACACTCCCTTTATGAGACATACACAAGCGTTCAGGAATCAGTGCACAACAGTCCGCGAACAGAAAATCATAAACTTAATCCCCCCATTTTAAGAGGGGAGTTAAGCTAACTTAACACTCCCCCTGTACGGCAACCTAATAATAATGCTATCGCTACAGTTTCATCAGTCTGGCCACATTTTCTGCGGTTTGCGCCACGTTCCGGAAGGAGACCCTCTTCAACTCTTCCAGACTGGCGGGTCCGGCAACTGTGCTGAACACGGAGTCGATTCCTGCGTCAAACACTGTTTCGTATCCTTCTTCGACACTGCCGCATAAGGCGATTACAGGTAACGGAGGAGTATTTTCCTTCGCCATTTTCGCTACGTACACGGGCGTTTTTCCAAATACCGTCTGATGATTGATACCGCCTTCTCCCGTGATGACAAAGTCAGCGTCCTGCATATGCTTTTTCAGCTGAGTCACATCGGCAACAATTTCGGCTCCTTTCTCAAGCGCACAGGGAAAATATCCAAGAAAGGCAGCGCCCATCCCACCAGCTGCGCCGGCGCCTGGGGTGTGAACGATGTCGCACTCCACCTGTTCCCCGGCCACAGCTGCAAAATTTGCAAGGGCACGGTCGAGCAGAGCAACGTCCTCCCGGGACGCTCCTTTTTGTGGACCGTATATCGCTGATGCCCCGTATTCCCCTGTTAAAGGATTATCGACATCACAGGCGATCCGGAAATGGGATTGTTCGATTCTCGGGTCGAGACCGCTCGTATCAATATGTGCCAGATGAAGCAGAGAAGCTCCGCCCGGCGCCAATTCCTCCCCGTTTTCATCTGTAAAGGAAGCGCCCAACGCCTGAAGCATTCCAGCACCTGCGTCATTCGTCGCACTTCCGCCGAGTCCGATAATAAATGATCGTGCCCCCTGCCGGAAGGCGTGGCTGATTAACTGACCTGTGCCGAATGTGGAAGTTATCTTCGGGTCTTTCGTCTCGGCAGTCGTGTGCTGAATACCGGAAGCTGCCGCCATTTCAATCACTGCCGTGCTGCCATCTCCCGAAATACCATAGGGAGCTTCCACGGGGTTTCCGAAAGGATCGGACACGTTGGCGGTGACCACTTTTCCTCCGGAAGCATCCATCAGCGCCCGCATCGTCCCTTCTCCCCCGTCCGCCATGGGGCACACAATAATTTCCGCATCGAGCACGCGTGCCAGTCCCTCCTTGGCAGCCTCCCCCACCTGCTGCGAGGTAAGGGTCTCTTTATAAGAATCAGAAGCGATAACGATCTTCATCTTTCATCCTCCTTATAGTTGCTGTTGTAGCTGTGCCCGTTAAAATAATTGAAACACCCCGAAAATCAGTGTAGATACGACAGCGAGCGTCAAACCTACGACCGTCTCATAAGGTATCAGCTTCACGCGTTCCTGGATACTCATCAGTACACTACCGGCCGTGGCGTGGAAAAAGCTTCCGTGAGGCATATGGTCGATCACCGTTGCCCCGGCGTGGATCATGGCTGCACCTGCCAGACCGCTGACACCCATTTCAAGCAGCGTTCCGCTGAAAACTTCTGCGGCAACGATAGACCCGGCCGTCGTTGAAGCGGTCGCTCCCCCCATAAAGATGCCGGAAACAGGAGCTAATGCGTAGCTCGGCAGCCCTAAATATTCAATGGTATCTATCAGCAGGTACTGCAGCGTGGAATTCGAAATAATCCCCGCGATGGCTCCGGTACCTAGAAGGAGTACGGCGACTGCTGACATTTTGCCGAGGCCGGTAATGATAAATGAATTGATCGATCTCCATTTACCCATAACGATCGCCCCGACCAGACCTCCTGCGGGAAGCGCGATCATAGGATCGACTTCAATACCGGCGACAGGACGCAGAACGAGTAAAGAAATCGCTATTATTGGCGCGGTAAGCGCGAGCGTGACCGGAGGGAGCTTTTTACCCTCTCCTTCTTCCAGGCCCCTCTCACCGACGAAACTACCTTTATGTACGAGGCGCTTCGCCATAATATATGTAACGAAAATCCCGAAGACCGCAGGCACGATTCCTGCAGCCATTACAGAAGTCAACGGAACCTGGAAAGCTTCGGAAACGGCAATCGTATTCGGGTTAGGGGACATAATATTCCCTGCCTTTCCCCCGCCCACCATAGCAAGTAATATAGCCGTTTTGGACAAACCCGCTTTGTAGGCGATCGCCAACGCAATCGACGCCACCGTGATTACCGCTATATCCACGAACACACCCGCGGCGGTCAGCGCCATCGTCGCTAAAATAAGGGAGAGGAGAGCTTTCTTCTCACCGAGTTTCTCCACAACAGCATTCGCGATGGAATTCGCCGCTCCCGATTCGATCAGAACACCGGCCAGAACCCCGGCTGCAAGGATCCGCAGCACGGCAGGGATGATTCCTTCCGCTCCTTCCACCATCAGCTCCACTGTCTGCGTAAGACCGGCCCCGCCGACAATTCCTCCGACCAGAGCTCCGGTGATAAGCGCGTATACGGGCGGTACTTTTCTTAAAATCAGTACGATGGCTAAAATCAAACCACCGATGGCTCCTACAGTTGTTACAGGCACTTTTAACACTCCTCGTTTAAAAATTCTCCTTCCATTGTAAGCGCCTTCCGAAAAGAAGTCATCAGTCATTTGCACAAATTAAACCGCTATCATTTCACTTTATTAGGTCTTCCTGTTCTTTGAAGCTGGTGAAAAGAACATAGGTTGCGTGTAAATAAAATAAATCCCTCACATTCCGTGGATCCCTGCCGGTGATATGTTGGATGTTCGCAAAACGATACTGGAGTGTATTTCGATGTATGTATAATTTGTCAGCCGTTTTTGCGGATTTTCCGTTACATTCCACATACGTCTTTAAAGTTGCAATCAGTACTTCCGGGAGCTGTCCATCGGTTTGATGTACCGAAAACCCGTCTTTTTGATACAAGTCATAAAGCAGCACCTCCACGGACAGCTTTCCGTAAAACACCACATCATCTTTTATGGACGTTGCTGCAGCAGTCTTCCTCGTCATCAGGCTTCTTTTATAGGAACGGGCGACTTCCGATGCGTCAGAAGCCGGAGTCCCTACATAACTGGACGGCAGATGTAAAAAGCGGATCCATTCTTTTAACTTCGTCTCGTACTCTTCTGACAGAACAATCGTTTTTATGATTACAATTCGATCCTCCAGCACAGTGACCAGTTCCTGCGGCCTTAGATGTGTCTTGATTTTTCTTTCCAGCTGATCCAGGTAATCCCTGCTGTTTCTGTCAGGGGGCGGAAAAACACAGATGACTATCCGCGGAATCTCAAGGTCGATCCCCAGCATATCCGCTTTCCGTGTAAATTCCCGGTCATTGGCATAGGTGTCTTCCAGCCACTGATACAGAAATTCCCTGCGAATCCGTTCGTCGTATTGAACATGGTCAAGAAGGTATCTCTGTTCTATAATCATTTCCGCTGTCATTTTTACGAGTTCTCCGTATTTCCTCACTTCCCCGGGCGGCCCGGTTATCCCGATAGTTCCGATGGTGCGGTTTTCATAATAAATAGGTAAATTGATTCACTGGTCGACACCGTTCCATTTTTCCACTTCCTTCGGATGAATCTCCAAATGGTCTGCCGGATTTTTTCTATACTTCACGGCTTCATGTATGGTCCCTCTTCTTTTCGTATCGCCAGCCCCTAAAATTATGCCATTTTCGTCCATGACATTGATATTATAAGAAAGAATAGCCATGGTTCTGTCTACGATCATCTGCGCAATTTCACTCGATATCAATTGACGTCCATCCCCTCACGTAATTGCTATGGTTCTTTCTATTATGCAGCCGACGACGTTATGTCCTCAACCTCTCTTTACATATTCCATTATGACAGTTTCCTGAATCATGGCACGCATTTTTAATGTGAATAAAGCTGTTCTCATAAAAAGAAGCCTGAAGGAAAACATTCCCTCAAGGCTCCTCTGGAGTTTTAACATTTTGAATCAACGTAAGCAACGCAAAATTTATTCCCACAAAAGTGCCGGAGAGTTACGTTACATTAATCCAAATATCTTCTCGCCCCTGCAAATTCAACGGCATAATCCGATTCGAACACGTCGATGATTTCTACCGTACTTGCCGAATTAGGGGAATGGATCATCTCCCCATCCCCGATATACATACCGACGTGGTGGACATATCCTTCTCCTTCGTCATAAGCGAAAAACAGCAGATCCCCTTCCTGCAGATCCTCTTTTGCTACGGGAGTCCCGTTCTCCGCCTGTACGGAAGAATCCCGCGGTATTGTTATTCCATGTGATTTGAAGATGGTGTGTGTGAAGCCTGAACAGTCAAACCCGAAACCGGAAGCACCTGCCCACAAGTACGGCAGTCCCAGAAACTGTTTCCCCGTTTCCACCAGGTCCTCACCGTCCGCTTCAGGGATTTCGTCCTCGCTCTCGTAAACGGAAGCATCCTCTTCGTTGATCCACTTCATTCCATCACTCGGAGTAACCACCAGCATGGAATCTCCAGCCTGAGTTACAACAGGAAGTTTCGTATTGAAGCTGATTTCTTTGAATTCCTTTTTTCTGTTTTTATCGTCATACAGATGAGCCGTAGGCGATGTGACCAGTGCGAACGGCTTCTTATCTTTTAAAGTGCTGTACCTTTTCTCATCCGCCAGCTGTTCTTTCGGCATCCAGGCCGGGTAGCCGAGTTCATTTTTCGGTGTCGGCTGACCGTGGACGGCGACTTTCACCCAGTCCCCTTTTTCTTCAAGGATGGTGACTTTCTGTCCATAAAGAGCCTGCGTCTGCAGTTTACCGACGAGTCCCAGTTTCTGTTCGTATGTCATGTTTTCCGTCCACTCCCACATATCTACCGGGTTACTGATCGCCGGAGCATCGACATCCCTCGTATCAGCAGGTTCACTCCACAATGTAGCTACAGACACATCTACGTACATCTCTTTATTCTCTGCCTGGACAGCAGAAGTGAAAACAAAACTGAACAGCAGTACAGCCGTTATCCATAAAAGTCTATTTTTCATCAATAACCACCTCCAAAGATTAATAAAAACCGAGCCCGGGGCGTTCGTTCAACGTCACTTCTCTTCCTTCGTAGCTCATCCCCCCTTTCAGACCTTCATCATCCATCCAGGCCGGGGCGTCGAGATCGTACATCGTAATGTTCGGGTGGGCCATAGCAAGGTGGACAGCCGCCGTGCCTGAAACAGTCGATTCCATCATACTTCCGATCATGCAGGGAACACCCGCACTCTCGCAGATATCAGCGATCTGCCTTGCTCTTCTCAATCCCCCTGCCTTCATCAGTTTGATGTTCACGTAGTCGGTACAATCCATTTCCAGGAGCCGAAGGACTTCCCGCGGGGAAAAAGCGCTCTCATCGGCCATAATCGGCACGTGAGCATGTTCACGCACGTATTTCAGAGCTTTCAGGTCATGAGCCGGAACAGGCTGTTCGACGAGTTCCACATTGATATTTTCCTGTTCTATCTTTTTCAGAAAATGAACGGCCTGTTTCCCCGTCCACCCTTGATTGGCATCGAGACGCAGGCGCACATTTTCCCCTACCGCTTCTTTTACTTGAAGCAGGCGATCGAAATCCTCATTTTCGTCCATGCCCACTTTCAATTTAAGGACGTCGAACCCTTCCCGGACTCTTGCGACCGCTTCCTGTTTCATAAGGTCCGGGTCATCTACACTGACGGTCATATCCGTCTCAAGTACCCCTCTCTCCCCGCCCAGCATTTTATATATGGGGAGATTGTTATGCTTTCCGTAAGCATCATGGAGAGCTATATCCACAGCCGCTTTCGCGCTCGAGTTATGGATGCAGCTTTTTTCCAATTTAATGAGCTGATGGTTCAGTTTCTGTACATCTTCGTTCAGAAGAGCATCCCGGACAGGACCCTCCACGGCTGCTCTCATCCCTTTCAGGGAATCCCCCGTAACCTGAAGGGAAGCCGTCGCCGACCCGTACCCTTCGATCTCTCCATCCGTTTTCACATATACATCCATCACTTCAATGTTTTCCACGGTACGGACAGCGGTTTTGAATGGACGTTTCAAAGAAACTGTTCTGTTTTCGCATACGATATCGGTTATTTTCATATAGCTCCTCCCCTACAACATCGAAAGCACTTCGGCAACCAGCAGTCCGCCGTACGTTCCGAGGAACGATCCTCCGAGAGCCATCAGCACGCCGACCGGTATAAGCGATCTGTGGTAAGCTCCTGCAAGCAGTGGGGCAGACGCCATCCCGCCGATATTCGCAAGACTCGAAACACCCAGAGTGAACAGATCCAGTTTGAAAAGTTTCGCGACAAGCAGCATGATGATTGCGTGTACAGCGAGAATCACGAAACCGGAAATAATATACACCGGCGCCTGTCCCAGTTGGGAGAAATCGGCACGGGAAGCGATCAGGGCGATAACGATATAAAGGAAGACGTTCGCGATATCCATCGAACCCGGAACTTTCGCAAGCTTCGTCATAGCGAGAAGTACACCGAGAATAGAAACGATGAGGATCGTCCACGTCGTTGCGTTAACGACAGTACCGAAAGAAGGAAGCACTCCGCCGATCTCGGCAGCTATCGAGGAGACGAATATGGCTACGGATAAAAGACCAAGCATATGGACGAAGGTTATGTTCTTCGCATCCTTCTCTTTATCCTCCTCCACTAGGTCAGCGGTGATTTCATCGAGATGTTCGGTATTGGACTTAGCCCATTTGTTGAAAAGGGCCGCGAATGGAACGAGCCAGAACATGATCATGACCCAGGAGGAATAGTTGACAGTATCCATAATAAGGGCGTAACCAAAAATATTCTCCGGCACCTCGAGGATCCCCTGAATGATGACCATGTTGGCGGAGCCGCCCGTCCAGCTTCCGGCAAGAGCTCCCAGGGCCTGCCACGTATTTTCAGCATATAACCCCTGGAACAGCAGGTATGTGACGACGAATCCGAGCATAATACTGAAAGCAGCCGCAAAATAACCGATCAGCATCTTCGGACCCAGTTTCTTCAGTTTTCGTAAGTCACAGTTGATAAGCATCAGGAATATGAGCATCGGAAGCAGGATGTCCCGTACATTTCCATACGTACTGTCAATCGTTTCCGTGGAGCCGATGATCCCTGTCGTCTTCAGAATCGCACCTCCAAAGTAAATGAGCACGATACCCGGCACGTATTTGAAAAATTTACTTTTCGACGATTCGAGAAAAGCGACCAGTCCGGCCAGACCTATGATGACTCCCAGATAAAGAAATCCACTTTCGATCATAATGATTCTCCCCCTTGATTGATATTATGTATAAAAACAAAAAACCAGCCGGCAAGAATACGCTTCTTGTCGACTGGATTTTATCCACGATCAGTGAGATAAAGCAATCGGTATCATATATTCATAATGTCATAGTACTTCAGCTGTGCCTGTTTAAAAGCAACGATCAGTGCTTTTTTAGAGGAGCCGAAATACCGCGTCGTAATCGCCTGTTCGACTGTTTCCCCGTCCGTCATCTTTTTCCCGATGAACAGACTGTGGACAAAATGGACGGTGATGTCCAGCATGGCCGTACATTCGACATCGACGATTTCATTACTGTTCATATCCACGACAAATCCGACAAAAAAGGAATCATATTTTTTCGTAATGGCATTGTTCCCGGGTGATTTGGATTCACCCACTATGTAACAAGTCTGTGATTCATACATTAAGTTTCCTCCGAATCTCCGGCATCTTTTGCAAGGATAGCCCGCCCGGATAAAAGCGAACCGCCGTTACAAAATGCAGATTCAATCGGTGTTTATTAAAATAGTACCATTTCTATAAAGCGCTTTCAATACTTTTTGAATTTTCTCACATAATTTAGGTGATGGATGTTCTTTTGACAAACCTTATCTACAAAAGTATACATCAGGTATTTCAAAATGATTCTAAAGAAATCACGGAACATTTTATTTTTATATAATGTTAAAGTTTTCTTACTGTCTTCTACAAGGAAGTTTATCTTCTGCAGCTTCAGTTTTCTCATGTGTTATTTTTGCTGCTCTACTCGCACTTATGATCATCATTAGCATAGAAAGAGCAGAAAATAACACCCAGTAATTATTATTGTTCACTGCCAATATTAGTGTAATGACTGCCAATAAAATCGAGGCTGACTGCAATAATACCCATCTTCTGTCTTTTATTAATGGCCAGTTCATATGGTCCCCCGTCCTTGCTATTATAAGTTAGTACCCCTATAAAGTTCTACTTGGTGACAGTACATAAGCTCCACCCGGACCTTTTACACTTCTTTAATTATTTCTTCAGCACAGTTCCCTAATCCTTTTTCTTTCCCAGGATCACTCAGAAATTATTGAAAAGACATGAAGTATTCTCAATAAAATGAACTAAATATAGTTCTCCATAGACCAATAGCAACTGACACCAGGAGCATTATTAATAAAATCTTGAATGATTCTTTATAAGCCCCACTTTTCCTATTTTCTCTTTTCGAGATACTCCATATAAAATTAATCAAAAAAATACTTATAACTACAATCACGCTCAAATGGAATGGCACATCGGTAAATGCCATAACTATTATTAAAAACATCGCAATTATACCGGCAATTGTATCATTTTGATTTTTCAATGTACTATTTTCATTCATAATTAAGTTTCCCCTTCGAGGTATCATTCACTTCACTATAGTTTATCCGTTCTCCGGTTCAACACCTTCTCTCTGTGTGAAATAAGGTACCATTACAATATGTAAAAGAAAACAGGAAAGTTAATAAATACGAAAGCTACTCCTAAACACCCCAATCCGCAACCTGTAGCCCCTTCTGAAGCCATTTCGATTTTACTGAGATCTTTATCATCTCTGAAATTGTTTTCATCTTTATTCCTCACCTTTTCACTCCTCGCCATTCTGCCGGTTTCATAATATTGAACGATAAGTATATAAGAAACCTTGAGAGCTTCTATGCAATTGAGGGTCAGTATTCCTATGATTCATCTTACTGAAGAAGCTCTTCATAACTTGTTTTTTCAATTAGTTGTTGGGGTGATAAATCAATCCATTCCTTCACAGAGGAAGGGTTGTTATTCTCTATATAATCTTCTACGATTACAGCTCCTATCTTATAATTGGACGCTATGGGAATATTTCTATTGGAGTTCCCCCGTTCCAATGTGTAGTAAGCATCTGCATTGTATCCGTTCCCCTCTTCTTCAAGAACGCTGAGCACTTCATTTTTCTCATTTTTTTCCAACGGAGTGTTCCAACTTGTTTCTACGGAAGGATATACTTTTCTGGCAAACGTGTCGGCTTTTCCTTCACTGATTACGAGTTCATTAATACTGCCCCAATTCCCACCATTCCCTTCACCTTCAATCAAATGACCGTACTCATGTGCTACGGCATATTTCAACTGTTCTTCCTCATAGGAAGGATCCAATTTCATGATCACTGTATCTTCACTAAGGGTTACTCCCGTCACACCGCCAAGATTGTAAATCGGAAAATGGTTTGTAGGGTTCAGAGGCATGACGAAGATAGTCTTATCGGTACCGGAGAGTTTACTCGAGGACTCCTTCAAAGCGCTTTGGACACTTTTCATAATCACATCTTTCTGTTTCATAAGTTCTTTTGTACTGTTCTCCAGTTCTTCAATATTAGTATTATATTCAAAATAATCCTCGTAAAATTCCGATATTTCCAGGTCTTTCTCTTCAGCTATATCTTCAAAAGAGGAAATCACATATTCCTGATATAACCTTTCCCTATCTTTTGAAGAATCGCCCCCGACTTTCTCTGTATAGTTCAACGTCTGAGAAAAAAGAGGGATGACAGTAAAAGTCTGGTCGTTATGTTCGAATTCAAGGCCTTTGTTTTTTTGGGAATCCGTTTCTTCTGATGCACCAGCTTTTTCTTTTCCCTTATCACCTGAGGATGAACTACACCCGAGGGTAAACACTGTCAATAAAAATAATAGGAAAAACAAAATCGATTTATTCATTTGCAGTCCCGCTTCCTTATAGTGTATTTTACCTCTCTTATACTCAATGAGCTTTTACCTTCCATTTCACAATTTAAAGGCAGACCTTTTATGACATCTAATAACAGTGAATTGCAGAGCTCTCCATCTTTTCCAAATTATACAAATATATGTAACAGAACTAGAGTATCATTCCTCGAAAATGTTTTCAAATAATTTAAAAAATTAATTTGTTTTCACTGAAACTTTTATCACTTCAATACCTGTGTCCATTTGCAATACTCAGATGTACATGCAAAAAAATACGCCTTCCTGGCGAAAATCACTTTCGCTAAGAAGGCATATTATGTGAAGTAACGAGAAAGGGTCGTTTCCCTTAAACGAATTTTGAAATCGGCAATCAGCAGTTCGGGTCCGGTGTCCCGGCATTTGTCGCTGTCTTAAAGGATGATCCACAGCCGCACGATACGATGGCGTTCGGATTATCGATAGTGAAACCGCCACCCATCATGTTCTGTTTGAAATCGATTTCCGTCCCTTCAATGATTGCAGCATCCTGGTTGTTGATGATGACCTGAAGGCCGTCATGTTCTTCTTTTATATCAAGATCTTCATTCATTGTATCTTCAAAACCGAGCTTATAGGAAAGACCACTGCATCCTCCGCCCTGCACGCCAAAGCGTAAGTATTTATCTTGAGAGTCTTCTTCCTGCAGCATTTCTTTTACTCTGTAAATTGCAGCTTCCGTAAGATTGAGAACCATTCGGAACCTCTCCTTTCTACTATCAGTATATAGGCTGATCAGTAAATGTTCAATCCATTCATATCAGCTCTTCTTCTTCCAGGTATTCGTAAATCTTCTCAAGCAGCTCATCCGGAGAATTCGCGAATACCCGCTGCCCTTCCACAAGAGCGTAATGTTTGATGGCACACATTCCGCAGTGATTCAGACATCCCCATTCCTGTACATCCAGGTCCGGATCCTTTTCGAGTTTCTCCTTCACTTCCTGCGTTCCGTCAGCGAGGTTCGTTACACAAAATTCTATGAGAGGATTCAATCTATCCCTCCTGTGCCGTAAGACCGTGCTTTTCCAGATGCTGATAGACGGATTTGAGGCGCGGGTCCCCTTCCCCGGCTATTTCTCCTTCAACCAGCACCAGAGGATAAAAAAGCTCGTCTTCCATAATCTTTTCGATGTACTCGTCTTCTTCTGTATTGAATATATCGATATATCGGTAAGTGATTTCTTCATTTCCGTACTTGCGACCGATGGCTGCCTGGAGCCACTCATATGTCTCTTTCGACCCCGGCGCATTCACACAGCTCGCACAGCGCTGATCCGCCCCGTACACAGTGACGGTTACATTTTCTTTACTCACCGGCATCTCCTCCTTATCGGTTACTTTCATTTTACAAAACTATTGAGAAAAGATAAAATGATAATAGTTCTCATCTTCCAAAGCTATGGATGCTACATTTGTGATATAGTATAGATAACATCATCACGAAAGGGGAAAGTCGATATGCAACAACAAGTGGATATGAACGAACAAGTCCAGGAAGTCCTGAATAAACTGCGCCCATTTCTGTTACGTGACGGAGGGGACGTGGAACTTGTAGACGTAGAAGACGGCATCGTCCGCCTGCGCCTTATGGGAGCGTGTGGTAACTGCCCAAGTTCAACGATTACATTGAAAGCCGGAATCGAACGGGCTCTCAGCCAGGAAGTTCCGGGCATCTACGAAGTCGAGCAGGTATTCTGATCATACATTACGTAAAAAGAGAAGGGGACGCCCCCTTCTCTTTTTTATGTTCACGTAACCGGTGTGAGAGGACTCTCTCCTGCAGTGACACGCGCGACGTTGTCGAGACAGAGCTGCATCATGCGATATCTCGTCTCCGTGGTTGACGAACCGACGTGAGGAGTAGCCGTCACGTTTTTCAACCCGAGAAGCGGGTGATCCGCAGAAATCGGCTCCTCTTCGAACACATCAAGACCGCATCCGCTGATTTCCCCGTTCTCAAGAGCATGCTGCAGAGCTTTTTCATCCACCGTTTTCCCGCGGGAGGTATTGATGAAATAAGCGGTATCTTTCATGGTACGGAACGCTTCATCGCTGAACATATGATGCGTTTCTTCGGTGTACGGAGTCATGCAGACGACGTAGTCGGATGTCTGAAGAAGTTCCTCGAGAGAAACGTACCGGGCTCCCGTCCGTTCTTCCGCTTCGGTCTTACGGGAACGGTTGTGATAGAGCACCTCCATCGAAAAACCCACGGCTCTTCTGGCCACTGCCTCTCCGATACGTCCCATTCCGACGATACCGACGGTTTTATGGTGGATATCCGTGCCGGCCAGCTGCAGTGGAGACCACTGCTTCCACCTGTCTTTTTTTATGTAATTTTGAGCTTCACTGATTCTTCTTGCGGTGTTCATCAGAAGAGCAAACGTAAGATCGGCTGTCGTTTCGGTCAAAACGTCCGGCGTATTCGTCACGGTCACCCCGTGTTTCCGCGCTGATGCCACATCGATGTTGTCAAAACCGACGGCCAGGTTAGCTACGATTTTGGCGGACGTGTTCCGGAAAAAGTCATCATCCAATTTCTCACTCAGCATCGGAATAAGGGCATCAATATTTCCTCTTTTCGCTTTCAGCTCCTCCTCCGGAATCGGCTGGTCGATGTCGTACATATCAATGTCGAGCCGGTCACGATAAGGAGCGACGACTTCTTCCGGCAACGGTCTCGTAATCAATACTTTCGGCTTTCGCATGTATGAATCCCCCATTCTTTGGTACAGACACCCGGTCTGTCTCTTTGTTATACTTTATTCACGGGTTTGTGGCTACATAAACTAGGGAAAGAGAAAATCGTACTGAGTCGTTAGGAGGAAGTTATAATGAGTGATAAAATTACCAAACTGGAACAGACGGCACGGGCGTGGCTGAAAGACCGTGGTGTATCAATCGATGACATTGCGGATCTCGTCTACTATCTTCAGGCGAAATATCACGAAGGTCTGACGATGGAAGACTGCCGCGAAAACGTCCAGAAAGTCCTTCACAAAAGAGAAGTGCAGAACGCCATCATCACCGGTATTCAGATGGACAAGCTCGCGGAAGAGAATAAGCTCGAAGAACCGCTTCAGAGTACAATCGAAACCGACGAAAGCCTGTACGGCATCGATGAAATCATCGCTTTTTCCATTGTGAACGTCTACGGTTCCATCGGGTTTACCAACTACGGTTACATCGACAAACAAAAGCCCGGCATTTTGAAAGACCTGGACGATAAATCGTCCGGCAAGTGCCACACTTTCCTCGATGACATCGTAGGAGCTATCGCAGCAGCCGCTTCCAGCAGGCTGGCCCACAGTGCTGCAGGCGATACCGATGAATAAAAGACGTCAGGAAAACGTCCACTCATCCAGTTTCTTCACTTTATAAGTGGGCTGACTCTCGACCTCGTTCAAGTCTTCGAACGAGGTCGCTCCTGTTTCCACCATCAGTGTGTCCACTCCCGCATAGATGCCGGCTGATATATCCGTTTCATAGTTATCCCCAACAAGCAGTGCCTCTTCTTTACTCACCCCGAGCACTTCCAGTGCCTCTTCCACAATAAGCGCTTCCGGTTTCCCGACGTACACGGGGCTGATTCCGGCAGTGAGAGCGATCGCTTCCGTCACCGCTCCGTTTCCGGGAAGCATCCCCTCTTCCGTAGGAATCGCCCTGTCTTTATTCGTACTTACAAACGCCGCTCCGTTCTGGATATTCAGCGCTGCCTTCCTCAGTTTATCGTACGACAACTCACGGTCGATACCGACGACCACCACGTCAGCGTTCTCCTCGGTAAGTGTCGCACCGCCGGCAAGCAGGGCTGATTCGAGCCCTTCTTCCCCGATCATGAAGACGTTCGGTTCAGAAAACTTGCGCTGTATGTATGCGGCCGCCGCCATGCTGGACGTGTATACCTGCTCCGGCAGTGCATGAATACCCATCCCGTTCAGTTTATCTGCTACCTGAACAGGCTGTTTTGAGGAGTTATTGGTAAGAAATACGTAAGGGATCCCCCGCTTTCGGCACTCTTCGACGAAGAAAGGCGCTTCCTGTATCACTTCGTTCCCCCGATACATCGTACCGTCCAGGTCAAGCAGCAGACCTTTGTACTTTTTCATTACTGCTCACTCCTTCGTAAACGCTGAGACGCTTCCCAGTTCGGCATTCAAATAGTGACGGATGCGCTCCGGGAACTGCCTTAAAGACCCGAGGCATTCGTTCCACTCGCTCAACAGATGTTCATGGGATACGGTCGTATACTCGCGCACGACCGCTTTTCTCATATCGATGATCCTCTTGTACTGGTTCTCCTCTTCATAAGGGAGAACTTTTTCGTCCATAAGGATATCAATAATATCATGATAGCTGCCCGGATCGCGCATGATGAAGCCGTCGATCATTTTGTTCCCCACATCAATCATCACTTCCACACTCATGTGAGTAGCTCTTTCCAGTGCAAGCCGTTCCGTAGTCGTCTCCATCCCTGCCTGCTGCAGTACAGGAATCAGTTCTTCCACGTAGATGAGGAGATTATCAATCTCTTCACGATTCACAAAATACATTCCAGTTCACACCTTTCCCGGTTTTTCATAAGAAATAAGAGGAGCACGTATTCCCCTCCCCCGTTTCTGTTTACTTATCAATCCGTTTCAGCACAAAATAGGCACAGCCGAAATTACAGTACTCGTACAAATAATCTTCGAGCGTACTTATCTTCGTATCGAACGTCGCTTTCTGGTTCTGATCATCATAAAAGCCTTTCAGCCTGAGCTGACCATATCCCCAGTCCCCTACGATGAAATCGTATTTCCCGAGTATCTCGCTTGCTCTTTGTTCAATAGATTCTTTTTCCACCGCATTGCGGTAATCCTCTAAAATTTCATATTGTTTACCTAACAATTCCAACATATTATCACCTCTTACACTGCTGCCAGTATACCACATTTCCGCACTCCTAAGAAAAAGGAAACGACCGTCTTCCTGATCTAAAAAAAGCAGCCTGCACCGGGTGCAGACTGCCTGTATCTTATGATTTTTTGGATTTTCGTACAGCATTCGTAATACTTAGAGCAAGTCCGCCCCAAATGATCGTGATGGTAAGAATGAACATAACTATAGCCATCAGAGTGACCCCTCCTTGTGGTTAGGCTTCGTCGGATCTTCAAATGCCGTTCCCTGAGGCCATTTCTTCATGGAGAACGCAAACCCGATAAGGATTGCCGCCAGCGCCACTACCCAACCGAAGTAGATAAGGAAATCTGCCGGGTACCCTTCATATGGCTCCGCAAGTTCACTCGTGAGGTTCTGGACCATCTGAAAACCGAGTACGATCGGTGTAATGACACCGAGACAGAAACGCCACCAGCCGGCAAGCATAACGTCGGAACTTGAGTTCGCATGTTGCTGAAGTGCCTTCAGTTCTTTTGCGAACCATGCAACGGCCACTACCTCGACAAGACCCGCGAGAGCTACGCCGTAACTGTTGATGAAGTGGTCGACGGTATCGAGTATGTTCAGCCCGCCTCTTGTTGCATAAAGAAGGGAAAGGATAGCTGCAACCCCTCCGCCGAACACAACTGATTTCTGACGGGAAATATTGAATTTCTCGGATACTGCAGCGACATACGTCTCTGAAATCGAAATCAGAGAGGAGAACCCTGCCAGAACGAGAGAGGCGAAGAACAGGAGACCGAAAAGCCCCGGTATCCCCGGAATCTGACTGATGATTTCAGGAAACACCATGAAAGCGAGCCCTATTCCTCCGACCCCTTTTTCAGCTGCCAGACCTGCAACAGTCGTATCGTACTGGAACGCCATGAAGCCGACAGCGGAGAATACTCCGATACCCGCTAAAATTTCAAAAGATGAGTTCGCAAAACCGGTAATGAATGCGTTGTTCGTAATATCGGACTTTCTCGGAAGATAGGAAGCATACGTTACCATAATTGCAAATGCGATGGATAAACTGAAGAAAATCTGACCGTAAGCGGCGATCCACACTTCCGCATCCATTATCCTGCTCCAGTCCGGTTCGAAAAAGCTGTTCAGACCGTTCATCGCGCCCGGAAGCGTTACAGCCCGAACGACAATGATAAGAAACAGGACGACGAGAGAAGGGATGAATATCTTATTGGCAACTTCAATCCCCTTCTTGACCCCACGGGAAAGCGTGCCGAGCACTACTGCCCATACGATAACGAGAGGAATCAGAACTTTAGGTACGAGACCGCCAAGCTGCCCGGGGTCCGCAAGTTTAAGGAAATCTCCCACGAAGAAAGCAGTAGGATCACTACCCCACGTCAGGCCGATTGAATAATAAGCATACATAAGTGCCCAGGCGATGATGACTGCATAGTACGTCGAAATGACAAACGCGACGAGTACCTGCCACCAGCCGATCCATTCCATTTTTTTGTTGATGGTCGCAAAGGATTTCGGAGCAGATCCTCTGTACCTGTGACCGATAGTGTACTCCATAATAAGCAGCGGAATCCCGGCAGTGAGTAGCGCGAATAGATAAGGAACGATGAATGCACCGCCACCACTTTCATAAGCTGTAGCCGGGAAACGCCAGATGTTACCAAGGCCGATAGCCGACCCCATCGCTGCAAGCAGGAACCCTACCCGGGTGCCCCATTGTGAGCGATTTTCCATAGAAAAGACCTCCCTTTAGACTTCACCTGTCCCCCTGAACTGAAACATTTAAAAATTCGGACAAATGAGATTATTCTGTAATCTTGTATAAAGTATAATGGGAAATTTCAACTATGTCAAAAGAAACTTTAGACAATCCGACATAAACAAAAAGACCGACACACGTCGGTCTTTAGGGGCATTCAGCTATTCGTTCTGGGTCTGAACAGGAAACCGGCTGCAACAACTACTAAAAGAGTAACAAGCAGCGGTACAAGCACACTTCCGAGCAGCGCAAAAAGGAAATATCCCGTCGAAGCGGCGACCGCTGCAATAATGGCATAAGGAAGCTGGGTCAGCACGTGATCGATGTGGTGGGACCCGGCTCCTGTTGACGAAAGAATCGTCGTATCGGAAATCGGGGAACAGTGGTCCCCGAATACGGAACCTGCCAGGACCGCGGACAATGCCGGTACGATGAAGGACGGATCCGTGACTGCAGCGATTTCCCCTGCAATCGGGAGCATGATTCCGAACGTGCCCCAGGACGTTCCTGTTGCGAGAGCCATGAACCCTGCCGTAAAGAAGATAAGCAGGGGAAGATAGGCGACGTTCAGGTTCGACGCCTGCACGAGTCCGGCGAGATACTCACCCGTACTGAGCTGATCGATCACTGAACCGATCATCCATGCCAGTACAAGAATGTAGATGGCCGGAAGCATCGCTTTGACCCCTTCCAGAAGCACTTTCCGGAGCGGAGACTTGCCGGAAGGGAGACCGGTGTACATCAGAATCGAAACGACAGCCGCTGTCAGTCCTCCGTAAAACAGGGAGAAATTGACGTTCGTGTTGGCGAACGTACTCAAAATATCCGCCGAACCTTCACTGGCGCGGACACCGGTGAATATCATCAGACCTACTGTCATAACAACGAGTACGGCAATCGGCACGAGAAGGTGTCTGATATGACCATTATCGTGGGGGTGAAATTCTTCATTAAGATCCCCGGGGATATCCGTATGCTTCGGATCGGTCAGTTCCCCCGTCTCCTCCGCTCTTCGTTCGTGCTTTTTCATGGAACCGAGGTCCAGCTTCAGCATGATAGTGAGAAAGACGAGAAGCAGCGCGGCAAAGACGTAGAAGTTATAAGGAATCATCTGGATAAATGCTTCGAACGCCCCGATATCCGTTATTTCATTCGCAGCGAGAATCGTACCGATTGTACCGATGATATAGGCACCCCAGCTCGAAATCGGAGAAATCACCGTCACCGGAGCCGAAGTGGAATCGATATAATAAGCGAGTTTTGCTCTCGACACTTTCTGTCTGTCGGTAACCGGACGTGCTACCTGACCGACGGCAAGAGCGTTGAAATAATCATCAATGAAAATGATGATACCGAGCACTGCCGGCACTAAAGAAGCACTCCGCTTCGTCTTCACGCGGGAAATCGCCCACTTCCCGAAAGCCCTGCTTCCGCCCGAGGCAGTCATGAACGCGGTCATGACGCCGAGCAGCAGCAGAAAAGAGAGCAGGTACAGGTTCCCGATATTCAATGCCCCTTCCGTATAGAAAATCGTATAGAATTCCTGCCACAGAAGACTGAGAGTCCCCGTTACGTCGAATCCGGTAAGCATAAACGCTCCGATAAGAATTCCGAGACCGAGAGACAGCAGAACCTGCCGGGTCGCTATGACGAGAATAAGCATAAGAACGGCCGGTATAAGAGAATAGATTGTTCCTTCCATAAAGTCGTACCTCCAAAAGTTTTTTGGCATGGATCGACTACATGAACATAGGAGTAATCGAAGTTTTTTTGCATATAAAAAAACAATGACAGAAAATAATCCATCATTGCTTCAGCAATATGATTATCCTCCATGCGATCAGTAGCGCACCATGCATGTAACATGCATGACAGTACATCTTTTGTTCAAACATGTACCAGCATGGAAGGTGTGACGGTCCATCCATACTTCGGCAGGGAATCCTTTCCCAGGAGCTCTTCGCTGTCACGCTCGTTCCTGATACTGATATTTCCTGCACCTCTACCTCATCGTGGCGATAAGGTCACGCGTATTCAATTCGGATTAAATTTTATCAGCTTCCCTTACCTATTGCAAGGGGACTTAAGCTCCAAAAAAGAATTGCCGTCTCCAGCAATTCTTTTCGTACGGTCTATTATGAAAAAACAGACATACATGCCATGAATACCGTTACCGTTAAGAATACTCTCCGGACTGCACGACTTTAAGCAGCAGGTCGCGGAGCATTTCCGGCAGGTAATACGTTTTCGTCGCACTGTGACTGATTTCCGGAAAAAACTTTCCGAAACTGAACGTATCCGCTGTAGCCAGGCTGTACCAGCGGTCCCGTTCGATCGGCTGACCGTCGAACCATACTTTTCGCACGTGTTCGCCTCCGCCCGGAGAAGTGGCCGTTTCGATTTCAATACCTTCAAAAATCATTTTACCGATCACTTCTCCGCGGAACCCGAGCCCTTTCAGCGGAAACTCCGTCACCTGTTTCGTGTAGGCGGAGCGGACGACTTCAACGATCTCCTTACCGCTCAAATGGACCTTACAGGGGTTCATCGGGTGGGGACAGATCCGGTGCAGATCCGCGTACGTCACCGCCCCCTTATCCAGTCCTTCAAGAATGACACCGGCATTCAGCATAGCTATATCCGCCTCTGTCCAGCTGCGCAGTTCCTTCGTCAATTCTCTCATCAGTGGTGTCTCATGGAACCAGTCCGCGGTCAGAGGAGTTTTCAGTTCCGCCACGGTCGAATAAAGACGCCGATGCGCTTTTTCCTTTAAATTCTCGAGCCTTTCTCTCACTTCCGCACTTTCTTCAAGCGTATCGGAGGCGACCGTGTACGCTTCCTTATTCACCAGTTTCCGCTTCGAATGATCCCAGTCTATAAAAATTTCACCGAGATGTGTTCCGTGCTTTCCAGCAGCCGTAAGCAGCACGCCATTGTGCTTCTCCCCTTCCGGCAGAAGGTGGTGAGTATGGCCTCCGATGATTACGTCCAGTCCAGGATAATCGGCAGCCATCTGCCGGTCCGTGTGGTACCCGAGGTGTGAAAGGAGAACGACGATATCACTCTGTGCCTTCACTTCCTCCATATACCTGTCCATCATTCTCTCCGGTGCCTCCACTTTCCACCCGAGCAGCTGATAGAACACGCGGAAGGGAGCGGTGAGCCCGATGATGCCGAGTTTCACCCCGCTCGCAGTCTCCCTGATGACGTAAGGCTTCAGCCAGTCCGGGTCTTCTTTTGACATAGGGAAAGCATTCGCGCAGGCTACCGGAAAGTCCGCTTCGTCGTACAGATGGTAAAGTTCCTGTTCCGCAAGGGTGATGCCTTCGTTGTTGCCGAAGTTCACTACATCATACTCGCTTGCATTCAGTAATTCCACGTTCCCCTTGCCTTTCAGTCCTTCTGCCACGGGGTGGAAGCGGTCCACGTGGTCCCCGTTGTCGAATACGAAAGAAGCTTCTCCTCTGTTTCTATGCTCCCGTCGCTTCTCTTCGATATAACCGGCGAGTTTCGGCCATTTTTCGAAATAACTGTGCAGATCGCTCGTATAGTAAATAAATATTTTCTCTATCATAATCTCTTCTCCTTATCATAATCCCTGAGAAATCAGACGGACACCTACGACAATCAGAAGAATGCGCAGCACCCATTCTATACTTTTCGCATTCATTTTACGATTCACGTACGCCCCGACCGTGCCGCCGAGATACGCTCCCGGAATGAAGAACAGCGTCCGGTACCAGTCCACGTGACCGAGACCGATGTGCGTCACGGAACTCGGGATTACGGCAAAAAATATCATGAACATCGAGGTGGCTGTAGCGATATGCGGTGGCAGCTGGAACAGCAGAATCATCGCCGGCACCATGAGCGACCCGCCTCCGATACCGAGCAGTCCGGATAACGTCCCGACCGTGAAAGCCAGGACAAGACCGAGAGTAATCGGCACTGTATAGTGATACTCCTCCCCCGCTACCATCCGGACCCCCTTCATCCCCTTTTTGAAGAGAGGCGTGGAGCCCTGGCGCCTCGGCAGGAAGAAAAGAAGGGATACGAAAATCATAACCCCTCCAAAAATAAGGGAAAATACATCCGCATTGAGAAAGCCGTTAATGTACGCCCCGAATATGCCGCCCGGGATACTTCCGATAAGAAACAGACTCCCGAGTTTAAAATCGACCCTCTTATGCCGAATATAGGAAAGGGCGGAAGACATCCCGGTGAAAATCATGACAATGAGAGATATCGCAACGATCTTCTGCGGGGTGACCCAGGAAAAAGCTTCGAAGAAATCGGACAGGAACAGCAGGGACGGTATTAGGATCACTCCGCCGCCAAGACCTGCTATACTTCCGATGAAAGCGGTGAGGAACCCGATAATCAGTGAAATAATTACAAAAATCATAAATATGTACCCTCTTTATCTTTTATATTCAACTATACCCTTATTAGAACGATGATAACACAGGTTTTCACTGAATGGAAAAAAGCACGGGCCCCGGAGAGACTCGTGCATAAATGGAAAACTTACCGGTTTATAAGTGTACGTGTTGAGGATCGGCGTATCAGAAAGCACCTGAACCACCACCGCCCCCGCCTACTCCGGCACCACCACCGCCGGCTCCGGCGCCTGTCGTCGCAGCCGAAACGGAGGCAGTCTGATCGGCCTGTCGGAAACTCTGATCAAGCGTCCCTGCAAGTATCATAAACATTGCGAGGTCGTTCGCAGTTACAGCGCTGGTTGGCAGATCGATGTCCGATTTTCTTTTCCCTGCGCCCACCTGGTACAGATAGGCGGATATCTGATCTTTCTCTTCCCACTGCTGCCATTCTTCACCCGTTTTAAGCGGTTCGAGTTCCTGCTTGATCCGCTGCCCTTCAAACGTAAGGGGGCGATAGAGTATAGCGAAAAGGAGAAAGTAAAAGAATAAAGCAATTGCGACCGCCATCCAGATGAATACTTCATAGACAGGAAACAGAAACGCAAAAGGCAATATGGCAAGACCCGCCACTCCCGCCGTCCAGCGGGCTTTCATGTTCTCCTCATACAGATGGTACTGCTTCACTTCCTGCTTCACTGCTTCGCTCCACAGACGGAAATTTTCCTGATAGGATTCAATGTGACCCTCATCCTCCAGATATTCCTCAAGATCTTCCACTCTGAACGTCCCGTTCTCTCCTACTTCATCGAATAGCCAGTTCAAAAGAAGCGTTTCATGGGAGTAATCGGTTTCCCGGTTCACTACCCGGAATTCCTCCTCCGGTCCTTCCTCGACGTTCCCTTTCCTCACGAGCTCAAGCAGGGCAGGGGTCATCATAGGAATCGTCACCTGACCATAGTTGCTGAACATAAGCATGGCGGGCAGGCTCATCGAAGTCTCCGGAAATCTTCCGGTACCGCTTCTCGCCCGTTCTGCTTCCCGCAACGTTTCCTTCCTTCTCCGGAAACCGGTGAGGAACAGTACGAACGCCAGAAGGAAAAAAGCCCCCGTTATATAAGGACCAAGCCCGCTCCACAATTCGTGACGTTCCTGCCTTGCAATCATCTTCTCATTCAATTCCGCTTCCTCATTAAGGATTTCCTTCAGCATGGCTTCGTCACTGGTCGGCTCCGCCTGCGGAAAAAGGGCGGCGTCATAAGCGACGCGTATGTCCCCGTTCTTCCCCTCCGGAACGCTTCCCATATCGAAAACCACTGTGCCGTCGGAACCGCTGTCCGCGGTATGATAAGCGGCATCATAACCATAAGCCGCTTTTGCTTCGGAGGGTTCCGGTGGTACAACCGTAATCGTCATATTTTCATAATCCGATTCGTTGCTACCGTCGAAAAAAGGCCAGTAGAACTGGGCGACGTCGGAATACACGTCCACCCCGCCCTCGATAACGTAAGTAAGGTTGATCGATACCGTTTCATCTTCACCGGGACGATGGATCTTGTACAGTTCATCTTCCTGTTCCACTTCAAGCTCTTTTCCCTGTTCAGAAGCCTTCACATCCTCGATAGCTGCATTGTCTTTATGTATGAGCGTTCTCGAAATCCCATTGAACTCTCCCTCGAATTGATACGTATGCCGCTCTTCGACGTGAACGGTTCCATCTTTCTGCAGTTCTGCCGTAATGGCAGTTTTCTCAATGTCGTATTCGACCGCAAACGCATGCAGAGGAAAAATAAGCATCAGTAAGCTCAGCGCCACTATGATTTTTTTCATGAGTTCTCCCCGCTTTCTTTCTATATTCTACGGTTTGAGCACGGAAAAGTTTCAAATGGAAGAAAAGTCGGAAGAATTCTGTTTTAAATTACGTAGAAGTGTCCCCATTGCTATTCCGAAGTTTTTTTCACCATCGCGAAATCATCCCGTCCTTCATCCGGCTGCAGATCACTTTCTACTTCACTCGTGTAAACCCTCGCTTCTTCAGTGAGAACGTTCCTGAGCGCACGACTCATACCCGTTAAAGCAAGAACGAATAAGACTAAAAAAATGAGCGGCAGACCTACCAGCCAGTATACGTTCGTTTGCAGCGTACGAAAGTACATACCTACCATGGAAGCCCACTCATAAGTGACGGGTACCGGACGCCCGGCCCCCAGCCCGAATTCTGCTTTCGTCCCGCCGAAAAAGAGTTCAAATACACCGAGGTGGCTCATAACGAGAACAGCCTGGATGTTCTGTCTCATGAAAAGTGTGACCAGTCTTTCTTTCAGATGGGGAAGCAGGTGGGAACGAAATAGATGAAACGATCCTGCTCCGAGTGACCTGCTCGTCGTGATGTACTCCTTCTTCAAAAGGACGCTTGTCTCATTCGCTATGTAAATGGCTGCAGGAGGTGTCAACAAAATACCGATGACCAGCACCTCTGTGCCTAACCGGAAGCCGAGCGTCGTCGGGAACCCGGACATGGGTTCCAGCAATAACGGTCTGAGAAAGTTGTAGGCAATGACGGAAGCCGGGATGAAATATAAAGCGGAAAGCGTGTTTTCAAGAATTTTAGACTTCCCTTTCTGTTTGAATCCAAGAGGGATGCCGACCAGGAAAGCAAGCGCGAAACTGAGCGTCCCTATAGAAAACACGCCCAGAATCGTATACTTAGCTCCTTTCAGGATGTAATAAACGATATGATTGCCGTTCATATCCGTGCCCAGAATCGAGTGTTCGAAGGGAGCAAAAGGCGGTCCTACCATTTCCCCCTGTCCATTTGTGAGAAACGGCGTGTGGCGTACATACGAATCGAAAAAAATAGCGTGGATCAGGCTTCCTGCCAGCATCATTACTATAAATCCGAATCCCCATAGGAATAACGGCTGTCTGCCCAACCTTTTCATCATAGGGAGACCTCCTGTCTGGTGAAGAAATACAGGGTCAATTCAACGATTTTCAAAACCAGATAAACAGGTCCAAAGAACAATAGAGCTGTAACGAAAAACACGGGAGGCTGCGAATAAGTGAGCAGGAAAGACGCCATCCCGAAATTCTCGAAAAGATATTCAACGATGAGCAGATTGCTGACCATAATACTGATCAGGAACTTCGCCTGATAAGACAGACGCACCAGCATATTCCTCATAATATGGGTGAGCAGTATGAACGTTTTCGGTAACCCTTTACTTACAGCCATTTCATAGTATGGCTTCTCTTTCTCTTCCTCTACAAGACTGAGCATCGACTGGAAAAAGTAAATGGTCGGAAGGATCGACAGGACCAGAGCCGGTGCCAGCACGGCTTCTCCTTCCCCCGCGCCCGCAAGTTTTATGAAAGTAGTCCCTGTCTCCACATACAGCCATACGAGAAACATCTGCGAAGCAACGACGAATACGACGTCCGGAATGCTTTGCAGGATGGAAGTAAAAGATAAGCTCAGCTGATAAATTCTCTTCGGAGCGCGCCACAACATAAGCGTTCCGAGAAGAGCAAGAGATAAAGAAACGACGAGAGCTGTTCCGAGTACGGTTACAGAACTTGCAAAAGCTTTGAATATAACAGGAAACAGACTTCTTTCCTCACCGGATTCAGGGTGAATGTAGACGAGCGATTCAGGGCTCATCAATTGCCCGAAAATACCGGCGATTTTTTCAAGTCCGGGCCAGACGAACCCCTCCACCGACATGAATAGAGGAGAAACACTTATCAGCAATACGCCCACTATTAAAAACAATGGTTTGATGCATTCATGCATCAGATATGACTTCCACGCCAAAAAACTCACCTGCCCGTCCATTCGCTAAAATCCCTATGAATTCCCGTTTCGTTGCCTTAATTTCATATATATCGATAAAATTCTAAATTTTGTAACTATTTTAACAGAGATGATAGACTTTTTACAGGTAATTGTTGTTGACCCTTCCGCTACGGGATACTTTACAGTTAATAGTGAAAGGAGGGTGCTGACGATGAAAGTAAAAGAAATAGCAGAGTTAGCAGGTGTTAGTGTACGTACGTTGCATCATTACGATGAAATAGGATTACTGGTCCCGGACGAAGTTACGGAAGCCGGATACCGGATTTATTCCGACAAAAATCTCGATACTCTCCAGCAGATTCTGTTTTTTAAAGAGCTCGGCTTCCCATTGGAAAAAATCAAAGAGATTATGCACAATCCATCGTTCGATCGTCAGCAGGCTCTGATCAGGCAACGCGACATGCTTTACAGAAAAAGAAGTCAGCTTAATGAAGTAATCAGAACCATTGAAAAAACGATACAGGAGTCGAAAGGAGAGAGAAAAATGCCAAACCGTGATAAATTCACAGGTTTTGATTTCAGTCATAACCCCTACGAGGAAGAAGCGAGAGAAAGATGGGGAGATGAAGCAGTCGATGAATCCGAAGAAAAAGTCAAGAATATGAACGGGTATGATCAGGAGAAATTCAACGAAATCTTTCGTGAATTGGCCCGTATCCGTGGTGTATCACCTGAATCCGATACAGCTCAGGACAAAATTGGTATATGGTATCACTATTTAAATGAGGTGGGGAATTATTCTCCACAGGCTTTCGAAGGGCTCGGCCATATGTACGTAAACGATGAGCGCTTCACTGAAAATATAGACCAGTTCGGAGAAGGTTTGGCTGCATTCATGTCCCAAGCTATGAGCATTTATGCAGAGAGGAACAAAAGTTAATAAGGCAGTAAATTCTACACTCTGATAGCGTACACTATCAGGGTGATTTATATTCCATGTTAAAATGAAAGGAACAAGAAAAAGGCTGCATTCCGTTAAAGACTTCCGGGAGGTGAGCATGTGTATTCAATACTGGCTGTCGGGTTATTTTTAGGTCTGCTGATTTTCAGTTTCTTCTTTATCATTGCGAAATGTAATAACCGGTACTACCTGGCCCCACTGATGACATTCCTCACAGCTATTACTATTATTCTCTACAGTTATTTCTTTGTAAGAGGATTTGAAGGAATGGGGTATGTATTTTTGGCTATGGGGATTCTGGTGGTCAGTATACTCGGTGCGATAGCAATACCTTCCCTGACTACATCGGCGAGACTGATGAGATTCACGCGTGGCGACAAAGTTGGTCTGATTGTACTGCCGGTCATCTTCTTCACCATCGTACTCATTCCTGTTTTAAACGGAAAAGACTACTGGATTATTGAACAGGGAGAGATGACCATTCAGAATAATACGGAAAACCACTACCGCGTCTCCACGATTTCAGAAGGGAATAGAGAAATTTTCATAAGACTTGGGGAAACCTATGCAGGTCAGAAAATAGAAGTTGAGGGGATCAATCAAAAGGACGGTACGGAAGTTGTTTTACATATGGTAAAGGGGCAAGGCGCATCCGATAAGTCTCCCTTCATCTACATCGGAGTCGATGAAATTGAGGAACCGCTGACCATACGTACGACTGCGGGAGAAGAGATTCACTCCTCTGATGAGAAATACAATGAATAGGGATAGAAGTTTTTTATCAATATAATCGCTTGTTCTTCTTACGTTCATTCACATTTATCATGATAAAGTGGGCGACTATTCCTCCGATCATAAGCCCTCCCCACAAACTCCAGTCTATGTCGTTTTTCCAAAAGCTTACTAGCAGGAACCCGATTGTGAAACCCATCAAAATACCGGTCAGAATTTTCAATTTCATAAAATTCCTCCTGAGACTGCTGACAGATTTTCTTTCAAGAATTTTTTCTATGTCGCAAATCCTGGAAATGTCTTATTTATTTTTCGTCCAATTTCCTTTCGAGTACATCGATCCGTTTTTCCAGAGACTCCATTCGGTCTTTTTGTTCCGAAAACTCATCTATTTTTGGTTTCAGCGCACCGGCCATTTGTTTTAGTCCCCAATATATCACCGCAACGGGAAGAGCAAGAATGACTAAACAAATGACAATAAAAACTAAAACATCCATAGCAAATCAACTCCTGTCTGCGTTACCTTGCCGTCATTCACTGCAATGTTATCTCTCACTATTAGTTATCCGACGTTTATACATCCAGTAATAGACAAAATAGCTGACAACAGCGACCAGCAAATAAAGCAATTCAGGTTTAACGCTCCCGAATAAGCTCCACCCCCGGTTGTTCAATTGCAGGAATTCGAATACGGAACTTAAGAAAAAAACCATTACGAGCAAAATCCAACTGCTTACAATAGCTTTCTGTTTAATAATTTTCAAGCGTTCACTATCTTTCGTATTGACCCCGCCGAATTCATCTGTACCGGTAAACCATCCGGAAGTGAAGAAAATAACTAAGCCTGCGAATACAATGATTCCGAAACTGACTAATTCCAAAATGATCACCTCATTGAAAATAATGTTCTTTCCAATTTATGTTAGACAAAACCCGGTGATTTGTCAAAATACTTTTGTAAGCGTTCCAATGATTCAATCTTCCTGTTTCCTCCGTAAATAATAAAGATAAAAGTAAGGTACTATGAAACATATGAACACGATGGCTCCTACGAGGATCCCCGTATTCAAATCCGCAGTAAGAGTAACTGCTGCGCCGAATCCTATGGCAATCACACTACTTGCCGCTAGCGAAATAAGTAATCCCTTCTTAGGGGATTTTTCATCTGACTCATGATCCACGCTTATACTCATAGATAAATATGCAGAGACAATACCTGTAAGAATAAGCAGAAACCAAAGTGGATTACCGGTCATTTCATCCATACCTTTCGTAACCAGCTCATATCCTAATATGCCTATTATTCCAGCGGTCTGAACGATAAATAAAATTCGCGTGTTCTCCAGGTTTTTCCGTTTCAACCGCTCGTCATTTATTTTTTGTATCATCGGTCCGCTCCTCCTTATCTATCCAGAACAATTCATCCAGAGACTTGTGCACGGCGTCGCAAATGGCAAGGCACAGTTTCAACGTAGGGTTGTATTTTCCTTTTTCTATTAAACTGATCGTTTGACGGGTAACGCCTGTCTGTTCGGCTAATTGGGCCTGGGTCATATCCATTTGCACGCGGGCTATTTTTACGTTATTTTTCACTTATGTAAGACCCCCTTCACTCAATATAGTAACATATACATTACATAATTCAATATATATGTTACATAAAATATAAAAATCGACGCTTATCTTTACAAGAAATAAGCGTCGGTTCAAAGCAGATGCAAAATTTGAAATGGACTTCATTATTCAGTCGGCGGTGTTTCCTTCAAATCGATTTTCCAGTCAAACCATCGACCGTGTACGTCCGTATCGCCCAGCGTATGTGTCGTCGCTTTTCCTTTGAGAACGTGATCGACGTGTAAACGGCGATCATTCATATTGTTATAAATGTGGAAAACCTGTCTCCGTTCACTGATATCTTTTACGTACTCTTCCAGTCTACTCTTTTTCTCTTCAGGGAGCTGGTTGGCTACATGAGTGTGAAAAATGCAGAGAGTGGAGTCCTCAGGCATGGTAGCCGCAATTTCAGGGAGAAGAGAGACCCCGTCTCCTTCCAGAAGAGAGAGCGGATGCTGCTGCAGTTTCCCGGCGGCACGTAAAAAGTTGCGTCGTCTGTCGGCGTGTTCGGGCCAGATAAGTGCCTCCAGCCATAATTTCTCTTCTGTTACGGTCACATCCACGATATTCAAATCCACCCCTATCCGTTCTGCAACTGGAGGAACATCGTTCAGCAAGTGTTCCGATATTCTCCCCTCCCGTACTTTCGACTCCAAATGTACAGCAGAATCTTTTTTTCCATACGTTTCCTCAGTGCCATAGCTGTAAGCATACTGGTCCCACAGTAATTGCAGCCCTGCACTCGTTCCTATCTCTATGAGCGACAGCGGTTTCTGTGTTTGGGCATATATGTAAGAGAAGACAGGAAACAGGTAGGCACAGCGTCTCACTTCATTTGTCTGTACGATGTTATTTTTCAAAATTACTTTTATTTCTTCCTTATTTTCCAAACAGAAGTCTTTGAATATCCGGTACAGATAACAGTCTCTTTTCGGGAAATCCACGAGACTGGGGTAGTAGTCTTTCAGTTCGTGTTCCGTGCCTTTAAGCAGCAGATAGTGTACAGCCCCGAACAGCAGATTCGGTATCGGCTGACTTTTCTCTACCTCGGTACACAGGTCCAGTATGTCTTCGTCTTCTGCAATTTTAAGGCTCAGCTCCCGGTAAAGCGGACTGGAACCAATGCATTCTTTTTCGGCAAAATCCTTGAACGTGTCAGTGAGCAACTTCTTCATCTTCTCCCTCCTTCTTCAGGTAAGTTACTCTTCCTTTCATCTTACACTAATTTACATTTAACTAAAATCATGAAACAAAAAACCCCTGCACGAATTGAATCGTGACAGGGGTCTTACAGCTATTAACCGATAGAACCTTCCATCTCGAATTTGATGAGACGGTTCATTTCTACCGCATATTCCATTGGAAGTTCTTTCGTAAACGGCTCGATGAAGCCCATTACGATCATTTCTGTCGCTTCCTCTTCGGAAAGACCACGGCTCATGAGGTAGAACAACTGCTCTTCGGAGACTTTGGAAACTTTCGCTTCGTGCTCGAGAGAGATGTTTTCGTTCATGATTTCGTTATAAGGAATCGTATCGGACGTGGATTCATTATCCATGATAAGCGTGTCGCACTCAATGTTCGAGCGGGCGCCTTCCGCTTTTTTACCGAATTGGACGATTCCGCGGTACGTTACCTTACCACCGTTTTTGGAGATGGATTTGGAAACGATACTTGAGGATGTGTTCGGTGCCAGGTGGTGCATCTTCGCACCGGCATCCTGGTGCTGACCTGCGCCGGCAAGAGCGATGGAAAGCGTGTTACCGCGTGCTCCTTCACCTGTAAGAAGAACAGATGGATATTTCATTGTAAGTTTGGAACCGAGGTTGCCATCCACCCATTCCATCGAAGCGTTCTCTTCCGCTACAGCACGTTTTGTAACCAGGTTATAGACGTTGTTCGCCCAGTTCTGGATTGTCGTATAACGGCAGTAGGCATCTTTCTTAACGAAGATTTCCACGACTGCACTGTGCAGGGAACTTGAAGAGTATGTCGGTGCTGTACAGCCTTCAACGTAGTGCACGGATGCGCCTTCATCTGCGATGATCAGCGTACGTTCGAACTGACCCATGTTTTCCGAGTTGATACGGAAATAGGCCTGAAGCGGCGTATCCACTTTCGTATTCTTCGGTACGTAGATAAAGGAACCTCCGGACCATACGGCTGAGTTCAGCGCTGCGAACTTGTTGTCGGAGTTCGGAATCGCTTTTGCGAAATACTGCCGGAATAGATCTTCGTTCTCTTTAAGCGCTGTGTCCGTATCTTTGAAAATAACGCCGAGGTTCTCAAGATCCTCCTGCATGTTGTGATACACAACTTCGGATTCATACTGCGCAGATACACCGGCAAGATATTTCTGTTCAGCTTCCGGAATACCGAGACGATCAAAGGTGTCTTTGATTTCCTGCGGTACTTCATCCCAGGAACGCTCCGTGTTTTCGGAAGGTTTTACGTAATACGTGATATCGTCGAAGTCAAGCTCTGACAAGTCGCCGCCCCACTGAGGCATCGGTTTCTTGTAGAACTGTTCAAGAGACTTCAGGCGATAGTTAAGCATCCACTCCGGCTCTTCCTTACGTGCGGAAATATCTCTTACGACCTGTTCTGTCAGACCTCTTTCGGTTCTGTAAACAGATACGTCTTTATCGTGAAAGCCATATTTATAGTCTTCCATTTCTGGAGCTTTCTTAGCCATGATATTACCTCCTTATATATTGATTCATCCGTCTAAGCTTCTTCGGACTCCTCTACCCCCTGCTCCATCGCTTTCCAGGAGAGGGTGGCACATTTGATACGGGCCGGAAACTGGGAAACTCCCTGAAGCGCCTCGATATCTTCCAGTGCGAACTGTTCCGGGTCGACGTCTTCTCCCTGCATCATAGCGGAGAAAAGCTTCGACATTTCAAGAGCTTCTTCGACTGTTTTTCCTTTTACTGCCTCTGTCATCATGGAGGCGGAGGAAAGGCTGATGGAACAGCCTTCTCCGTCGAATTTGGCTTCGTTCACCACTCCATCTTCAAGCTGAAGCTGAAGCTGGATTCTGTCTCCGCATGTAGGATTGTTCATATCGATGGCCATGTGCTCGCCTTCGATAGACCCTTTATTGCGGGGATTTTTGTAGTGATCCATGATAACCTGGCGATAAAGTGTGTCTAAGTTATTAAATGACATCGCCAAAATACTCCTTTGTTTTCTGAAGTCCTTCCACAAAGCGGTCAATCTCATCCGTCGTGTTATACAAATAGAAACTGGCTCTGGCTGTTGCATTTACACCGAGCCACTTCATAAGCGGCTGGGCACAATGGTGTCCGGCCCTTACGGCTATCCCTTCCGTATCCAGAACGGTAGCCAAATCGTGCGGGTGGACGCCGTCGACGTTGAAAGTGACAAGTCCTGCCCGTTCTCTCGGACCATAGACAGTCACTCCGTCCATGTCGTCCATCTTTTGAAGCGCATAGCTGATGAGCTCCTCTTCGTGCTTCTCGATTTCTTCCATACCGACACTTTCAAGATAATCGATGGCAGCACCGAGTCCAATCGCTCCGGCTATGATCGGCGTACCTCCTTCGAACTTCCACGGAAGTTCTTTCCACGTGGAATCGTACAGGCTGACGAAATCGATCATTTCTCCGCCGAATTCTACCGGTTCCATGTTATCGAGCAAATCTTTCTTACCATACAATACCCCTATTCCCGTCGGTCCACACATCTTGTGGGCCGAGAAGGCGTAGAAATCACAGTCGAGATCCTGCACATCGATTTTGATGTGAGGGGCACTCTGCGCACCGTCCACGACTATTACGGCACCCTTCTCGTGAGCTGCCGCTGCGATTTCTTTGACCGGGTTGATGGTACCGAGGACGTTTGACACGTGGGAGACTGCGACGATTTTAGTCCTGTCGCTGATCGTGTCTCTCACATCGCTCATGGAAAGCGTGCCGTCCTCCTGCATCGGAATATATTTAAGTGTTGCATTTTTGCGCTTCGCAAGCTGCTGCCATGGTATCAGGTTACTGTGGTGTTCCATTTCCGTAATGACAATCTCATCACCAGGAGCCACATTATCCATACCGTAGCTCTGGGCTACCGTATTGATCCCCGTTGTCGTACCACGATTAAAAACAATTTCTTTCGTATTGGATGCATTTATGAAAGAGCGTACTTTCTCGCGTGCTCCTTCATATTCATCCGTAGCGACAGCCCCCAGTGTATGCACTCCGCGGTGAACGTTCGAGTTGTACCGCTTGTAATAGTCATCGATTTTATCAATGACAGACTTCGGAGTCTGGGACGTCGCCGACGAATCGAGGTATACAAGAGGATGACCGTTTACCTCCTGATGAAGAATCGGAAATGCCTCACGTACCGCCAATACATCCATTAATTCACTTTCCTTTCGATTACCTGACGGAGCTGATTTTTCACAGCCTCTACCGGAAGCTGATTAACGACCGGTGCCAGGAATCCGTGAATGATCAGGCGCTCCGCTTCTCTCTTCGGAATACCACGGCTCATCATGTAGTAAAGCTGAACCGGGTCCACACGTCCGACAGAAGCTGCGTGACCTGCTGTTACATCGTCTTCATCGATAAGAAGAATCGGGTTTGCATCCCCGCGGGCATCCTTACTGAGCATAAGAACACGGGACTCCTGTTCTGCGTTCGATTTCGTTGCACCGTGGTCGATTTTGCCGATGCCGTTGAAAATAGCAGAGGATTTGTCCTTCATAACTCCGTGCTGAAGAATGAAGCCGTCCGATTCTTTACCGAAGTGACGGATATTCGTCGTGAAGTTCTGCTTCTGATCCCCGCGTCCGACGACGACCATCTTCGCATCGCCTTCCGAGTTATCACCGACGAGATGTGTGATATTCTCGGCTGCGGTGTTCCCTTCGTTCATCTGACCGATCGCCCATTCGATACGGGCATCTCTGCCTGCAATACCGCGGCGGTTCGAGTAGACGGTCGTACCTGCTGCGAAGTTGTCGACAGCACCGAAAGAAACTTTCGCATTGTCTTTTGCGAAGACTTCCGTAATGATATTCGCTGACGTCTGAGCTTCCGTGTTATTGGAAATGTAGTTTTCCACGTAAGTGACGGAACTGTTCTCTTCAGCTACCACGAGGATGTGGTTGATGAGAGATGCACGCTCATCCTCCTGCCAGAAGATCGCCTGAAGCGGCTCTTCGATGTTCACGTTTTTTGGAACATAGAGGAAGATACCGCTGTTCATAAGAGCTGCATGCAGAGCACTGAGTCGGTGTTCATCTACAGCTACCGCGTCTGTCATGTAATACTCTTTCACGAGTTCGGAATGGTCGCGAAGTGCAGTGAAAATGTCCGTGAAAATCACGCCTTTATCCTGCAGTTCCTGGCTGAGAGAAGAGTACGCAGCCGTGTGGTTGCGCTGAATGAGAAGGTTTTCTGTCTCTTTCTCCTGATCCAGGAAATTCTGGATTTCCGGTGGAAGATTTTCGAGCGAATCGATGTTCGTTCCTTCCACGTCATGAGAGAAATCGGTGAAGTCCCACTTCTCTATATTGGTTTTATCGGGCTTTGGCATCGGAAGATTTTCCGATTTTTCAAGAGCCGCCAGACGAAGCTCTTTCATCCATGCCGGTTCGTTATGCTTGTTCGAATATTCTGTGACGTATTGCTTGTCGTATGGCATTGATACTTCTACAGCCATGAGATCCCTCCTAACCTTCGATTATTTAGAGCCGATTGTTTCGTCTTCGATTCCAAGTTCTTCTTTGATCCAGTCGTACCCTTCTTCCTCGAGACGCTGAGCAAGTTCAGGTCCGCCGGTTTTCACGATGCGTCCCTGCATCATTACGTGCACTTTATCAGGAGTGATGTAGTTAAGAAGACGCTGATAGTGCGTGATGATCAGGCAGCCGAAGGAGTCGTCGCGCATCTCGTTGATGCCTTTTGCTACGACTTTAAGAGCATCGATATCGAGACCGGAGTCGATTTCATCCAGAATGGCGATGGACGGCTCGATGTTCATAAGTTGAAGGATTTCGTTACGTTTCTTCTCTCCGCCGGAGAAACCTTCGTTAAGGTAACGCTGCGCCATATTCTTATCGATGTCGAGTGTATCCATCTTCGCGTCCATCTGTTTGATGAATTTCATCAGGGAAATCTCGTCGCCTTCTTCACGGCGGGAGTTGATCGCCGAACGAAGGAAGTCGGAGTTCGTCACACCGCTGATTTCACTTGGGTACTGCATAGCAAGGAACAGACCCGCCTGGGCACGTTCGTCCACTTCCATCTCGAGAACGTTTTCCCCGTCGAGCAGAATTTCACCTTGGGTAACTTCGTATTTAGGGTGACCCATCACTGCTGAAGCCAGTGTAGATTTACCGGTTCCGTTTGGTCCCATTACCGCGTGGAATTCTCCACCTTTAAGAGTTAAGTTTAGACCTTTCAGAATTTCCAAACCTTCAATTTCAACATGAAGATCTTTGATTTCGAGTGTTGAGCCTGCCATGTATAATACCTCCTGTGTATTGTAATCAATTATTGGGTGTATGGTCGGTTGATTTAAAACCATTCTCAATTTATTCTCATTATAATCTTAAATCATTTCAAAGCTGATATCAACTTTTTTCATCCTTTCCATTCCCCGTTTGCACCATCTCCTATTATAACAAAAACTTGCGGAATAGCTAAAGTTATCTACTACACCAATCCAATTTGGAAGCAGAGGTATCTGCGAAAGTGAAGGGTTGAAAGTGCCATGCATGCCCGCAGGAAAAAACCGCCCGGGCAGAAGACTGAAGCTTCTCTCCGGACGGTTCCTTTATACTTATACATTATCTGTGCAGTTGTCTTTCCATTTCCGAGTGTATTTTCTTGCTTTCTTCATACTCCCGGCTCCGTTTCTTCTCTACATGAATCTGGGTTTCCAACTTTCTGCCGTATTCCGCAAAGCAAATATCGTGTGCCTGGAACATTCCTTTTTCCATTTCACTCGTGTAAGTTAAACCCAAACAATCGCTGATAATTAATCAATCCTTTCAGAATTTTTACAACTATAAGAATAGCACAAAGAAGAAATCAGACAAAAGCGCAAATGTTATGATTATTCAGCGTTTTCGTATATATATACTCTGTGAGGATAAATCAGGGAAATCATACCTAAAATTCGTCCTTTTCTCTTCTTTATACTCTTTTGTTGTTATATGGGGGTAATTCCCCGCACTCGGAAAATTAAACACATTTTTTTGAATATCCTTCTCACGTTCCGGATTCTCGCATGGGTATACGGAAATCTTGAAACTTCCCGCCTTCCTCTCCCGTATATGCGTTATACGCAATTTACAACGGGAGGGAACGACATGGTATTCTGCTTCTCCGGAATCATCATACTGGTCATCATCTATTTCTCAATTAAAATCGGTAATTTAGAAAATCGGGTGGAAGGACTTCATTATAAACTTGATGCAATCAGAGCGCAGACGAACGTTTCCGGCTACCCGGTCGATGAGGAACTGCTGGAATTACTCCGGCAGGGAGAGGAAATAAAAGCTGTCAAAAAAGCGCGGGAGACTTTCGGACTTTCTCTCATCGAAGGAAAACGCTATGTTGATAAACTGAAAACGGACAATACCTGAAATAAAAGAAGAAGCACTCCCCCTCAGTCAGGAGAAGTGCTTCTTCTTTATTTTTCGCTGTTGCTGCCGTCTACCGGTACGACCGCACCATCATACTGCTCTTTCATAAAGGACTGGATTTCATCGGAGCGAAGCACTTCCACCAGGGTATTCAATGCTTCGCTGTCCTTGTCTTCGCTTTTCGCTGCGATTACGTTTACGTAAGGAGATTCGGAACCTTCGAGAAGAAGGGCGTCTTCACTCGGGTTAAGATCGGCCTGAATCGCATAGTTCGTGTTGATGGCAACAAGCGCATTTTCTTCTCTTTCGTAGTTTTCAGGAAGGAGGGCTGCATCGATCCCTGCGTCGAACTCGAGATTTTTAGGATTCTCGACGACGTCTTCCAGCTTAGCGTTCACCGGATCCACGTCCGGGTCGATTTTCACAAGGCCTTCTTTTTCAAGAAGGGAAAGGACACGCCCATGGTCTGCGACGGAACGGCTCATAAGTACCGTCGTTCCCTCCTCCACATCTTCAATACTTTCGATTCCTTTGGAATAGATGCCCATCGGCTCGATGTGGATACCTCCGAGGTTGGCGAAATCATAACCGTTCTCTTCCATTTGAGTATTCAGGTAGGGAATATGCTGAAAATAGTTTGCGTCGATTTCCCCTTCAGCCAGATCGCGGTTCGGGAGGACGTAGTCCTGATATTCTTCGATATTCAGCGTAATGCCCTTTTCTTCCATAAGCGGCTGTGCTTCTTTCAGCACTTCTGCGTGCGGAACACTTGTGGCGCCGACAGATATTTCAGATGTTTCTTCACTCGAATTCCCTGAGTCACCCGAGTCGGAACTTCCCGACTCTCCGGAGTCCGAGTTCCCCGATCCGCATGCTGCAAGCAGGGACACGAGGGCGATAAAGGTTAATGTAAATAGAAATTTTTTCATGATACTCTCTCCTTTTTTTGAAACGTAGTTTTATCTTTTGTCCAGTTTTCTGGAAGCGAAGTCTCCGATGAACTGGAAAATGAACACGATAATGACGATAAGCACGGTACATACGAATACGACATCAAAACTGTTTCTCTGGAATCCGTAAAAGTAAGCGAAATCACCGAGACCTCCGGCACCGATTACTCCCGCTACAGCTGTATAGCTGATCAGGGCGATGGCCGTCACGGTCAGTCCGGATATCAGAGCCGGTGTCGATTCCGGCAGAAGAACTTTGAAAATGATTGTACGGTATTTGGCTCCCATCGCTTTGGCCGCCTCGATCACACCTTTGTCCACTTCTTTGAGTGCTATTTCAACAAGCCGGGCGTAGAAAGGTGCGCCCCCTATTATGAGCGCCGGCAGCGCCGCTGAAGGTCCCCGTATCGTCCCGACGAGAAAATCGGTGAACGGGAACAGAAGCAGGATGAGAATAATGAACGGGATGGCCCGGAACACGTTGACGAAAGCTGCAGTGATCCAGTTGGCTACTTTATTCTGCCAGATGCCTCCCGGTCCCGTTAAATAAAGCAGCAGACCGAGAAGCAGGCCGAATATGAACGTTCCGAGCACGGAGAAGAACGTCATAAACAGCGTCTCGTTCGTCGCGGTTATCATGTCGTCAATCTGAACGTTAGGAAACAGTTGTTCAAACATCAAAGGCCACCTCCACTTCTACAGACGTTTCTCTCACATATGTCAGCGCCCGTTCAATTTCTTCTTTTTCTCCTTCGAGGTGCACAATCAACGTACCATAAGCCCCTTTCTGGGTCTGGGTGATCTTCCCGTGGAGCACGTTCACGTCCACCTGGAACTTCCGGGAAACTTCACTGATCAGGGCCTGGTGAGTACGTTCCCCGACGAAGTGGAACTGGGCCACTTCCCCGAGAGGGTACTCTTCTTTAATAAGGGAAAGGGAAGATTCCCGGTCGGGGTCTCCCATCACCTGGTCGACGAAACGTTTCGTCACTTTCTGTTTCGGTCTTAAAAATACGTCCAGTACGTCGCCTTCTTCCACAATTTTTCCGTCTTCCATTACAGCCACACGGTGACAGATTTTACGGATGACGTGCATTTCGTGGGTAATGAGCACGATGGTAAGGCCGAGTTTCGCATTGATATCGACGAGCAGATCAAGAATGGAATCGGTCGTCTCCGGATCGAGAGCGGATGTCGCCTCGTCGCACAACAGCACTTTCGGGCGATTGGCGAGCGCTCTGGCGATACCGACACGCTGCTTCTGGCCACCGCTCAACTGGGAAGGGTAAGAGGCCCCGCGGCCGCCGAGACCGACGAGTTCCACCAGTTCGTCCACACGGTGCTTCCTTTCCTCCTTCGGTACTCCCGCAATTTCTAAGGGGAAAGCGATATTATCTTCCACTGTACGGGACCACAGCAGGTTAAAGTGCTGGAAGATCATTCCCATGTCCTGACGGGCCAGACGGAGATCCCCTTTTGACAGAGAGGAAATCTCCCTGTCGTCTATGTTGATCGTTCCGCCACTCGGGTCTTCGAGGCGGTTCAGCAGGCGGATAAATGTACTTTTACCGGCGCCGCTGTATCCGATGACCCCGAAAATTTCACCGGAGTCGATCGTCGCCTCGAGGTCGCTGACCGCGTGTACGTCCTGATCCTTCGTTCGGAACACTTTTGACAGACCTTTAATCGAAATCATTGTTTTTCCTCCTGCGTCTGTAAGAGTCGCTGTCTCTTACGGTTTTAGCAAATAAAAAAACCCCTCTGCCTGAAAGAACAGAAAGGTTGGTATTTAATAAATCAATTCTGTTCTCTCATCTATCAGAACCGATTGTTCTGTAGGATTTGGCACCATTTTAAACGGAATGTTTAACGGTTGCCGGGCTTCATAGGGCCAGTCCCTCCACCTCTCTTGATAAGAGAATTTCGTTTATTCAATTTATTGAGCGATACGAAAGATTTTAGCACTGTACCGGACTGATGTCAATAAACTTCAACAAAAAGCGTGTGTATGTTACGATTTTTGCAAACTCGTTATTGCAGAAAGGATCCGATGCTCATGAAAGCTCCCGTATTCACCTTACCATACCTCACCGGAGAAGGCAGTTATACACTTCCGGAAACTCCGGGGAAAGTGACCATCCTTACCTTCTGGGCGTCCTGGTGTCCGGATTCCGGCGCCGATATGCCGAAAAAAGAGCAGCTTTTCGATTCGCTCCATACGGACGACGTGGAGATGATCACGATCAACGTCGCCGGACGTGAAGGCACCCGGGAAGATGCCGTAAAATATAAAGAGAAATTTCTGACACAGCCGACGCTTGAGGATAATGGAACGGAAGTGTATGACCTCTATGGCTGCACCGGCGTTCCTACGACCGTCATCATCTCATCCGAAGGGGAAATCGTTCACCAGTTCGGCGACGACGCTTCCTTTATGGACATTATGAAAGCCATCGGAGAAACGGTGGAATAGTGGAAAATGCTTTTGCGTGACCTTCGGACGCCATATCCGGTCCCGAAGGTCACGTTTTTCTCTGTTTCCTTCCCTTCAGCACATCCTCTCCTCTCTGAAGGGAACGATTCTGCGTAAATCGTTCCCTTCAGGCCCTCCAAGCGCTTCCGAAAGTAACGATTCTCCCATCTGCGTTCACAAAAACACCAGCTCGTCATCCCGTGAGCTGGTGCTTCGCTATATTTTCTCTTTTTCTTTCATCAGATTGAAAATTTTCGTCACCGATTCGAACGCATACACTTTCTCTTCCACTTTTCCGTCTTTCCATACGAGCAGGCAGGGTACGCTTGATACCTGTTTCTCCTGCATGAAGTCCGGGAAAAGGCTCGCGTTCATTTCATAGAAGACATCTTCTTCTTTCATCTTTTCGATGATATCAAGCATCTCCCTTGCCAGGTGGCACGTTCCGCAAAAGGGACTGTAAATGAATACGTATCCTCTTCCTACTTCCGGCAGTGTTTCCCTTGCATTCACTTCTTTCATTGTTGCCTCCTTACATCATGTAGACAGGTTTGATCCGGAACCTGTACCCCGCAAGCATCCGTGCGAGTTCCGGTTCCGGCGTGGCTGCTACTTCCCGGTACGCTTTGCTTGTGTACAGATGTACAGCGTGAGGAAGCTCTTCTCTGAACTGTTCCCGGAGTCTGTAGCCCGAGTAGTCTTCATCGACGAGTATATAAACGTTGCGGTGGTCCAGATCGTACTCATAAATCAGCTCATCCAGACGCTCCAGACCGAGTGTTCCATACGTGCAGATGATTTCAAGAGGCTGCGCCAGCATCTTTTTAATATGCTTTTTGTCCGTAATCCCCTCAACGATTAAAATAGGTTCATTCATCCCGCTTACCCCTTTATACAGAAACAGACCATGCGAATCCATGGTCTGTCGAAGTTAATAAATTCTATTCATCTTCAGAAATCATAGCTTCGTACTCTTCCGCACTCATCAGGTCATCCAGTCCGGACTTGCCGGAAGGCTCGACTACGATCATCCACGCTTTGTCGTAAGGAGATTCGTTCACAAGTTCCGGGCTGTCCTCGAGTTCATCGTTCACTTCAACGACTTTCCCGCTGACAGGAGCGTAAAGTTCGGATACCGTCTTCACTGATTCCACGCTTCCGAACGGTTCATCCACTTCCACTTCATCACCGACTTCCGGAAGCTCGGCGAATACGACGTCACCGAGTTCGGACTGGGCGAACTCGGTAATACCGATGCGAAGGTTGTCCCCTTCTTCTTTTACCCATTCATGTTCTTTTGAATAACGAAATTCTTTTGGCAGTTCCATTATTGACCCCTCCTTCAAAAATTACAGCCAGTTGGCTTCGTACTCCGCTTCCTTGAAACCGGCGGTCACGCGACTTCCATCCGTAGCGAGCGGCCGCTTGATCAGCATGCCGTCGGAAGCCAGTATCTCCGCCTGTTCTTCAAGCGTCATGTCCCCTACTTTGTCTTTCAGTCCAAGCTCACGGTACTTCTTCCCGCTGGAATTGAAGAAACGTTTCGAAGGAAGATCGCTGTGTTTCATCATGTGCATCAGCGCTTCCTTCGAAGGCGGGGTTTCCACGAGATTCACAGCTTTATACTCCACATCGTTCTCATCAAGCCATCTTTTCGCGTTGCGGCACGTGCCACACTTCGGATACCAGTAAAAGGTAAGCATGACTTCTCCCCCATTCTTAACAAAACAATATCACATTTATCCTACCACAACCGCCCTTTGTTGAAAAACAAAAGGCTGTCCCCCGGCAGAGGACAGCCTTTCCGTAATTATACGAAGTATTTTTCGGCTTTTTCGAGACCGACGGAAATTTCGCGTTTTTTCTTGATAACGTTCACCGGGTTGTGACGCGTCAGTTTCCGGAGAGCTCCGAGCATCATGCGGAGATCGTCGCCCTCTTCCGCTGCGATAAGTGTTTCTTTCGCGTGCGCTTCGATACGATTGAACGCTTCCTGGACGTACACTTCCGTATATAGAAGTTTCTGGCTGTGTTTTTCGGCTCCGTCTTTGTCGACGGCTTTCTTCGTACGGAGAATAGCGGATTCCATATTGAAAATTTCACCCGTAATGTCTGCCAGGTTCACAAGCACTTCCTGTTCCTGATCCAGTTTCTCCCCGTATTTCTGAGCTGCAAGTCCGGAAGCCAGCAGAGCGATCTTCTTAGCATTTTTCAGCAGGTAGAATTCCTGTTCAAGCGGAGCATCACCCGGTTCTTCAGGCATCATCGTCATGATTTCTTCCTGAAGCTTCTTCGCTTTTTCGAAGATCGGCAGTTCGCCTTTCATCGCTTTTTTGACGAGGGTACCGGGTACGATCATACGGTTGATTTCGTTCGTTCCTTCGAAAATACGGTTGATACGGGAATCACGGTACATGCGCTCCACTTCATATTCCTGCATGAAACCGTACCCGCCGTGGATCTGTACCGCTTCGTCCACTGCGAAATCGAGCAGTTCCGTTCCGAATACTTTCGTCAGGGAACATTCGATCGCGTACTCGGCAATGACATTGGCGACAGCTTTGCCGTCGTTCAGCTCCTCCTCGGAAAGTCGTCCCATGCTCTGTTCAAACAGGCCGACTGTACGGTAGACGGCACTTTCGTTCGCATACGTGTTCGCTGCGACAGACGCCACTTTTTCCTTGATAAGCGGGAAGCTCATAATCGGAGTATCGAACTGCTTCCGCTCCTGGGCGTAGTTGACCGACAGTTCGATTGCTCTCTTCGCACTTCCGACACTGCCGATTGCCAGTTTGTAACGGCCGACGTTCAGGATATTGAAAGCGATAATGTGTCCTCTGCCGATTTCTCCGAGCACGTTCTCTACAGGCACTTCAGCATCTTCAAGGATAAGGGTACGGGTAGAAGATCCTTTGATCCCCATCTTCTTCTCCTCCGGACCGGTGGAAACGCCCGGGTATTCCCTCTCCACGATGAAAGCCGTGAATTTCTCTCCGTCGATTTTTGCGTAAACGACGAATACGTCAGCGAAAGCGGAGTTCGTGATCCACTGTTTCTCCCCGTTCAGTACGTAGTGAGTACCAGCTTCGTTCAGTTTGGCCGTCGTTTTGGCGCCGCGGGCATCCGAACCCGACCCCGGTTCAGTCAGGGCATACGCAGCCAGCAGTTCACCCGTTGCCAGTTTCGGCAGATATTTCTTCTTCTGGTCACTGTTTCCGAAGAAAACGATCGGCAAAGAACCGATTCCGACGTGTGCTCCGTGAGTGAGAGAAAAACCGCCGGCGCGTGCAAATTTCTCCGTAATAAGGGAAGAGCTGATCTTGTCCAGCTGTACCCCGCCATACTCCTCCGGTACGTCCGCACCGAGCAGTCCAAGTTCTCCCGCTTTCTTCATGAGCTCGAGGGAATGCTCGAATTCGTGGTTCTCGATTTTATCCACTTTCGGAAGAACGTCTCCCGTGATGAAGTCTTCCGTCGTTTTGGCAATCATCTTATGTTCTTCGGTGAAATCCTCCGGAGTGATGATATCTTCCGCTTCCACATCCTCCACAATAAAACTTCCGCCTTTAATCATGTTTTTAACCTCGCTCATATTTATTCCTCCTCAGGATAATAGTTCGAATACTCCGGCAGCACCCATTCCGCCACCGATACACATCGTCACAACGCCGTATTTTTCGTTGCGGCGTTTCATCTCGTGAATAAGTGACAGCGTCAGCTTCGTTCCTGTACAGCCGAGCGGATGTCCAAGAGCGATCGCTCCTCCGTTCACGTTCACCTTCTCCTCATCAAGCCCGAGCTCACGGATGACACGCAGTGACTGGGAAGCGAAGGCTTCGTTCAGTTCGAACAGACCGATGTCTTCGAGGGAAAGGCCAGCCATTTTCAAAGCTTTCGGCACCGCTTCAATCGGTCCTACTCCCATAATTTCCGGTTCCACGCCGGCCACTGCGAACGAGTGGAACTTGGCGAGCGGCTGCAGTCCTTCTTTCTCCGCTTTCTCCCGGTCCATGACGAGCACCGAAGCTGCTCCGTCGCTCATCTGGGACGAGTTTCCTGCTGTAACCGATCCCTTTACGTGGAAAGCAGGCTTCAGTTTGGCAAGAGTTTCGGTCGTCGTACCGTGACGGACCCCTTCATCCCGCTCGAGCGTACGCGTCACTTTTCTGGTAGTGTTGTCCGGCCCCGGGACATTTTCGGTCACTTCGACAGGAACGATTTCCTCGTCGAACTTCCCTTCTTCGAGAGCTTTAGCCGCCCGCTCATGACTTCTGGCCGCAAAAGCATCCTGGTCTTCCCGGGAAATGTTGAAGCGGTTCGCCACTTCCTCTGCCGTGTGACCCATCGACATATAGTACTCAGGTGCGTTTTCTACAAGCTCTACGTTCGGCTTGATGACGTGTCCTCCCATAGGGATGAGACTCATCGATTCCGCGCCTCCGGCAATCGCCGCTTCCGAATGTCCGAGCATAATCTTCTCGGCGGCATTGGCGATACTCTGAAGTCCGGATGAACAGTAGCGGTTGATTGTAATCGCCGGAACGGAGTGGTGCAGACCCGCAAGAGCTCCGATACTCCGTGCCATATTCATCCCCTGTTCAGCCTCAGGCATCGCGCACCCGATAATGACATCGTCAATAGGCCCGTCGTAGTTATTTGCTCTTTTCAGCGTTTCCCTGATTGTCAGTGCCGCAAGATCGTCCGGGCGACTGCTTGCAAGCGTGCCTTTCTTCGCTTTACCGACCGGCGTACGTGCACCGGCCACAATTACTGCTTCTCTCACAACTTTCTCCCCCTTTAGTTACGAAGTGGTTTCCCTTTAAGTAACATATGCTGCATTCTCTCTTGTGTTTTCGCTTCACCGATCAGACTGAGGAAAGCTTCCCTTTCGAGATCCAGAAGGTACTGCTCATCCACTTTCGATCCTTCCTTCACACGTCCTCCGGCCAATACGAATGCAAGTTTTTCGGCGATTTTCAGATCATGATCCGAAGCGAAGCCGCCGTAGTGCATTTCTTTCGCACCGAGAAGCATCGTCGCAAAACCTGATTCTCCGGTCACCGGAACAGGTTTACGTTTCGGTGCCTGGTATCCGGCCCGGGCAAGCCCGAGTACTTTCTGCTTCGCATCGTGAAGCAGGTGATCCTGATTGAAGGAAATGGCATCCATCTGATCGAGGAATCCGTTCTGACGTGCTTCCTCGGCGGAAGTCGACGTCTTGGCGGTAGCGATTTTCTGGAATACGCTATTGGAAACCTTTTGAAGGTCGAAGTCTACACTCTCAGGCATATTGTTCAGATGCTTCAGATAAAGTTCTTTGTTTCCGCCTCCGCCCGGGATGAGTCCGACACCCGGTTCCACGAGCCCCATGTACGTCTCACTCGAAGCCTGGATCGCAGCAGCCGGCAGGCATACTTCCGCCCCTCCGCCGAGCGCCATTCCGAATGGAGCGGCAACGACGGGCTTGTCGGAGTATTTGATGCGCATCATCGCCTGCTGGAACTGTTTGACGACGAGTTCGATTTCGAAGAAGTTCTGGTCCTGAGCTTCCATAAGCATCATGCCGAGGTTCGCACCGACGCAGAAATTATTCCCCTGGTTTCCGATGACGAGTCCTTCGAAATCCTCATCGACGATATCGACCGCTTTATTGATCATCTGGATGACGTCCATACCGATGGCATTACTCCGGGAGTGGAATTCAAGCCCTGCCACTCCGTCTCCAAGATCGATGACGCTCGCTCCGGCATTTTTCGCAAGTACTTCCTTCGTTTCCTTCAGCAGGCGCAGATTGATATCTTTGGCGTTGAATCCCTGTTGCTTATAATCACCGTCATGGTAGTAGTAAACGTTTCCATTTTCTTTTTTATAAAAAGATTCATTTCCGTTCTTCAGCATGTCGTCTATCCATTCGGGGACGGTTTCTCCTTCTTCCTTCATCCGTTCCACGGACTTTTGCACCCCGATGGCATCCCACATCTCAAACGGACCGAGGTTCCATCCGAATCCCCAGCGCATCGCTTCGTCGATGGAGACGATATCATCCGCAATTTCCCCTGTAAGTTCTGCGGAGTAGAGGAGAACGGGTTTTACGATCGACCAGACAAAATCTCCCGCCTGATCTCCTTTCGCTTTGACGAGAGAGGCCAGTTTCCGTTTCGGTCCCTTCTCCTGTCCCGCAGCTTCGACAGCTTTCGTTTTCAGCTTGCCGCGTTTTTCATACTCCATCGTCTCCGGATTCAGCTGAAGGATTTCGGAGCCTTCTTTACTCTTTTTCTTCAGGAAAAATCCCTGACCGGCTTTTTGACCGATCCATCCTTTATCATTCATGTCCTGCATAAATTCCGGTATTTCGAAGACCTCTTTTTCCTGACCCTCAACCTGATCGTGGACGTTATTTGCCACGTGGATGAACGTATCGAGCCCTACAACGTCAAGCGTCCGGAATGTTGCGCTTTTCGGCCGCCCGATCATCGGTCCGGTTACGGAATCCACCTCTCCGACGCTCAGGTTCTGCTCGAGCATCTCTCTCACCGTCACTAACAGGCCGTACGTTCCGATGCGGTTGGCGATGAAATTCGGAGTATCTTTCGCCTCCACAACTCCTTTTCCGAGTGTATCCTCCCCGAACTTCTTCATGAAATCAAGGACGTCCTTATCCGTACTCGAAGTCGGAATCACCTCAAGCAGTTTCAGATAGCGAGGCGGGTTGAAAAAGTGAGTGCCGAGGAAGTGTTTCTTCATATCCTCGCTGCAGTCTTCGGACATAGCTTCAATGGAGATTCCGGACGTATTGGAACTTACGATGGAACCTTCTTTTCTGTATTTATCCACTTCCCGGAATACGGATTTCTTTATATCGAGGTTTTCAACGACTACTTCGATGATCCAGTCCACTTCCGATAGTTTGTCCATATCATCCGTCATGTTACCTACTTCTATAAGATGGAGATTTTCTTTTGATGTAAGTGGTGCGGGCTTCTGCTTTTTGAGCCCTTCCTTCCCGGACATCGCTATCCGGTTTCTTACCTGTCTGTCTTCCGTGGTAAGACCCTGTTTCTTTTCTTTATCCGTTACATCTTTCGGTGCAATATCGAGCATAAGCACCGGTATACCGACGTTAGCCAAATGTGCAGCTATTCCCGCTCCCATCACTCCGGAACCGAGAACTGCGGCACGCCTGATTTTTTGAGTCATTACAAATCCCCCTTGCGTTCTTTGAATGAATACTCATTCATTTTTAGTTCAAAAAAATAGGATACGTTTTCTTCTTTTACTATAAATTACTTTCAGACTTTTCGCAATCATTATTTATCGATTTCCACAATTATCCGGCCAGCAGAAAAAAACAAAAGAAGAACGATTACGTCTCCTTTTGCCTGATTCTTTCATTATCCCGACGGGTCCTCTTATTTGAAATCACCTGCTCCAGTGACTGCATGAAACGGACGTCTTCCGGAAGGGACCATTTGAAAATATTCGGAACGTGTCCGGGTCTGAGCCCGATGACGAAAAGATCGAGCCCCATGTGACTGAGAGCTTTAATTACAGACGCCAGATAGTTGAAGCCTTCTTTCTCGATGTCGCCGACTGCCGTGAAATCAAAAAGGAGTTCGTCCGCTTCACTTTCACGCACGGCCGAGAGAAGGTTTTGTTCGACGCTCATCATTTTCTCGTAACTCACATCACCGAATAACGGGACAAGCGCCGTTTCCTTATTCAGTGAAATGAAGGGGGCTGACAGTTTATTATTCTGTTCGATTACCTGCTCCGCCCGCTCCTTTTCTTCAATCAGTTCTGTTTTCGTCTTCAACAGCTCACTCTGCAGCGTTTTGAGACTCGCAGCCACTTTGTCCACCTGCGAATCTTTCGGTATCAGGAGAAGTTCCGCTTTCTCTTCGTCCGTCCACGTAATATAAACGTCCGCTAAAATTACGTCGCTGTTCTCTTTGATGACGTTCATTTCAATAACAGTTTTTCTGTGATGAAAATCAACCCACTCCCGTGCCTTATCATACGTTCCTTCATCGACTATTTTGGTGAGATTATCCGGCAGACCGAACAGTTCTTCCGCTTCCTGTGAATAAGCGACTATATTCCAGGCTGCGTCTATCTCAAAATAAGGGAGCGGGAAAATAGCTTCCACCCGTTTCATTGCCTGCGTCCCTCCTTCACGTTCTGAAGCCATTCTTTTACGGCGGTCAGTGAACTCATTGTGTGCACGTGTGCCTCATTCCATTCATTCATACCGTGATTTTTAACAATACGGCCTCCGATAAGTATGACGGAGCCGGGCATACGCTTTTTCAGAACATCGATTATGTTATGCATCTCGGGCACTCTGTAGGAAAGAGCGGCAGAAATGCATATGACATCCGGGCAGAACTTTTCTATCTGCTGCAGAACGTGATCGTCAGGTACACCTGTCCCGAGGAATCTGGACTCCCAGCCTTCTTCGCGGAAGATATCCGCTGCCATTTTCAGTCCCAGATGGTGTTCTTCTTCTTCGACATTGAAAAAAATAGCCTTCTTTCCGTTCGAGGTGCCTTTCCGCGGCGATATCAACGTCATAATGTAATCACAGGTCGCCGTGGCCAGATGCTCATCTGCCACGGAAATACGGTTCGTCTGCCACAGTTCTCCTACGTGGTACATCGCCGGTGTTATGATTTCCTCATGCACTTCCAGTAAAGATCGTTCGCCCACCCACTTTTGTACCAGCTGCAGAGCTTCCTGTTCTTCGCCCTCCAGCAGGTAACCGGTCAATTGTTTGTAAACCTCTTCCATTCGTTGTTCACCCCGTGTCCGTTATGCGTTTCAAATGTGCTATCGACGATTCCAGCAGGCGGATATAATAATCGCGCTCTTCTTCGTCCACTTCCACTTCCTGAAGATACCGCTCTATCATTTCATAGTTCTCGATAATAAGCTTCGTACCGACCCCCCGGGAGACGAGGACGTCATTGAGCCAGATGGTATACTCATTGAAAAATGACTCATCTTTCCTCTCATAGGCGAGCTCCAGGTGATTCAGATGATGATCATTATCCTCTCTCGTATGTTTCCTGCCTTTATCTCCGAATTTCTCATCGAGCCAGGGGTATCTGGCGTAGAACTCCTCGGTCACTTTATCCGTAATGTACTGTTTCGCTTCCGTTTTCATGTGGCAACAACCTCATATTTATAAACTTTCGGAACGTAGCCCTGAAGTTCCTGATCCGGATAGTTCTTTTCAAGTTCGTGGATCTTCCGGAACTGTTCACTGCGGGCCCAGGCCAGATACGCCTGTTTATTTTCCCATTCCATATGTACTGTAAGCTCTCCAGGCCGATGTTCGTTCTGCAGAAGCTGAAACGAAAGGAAACCCGGTTGCTCATCAACGAGCCGGGAACGGGTCTGATAGATGGAGATCAGATCGTCCGCCTTGTGATCAGGAACCGTCACTTTAGAATCGACAACATACATTCTTCCACTCTCCTCTATCACTGCACTGCTACTCATTTTAACACATCCTTTTGCAGATTTCTTTCTCTGGACCTGCCGGGTGTCCCACATAAAAAAACCTGTGATCTTATGTAAAGATCACAGGATGAATTATATTATTCTATTCTTCGTATACTACCTGGTCGATCACTTTCATTTCTTCATGATCAAGCAGGTTTTTGTTTACGATTTTATCTACTTCTTTGTTCATGTTATCACGCAGGTCATCGACTTCTTCTTTGTCGCCTACCATGATAATCTGCTCCCAGCCGTGCTCTTTCGCCTGTTTGTCCAGTTTAGGAGCGACACTCTTATACCAGCGGTAACGGTTGGCTTCGAACCGCTCGTTGTACTGATCGGACTTGGACTGCTTCGCTCCGCCGCTTCCTGTGGAGGCACCGGCTGCATGACCGCCCTGGTGGAGTCTCCAGTCTTCCGTATTCAGATCAAGCTCATAAACTTTCGTATCTTTCAGTTGAGCAAGCTCTGCATCAATCAGTTTAATGTTTTCTTTCTGTGTAAGAATGATACCCGTTTTCGGAAATTGTTTGTACATTTCCTTCAGCTGATCGACTACCGGCTGTTCTTCCCAGTAGAACGCTGTTTCTACAGGCATCTGGAATCTTTCGGCGAACCACACTGTTTCATCGGCGGAAGCGATGATTACTACGCTTTTACCAAAGTGCTGTTCGTTTTCATCAATATAATTCTGAACTTTTTCTTTTACTGCCCAGTAGTTCCGCTTCTCATCAGAATCTCCGTCTTCCTGAAGATAATGTTCGAAGTTATTCAGACCGTTTTTCAGGTGAATTTTCCATTCGCCGCCCTGCTGGTCGGGATCGGCCGGGTCTGTATTTAAATACATAGTAAATACCTTCTCAGGTTTCATTAAATGTACGTTTTCCAGTTTAGTTATTTCTTTTTTCAAATCCAAAGCACTTCACTCCTTAATTACTTGTTTAATTTCTATGTTTCCTAAATAAAAGAGCGTTAAACATATTATATAAAGAAGTGAAAACTTCTGTGTGAAGACGCTTATATCGGGCTCCGGAATGCTGTTGATAAGAGGAAGGCATTACGTTCCCCGCCTTTTCGTGCCTTTCACGCACTGAATTTCAAGGTGAAGGTAACGATTATGCCTTAATCGTTACCTTCACTGCTCCTGGTTTCTCCCCATGGTCAGGAAAACGGTTCTTTCGTTACCTTCAGCAGGGTCCCGGCTCTCTGAAGGGAAGGAAAACGGAATCACCGGGCCCGAAAACACAAAAACCGGACCCTGGGGCCCGGTTTTCGGCGTACGGCATTCAGTTATGTTCCGGAATCAGCCACTTCATTCGTCAGGGTCGTCTGTCACTGCTCCTTTGGAAGCGGAGGAGACGAGCCTCGAATATTTGGCAAGTACTCCGCGCCTGAATTTCGGTTCCGGGCGCTTCCAGCGGCTCTTCCGTTCTTCCTGATCCTCTTCGCTTACTTTCATGTTGATTTCCTGCGTACTACTGTCGATATTCACAATGTCCCCGTTTTCGAGAAGACCGATGGGACCGCCGACGTAAGCTTCGGGAGAAATGTGCCCGATGACGAATCCGTGACTTCCTCCCGAGAAACGGCCGTCGGTGAGCAGTGCCACTTTACCGCCGAGCCCCTGGCCGACGAGCATCGCTGTAATGGAAAGCATTTCGGGCATGCCCGGCCCGCCTTTAGGGCCGACGTTTCTTATAACGACAACATCCCCTTCTTTCACGTCACCTCCGGAAATCGCTGATGTCGCTTCCGCTTCACTGTCATACACTTTGGCCGGGCCTTCGAAATTCGTGATCTTCAGCCCTGACATCTTCGCCACCGCTCCGTCCGGGGCAAGATTTCCTTTCATCAGTACGAGGGAACCTTCCGCTTTGATCGGATTGTCGAGAGGACGGATCACCTTCTGCCCGTCCTTAAGAGGGTCGACATTTTCCAGATTCTCGGCCAGCGTCTGTCCCGTGACCGTCAGACAGTCCCCGTGCAGGTAGCCGTTATCATGGAGCAGCTTCATCACGGCCGGGACCCCGCCGGCTTCGTAAAGGTCCTGCATTACGTAAGTACCGCTCGGCTTCATGTCAGCAAGGAAAGGTACGTTGCGGCGGATCCGTTCGAAATCATCAAGAGAGATGTCGACCTCCGCTGCGTGGGCCATCGCCGTCAGATGAAGGAACGCGTTGGTCGAACCGCCGAGTGCCATGACTACAGTAATCGCGTTCTCGAACGCTTTTTTCGTCATGATATCTTTAGGGTAAATGTCTTTTTTAAGAAGCTCTACGACGAGTTCCCCCGCCTGCCGGCACTCCTCCTCTTTATAATCATTGATCGCAGGAGTGGAGGAAGAACCCGGTATGCTCATACCGAGAGCTTCCACGGCTGCCGCCATCGTATTAGCCGTATACATACCTCCGCACGCTCCTGCTCCCGGGCAGGCGTTACATTCCACGCGGTGCAGCTCTTCGGAATCGATTTCTCCGCTCTGATATTTACCGACTGCTTCGAACGAAGAAACGATATCAATGTCTTTTCCGTCAAGTTTCCCTGGCTGTATCGTGCCTCCGTATATGTAGACCGACGGAAGATTGAGACGACTGAGAGCAATCAGGCATCCCGGTGTCGTCTTGTCACACCCGCCGATGGCCACTACGCCGTCCAGACGCTCAGCATTCGTCACCGTTTCAATGGAATCCGCAATGATTTCACGGCTCGGCAGGGAATAATGCATCCCCTCGTGGCCCATGGCGATACCGTCCGAAACGGTAATCGTATTGAAAATCATCGGAGCGCCTCCGTTACCGCCGGCGCCGCTTTTCGCTTTCCGGGCCAGTTCATCGATATGTACGTTACACGGGGTGACTTCACTCCACGTGCTGGCGATCCCGATCATCGGTTTTTTGAAATCTTCATCTTCGAACCCTACAGCCCGAAGCATCGCCCGGTTCGCCACTCTGTTCTCATCATCACTGATCACGTTACTTCTTATCCGCAAATCTTTGCTTTCATCCATTGTCCAGCACCCTTTCAGAAATAAGTTTACCATGATGATACTAGCAAACTGGTATTTTAGCAATGAATATTCTGAATAGAGAAAACTTTCCCAAATGTCCCTGTTTATCTCATTCATCAAAATAAGGGCTTTCTCCCTTTCCATAAAAGACAGATTGTTATACACTTGCCTAAGACCAGACTATCGATGAGGAAGTGTACCTGTATGGAAAAGAACGAAATCTACAACGGACTTATAAATATCGTTAAATCCGAATATGTAAAAATGGATGAACCATTGAAAAATCACCTGTATACCCAGCTCGGCGGGAAAGCGGATTACCTCGTAATGCCGACGACCTTCGAAGAAGTCCAGAAAGTCGTCAGGTTCACTAATCGTGCCGGTATCAAACACACGCTTCTCGGAAACGGATCGAACCTGATCATCAAAGACGGCGGAATCCGCGGCGTAGTGATGAATCTGAAGTATCTGAACGATATCAGCAGTGAAGGAGAGACCGTCGTAGCCCAGAGCGGAGCAAGAATCATCGACGTCTCCCGTCACGCTCTGAACGAGAGCCTGTCGGGTCTCGAGTTCGCCTGCGGCATCCCGGGTACGGTCGGAGGTGCCCTATATATGAACGCAGGTGCCTACGGCGGGGAAATCAAGGATGTACTCGATTACGCCTACGTCGTGGACAAACACGGGGAACTGGTGAAACGGAATGCCAAAGAGCTCGGCTTCGACTACCGTACGAGCAATATTCCCGAGAACGGGGACATCGTTGTGGAAGCCACCTTCGATTTGACCCCGGCAAAATACGAAGATGTGAAAGCTACCGTGGATGATCTCACCTACAGGCGGGAATCCAAGCAGCCGCTCGAATACCCGTCCTGCGGCAGCGTATTCAAACGTCCCCCTGGACATTTCGCCGGAAAACTCATCCAGGACAGCAAGCTTCAGGGTACGAACATTGGCGGTGCCGAAGTATCCACGAAGCATGCCGGATTCATCGTCAATAAAGACAATGCGACGACGGCCGATTATATCGCCGTGATCGAACACGTACAGAAGACCGTCAAAAAGAACTTCGGCGTGGATCTCGAGCGGGAAGTAAGAGTCATCGGAGAAGATAAAAAATAGTAATAAAGTAAAAGCCTGGAGGAAGGAACCTCCAGGCTTTTTCGTATGTAGGGATGGAGCGAGTATCAGTGAGCGATTCATTCCGATTTCCACTTCTGATACCGGTGTCCTGTATTTTAGTTTACATAATTATATTCCAGGTAACAAATGATGTTTTTTGCAATAAAAAACCACCAATAATATGTATTGGTGGAGACGGCGGGAGTCGAACCCGCGTCCGGAGATATCGGCACTCGGGCATCTACAAGCTTAGTCGATATATTCTGATTCGCGAACTGCTCAGCCTATCGACCGGCTTATCGCAGACGCTAATCTGATTAGTCTCTTCGTTTCTCCTCAGATGGTGGAGAAACGCGTAGCCTGCTTCAGTTTGAGACCCTTGCACCGGCACACAGGCGATGCCGGGAAGGATCGCTCAAGCCAGCTTACGCTGCTAGAGCTAGGTTGTCTTCAGATTCGCCAGTTATATTTAGGCAAATGACGTTGTCGAGTCGTCGCCTCGACCTGCAGCCCGAGTTCGAACTATCCCCGTCGAATCCGTAACGTCCCCGTTACAGTAATTGCTGCATTTACTTAAATTATTATACCATATTTCACTACTTTTGCAAACTGTCCTTGATCGCCCGGTCCATTTCCCGTTTCACCTGTTTCTGTTTCAGCGCTTCCCGCTTGTCGTACTTTTTCTTACCGCGGGCGAGACCGATGAGAACTTTGGCTACTCCATTCTTGATGTAGACTTTCAAAGGTACGATCGAATACCCTTTCTGCTGTGTCTGCCCAATCAATTTGTCGATCTCTTTCCGGTGCAGCAGCAGTTTACGTGCCCGGGTCGGGTCGTGATTGTAGATATTTCCCTGTTCGTAGGGAGAAATATGCATGTTGTGGATATACATTTCTCCATGTCTGTTCACGCGGGCGAAGCTGTCCTTCAGGTTGATCCGGCCGTTACGGATCGATTTGATTTCCGTCCCCTGCAGGACGATACCCGCTTCGAATGTTTCCTCTATAAAATAATCGTGCCTTGCTTTTTTGTTCTGGGCAATCGCCCGTCCATCTCCTCTTGGCATCCTGACCACTCCTTCTTTCTCTGGTATTCATTCTATCAAATTCCCTGTGCTAATGAAAAAGATATTTGATTAGACAGCACAAATAAGCATGTGAGATAGTATTAACTGATAAGGAGGATGAGACAATGACTTCAACCCTGAAACTGCTGACCCAAAGCGATAAACCGATGTTTATGTCCATGGACAACGGAATAAAGGATGATTACATAGCCCGTATCTTCGACCGTCTCGTCACGTCTGATTTCCACACTCTTTACGGTCTTTTCTATCAGGGGAAACTCGTCTCGACGGCGGGCTACAGCCTGTTCGCGGAAGGGACTTATGCGATGCTCGGGCGTTTCCGCAGCGACCGGAAGTACCGGGGCCGCGGGTTCGTAACCGAAATTCTCCATCACGTCGTCGCCGAACTTGAAAACGACCCGGCCATCCGCTGGATCGGGGCGAATACGGAAACGAAGAATCTTCGGGCCCGGCGCGTCCTCGAGAAAATCGGGATGACCCCTTCCGACCCCTTACGATATAACGTAGTGCCAAGAACGGAACTGGAGAAGCTTCCAGAAGCCGCCCACGCATGGACGGAAATCAGCCCGGACTCCGAAAAAATGCGGTGGATCCGCACTCTCCACCCATCCGGCCGATTATTTCCGTTCGAATGCTACTACCCTTTTCCTCTTTCCGGAAATCTGCTTCAGGAATTCCCTCTGCAGAAAGCCCGTATGTTTCTGTCACCCGATGAGCGGCGGTATCTTCTTATGAGGGAAGATATAAAAGGAGAAACGTACACCAACGTCATTTACCCTTTTGCCGATGCCGGAAGCGACCGGGACGTGCTGAATCTCGTAAAGAAAGAGATACAGAACAACCCCGGACACTACGGCGCCTGGTTCAATCAGCACTACAGTGATACCCCTCTCCCATTCTCCGTCGAATCCAGAGGTGAATGGGTACTGTACAAAAAGTAGTCCGGTAGAGCCGGGCAGAAGAAAAACACGACGTTTCCTGCGGAAACAGCACGAGCCGGGAGTTCAACTGATCGGACCCCCGCCAGGCCGTGCCCGCGGAAAACGGCGTGTTTTTTCATTTGCTCACTTTTTCTTTTTAGGGACTCCTTTATTTCTGTAAAATGGTTTGTTCCCTTTTTGTTTCTTTTTCTTCTTGGCGCTGGCCTTGATCTGTTTCGGCTGTTCCCGGCGCTGCTTCTTATCACGTTTTGGCTTCATACCTACGATTTCGAAGTCGATGACCTTTTCATCGAGATTGACGTTGACGACTTTCACCTTCACTTCGTCCCCGATCCGGTACATATTCGCCGTACGTTCGCCGATGAGAGCGTACTGTTTCTCCATGAAGTTGTAGTAGTCATCCGTCAGCGTACTGACGTGTACCAGTCCTTCCACCGTATTAGGCAGTTCCACGAACATACCGAAGCTCGTGACGGAACTGATGATCCCTTCATACTCTTCATCGATTTTATCCTGCATATACTCCGCTTTCTTCAGATCATCCGTCTCACGTTCCGCATCGATGGATGCACGTTCTTTCTCCGAAGAATGACGGGCGATTTCAGGCATGTGATCTTTCCAGTACTTCGTCGTTTCCTGGCTCAGATCTTTCTGGATGATATACGTACGGATCAGACGGTGTACAATCAGATCCGGATACCGGCGGATCGGTGATGTGAAGTGGGTGTAAAAGTTCGTCGCCAGTCCGAAGTGTCCGACGTTTGAAGGGTCATATTTCGCCTGCTGCATGGAACGGAGCATCAGTTTCGAAATGATGAGATCTTCCTGGGTCCCTTTCACTTCTTCAAGCACTTTCTGAAGCGCCTGAGGGTGTACATCATCGGACGTCCCTTTCACCGAATATCCGAGATTTGCAACGAACTCGAAAAAGTTCTGCAGTTTAGCGGAGTCCGGATCCTGGTGAATACGATAAATCGCCGGAACATCAAGCCAGTGGAAATGCTCGGCTACTGTTTCGTTGGCTGCGAGCATGAACTCTTCGATGAGTTTCTCCCCGACCGATCTCTCGCGAAGCTGCACGTCTTTCGCTTTTCCTTCTTCATCCACGATGACGCCCGCTTCTTTGAAATCGAAATCGATGGCGCCACGGTCAAAACGTTTTTCACGCAGAATCTGCGCTAAATCTTCCATGTCTTTGAACATCGGTACGAGCGGTTCGAAGCGCTTCATCAGTTCTTCATCGCCATCGGCCAGAATTCCGTTTACATCTTTATACGTCATCCGCTCATCCGTTCTGATGACACTTTGGAAAATTTCATGGTTCACGACTTCTCCGTCCTCGTTTATCTCCATTTCACAGGAGAGCGTCAGGCGATCCACCTGAGGGTTCAGGGAACAGATACCGTTCGACAGACGGTGCGGAATCATCGGAATGACGCGATCGACGAGGTAGACGGAAGTGGCTCTCTCCGCTGCCTCCTTATCAATCGGCGATTCCTGATCGACATAATAGGAAACGTCCGCAATGTAGACCCCGAGCTTATAGTTACCGTTATCGAGTTTCTTCACCTGAACGGCATCATCGAGGTCTTTCGCGTCGGCACCATCGATGGTCACAATCTGCTCGGAACGGAGATCGCGACGATTTTCTATTTCCGATTCGCTTATCTCATCCGGTGTGTCGGCTGCCTGCTGAATCACTTCTTCCGGAAAATCCACCTGGATTCCGTGCTTATGGATAATGGAAATGATGTCGATACCCGGATCGTTTTTATGTCCGAGAATCTCTGTAATCTCCCCTTCGGCGCTCATGCGGCCTTCAGGGAATTTCGTGATTTCGACTATCACTTTATGTCCATCAGCCGCTCCATTCTCTTTTCCTTTCGGGATGAAGATATCGTTCGGTACCCGTTTATCATCAGCGATGACGAAACCGAAGTTGCCGTTCGCATCATAGGTACCGACGAGTCTCGCCTGGGCGCGTTCAAGAATCCTTATGACGGTTCCTTCCGGGCGCTGTCCATCGTCCCGCCGTTTTTCGACGCGTACGAGAACTTTGTCATTGTTCATTGCACTGTTCAGGTCGGAATGGTGAAGATAGACGTCGTCCTTATCTTCCTCCTCCGGAAGCAAAAAGGCGAAACCTTTCGCGTTCATCTGTATCCGACCTTTGATAAGATTCATCTTCTCCGGAAGACCGAAGCGGTTCTTTCTCGTACGGACGAGATCCCCTTCCTCTTCCAGAGCGTTCAGTTCATTCATTAATTCTTTCAGGTCTTCACTTCCGGTGAGACCTAATTCTTCTTCGAGTTCATTGACAGATAAAGGGCGGGAAGCCGCTTCTCTGAAATAATCAAGTATTCGTTTTCTTTCTACAGACATAATAGTCCTCCTATTCATTATTAGGACATGTCTTCTGTTCGCTTATGACCAGTCCAATGAATTAAGAAAATCCAGTACGTCCTGCTGAAGTTCGTCTTTTTCCTTATCCACTGTAATGAAGTGACCGGAGTTTTCGTACCATTTGATATCTTTGTGATCGGATTCCACCGTCTCATAGATATATGGAGCGCTCTCCGTGTTGATCATCTCATCCTTCGAAGCCTGGACGACAAAGACGGGAGTATAAATCTCATCCACGTGGTCGTGTACTTCGTTGATGAACTGTCCTAACTGAGTGAACATGTCCTTTGATTGTTCTTCTAATTCATTCATTTCTTTCTTAATGGTCGCTTCGTCTTTTTCTTCGAGTTGTTTGTATTGTTTCGCTTTGAACCGGAATCCCTGCTTAAGCTGTTCTTCGTTATCGAAAAACATCGGGGCACACATCGGTATAATACCCTGAATCTTCTCGCAGTATGCGAGTTTCAATCCTAAAACTCCACCGAGAGACAGACCCGCGACAGCTATCTTTTCATATCCCAGGTCCCGAAGGTGCTGAAGACCGTTCTGTACGTCTTCCCACCACTGGTCCGGAGTCGCATCGCTCAGTGCTTCCAGTTCCTTGCCGTGCCCCCGGTAAATCGGGGCATGAGTCGTATATCCGTTCTTTTCGAGAAACCTTCCCATCATGCGCACATCTGTTGAATTACCTGTAAAGCCGTGAAGCAGCAGCACAGCACGATCTCCTCCACCTTCGAATGTAAATGGCTCAGGCGGTTTTATTTTCATGACTTCCTCTCTCCTTTTTTTCTTTACTGTTGATGTACTACCCATATTCATCTGACAGAAACATTCAATTGCTGCCAGCACTCTGAAACGTCTCCCCTCACCACGGGGAAAACGTGCCGCAATAAAAACGAAAAAGCCACGCTCAAGGCGCGGCTTACGAACATTATCCTATAAGATACCCGGAAATAAATGCCAGCACGAAGAACAGGACACCGGTGACGATAGTGGCACGGTGAAGAACTTTATCTATTCCTCTTGCCTTCTGCTTACCGAAAACCTGCTCGGCTCCGCCGGAAATCGCTCCCGACAGACCGGCACTCTTACCGGACTGCAACAGCACAAGTGTGATTAAAGCAATTGTATCAATAATAAGTAATGAAACCGTAAGTGTTTGCATAGTTTTTGTTGCACCTCCTGGAACGGACAAATGACTAGAACAAATATAGCATACATCTTTTTTCCCTACAAGGTGTAATTACCGGCGCCGTTTTTTGAATGATTTTTGAAATGTTTTGAACGAAATTGCACAAAAAACGATTGTTTTTGATTGAATGTTGCAAACGCTTCCCTTATAATGAAGTCATTCATTAAAGGAGGAACGCTTATGCTTACGACGGAAAGGCATCAGCTCATCCTGTCCCTGCTGGCGGAGAAGAAAACCGTCCGTCTCCAGGAACTGAGCGACCGGACGAACGCCTCCGACTCCACGATACGTCGGGATCTGGACACACTGGAGCAGCAGGGCGCTTTAAAGCGGGTGCACGGGGGCGCATCTTCTCTTGCAGCTTCCAGGGAAGAAGCGCCGATGAGTGAAAAAACTGCCCAGTATCACGAAGAGAAAAAAACAATAGCTTCCCTTGCTGCGGGAACGATAAGTAAAAAAGAAACCATCTTTCTGGACGCCGGATCGACTACGACCCTGATGATCCCTTATCTGGACCCTTCAGTCACTGTAGTCACGAATGGACCGGAACATCTGCCGCATCTGGCGGAACGCGGCATAACCACCTACGTCATAGGAGGATTCGTCAAGCCGGGAACCAGAGCCGTCGTCGGCGCCAATGCAGTAGAAAATCTGAAACAGTACCGGTTCGACCGCTGTTTTCTCGGAGTCAACGGAGTGACGGAGGAAGACGGGCTCACAACACCCGATCCGGAAGAAGCAGCCATCAAGAAAAAAGTGCTTCATCAGTCTATGAACAGATACGTCCTTGCGGATCATTCCAAGTTCGGAGAAAGGACTTTCATAACTTTCGCCGGAGCGGAAGACGCCATACTGGTGACCGACTCTTCCGGCCCTGTTGTGACGGCCATGCAGAATAACAAAGACATAGAGGTGATGCTTCCATGATTTACACACTGACACTCAACCCTTCCATCGACTACATTATGCACGTGGACAACTTACAGCCGGGCGGGCTGACGCGTTCTTCAGCAACGGCTTATTATCCCGGCGGGAAAGGGATCAACGTTTCCCGTGTGCTCTCGAATCTGTCCGTTCCGTCGACGGCGCTCGGCTTCATCGGAGGATTCACCGGGGAGTTCATCAGAACGTCCCTCAAAGAAAAGGGAGTAAATGAAGCTTTTATAGAAACAGACGAACCGACGAGAATCAACGTGAAGCTGAAAGACGGAAGGGAATCGGAAATAAACGGCCCGGGCCCTGAACTTTCGGACTCGCTTAAAGGGCGTCTGCTCGAACAGCTCCATACGCTCGCTCCGGAGGACGTTCTGCTGATCGCAGGCAGCATCCCCTCTTCTCTCCCCGGGGATTTCTACCGGGAAATTGCGGAGAACCTGAAAGATAAAGGGGCAACGATGGCCGTGGATACTTCCGGACGAGCACTGAAAGACCTTCTTTCCTACCACCCCTACCTCATCAAGCCGAACAGGCAGGAGCTTGAAGAACTGTTCGGGGAAACGATGGAAGATCAGCGGACCGTCGCCCGCTACGCAAAAAAACTGGTGGAAGAAGGCTGCCGGAACGTTCTCATCTCCCTCGGCGGTGACGGAGCCGTATATGCGAATCGTGAAGGTACCTGGTTCGCAGAAGCGCCGGAAGGCCCGGTCGTCAACACTGTGGGAGCGGGGGATTCCATGGTTGCCGGATTCCTGGCTGCGAAAGAAGCTCATCTCACCGACGAAGAGGCTTTCAGAAAGAGCGTGGCCTGCGGAAGTGCCACAGCGTTCGGAGAAGATTTATGTACGAAAGAGGAAGCAGAAGCCCTGTACGATTCCATTCACATATATAAGGAAGGAGAGAGATAATGAAAATTACAGACCTTTTGAAAAAAGACACAATGCTTCTCTCCACGGACGCATCCGATAAAAAAGGGATTCTGGACGAACTGACGGCGAAGCTTGAGACCGCCGGACGTCTGAACGACCGCGACAAATTCCGCGAAGCTATTCAGGCGAGAGAAGACCAGAGTACAACGGGGGTGGGAGACGGGATCGCCATCCCCCACGCAAAGTCGGAAGCAGTAAAAGAACCGGCCATCGCTTTCGCCCGTTCCCGCGAAGGAATCGAATACGAATCACTCGATAGTCAGCCGGCTCACCTCTTTTTTATGATTGCGGCAACCGACAGTGCCGATAACACTCACCTGGAGGCTCTATCACGCCTTTCTTCCTTTCTGATGGATACGGATTTCCGGGAAAACCTGCTGAAAGCCGAATCCGAAGAGGAAGTCATGGAAATCATCAATACGAAAGAACGGGAAGAAGACGGAGAAGAGGAGGAAGAAACGACAGAGGCCTCCGAGGACCTGATTCTTGCTGTGACTGCCTGTCCCACAGGAATTGCCCATACGTACATGGCGGCAGATAAACTGAAAGATACAGCCGGACAGAGGGGTATTCCGATCAAAGTACAGACGAACGGTTCAAGCGGCGTGAAGAACCGTCTTACCCCTGACGATATTGAACGGGCCGACGTAATTATCGTTGCCGCAGATACGAAAGTTGATATGAGCGGTTTTGACGGGAAACACGTCATTGAAGTACCGGTCTCAAAAGCCATCCACGAGCCGGACAAACTGCTGGACCGGGCACTGCAAAAGGACGCTCCTGTCCATCATTCCGACGGTAAAAAGGAAGACGGGGAAGATTCCAAAGGACGCTCCGGCATTTACAAACATCTAATGAACGGTGTTTCCAACATGCTTCCTTTCGTCGTAGGCGGAGGTATTCTGATTGCATTCTCCTTCTTTTTCGGTATCAACGCAGCGGATCCTGAGAGCGATCAGTACAACAGGTTTGCAGAAATGCTCGATACCGTCGGCGGTAACGCCTTCTTCTTCCTCGTCCCGATTCTCGCAGGGTTCATCGCTTCGAGTATCGCCGATCGTCCCGGTTTCGCACCAGGTGTCGTCGGGGGGTACATTGCAGTGTCCTCCGGTGCGACGGACGGCGGTTCCGGCTTCCTCGGCGGTCTGATTGCCGGGTTCCTGGCAGGTTACCTGACTCTTGCCGTGAAAAAAGGCCTGGAAGGTCTGCCTGCCTGGCTGGACGGATTGAAGACGGTTCTGTTCTATCCTGTCCTCGCCATCTTCGGTACAGGAATGATCATGCTTCTTATCAACCCACCGCTGACGGGCGTCTATACCGGGCTCTTGAGCTGGCTTGAAGGACTGAGCGGTGCCAACGTCGCCATACTCGGCATCATTGTAGGCGGCATGATGGCCGTTGACATGGGCGGTCCCGTCAACAAAGCAGCGTATACGTTCGGTCTTGCCACGCTTGATGCCGGCAACTATTCGATCATTGCAGCAGCGATGGCCGGGGGTATGGTGCCTCCGCTCAGCCTGGCGCTTGCCAGCACATTTTTCAAAAATAAATTTACGAAAGAAGAGCGGGAGGCCGGCAAAACGGCCTACGCTCTCGGGGCCTGCTTCATCACGGAAGGCGCCATTCCTTTCGCCGCTGCGGACCCGGCCCGGGTGATTCCTTCGGCGGTAGTCGGATCGGCAGCGACCGGAGCGCTCACTATGCTCTTCGGTATCGGTCTTACCGCTCCCCACGGAGGTATTTTCGTCATCGGTCTCGTCGAAGGAGGATTCACGGGAGCAGCCCTTTACATCCTTGCCATCGCGGCCGGTTCGATAATTTCGGCAATTATGCTCGGATTCTTGAAAAAGGATGTACGAAAGGCTTAAAATAGTGTAGTTAGAACAAGTATATATTTTCACTTTTGAGGAGGAAACTATCATGGTAGAAAAAACATTCAAAGTCACATCCGCTGACGGTGTGCATGCACGTCCGGCGACAGTACTTGTACAGAACGCAGGGAAATACGAATCAGACATCAATCTTCACTATAAAGAGAAATCAGTGAATCTGAAGTCCATCATGGGAATCATGAGCCTCGGCATCCCGGCCGGAGCAGAAATCAAAATTACAGCAGAAGGTGACGATGAGCAGGAAGCAGTCGATCATCTGACACAGACTATGCAAAATGAAGGCTTGGGGGAGTAACGAAATGACACAGCTTCAGGGTATAGCGGCTTCTAGCGGTATTGCGATTGCAAAAGCATACCGTCTGGAGGCGCCTGACCTATCCTATGACAAAACGACGGTGAATGAACCTGCCGAAGAAATCAAACGTCTCCACGACGCTCTGGAGATTTCCAAGTCGGAACTGGAAAAAATCAAAGAACATACGAAGAAGTCTCTCGGAGATGAACACGCAGAAATCTTCTCCGCTCACCTTCTCGTGCTCAGTGACCCTGAAATGATCCAGCCTATGGAAAACAAAATCAAAACGGACAGCGTCAATGCGGAAGCCGCTCTCGATGAAACTGCCAATATGTTCATCGACATGTTCAAAAACATGGACAACGAATACATGAAAGAACGTGCCGCGGACATCCATGACGTTACTAAGCGCGTGCTCGCCCACCTTCTGGATGCCGAGTTTCCGGATCCTGCCCTCATCGATGAGCAGGTCGTCATTGTGGCAGAAGATCTTACACCTTCCGATACCGCTCAACTGAACAAAGAGTTCGTCCAGGGCTTCACTACCGATATCGGGGGCCGCACCTCCCACTCGGCCATTATGGCGAGATCTCTCGAAATCCCGGCAGTCGTCGGTACGAAAGAGATTACGAAACAGGCGGAGAAAGGTGTGACGGTAATTGTAGACGGTCTGAGCGGTGACGTAATCGTCGACCCTACTGATGAGCAGATCGAATCGTACAAGCAGAAGCGTTCGGAATTTGAAGAGAAAAAACAGGAGTGGGCAAAACTGAAAGATGAGACCACCGTCTCGAGCGATAACGAGCATGTGGAACTCGCTGCCAATATCGGTACGCCGGACGATGTGTCAGGTGTCCTTGAAAACGGCGGCGAAGGAATCGGACTGTACCGGACCGAGTTCCTCTACATGGGCAAAAATCAGCTTCCGACAGAAGATGAACAGTTTGATGCTTACAGTTCCGTACTGAAGCAGATGGAAGACAAGCCCGTCGTAGTGCGCACACTCGACATCGGGGGAGATAAAGAGCTCGACTACCTCGACCTTCCTGATGAAATGAACCCGTTCCTCGGCTTCCGCGCTATCCGGCTTTGCCTTGAGCGTGACGACATTTTCCGTACTCAGCTCCGGGCACTGCTGCGGGCGAGCGTACACGGAAACTTGAAGATCATGTTCCCGATGATTGCAACGCTCGACGAATTCCGCGAGGCGAAAGCTATTCTGACCGAGGAGAAAGAAAATCTTACCCGGGAAGGAAAAGAGGTTGCCGACGACATTGAGGTCGGTATCATGGTGGAAATCCCTGCGACAGCCGTAATGGCCAAGCAGTTCGCCAAAGAGGTCGACTTTTTCAGTATCGGTACGAATGACCTTATTCAGTACACGATGGCCGCCGACCGGATGAATGAACGCGTTTCCTACCTGTATCAGCCTTATAACCCGGCTATCCTCAATCTCGTAAACAACGTCATTGAAGCAGCCCACACAGAAGGAAAATGGGCCGGCATGTGCGGCGAGATGGCAGGGGATGAAATCGCCATTCCGATTCTTCTCGGTCTTGGACTTGATGAATTCAGCATGAGTTCCTCTTCCATCCTTCCGGCAAGAACTCAGATTCTCGGGCTTTCCAAATCAGAAATGAGTTCTTTCAAAGATGAACTTCTATCCATGAATACGTCTGAAGACGTCGTCGCTTTCGTGAAAGAGAAAGCAGGTCTTGAATAGGCTGTTTTCGGAAGAAGCAGTAAAGGAGGACTGTTGATGACCTTCACTATCGTAATGCTGGTATCAATTGCTATCATCATCGGTGTAGCCGCAGCGTTCGGCACGGTCATTTCCAAAGGATATGACTACAAACACACGATCGATGCTCATCCGGAACAGGATAGAGATTCTTCTTCACAAAAAAACTGAACCCTTACAGGTTCAGCTGAAGCTGCCGGAATCCCCGGCAGCTTTATTTTATTGTCTCCGGCTCACTCAGGGTTCACCCAGCTGCCGACTTCATACCACATATAATGGAGCCATTCCTCGAAAAAGAACGGGAGCTTCGTCTCCAGTGACTGATACGCGGAATATTCCGTCGGCACCCCCTCAGCGTCGATTCCCATATCTTTTGCCATAGCCGTGGCCCGTTTTAAGTGGAACCGGTCACTGACGAGATAAAAGCTGGCTATCGATTTCTCCTTCAGAATTTTCTTTGATTCAGAGAGATTCTCTTTCGTCTCCAGTGAACTTTCTTCCAGTAATATATCTTCCTCCGGAACTCCTGCTTCCATAGCTCTGCCCTTGCCTACTTCCGCTTCGGAGAATTCCGCTTTTTCGCTCTTGCCCCCGGTAAAAATCAGATAATCGACCTGCCCTTCTTCATACAGATCGACCGCTTCACGGATCCTTCCTTCAAACACCGGGCTCGGTTTCCCGCCCCACTGCGCCGCTCCAAGGACGATGGCTGCATCCACCTTCTTTTCCCCTTCCACACCGTACGTCCACACCTGCCAGGCGCTGACGGCTGCAAACACGACGGCTATCATTATTAATAACTGGATGATTCTTTTCATAGTTTTTCTCCTTCGCTGTACGTTCGTCTTCTCATAATACTACGTGGGGTGGTATTTGCAAAAGATAAAGATACTTCCACAGAAGAAAGATAAAAATAAAACCTTCGGGGTGCACACCCCGAAGGCCTTCAGACTCCGTAAAACCGGGAGCCGGTCATTCTGTATTATTTATTCAGGTTGTAGAAAGCTGTCTTCCCTGCATATTTGGCTGTATCAAGCAGCTGATCTTCGATGCGCAGAAGCTGGTTGTACTTCGCAACGCGGTCCGTACGGGACGGTGCCCCTGTTTTGATCTGACCGGCGTTTGTGGCAACTGCGATATCAGCGATCGTTGCATCTTCCGTCTCTCCGGAACGGTGGGAGATGACTGCGGTATAGCCGGCACGTTTCGCCATTTCAATAGCGTCGAACGTCTCCGTCATCGTACCGATCTGGTTCACTTTGATAAGGATGGAGTTACCTACACCCTGCTCGATAGCACGGGAGAGTTTTTCTGTGTTGGTAACGAACAGATCATCCCCGACAAGCTGTACTTTGTCACCGATACGGTCCGTGAGCAGCTTCGTGCCTTCCCAGTCGTTTTCGTCAAGTCCGTCTTCAATGGAAACGATCGGATATTTGCCGATCAGTTCTTCATACCAGTCGACCATTTCTTCCGAAGTCCGCGTTACGCCTTCCCCTTTCAGGTTGTACGTACCGTCTTCGTAAATTTCGGAAGCCGCTACGTCCATAGCAAGCTGCACTTCTTCATCAGGCTTATATCCTGCCTCTTCGATCGCTTCGATGATCGTGGAGAGGGCTTCTTCGTTGGATTTCAGGTTCGGAGCGAATCCGCCTTCGTCCCCGACGCCAGTATTATACCCTTTGTTCTTAAGAACTTTCTTAAGCGCGTGGAAAATTTCAGCACCCATGCGGAGACCTTCCTTGAATGTCGGAGCACCTACAGGCATGATCATGAATTCCTGGATGTCCACGTTGTTATCCGCATGCTCTCCACCGTTAAGAATGTTCATCATCGGTGTCGGAAGCGTGTGAGCGAAGAATCCGCCGAGATACTTGTACAACGGCAGTTCGGAATACTCTGCGGCCGCCCGGGCAACTGCCATGGAAACACCGAGAATGGCGTTTGCACCAAGGTTGCCTTTGTTGTCGGATCCGTCGATTTCTCTCATAAGGTTATCGATGATAACCTGCTGGGTTACGTCGATACCGAGCAGTTTCGGAGCTATTTTTTCGTTTACGTTTTCAACGGCATTCTGAACGCCTTTGCCGAGGTAACGGTTTTTATCGCCGTCACGTAGTTCTACTGCTTCGTATTCTCCGGTGGAAGCGCCACTCGGAACAAGAGCTGTGCCGAACGCTCCGGATTCCGTGTACACTTCCACTTCCACTGTCGGGTTCCCGCGGGAATCCAGTACTTCGCGTGCATAAACATCAGTAATATATGGCATGAAAATCTCTCCTTCAGTCATTGTAGTTTAGTTATTTCTTAATGATCGAGTTTCCGGTCATATCTTCCGGTTTTTCGACATTCAGCAGATCGAGAAGAGTCGGGGCAAGGTCGCCGAGAATTCCGTCTTCTGTAAGCTCTGCTCCTTCTTTCGTCACGATGACCGGTACCGGGTTTTTCGTATGGGCGGTCATCGGATCCCCTTCGGTCGTCGTCACTTCATCAGAGTTCCCGTGATCGGCAGTTATGATGGCCGATCCGCCTTTATCGATGATTATATCGACGATTTTACCGAGACACTCGTCCACCGCTTCAATCGCTTTGACCGTCGGCTCCAGCATACCGGAGTGACCGACCATGTCCGGGTTGGCGAAGTTCAGGATGATTGCATTGTGTTTCTCCTCATCCAGGTCCTCGAGTAACGCGTCCGTCACTTCGTAGGCGCTCATTTCCGGTTTCAGGTCATACGTTGCCACATCCGGGGAATTGATGAGAATACGGTCTTCCCCTTCGAACTCCTCTTCACGGCCGCCGCTCATGAAGAACGTGACGTGAGGATATTTTTCCGTTTCGGCGATGCGCAACTGAGTCATATTATTCTTCGCGAGAACCTCACCGATCGTATTTTTCAGTTCATTAGGCGGGAAGATGACTTTATCTGTATCCACCGTTTCACTATATTCCGTCATCGAGACGAAATAGATATTTTTCGGTGCATCACCACGGTCGAAGTATTCGAAATCATCGTTCGCAAAAGCCTGGGACAATTGAATCGCACGGTCCGGACGGAAGTTTGCGTACACGATGGCATCCTCACTTTCCACTTGAGCAACCGGCGTACCATTCTCATCCGTCATTACAATCGGCAGCACGAATTCATCGTGTATATCCTCTTCGTAGGACTGTTCCACTGCTTCAACGGTATCCACAGCCTGTTTTCCTTCACCATGGGCGATGGCGTCGTACGCTTTTTTCACACGGTCCCAGCGTTTATCCCGGTCCATGGCATAGTAGCGTCCGGATACGGTGGCAATTTTTCCTGTACCGAGCTCTTTCAGTTTTTCCTCTGTGTCCTTCAGGTATTTCTTCGCGGACTGTGGACCGACGTCACGGCCATCCAGGAAAGCATGAAGATATACGTCTTCAAGCCCCTCTTTTGCCGCGAGTTCGATCACAGCCATCATGTGACTGTTATGACTGTGGATGCCCCCGTCTGAAAGAAGTCCGAACACGTGCAGCGCTTTATCGTTGTTCTTGGCATGACGGACAGCTCCGAGAAGTGTTTCATTCTCGTAGAAGTCTCCTTCCCGTATAGCCATGTTTATACGGGTCAGACTCTGATAAACCACTCTGCCGGCTCCGATGTTCAAATGTCCCACTTCCGAGTTACCCATCTGTCCTTCCGGAAGACCGACCGCTTCTCCGCAGGCGGTCAGCTGAGAATGGGGGAAGCGACTCCAGTAACGGTCGAAATTCGGCGTATTCGCCGCTTTTACGGCGTTCCCGTATTCTTCATCACGCAGTCCGTAACCATCGAGAATGATCAGTGCTGCTAAAGGCTGTTTACTCATGTTTACCTGCCTCCACAAGTTTCAGGAAGGAGTCGGCTTCAAGACTTGCTCCTCCTACGAGAGCTCCGTCGATATCCGACTGGGAAAGCAGTTCATCCACGTTTGCAGGTTTGACACTTCCTCCGTACTGGATGCGTACTGCTTCTGCAGCTTCGTCACCGGAGAGCTTTCCGACTACTTTACGGATATGGGTGCATACTTCATTCGCCTGCTCGCTCGATGCAGTACGGCCGGTGCCGATGGCCCAGATCGGTTCGTAAGCGATGATCAGCTGTTTCACCTGGTCATCTGTAAGCCCTTCGACAGCTTTCGTAATCTGACTCTCGATATGGTTCATCGTCTCATCCGATTCACGCTGTTCGAGAGACTCTCCTACACAGACGATCGGAGTGAGGTCATGGTCGAAAGCCGCATGGACTTTTTTGTTCACCATTTCATCTGTCTCACCGAAAACGTCACGACGTTCGGAGTGTCCGAGCACGACGTACGTTACTCCGAGTTCTTTCAGCATTACCGGGCTGACTTCGCCTGTGAATGCACCGTTTTCTTCAAAGTGCATGTTCTGTGCACCTATTTCGACATCCGAGTCTTTCGTCTCTTCCACAAGTTTCTGAAGAAAAGGGAACGGTGCACAAACGACGGATTCCACGCTTTCCTTCGAAGGTACTTTTCCTTTCACTTCGTTGATGAAAGATTCCGCTTCTTTGTGCGTTTTGTTCATTTTCCAGTTTCCTGCGATTACCTGCTTACGCATATTCATCACCTCTTCAGATTATTTATCGTTCAGAACCGTTACTCCCGGAAGTTCTTTCCCTTCCATGAATTCAAGAGAAGCGCCTCCGCCTGTGGACACGTGGTCCATATCACTGGCATAGCCGAACGTTTCGACTGCCGCTGCGGAATCTCCGCCGCCGATCACTGTATATCCTTCTGTACCGGCGAGGGCCTCTGCGACAGCTTTTGTACCGCCGGCGAACGTATCCATTTCAAAAACGCCCATCGGCCCGTTCCAGATAATGAGTTTCGAATCCTTGACGAGATCTGCATACGTCTGTCGGGTTTTCGGCCCGATATCGAGAGCTTCCCAGTCTTCCGGAATTTCTTCGATACTTACTTCTTTTGTATTCGCATCCTCACTGAAATCGTCCGCAACGATGACGTCTTCAGGCATAACGAAATTCACATTGTTCTCTTTCGCTTTCTCCATGTACTGTTTGGCAAGATCGATTTTATCTTCCTCGAGAAGCGACTTGCCGATTTCATACCCCTGTGCTTTCACGAACGTGTAGGCGAGTCCGCCTCCGATGATGAGGTTATCGACTTTGTCGAGAAGATTATCGATGACACCGATCTTATCTTTAACTTTAGCACCACCGATAATAGCTGTAAACGGACGTTCCGGGTCGGTGAGGGCATTCCCGAGCACTTCCAGTTCCTTCTGCATGAGGAAACCGGCTACTGCCGGGATGTACTCCGCCACCCCTGCTGTGGAAGCATGGGCACGGTGAGCCGCTCCGAACGCATCATTGACGTAAAGGTCAGCCATGTCGGCAAAGTGCTTCGCAAGTTCTGCGTCGTTCTTCTCTTCGCCGGGATCAAACCGCACGTTCTCAAGAAGAAGGACTTTTCCGCGTTCCATTTCGGAAATCGCTTTTGTCACTTCCTGACCGTACACTTCATCCGACTTCAGCACTTCCGCACCAAGCAGATCACTGAGACGCTCCGCTACCGGATCCAGTCTCAATTCATCATGGGCTTCCCCTTTCGGACGTCCCAGATGACTTGCCAGAATAACTTTCGCTCCGTTACCTGTAAGATGCTGGATTGTCGGCAGGGCCGCTTTGATTCTCGTATCGTCCGTCACTTCTCCGTCCTTCATGGGCACGTTGAAGTCCACACGGCAGAAAACCGTCTTACCATCCACTTCTATATCGCTGATCGTCTGTTTATTCATCTTCCGAGAACCTCCTTTGATCTGTCTGGTATGTATGTTTCCACTAAAGATATCAGCGGAAACACATTAATTTTTTTCTTCAGCAAATGAAGAAAAGGAGGAGGATACAGGACCTCCTCCTTTTAGTGATTAAAGCTTAGATTCCTTGTTTTTTAAGGTAAGCAGCAAGGTCTACACAACGGCTGGAATAACCGAACTCGTTGTCGTACCAGGATACTACTTTCACCATGTTGCCTTCAAGGCTCAATGTGGAAAGGGCATCGATTACGGAAGAGTTCGTATTACCGTTATAGTCGGAAGATACAAGCGGCTCTTCGTTGTAACCCATAATTCCTTTAAGATCGCCTTCTGCAGCTTCTTTCAATGCACTGTTCACTTCATCTACAGTTACGTCTTTGTCAAGTTCCGCCACGAAGTCAACGATGGATACGTTTTGTGTCGGAACACGCATAGCCATACCGCTCAGCTTGCCTTCGAGTTCAGGAAGAACTTTTGTAACTGCCTGAGCTGCGCCTGTAGTTGTTGGAATGATGTTCTGAGCTGCAGCACGGGCACGACGATAGTCTTTGTGCGGCAGGTCAAGGATCTGCTGGTCGTTCGTGTAAGAGTGAACTGTAGTCATCATACCGCGCTTAACTCCGAATTTGTCATGGAGTACTTTCGCATATGGTGCCAGGCAGTTCGTAGTGCAGGATGCGTTGGAAATAACGTGGTGGCTGTCCTGATCGTAGTCACCTTCGTTAACACCCATAACTACTGTAAGATCTTCACCTTTGGCAGGTGCGGAGATGATTACTTTCTTAGCTCCTGCATCAATGTGTTTCTTGGCATCGTCACGCTGTGTGAAGCGTCCGGTCGATTCGATGACCACTTCTACGCCCAGGTCGTCCCAGCCTAGCTGTGCCGGATCTTTTTCGGATTTCACGATGATTTCTTTACCGCCTACTACGAGGTTCTCGCCGTTGACTTCAACTTCTTCTTCAAGCGTACCGTGAACGGTATCATACTGAAGAAGGTGAGCCAGCATATTCGCATCTGTAAGGTCGTTTACAGCTACTACTTCCACTTCATCGTTTTTCAGAGCAGCACGGAATACGTTACGTCCGATACGTCCAAAACCGTTAATACCAACTTTTACTGTCATGCTGAATTCCTCCTTAGAATATTACATTTAATTATTTAAAGGGACGTATCCCTTATCAACTCTTTCGCTGCGCCTTCGTCGGTAATGAGAACGCTGCTCTTGCCGGGCTGGAAGTAGGAAGAGATGGCATCCGCTTTGGAACTGCCGCCTGCGACGGCAATCACCTCTCTGTCTCCTTCCAGGTCCTCGAGCTGAAGACCGACCGTTCTCACCTTATGCACCACTTCACCCGACTGGCTGAAGTAGTACCCGAACGCTTCCCCTACCGCCTGCCTTTCTTTGATTACGGCAAGCTGGTCATCGGGGGTCTTTCTGCGGTTAGCCATCGTAAGTGCATCTCCGAGACCGTGGATGACGATGTCGGAAGAGCGGATGATACCGAGGACGTCTTTGACGGAAGGTTCCTCGATAATGTTCTGATACGATTCTTCACTGATCGGATCCGGCACATAAAGCAGACGGTAGTTCCCCATCGCTTTTTTGGCCATTTCCACACAAATCGTATTCGCCTGATGTTCCACCCGTTCTCCGAGACCTCCCCGTGCCGGAACGAAGAGCCAGTCTTCCATTCCGGCCGAAGGGGTCATCCTCGAAGCCACGGAGGCCATCGTCGTCCCTCCGGTCACTGCAAGCGTCTGACCGGGTCTGGAAATGGACTGCAGGTACGTTACGCACGCTTTCCCCATTTCTTCTTTTACCCACTCGGACTCGTCGCTGTCCCCGGGTACGACGATGACAGACTTCAGTTTTAGTTTTTCCCTTAAACGGTCTTCTAAAACCCTCACCCCTGAAACTTCTCTCATGTAAGGGGCCATATTCTCAAGCAGGGATCTGCCTTCCCCGGTAAGCAACAGCCCCCTCGTTGTCACCTCAACCATTCCGCCGTTTTGCAGAAAGGTGACTTCGGAGCGTATGCTGCGCTCTTTGAGATTCAGGTTATCCGCAAGCGTCCTGCGTCCGATCGGTTCCATAAGTGAAACGTAATGGAGAAGCCGATATCTGTTCTGAATAATTTCCAGAACATCCGGATAAAGTTTCTTCTGTAATTCTATCCATTCTTTCATAAACATTGCTCCTTCAGTTTAAAAAGAAGATTGGGGCAATATCGTCCCACTGCATCATTTTGTGTCCCGCTAGGAGCAAAAAAATATTTCCTTCACAAACTATACTACCAACTGCTGGTGAAAAGTGCAAGCTTAATACTTCTGCAAGCGCTCTCTTACAGCATTTTCGCTCAACTGCGGAAAAATGAGTTCCTCGCCATTCACATGTACGACCGGAATCTGGAGGGCGTACTTTTCATGAAGATCATCGTCCTCCTCTATGTCCTTTTCCCGAAATTCAAAAGAATAATCATAAGCGAGCAGATCTATCCAGACTTTCACTTCTTCGCAAAGCGGACAGTTATTTCTTGAAAACAGAATGATTTCGTTCATCTCCACCCCACCTTCGCTTCCTCTTCATCTTACCACTGAGGGAAAGGTTTTTCACTTAAAAAGAAGCAGCTAGGAAGCATGCTTCTTTCCATCGTAATAACCGCTGTCTATTTTTCTTTCTTTCGATTGAAGGAACGTGATCAGTTCTTTTTCCACCGTCCATTTGGGAGCCCGTTCTATCAGTTCATGATTGAAAGAAATTCTGCTCTGTGTCTTCATATCGAACAGATGAATTCTCCGGCTCTCCATCAACTGTTCCGTCCATAAAATCGTAAAGCGGATAACTTTCGCCATAGCAGTACCTCCTTGGTCCGAAGCGATTCAGCCGCACGTCTGCACGACTTTCAAGTCTAACAGTTCCGGCTGTCTGAACTTTCCTGAATGAAGAAAACCAATGATTTCACTGCTTACATTATAACAAAAAAGCCCTCCAAATGATATTGGAGAGCTTTCCGGTATATACAAGTGCGCCCGAGAGGACTTGAACCCCCGACCTATAGAACCGGAATCTATCGCTCTATCCAGCTGAGCTACGGGCGCATATCGACACAAAAACCATTATAAAGGGTATATCTTCAGAACGCAAGACCCCTTTATATGTTTATTTCAAACGGGTTAGGGAAACAATATTCGTGGATACGAAAGTAAATTGTTTGACCTTCATTGACCATAAAGGTATGATGAACATACAAAATCATTCATTGAGAATGTAATGAGGAGGAATACATTATGAATCTAGTACCAACAGTAATTGAACAGACGAACCGCGGGGAACGGGCTTACGATATTTATTCCCGGCTGTTAAAAGACCGGATCATCATGCTCGGCAGTCCGATCGACGATAACGTATCGAACTCGATCGTAGCCCAGCTTCTATTCCTGGCTGCGGACGATCCCGATAAAGACATCTCCCTGTACATCAACTCTCCGGGCGGTTCCATCACTGCCGGTATGGCTATCTTTGATACGATGCAGTTCATTAAACCGGACGTTTCCACTATCTGCACAGGTATGGCAGCTTCCATGGGTGCTTTCCTGCTTAACGCCGGTACGGAAGGCAAGCGCTACGCACTTCCGAACAGTGAAGTAATGATCCACCAGCCACTCGGCGGTACTCAGGGTCAGGCTTCCGACATCGAAATCCATGCCAACAGAATCATCAGAATGAGAGAGAAACTGAACAAGATTCTCTCCGAGCGTACCGGTCAACCTTATGAAGTTATTCAGCGCGACACGGACCGTGACAACTTCATGGATGCTCATGAAGCAGTGGACTACGGTCTGATCGACAAAGTAATGGAGAACTAATCTCACTATTACGACACTATATTAGAAAGCACTTTAAGAGCGGGCAGTATGGATCTTTTCCATACCGTCCGCTTTTTTATTTGGTGCCCCTTTTTCCTTCCTTTCGGAGAGAACGAAGCGGGCCGAAGGGAAGGATAATGAACCCCCCCCGGCACCTGACACCATGACCGGGCAGTGCGGACCCTCTTCTCTGAATGTAAAAAACCGGACGTCACGGACCGTCCGGTTTCATGTGTGATATTCAGTTTGGATACAGACTTCTTTTCTTCTGCCCCGCAGTCTTTTATCTGTATGTATATTTTTTCAACTGAGCGTTTATGCCTCTTTTACAAATTCCTCAAGCTTCGTCATGGCTTCTTCTTCATCATGGCCATCCGTGACAAGCACTACTTCCTCATCACCTGCTACGGCCAGACTCATCAGTCCCATTATACTTTTGGCATTTACCCGCTTTTCGTTCTTTTCAATGAAGACGTCCGAGCTGAAACGATTCGCCAGCTGGACGAACTGGGCGGCAGGTCTTGCCTGCAGTCCCGTGGATAATTCGACTTTCACCTTTTTTTCTATCACCGGTCATCCTCCTTCTTATAATCTATTTTGAAAGCGCATACAGTCTGTTCGAAAAAAACGTCCCCGGGGAAAGGGTGACGTTTCCAGTGGTTTTCATTATAGCATGAAAACCGTTTTAATACATCAGGTCCTCCCCGAAGTCTGGGAGACTTCCCCCCGCCTTACTTTTTCAGCGAATTCATCGATTTTTTTCAGACGGTGATTGATTCCCGATTTACTTATCTTGCCGCCCTGAACCAGTTCACCGAGCTCCTTCAGCGAGACGTCCTGATGCTCGAGGCGCACCCGGGCCAGATCTCTCAGCTTCGGCGGCATCGCGTCGAGACCTACGGTTTTATTGATGAAACGGATGTTTTCCACCTGACGGAACGCGGCTCCGATCGTTTTGTTGAGGTTGGCCGTTTCACAATTGACGAGACGGTTCACCGAGTTTCTCATATCACGGACGATTCTCACGTCTTCAAACTTGAAAAGAGCCTGGTGAGCGCCGATATTACTGATAAATTCGGTTATTTTCTCCGCTTCCTTCAAATAAGTGATGAAACCGTTTCTTCTCTCCAGCGTACGGGCGTGAAGGTCGAACGTGTTCATCATTTTGCACAGTTCCTCGTTGTGATACTCATCCGACGAATTGATTTCCAGATGATAGGAAGACGTTTCCGGGTTATTGACGGACCCTCCGGCAAGGAAAGCTCCACGCAGATAAGCCCTTTTTCCTTTCGTCGTACCGGAATACTTAGCGGGAATCTTTTTGTTGACGGAAAGCGGCCCCTCCAGTATTTCCAGTTCCTTCAGGATCACTTCGGCATTCTCTTTCATCCGGACGATGTAGACGTTGTTTTTCTTCAGACGCATCTTCTTACGGACGAGCAGTTCGGCCGGGTAAGGGAACAGCTGCTTCATCAGCGTATAAATACGGCGGGCAATCGCTGCGTTTTCCGTCTGTACGTCCAGCAGATACTGTTTGTTTCTGAGCGAAAAAGTGCCGTTCATTCTTACAAGGGCTGCGAGTTCCGCTTCATTGGCTTCGAGGTCTTCTTTCATATTCGTAAGTTCTTTCTTTATTTCAGAGGCGAAGGACATCGTCATCCCTCCTTTCTAAACGCTGCGGTCGTTTATCATGTTGTACAGCAATTTGGACAGCTTCTCAGGGTCGTGACGGATCACCTGTTTTGTTCTGTCAATGATGTCTTCTTCGATAATCTTTATATTCATCGATCGCAGGCGGTCGAGGTCGTAGCTGACCGGCTGTGCGTTCTCTTTTGCGTAAAGTTCACGCATCTCGGAGCGGATCGGCTTATTGTGCACAATAATCGAATCCACCACGTCATCCCCGATGTGATCGTGGATCGCCTGCAGATGATCGGCGGCTGTATAGTGGGAAGTTTCCCCTTCCTGGGTCATTACGTTACACACATACGTCACAGTCGCCTTTGTTTCGCGGAGCGCCTCTTTCACTTCGGGAATGATCAGATTCGGGAGTATGCTTGTGTAAAGGCTGCCCGGCGAGATGACGATCAGTTCGGAATCCATAATAGCATCAATCGCTTCCGGCAGAGGTTCGGCCGGTGTCGGACTCAGGAACAGATGTTTGATCCGTTTGTTCGCCTCCGGTATCTTCGACTCTCCGGAAACGATCGTTCCATCATCCATTTCGGCATGGAGGTTCATCGAATACTTGGATACGGGATAAATATTCCCTTTCACGTTAAGGACGCGGGAGAGCTGCTTGATACCATCATAAAAATCACCCGTCATGTTGGTCAGTGCGACGAGAAGAAGATTTCCCATCGAGTGGCCGGACAGGCCGTTCCCATCAGGAAACCTGTGCTGAAAAAGATCGAGCAGAATCGGTTCCGCTTCCGATAAAGCGGCAACCACGTTCCTGATATCCCCGGGAGCAGGGATTTCCATTTCCGAGCGTATTTTTCCGGAACTTCCTCCATCATCAGCGATTGTCACCAGAGCAGACAGGGAAATAGGCTGCTTTTTCAGGCCTCTGAGAAGAACGGGCATCCCCGTTCCTCCTCCGACGACGAGCACTTTGTTCTCCGGCTGTCCCATCAGGAAAGTTCCTTTCTCTTTTCGATGTCCCTGTGCGTCACTTTCGTAAGGAAATCCTCCCCGAAATGCTGAGCCAGAAATTCGGCGATTGCCACAGACCGGTGCTGTCCTCCCGTACATCCGATCGCCACGACAATCTGGGACTTCCCTTCTTTACGGTAGCGGGGAAGCATGAAAGCCAGCAGATCTTTCAGTTTATCGAGGAACTGTTTCGTTTCGGCCCATTTGAATACATACTGCACCACTTCATCATCGAGGCCGGTTTTCGGACGCATCGTTTCCACGTAATGGGGATTCGGAAGAAAACGCACGTCGAACATAAGATCCGCATCAATCGGCACCCCGTGTTTAAAACCGAAAGACACCATCTGCACGGAGAACACCTGCTGCTCTTTCTCTTTGAACGTCTGGAGTATATCTCCGCGCAGCGCCTTCGGTTTCAGATCCGTCGTATTGAATATGGTCTGCGCTCTTCCCCTCAGCTCATCCAGCATTTCTCTTTCTTTTTTTATGCCTTCAAGCGGAAGCCCTTTCGGCTCGAGCGGGTGGCTCCTTCTCGTTTCTTTGTAACGCGACACCAGTTCCTGATCTTCGGCATCAAGGAAAAGTATATGATCCTCGACCCACTCTTCCTGGCTCAGAGCATCAAGTGACTCGATCAGCGAGTCGAAAAATTCTCTTCCGCGAAGATCCATGACGAGAGCGACATTCTGGATATTGTTACTCGGATCCTTCATCAGTTCCAGAAATTTCGGAAGAAGAGCCGGAGGCAGATTGTCCACGCAGAAGTAGCCGAGATCTTCAAAACTCTGAACAGCCACCGTCTTCCCGGCACCTGACATACCGGTGATAATGACAAGTTTCGCTTTATATGCTTGCGGATCCATACTTTTCCCCCTTATCGGTACGTTGCTTTCTATTCTTCCTCATTATACTACGTTTTCGCAACTTGATACAAAAAAGCGCAGGTGATAAACACCTGCGCCATAAAGATATACCTTAAAAAGGGCGGCAGCGCGGCGGGAGAACCATTACTCCAGTCCGTGCTTTTCTCAGGAACCCACTTTTTCAAGTTCTTCCATCAGGTTCTCGATATAGTTTTGCGCAGACTGGGCGGCAATACTGCCATCTCCTGTAGCTGTCACAATCTGACGGAGCTCTTTATCACGGATATCCCCGGCAGCAAAAATGCCCGGTACCTTCGTCTCCATTCTTTCATCCGTCTCGACGTACCCTTCCTCATTCGTAACTCCGAGGTTAAGGAATGGAGTATTGAGCGGGATGAGACCGATATAGACGAATGTTCCGTCCGTTTTCATCTCGTACTCTCTTTCTTCATTCTTATCATAAAGAGTGACGCTGCCTACTTTACCGTTCACATCGTTGATGGAACTGACAGTCGTATCCCAGATAAAGTCGATTTTATCGTTATCGAAAGCCCGGTCCTGAAGAATCTTCTGAGCCCGGAGTTCGTCACGACGGTGGATGATGGTAACTTTGCTGGCGAAGCGTGTAAGATAAACACCCTCCTCCACAGCAGAGTCGCCGCCGCCGACAACAACGATTTCCTTATCGCGGAAAAAGGCACCGTCACATACGGCACAATAGGATACGCCGCGGCCTCCGAGCTCTTTTTCTCCGGAGACGCCGAGTTCTTTGTATTCGGCACCGGTAGCGAGAATGATAGAGCGCGCTTTATACTCTTTCTTTCCGGCTACTATCGTCTTGTACTCCTTGCCATCGATGATTTCTTTAATATCTCCGTAGGCGTATTCGGCACCGAATTTCTTCGCGTGGCCGAACATTTTATTGGAAAGATCCGGACCGAGAATGCTTTCGTATCCCGGATAGTTCTCTATATCTTCCGTGTTCGCCATCTGACCGCCCGGAATTCCGCGTTCAATGATCAGTGTGCTCATGTTCGCCCGTGAAGTATAAACAGCCGATGTCAGCCCCGCCGGCCCTGCACCGATAATAATAACGTCATAAATGTTCTCCTCATTCATGGTTATTCACTCCTTTGTCTTTCAATCTTTCATCATCATAGTAAATTTGTCACAGTCCGTCTATTTATTTGCTTATCCGATGATCCAAGGGCCTTCCGTTTCCGTCAGGACAGGGAATCGGGCTCGTCCCTTCTTCCACAGTTCTTCCGCTTTATGAGGATCTCCGGTGTGGAAAGAGGCGATGCTGTACCATTTCATATACTGATACCGGTTTTTCACAGCTTTCTTACCGAGCTTCCGGAACCGTTCTGCCGCTTCCGTATATTCACCCGCTCTCGTAAGAGCCGTCGCCACGGCCAGCTGCTGTTCTTCATGCATCGGGAAGACATTTTTCAACTGATGAATGTGGTGTTTCACGAGTTCGAACTGGTTCATCTCTACGTAAAAAGTTACCAGGTTGATATGACAATGGATATCCTCCGGTGACTCTTCCGCCCAGTCCCGTTCCATCTCCACCGCGGCTTCCTGTTTCCCGGTATGGAAAAGTGCGTAAGCATACTGATGCTTCGTCAGCGGAAAGGAAGGGAACAGTTCCATCATTTCATCGAGAAGCGCAAGGGCTTCCTGCCACTCGTGATGTTCAAGGTGGTAATGTACCGTTTCCTGGTAGACGAGAAGCTCGTCCTCTTCATCGAACTGAAATTCTTCGCGTTCTTCCGGTTCCAGGGAATCGATCATTTCCTTAAGCTGTTCCGCCGCTTCCCGGAACTCCCCGTCTTCGTCTTTCTCCATATACGTGTCGAGGTGCCTGCTGGCGTCCTGAAAAAGCCCGAGATGAGCGTAGTTGTTCGCCATGAGATAATAACAGTCCGGATAGGCGTCCCCTTTATCGCGGAGGACATCCGTCAGCAGCTGATTCGCTGCATGATAAGAACCAACCTCCGTATAGACGACGGAAAGTTGGCATTTATACAATGGTTCGTTTTCATTTATTTCTATCGCTTTCCGCAACCAGCGCACCGCCCGGTCGAAATACCGGTTCTGAAAAGCCTGTACTCCGTGGCTGAAATAAAAACTGCTGGTCGGGACAAAGGGAATGACTTTACTTTCTTCCTCTACCATCGTCGTCATAAATTGCCTCCTGTTTTTCGTTCCGTATCAAAAATACTACCAATTATGCAGTATATCATAAAACGGAGCAGGTGGTGAGAGGTTTTTTCATTTAAGGCAAAAGGACGGGTGAATCACTTACTGTGGCGTTCCTCGAGGACGGCAAGAACGTCGTCCAGAGGTACGTTCCTGTCTGTCAGCAGCATCAATAAGTGGAAAAGCAGATCGGCCGATTCCAGGGCGAGTTCTTCGCGGTCATCATTCTTTGCGGCGATTATGACTTCCCCGGCTTCTTCCCCGATTTTCTTCGCGATCCGGTCGACCCCTTCCTGGAACAGCTTCGACGTATACGATTCTTCCGGAAGTTCCGCTTTTCTTTTGGCGAGAAGTTCTCCGAGCTCTGTCAGCATCCGGTAACGGTCCGAGTCCTGTGAGTACAGCGCATCATTGAAACAGCTGTAACTGCCGGTATGACAGGCCGGTCCTGCCGGAGTCACCTGTACGAGCACGGCGTCCTGGTCACAGTCATACGAAATGGCTTCCACCTTCTGGGTATTTCCGGATGTTTCCCCTTTATGCCACAGCTCCTGCCGGGACCGGCTGTAGAAAACCGTCTCTTTTTTCTGCAGCGTCTGTTTCAGTGCCTCTTCATTCATGTAGGCGAGTGTCAGCACTGTTTTGGAACGGGCGTCCTGGACAATGGCCGGGACCAGCCCTTTTTCATCGAATACGACATCTTCTGTTTTCAACGTACTTCCACTCCTTTATTTCTCAGATAGTCTTTCACATTTTCAATCGACGTTTCTTTGTAATGGAAAATAGAGGCTGCGAGGGCGGCATCGGCGTCCACTTCCGTGAACACTTCATGGAAATGTTCTTTGTTCCCGGCGCCTCCGGAGGCTATAACCGGGATTGTCACTATGTCCTGCACGGCTTTGAGCATTGCAAGATCGAAGCCCGTCTTCGCACCGTCCTGGTCCATGGAGGTGAGAAGAATCTCTCCCGCTCCGAGACGCTCCGCTTCCTCGGCCCATGCCGTGACCGTCCGTTCGGTCCGGTGACGGCCGCCCGCAGTGTAGACGAACCATTCTCCTTTTTCTTCATCCCATCTTCCGTCAATGGCGACGACGATACACTGGGACCCGAAATAATCCGTACCTTCTCTTATGAGAGCCGGCCTTTTTACGGCCGCCGAGTTGACAGCTACTTTATCCGCCCCGTTCCGCAGTGTTTCCCGCATATCCGCGATAGTCCGGATTCCGCCGCCGACGGTGAACGGAATGAGAAGTTCGGAGGCTACTTCCCTTACCACATCGATCATCGTTTTCTGTCCTTCGTGCGTTGCTGAAATATCAAGAAAAACAAGCTCGTCCGCGCCGGCTTCGTCATATACCTTCGCCAGTTCCACCGGGTCACCCGCATCACGGATGTCGACGAACTGTATACCTTTTACGACTCTTCCCTCTTTGACATCGAGGCAGGGAATGATGCGCTTTGCGAGCATTACACTTCCTCCTTCAGCGCTTCCGTAAGTGTGAAGCGTCCGGTATAAAGAGCCTTCCCGATAATCGTACCGCTGATATTTTCGTGATTCTTCAGCTCCCGTATATCCGCAAGCCCCTGAATGCCGCCCGAGGCGATCACTTCGGCGCCCGTCTCTTTAGCGAGTGCCGCTATTTCCTCCGTATTCGGACCGGCGAGCATGCCGTCACGCGCAATGTCCGTATAGATGAAAGTCGCAGCACCCGATTTCTGCAACTCCCGGCCAATGTCCGCCGCCCTGATCTCCGAGGTTTCAAGCCATCCTTCCGTCGCGACGTACCCGTCCTTTGCATCAAGTCCGATGACGATGCGGGAGCCGTACGTACGGAGAAGTTCTTTCGTCAGCTCCGGATCTTTCACAGCGAGCGAGCCGATGATGACCCGGTCCACGCCGGCATCAAGATAAAAGGCTGCATCTTCCATGGAACGGATACCGCCGCCGACCTGAATCCGGCTGTCCAGCTCCCCGGCTGCACGGATGACGTCCCGGGCATTTTTCCTCGACCCTTCTTTCGCGCCGTCCAGATCCACCATATGTATCCAGGAAGCCCCTTTTTCCGAAAAATCGCGGGCGACGTCGAACGGGCTGTCGCCATAAATCGTTTCTCTGCTGAAGTCTCCCTGCTCGAGACGTACGCATTTGCCGTTGCGCATATCAATCGCAGGATAAATGGTAAAACTCATATTTCCACCTGCTCTCCCTGTATAATTACCGCTTATCTGCGGGTGACGTTCCGGTTCTCCACTTTGCTGCAGAAATTCTCCAGCAGCTGGATTCCGGCCCTGCCGCTTTTCTCCGGATGAAATTGACTGGCCACGACATTGCCGCGCCCGATGATGGCCGGTACCTCCCGGTGATAATCGGCGGAAGCCAGCAGAACGTCTTCATCCTCCGTCTCCACTACGTAGGAATGAACGAAATAGACGTATTCCTCTCCGACATTTTCAAGTACGAAGTGGCCGGGGTGATGAAGTGTCAGCCGGTTCCACCCCATATGAGGCACCTTATACTTCTTCCCTGCATCCGTCACGCCCCGGAAGCGCTTGATCGTTCCTTCGAAAACTCCCAGTCCTTCCGTGAAGCCGCCTTCTTCGCTGCTTTCGAACAGCAGCTGCATCCCGAGGCAGATTCCGTAAAACGGTACGCCCCGGTCGATTTTTTCTAATATGAACCGGCGGAAACCGTGCTCTCCGAGAGCTTTCATCGCATCCGGAAAAGCACCGACACCCGGCAGTATAAGTCCGTCCGCATGCTCAAGCTGCTCCGGCCTGTCTCCTATGCAGTACTCCACATCCAGGCGTTCCAGTGCTTTTGATACGCTGAAAAGATTCCCCATTCCGTAATCGATGATTCCGATCATGACAGACTTCCTTTCGTACTCGGCACCCCTTTGACCCTGGGGTCGACCCGGGTCGCTTCGTCAAGAGCCCGGCCGAGCGCCTTGAACATAGCCTCGACGATATGGTGGGAATTATGACCGTGGTGGACGATGATGTGTAAGTTCATTCTCGCTTCCAGAGCCAGTTTCCAGAAAAATTCGTGAACATTTTCCGTATCGAACGTTCCGATTTTCTGAGAAGGGATGTCCGCGTGCCACTCGAGATGAGGCCGGTCCGACATATCGACGGCTACCGTGACAAGCGCTTCATCCATCGGAAGCATCATCGATCCGTACCGCTTCATACCGTGCTTATCACCGATAGCCTGATGGAGCGCCTGGCCGAGGCAGATGCCTATATCTTCCGTAAGGTGATGGTCATCCACTTCCACATCCCCCTTACCGGTGAGTGTCATATTGAACAGTCCGTGTTTCGTGAACAGCTCCAGCATATGGGAAAGAAAAGGTACCTGTACGTCCAGGTCCGCTTCGCCCTCTCCGTCCACCTCAAGCTTCAGGTCGATCTCCGTCTCTCTCGTCTTTCTCGTTACGCTCCCCGATCTAGTCATCAAATCGCTCCTTTCTTTTCTCCACCGCCCGGGCGTGCCCTTCGAGATCTTCGAGCCGGGCAAAACTTGCAATTTTATCGACATTCCTGTGCCACGCAGCTGCGCTGTAGGAAATGACACTCGATTTCTTCATGAAGTCATGTACGTTCAGCGGACTTGAGAACCGGGCCGTGCCGCTCGTCGGCAGGACGTGGTTGGGTCCTGCGAAGTAGTCGCCGACAGGTTCCGAACTGTACGGACCGAGAAAAATAGCGCCGGCATGCCTGATGGCACCGAGCTGTTCATAAGGGTTCTCCGTCATCACTTCCAGATGCTCGGGAGCGAACTCATTCACCGTATCCACGGCCTCTTCCATCGTGTCCACGACGACTGTACCGCCAAAAAAGTTGATGCTCGCTTCTGCTATATTCTTTCTCGGGAGCTGTTTCAGCTGCTCTTTCACTTCTCTGTCCACGTCATCCGCCAGCTGACGCGACGTAGTGATGCATACCGCTGAAGATCTTTCATCATGCTCCGCCTGCGACAGCAGATCCGCCGCCACTTCTCCGGCGCGGGCCGTATGATCACAGAGAACGGCTATTTCGCTCGGTCCGGCGATCATATCGATGTCCACGTCGCCGAACACCTGCTTTTTGGCAAGAGCGACGAACATGTTACCGGGTCCGGTTATTTTATCCACCGCAGGAATCGTTTCCGTCCCGTAGGCAAGAGCGGCAATCGCCTGTGCTCCCCCTATTTTGTATATTTCTGTTACCCCGAGAATCTGGGCCGTCGCAAGTACTCCGATCGGCACCTGCCCGTTCTCTCCGGGCGGAGTAACCATGGCTATCCGTTCCACCCCGGCCACCTGTGCCGGAATAATGTTCATCATGACCGAAGAAGGGTAGGCCGCGGTCCCTCCCGGCACGTAGACACCGGCTTTGTCGATGGGGGAGTATTTCTGGCCAAGCATCGAACCGTCTTTTGATGTATCAAACCACGAAGCAGGCAGCTGTTTTTCATGAAAACGGCGAATATTCCCGGCCGCTTCCTGAATAATATCCAGATATTTACCGCTCAACGATTCATAAGCGTCACTTATCTCCTCACGCGTCACCCGGAAATGGGATAAGGAAATACCGTCGAATCTCTCCGTATATTCCTTTACAGCCGCGTCTCCCCGTTTACGTACGTCACTTACGATGTCACTGACTTTCCCCTGGATGTCCGACGTATCCTCCTGGCGCGACGTCTTCCATTTTCTTATGTCTTCTCTCGTCAGTCTTCTCATGAATTCACTCCTACCTGTTCGCCCATCTTCTCGATCAGCGGGTCGATCCGCTCACTTTTCGTCCGGTAGCTTACCGGATTCACGATAAGACGGGAAGTGATTTCGGTGATTTTTTCATATTCCACGAGCCCGTTTTCCTTCAAAGTGCGGCCGGTGGAAACGATGTCGACGATCCGGTCACTGAGACCGATCAGGGGTGCGAGTTCAATCGATCCGTTCAGAGGGATGATTTCGATCTGCTCTCCCTGCTCGCGGTAATAGTCGGATGCGACTTTCGGATATTTCGTGGCGATTTTCGGCGCAATCCGGCTGAGCGGCTGGTCCGGAAGCCCGGCCACCGCAATGTAGCAGGGACTGATCTTAAGATCGAGCACTTCGTAGACGTCCCGGTCCTGTTCAAGAAGAACGTCTTTGCCGGCGATTCCGATATCGGCCGCTCCGTACTCCACGTAAGTTACGACGTCCATCGGTTTAGCCATCATTACGTTGATATTCTGCTCCGGAAATTCGAGAATCAGTTTCCTTGATTCTTCGGCCCCGGCACCTATGTCATACCCCGCCTGCTGCATCAGCCCGGCTGCCTCTTCGAATATACGGCCTTTCGGCATAGCGATCGTCAACGGTTTCGTCATCACCTGTCGCCCCCTTCCTTATACATCTCTCTAGCTGTTTTGAATTTCAGAGAAAATTTCTCCACATCCGCGACCTGGTCGATATGCTGGATAACCACCTGTTCTCCCTGTTGCCGCAGACGTGCCGCTTCCTGAAGTCCCGCTTTGAATGTAGCGTCATCGACAAGAAGGCATAGCGGACCTTCCTTCGTATCCGATGCCCCGTCCAGCGCTTCGACGAGTCGTTCCACGTGTACGGCGAATCCGGTCGCGGAAGCATTCAGTTCAAACGACGGCAGCAGAGTGTCGTATCTTCCGCCGTTGCAGAGAAGAGCGCCGACGTTCGGAGCGTACCCTTCGAACAGAATACCCGTGTAGTAATCCATGTGGCTGATCAGATTCAGATCGAACTGTACGAATGATGCCACTTCATACTCCTGAAGCGTCCGGTAGAGCTGTTTAAGGTCATTCATCGCCTTCAGACCCGCCTGTCCTTTGGATAGGGCTCTTGCCTCTTCGAACACTCCCTCTCCGCCGCGCAGTCGAAGCAGAGCGTTCAGGTTATCTTTCGCTTCCTGCGATACTCCGAGCGACCGGACATATTTTTCGTATCCGACGTAGTTTTTACGGTGCAGATAGGAAAGCAGCGCAGCCACCGCGTCCTGATCCCCGGGAAGAAGTTCTTCAAAAAGAGAACGGACGTAACCGATGTGACCGACAGTGATCACGAACTCCTCGAGCCCCGTCTGTTTCAGGGAATCGATCAATAGAGCGATCACCTCGGCATCTCCATATGAAGAATGGTCGCCGATCAGTTCCGTTCCGACCTGTTCAAACTGAGCGGGTTTGCCTGCTTCCGACTGCTGGGCACGGAATACGGAACCGTCGTAGGCGAGCCTGAGCGGAAACCCTTCTTTTTTCAGCTGTGATGCCGCTACCCGTGCAATCGGCGCCGTCATATCCGGACGCAGGACGAGAGTGTGCCCCTGCTGATCCAGAAGTTTGAACAGGTGCGTATCATGAGTGGCGCTCATCTTCCCGACAGTTTCGTGATACTCCACGAGAGGTGTATCCATGAACTGATAACCGTGCGATTCGATGACCTGTGCCATATTTTTTCTTACGTGCTCTTTTTTATTATGGAAAAAAGGAAGCGTGTCGCGCATTCCCAGGGGTTTCTCAAACATGAGTTTCTTCGTCATCGTGCCCGTCCTCCCGTTCATCCTTTAGTATGCTAATATGCTAACAAAATAAAGATATAGCGTCAATCCATAGTTACTGTTCCGTGTGCGACAGGAAAAAAATGAATAAGAGCAGCGTATAGGGAATGTTTTCCGTCGTTTCCCATTCGATCACAGAACCGTGCATCCGCTGCAGTTTATCCGGAGCTCCTACAGGTATCGCACCATTTTTCAGCGTAAGAAGCGTCCTGTCCCGGCTGTCTTTTATGTAATATTTTCCGATATAAGGGTCTCCCGAGGTATAGTAGAGTGTTTCATCTTTCTTCTGATAGGAAAAAACCATCTGTTTACTCTCTTTATCTTTCTTCGCTTTCATCAGTCCGACGTATGTATCTTCGCTGCCTTTAACGTAAGCTTTCGGACGAAGGGAAAATCCTTTCCTTTCCACCTCGTAAAGGACTTCTCCATCTTCTCTCACCTGGTACACCCGGGGTAAAGGAAGACTGGCCGATGCCGAGGAAAGTGACAGCAGCCCGGCCGTGCGGCTCATCGTCGTCTTTTTCTCTGTAATGTCCCCCATGGCGTTTCCCTCCATATCGTAAAAACGGCCGTCTCTTCCTTCCCCGGTTCCGAGGTACATCGTTCGCGGAACTTCAGGAAATGCTGCACGTTCCCCCGTCCTCTTCAGTTCGGCTGACCCGCCGATCTTCGTGAGATCTTTCCATCCGGCCTGAAAGAAATAAAGACCGACACCGAGAGCAGGAATTCCATAGATCAGTATCAGCCCCATCCCTCCTTCACCGATGAGAAAAAACATGAGCATGCCGGCTCCGGCCAGCATGAGAGCGATCCCGCTCAGGCACTGATTTCTTCCTTCTTTTTTAATGAGACTTTCCACCGAATCCATTCCCTCATCCCCTTTCTTCTTTCATTATAGAGAAAATTCCGGCAAAAAGCTAAGACTCTTCCGGCACAAAAAAACCTGCAGAAGATATAATATCTCTGCAGGTCCATTCCTGTTATCGTGCATACTCCACCGGCGTCACCGCTTCTATAAGCAGCTGTTCCAGTTCTTCTTTATATTCGTTCGTCTGATCCTCTGTCCATTCAAGTTCTTTCGCCATATAGCGGATTACGTTATCTTTGTGCTCGCGCACGAAGTTGATGTTGAAGAATAGGGCACCGGTCCGGCGGATGAAGAAATCTACCGGTTTGTACGTCTGTTCTTCCTTCAAAGCGTAGATAAGCTGAGTGAATACGACCGGATCGATCTCCTCTTCCCCTGCTTTCACTTTGTTCTCTTCATACAGAGCATAAAGTTTGTCCACGTTGGCACCGTAGAAACTTACAAGTCTCTCCGCTTCCTCTTTTTCAAGACCGAGTTTCACACCCTCGATCACTTTTTCGTATTGGAATTTCTCGAAACCTTCGGAACCTCCGACTTCCCCGCCGGAAACCGGAATGTGGACTGTGTCGGTATCTCCAAAGTAGACACCGTAGTCTTCCGCCAGCTGATCACGGATAAGATTCACAGCGTCTTCCGCCATCTTACGGTACCCGGTCAGTTTACCGCCGGCCATGGAAATGAGTCCGGAATCAGAAACGAAGATTTCGTCTTTTCTGGAAATCTCGGAAGGATCTTTCCCTTCTTCATAAATCAGCGGACGCAGACCGGCCCAGCTGGATTCCACATCGTCTTTTGTTACGTTTACGTGAGGGAACATGCTCTTCAGCGCCCGCAGAAGATAATCCCGGTCCTCGACTGTCATCGTCGGATGGGCGATATCTCCTTCGTATACCGTATCGGTCGTTCCGATATAGGCTTTACCGTCGCGCGGTATAGCGAAAATCATACGGCCGTCCGGGCTATCGAAATAAATGGCCTGGTGGAGCGGGAACGTGCTCTGATCGAAAACGAGATGGATCCCTTTCGTCAGTCTCAGCGATTTCCCTTTCTTCGAGCCGTCTTTTTCACGCAGCGTGTCGACCCACGGGCCTCCGGCGTTGATGATTTTCTTCGCTTTCACCTGATACGTATCGCCGGTGATCGTATCTTCCACGACGGCTCCGGTCACTTTGCCGTTTTCGTAGATGAAATCGGTCACTTTCGCATAGTTCGCAGCCGTAGCTCCGAATTCTTCCGCTTTTTTCATAACGTCCAGCGTCAGGCGGGCGTCATCCGTCTTATATTCCACGTAGAAACCTGCACCTTTCAGGTTCTCACCGTTTACAAGCGGTTCTCTCTCCATCGCTTCTTCAGGGGAGAACATACGGCGGCGCTCCGCCTTTTTCACTCCTGCAAGAAAGTCATAGACCATCAGTCCGAGGTTCGTGGAGTACGGACCGAAGTTACCTTCTTTGTAAAATGGAAGCATCATCCACTCGGGAGTTGTTACGTGAGGGCCGTTTTCATAAACGATTTCACGTTCTTTCCCTACTTCCGCCACCATTTTCACTTCGAACTGCTTCAGGTAACGCAGTCCCCCGTGGACAAGTTTCGTGGAACGGGAAGATGTACCCGCTGCATAATCCTGCATTTCAACAAGAGCCGTGTTCATACCGCGACTCGAAGCATCAAGAGCGATACCGGCTCCGGTGATACCTCCGCCGATCACTAATACATCCCACTGTTCTTCTGTAAGTTTACGGAACTGTTCTTTACGTTCATAACTGGAAAAACTCATGTAATTATACCCCTTTCCTTCGCTATCATTGTCTGATACGTGTATTCCCTAATAAACCGGAAGTTATGCAGAGGAGCGGTAAAGGAATTTTTTCTGCCCACAAAAAAAGAGACCACAGACAACTTTACGCCGGGCGTAAAGTTCTGCGGTCTCTCCTGCACTCCGACCATTTATTAACTTACGTTCATTGTAGCAGATGTTTCTCCGGAAAAGCAACCGTTATGCAAAACGCCAGAGTTCAGGCTGGGAGGTTGATACCGAGACGGCTCCTGCGCTCAGCGCTTCATCCACTTCCCTCGCCGTACGTATTAGTCCTCCTGCAATGATGGGAATCTCAAGCTCCTGCTTTATTTCGGCGATCATCCCCGGGAGGATGCCCGGCAGGAGTTCGATGTAGTCAGGGGCCGTCTTCAGCACCTGCTTTTTATTCTGAAGGAGGGCCTGGCTGTCGATCAGAAACAGCCGCTGTACCGACGTAATCCCGTACCGTTTCGCCTGCTGGATGACGCCGGATCTTGTGGAGATGATGCCGTCCGGACGGATTTCCCGGCCCAGATACTCCATTCCGTATTCGTCCGTCTTCAGTCCCTGAACGAGATCGGCATGGATAAATACGGTTTTACCCTTTTTCTTCGCTTCCCGGACCATGCTTTTCAACAGCCCGATCCTCGTCTCCAGAAATACCATGTACTCCGTATCCGATTCGAGCAGAGTTTCAAAATCTTTCATGCGGCGTACTGCCGGCAGTACCTGTTGTTCAATCATGGCCTTCTCCTTTCCCGAGCGGTTTCAGAGGATTTCCGCCCATGACGCTTCCGGGCGCCACATCTTTATGGACGAGCGACCCGGCCCCTATGACGGCTCCGTCACCGATCGTCACCCCGGGAAGTATCGTACAGTTGGCTCCGATCATCACGTCCGAACCGATGACCACTTCCCCGAGCCGGTACTCCTTCGTCAAATACTCATGCGTAAGGATCGTCGTATTATAGCCGACGATCGAGTTTGCGCCGAGAGTTATTTTTTCCGGAAACATCACATCCGGCATAGCCTTCAGTGCAAACGCCGTCCTGCTCCCCACTTCCATCCCGAGAAAACGGCGGTACATCCAGTTTTTCCAGGGGATGAAAGGAGTGTAGCGGGCTATTTGCAGTACGATGAAGTTTCGAGCGACTTTCGAAAAAGGCACGGTCTTATAAAGCTGCCACAGCGAATTCGCTCCGGTTACTACATATCTGTCTGTACGGCGCATAGCTCACCCTCCCTGATAAGAATGACGTGTGGCCTCTTTCTTGTCCAGTTTCCAGTTCCACACCAGTCCGACAGCCGCCGTAAGTATGATGGCCGTCACCAGACGTATAGCCAGCAGCGGCCACACGGGAATACCGAGCGGAATGAATACAAGGGTATCTTCCACTACGGCGTGACAGGAGACGAGAAAAATCATTGTGAGGTACATGTCTTTTTTGGAAACTCCATCTTCTTTCACCGCCTGGATCATCACACCCGCTCCATACGCAAGACCGATCGTAAGTCCTGCCGTAACCGTCGTGGACGTGTTCGGTTTCATACCGAGCACTTTCATAAATGGAGCCATCCAGGAGGAGAACGTATTGATCCAGCCGAGTTCGCGCAAGTACTGCATCACGATCATCAGCGGCAGAACGATCAGCGCGAGCTGAACGATCCCCATCACTGCAGTTGTCACCCCGTGCCAGGCGATTTCGAGAGTCCCGGACGGATCCGTCCCGCCGGAAGTTGCGAATCCGTAAGAAGCCAGTTGCGCTCCTCCCTGCCAGAAAACGCTTATAATCCAGGCGGAGAACAGAGCAAGCCCGACCCGCAGGCCGACTACGAACCACCAGCTCACCCCCACTTTTTTGGCGACGGCAGATTCCAGAATCAGATTATGCGAAAACGACAGCATAATCGCCATAATGAATACTTCTTTCACTGTAAACTCGAAAGAAATGATCGCTGCTATCCCGGCATATAAATTCAGGAAATTACCGATGACAAGCGGTACGGCAGCTTCCGCCGAGAGTCCGATCGCGCTGAGGAGCGGTGCTATTTTATCCATGAGCCACGGGAAGACGGGCGTATACTGCACAATAGTCATGAGGAGGGTGATCGGGAAAATGATCTTCCCGAGGGCCCACGTCAGAACGAGGCCCTGTTTCAGCCCCCTTTTAAAAATTTCCTGCATCATTATCGCCTCACTGTCTCACTTTTTTTCCGTTATAATGCCGGTCCGCCTGTTTCGTTCTGCGTCTGTACCAGATCACAAGTATCGCACCGATGATCAGGACGATGGAGATGACCTGGGCCGTGCGCAGCTGGCCGACGATATACAGACTGTCCGTCCGCATCGCTTCAATGAAGAAGCGGCCGAACGAATACCAGATGACGTAACTTAAGAATACTTCCCCGCGGCGGGGATTCACTTTCCTTGCGAGAAGGAGAAGCAGTACGAAACCCGTAATATTCCATAAGGATTCATACAGAAATGTCGGGTGATACAACGTGCCGTCGATGCACATCTGCTGATTGATGAAACCGGGAAGATACTGCATGACGTTCTGATAAAAACTTTCGGAGACCGGGCCGCCGTGCGCTTCCTGGTTCATGAAGTTCCCCCACCGGCCGATGGCCTGACCGAGTATCAGACTCGGTGCAGCGATATCCGCCATCATCCAGAACGATAATTTACGCACTTTCGTATACACGATAGCCGTCAGTACCGAACCGATCAGCGCTCCGTGGATGGCGATACCGCCTTCCCACACGGCGAAAACTTTCCAGAACGGCTCGCCGGCATACCGCTCCCACTCAAAAATAACGTAATAAATACGGGCGGAGAGAATCGCGATCGGAATCGCATAAATCAAAAGATCCACCATATAATCTTTCTTTAGACCGAGCCGTTCCGACTCATAAGTCGCAAGCCACAGTCCAAGCAGGGCCCCGGTCGCTATAATCAGCCCGTACCAGTAAATATTAAGTACTCCCAGCTCCAGAAATATGGGGTCGAGAGGGTCTGTCGTACAAGTCATACTTCTTCCTCCTTAATCTTCGGAACGGTCTTCGGGGGAAGGCGGCTGGTCTTCCCCGGTTTCTATAACGTTTGTCAGCCGCTCGGAAAATTCCTCCGCAGCGTTGATTCCCATGCGCTTCAGCCGTAGGTTCATGGCGGCCACTTCGATGATGACGGCCAGATTACGCCCCGGGCGGACGGGGATCGTCGACTTCGGAAGTTCAACATCCATGATGCGCATCGTTTCCTCATCGAGTCCGACGCGGTCGTACTGTTTCTCTTCGTTCCACAGTTCCAGGTTGATGACCATCGTAATCCGCTTGTGACTCCGTACCGAGCCCGCACCGAACAGAGTCATAACGTTGATGATCCCGAGGCCGCGTATTTCAAGCAGATGTTCGATGAGAGGCGGACTGTTCCCGATCAGCGTATCGTAATCTTCCTGTCTGATTTCCACGCTGTCATCCGCAACAAGCCGGTGCCCGCGTTTGACGAGTTCAAGAGCAGTTTCACTCTTCCCGACTCCGCTGTTCCCTGTAATGAGCACGCCGATTCCGTACAGATCGACGAGCACGCCGTGGATAGCCGTAAACGGAGCGAACTTCGTCTCAAGAAAATTCGTCAGTCTGCTTATGACCCGCGTCGTTTTGTAAGGGGAGCTCATCAATGGCACTCCGCCTGCTTCGGCAGCATCGACAAGTTCCTGCGGGACGTCGAGTCCGCGCGTAACGACGATGCCCGGTGTCACATCGGTGCAAAGATTATCCATCCGTTCCCTCAGCTGTTCCTGCGTGAGCTCGTTCAAATAGGAAACTTCCGTTTTTCCGAGTACCTGCAGACGCTCTTTCGGATAAAATTTAAAATATCCTGTCATCTCCACGCCCGGTCTTGAAATATCGCTCGTATGTATTTCTCTGTGTACTCCCGAGTCCCCGGTCAGTAACTCTAACTCAAATCTGTCCAACAGCTCCTGGGTTATTACCTTCGCCACGCTATCGCCCCCTAGATCAATTATCGCTGCTTTTCATTGTAGCATGACTGGGCAGAAAAGCGGAAGATGATGTTCATCGGCCGGTTTGTACTTTTCGTGAACGACCTGTTTCCTTTTCGTTACCTTCACCGCTCTGTATTCCGGCTGAACGTAACCTTTCCGGCGTTATCGTTCCCTTCGGCCGTACATTTTCCTGCTGAAGGGCACGATTCCCCCTGTTTCGTTACTTTCAGACACGGATTATCAGCCTGAAGGTCACGAAACTCTCTCCAAACTAAAAAAACCTCCTCCGCAGCGCGCGGAGAAGGCTTATCATTACAGATCCTGTATCAATTTATTAAGCACCAGGTTCACAATGGAGATAAGGACGGCTGCCAGAATGGCGACGCCGAAACTTCCGATCTCGAACAGTCCTCCGAGAAGGGCATCTGTGAGCAGGAGCGTAATAGCGTTGATGACGAACAGGAAGAGACCGAGTGAGAGCACGGTAATCGGCAGCGTCAGCACGACGAGTATCGGCCGGATGATGGCGTTCAGAATCGAAAGGATAAGAGCCGCAAAGAGGGCTCCCGTAAACCCGTCGACCTGAATCGAATCAAACAGTACACTCACGACGAGCAGAGCGACTGCGTTTACGATTACGTGCAGTAATGCATTCTTCATCATCTCTCCTCCTTTCTTTTTAGTACACAGTTATGGCGCCGGACTTTACGTCGGCGTCCACGTAATACACCATCTCGTAATCTTCTCTTGCCGTAAATTTAAGTTCTTTCGTCAGCCAGTCGTTTTTATCGGACAACAGTTTGTAGTTATCCAGTTTGCAGCTCAACTTGCCGAAAGCAGAAGACAGATTCCCTTCGATACGCTTCTCCTCCGGAAGCTGCACATTGATCGAGCCGGTGGACGTCTTGAAGAATCCGCGTTCGGCCCGGTGATCCTGCCCGGAGACGTTGATGCTGCCGGAGACCGTCGACAGATCGAGCTTGACGAAAGAACCGCTGGCGGTCACTTTTCCGTTAACCGTTCTGGCATCACACCGGGAAAAGGAACAGTTCTGAAAGTCGACGCTTCCGTTGCCTGTCTCCACGTTTGCTTTCTCCCCGTGAACTTCCGACAGCGTAACGGCTCCGTTGGTCGTTTTCGTCTCCACCTGGTCCGCACGCAGAGCCGAAAGATCGACCCGGCCATTGAATACTTTCGTCTTCACGAAAGCGTAAGCACGGGCCGGGACATACAGCGTCGCGGATACTTTGATTTTATTCGAAGGGCTCGACAGCCGGAGCAGATCGGCGGACGTATCCAGACGCACTTCCTCCCGGAAACGCTGCTTCGCCTCTTCCTCGGAAGAACTCTGGTACATCTTCACTTCGTATTCCGCTTTCACTGTCTCTTTTTCGTGCGTTAGGATCCGGACGGAACCGTTGTTGATATGAATGTCCATATCTTCAAACGAGGTGGCGTCCACTTCCGTCGATTCCCCGAAATCGATCGTATTGCCGAAGCTTAAATCGAAATCGCCTTTTTTGACACGATCCACGGCGTCGCCGAGAAAACTTTTCCACGTATAGGTTTTATCAGGCTCGTTCACGGATTCCAGAAGTCTGGCTCCTTCCTCTGCACTGATGTCCCCCTGTTCGATCATCTTAAGTATTTTCATCCGTTCTTCTGACATCTCTACTCCTCCTTTTCGGAACCGGGTATCACCGGAGCTGATCTCCCGTGTAAAAACGTTCTGTTTTCATCCGTTCGAGCTGGTCTTCCCTGTTCAACAGATCGACCATCCCGTCCGCCTGGGAAAGGTGCGTACGGATCGCTTTCCATTTCGTATCCCAGTAGTCGCTGATGTCCCGGGTGATGGCCGGCTCCCCGAGGTCTTTCTCCGAATCGTTCGAGATGGCGTGCAGCCATAGTTCCGGCGGCTCTTCCATTTCTTTCACCGCTTCCACCGCCGCCCGTCCGAGAGCATCGTGATCCGGATGGACCGCATATCCCGGATAATGGGTCAGAACGAGGTCCGGCCTCTCTTCTTCAAGTTTCGTCCGGAGATGCGTCACCATTTCCTCCAGCGGTTCAAATTCGATCGTCTTATCCCTGTAGCCGAGGTGGACGACGTCAATACCAAGCACCGACACCGCTTCCTCGAGCTCTCTCTTCCTGTGGGAGGACAACGTTTCACGGTTGGCGAACACCGGATTCCCCATGTTACGTCCCATTTCCCCGAGCGTTCCGCACCAGTACGTGACGTGTGCCCCTTCCTCCACGAGAGAAGCTATCGTCCCGCCGGCACCGAACGTTTCATCATCGGGGTGGGGAAAAATGACGATGACCCGTTTACTCATGGTGATCAGCCTCGTGGGCAAACGGCGTTTCGCTGATTTCAAGGGCTACCATGAGCCGTCCCTGTTCGTCATGTCCGGCCATAAGCAGCCGGTTCTGTTCATCCACTTCGTAATCCGTGAGTCCCTCGGCGTATACCCAGCCGAGTTCAAGCTTCAGCCCGACGCGGTAGCCGCCGCCGGTGCTGATTATCTTTCCGTGTTCATACGTAACGTTCGCATTGCGGATGAAGGCACCGACGTTGTGTGCCTTTGCGTTAAAGTGACTCGCATACGCCCCGTTCGTCGTTTCCAGATGTACATACACCGGTGTCCCGGCGAATCTGTCAATTTCTTTCTGTGCTTCTTCCTTTACAATCGGTTCCATGTCATCAGCCTCCCTGTTGCATACGTTCTTCCATACGTTTACGATCCCTTTCAAGAATCGGTTTCAAAAACTTGCCGGTATAGGAAGCGGGTTCTTCCGCCACTGCTTCCGGCGTACCGGTGGCGATGATTTTTCCGCCTCCGTCTCCGCCTTCCGGGCCAAGATCGATGATATGATCCGCTTCCTTGATCACATCGAGATTATGCTCGATGATCACTACCGAATCACCATTGTCTACGAGCCGCTGGATGACCTGCAGAAGTCTTGATATGTCATCGACGTGCAGACCGGTCGTCGGCTCGTCCAGAATGTAGAACGACTTCCCGGTGGAGCGCCGGTGCAGTTCACTCGCCAGCTTCACGCGCTGGGCTTCCCCGCCGGAGAGAGTCGTCGCGGGCTGTCCGAGCCTTACGTACCCGAGACCCACGTCTTCCACTGTCTGCAGTTTCCGCTTGATTTTCGGAAGGTTGGAGAAAAAGTCCAGCGCTTCACTGATCGTCATCTCCAGCACATCCGCTATATTTTTCCCTTTGTATTTCACTTCCAGTGTCTCTCTATTATAACGTTTTCCATCGCACACTTCACACGGTACGTATACGTCCGGAAGAAAATGCATTTCGATTTTGATGATACCGTCTCCGCGACAGGCTTCGCAGCGGCCGCCTTTTACGTTGAAACTGAATCTTCCTTTTTTGTACCCGCGGATTTTCGCTTCGTTCGTATCGGCGAAAATATCACGGATGTTATCGAAGACTCCCGTGTACGTCGCCGGGTTGGACCTCGGCGTCCGGCCAATCGGGGCCTGGTTGATCTCAATCACTTTCTCCAGCTGATCGATCCCTTCTATCGTTCCGTGCGCTCCGGGCTTCTGTTTTCCGTTATGAAGCTTCATGGACAGCGACTTGTACAGTATGTCGTTGATAAGCGTACTTTTTCCGGAACCGGATACGCCCGTCACTGCGGTGAAAACCCCGAGCGGCACTTCGGCGTCCACTTTCTTCAGGTTGTTTTCTTCCGCCTCTTTCACTTTGAGGGTCCGGCCGTCCGGTTTCCTCCGTTTCAGCGGAAGGGGGATGAACCGGTTACCGGCAAGGTACTGCCCGGTCAGCGATTTCTTGCTCCTCATCACCTGTTTCGGCGTACCCATGGCGACGATCTGTCCGCCGTTCTCTCCGGCCCCTGGTCCGATATCGACAATATAGTCTGCTTCAAGCATCGTATCTTCATCGTGTTCGACCACTATGAGCGTGTTATCGAGATCGCGCATCCGCTTCAGCGTCTGGATCAGACGGTTGTTGTCCCGCTGGTGCAGACCGATGGAAGGTTCATCGAGAACGTACAGTACGCCCGTCAGCGCCGAACCAATCTGAGTGGCCAGCCGTATCCGCTGCGCCTCGCCGCCTGAAAGTGTACCGGCGGAGCGGGACAGCGTCAGGTAGTCGAGACCGACGTTTGCGAGGAAGCTCAACCGTTCACTGATTTCTTTCAAAATCATGTTGGCGATCGTTCTTTCTTTTTCGGTGAGCGGCACATCCGTAAAGAAACTGTTCGCTTCCGTTACGGAGAAATCCGTCACCTGACCGATATGCTTGCCGTTCACTTTAACGGAAAGGGCTTCCCTGCCGAGGCGGTAGCCGTTACATTTCGGACACGGTTTCTGCGCCATGTACTCTTCCATCTGTTCGCGGATGAAGTCGGAAGAAGTCTCCCGGTAGCGGCGCGAAACGTTCGGGATGATGCCTTCATAATATATATCGTTATCCCGCACTTTTCCGAAGTCGTTTTCGTAGCGGAAATGTACCGTCTCTTCCCCGCTTCCGTAGAGGAGACGTTCCAGCTGCTGTTTCGGAATATCTTTCACCGGGATACCCATATCGATTCCGTAGTGGGCGCATACGCTTTTTAAGAGCTGCGGGTAGTACTGGGAGCTCGTCGGCTGCCAGGCGGCAACCGCACCCTCATTCAGGGAAAGGTCCCAGTTCGGGATGACGAGATCTATATCCACTTCAAGCTGCACGCCGAGACCGTCACATCTGTCACAGGCCCCGAACGGGCTGTTGAAGGAAAATTTCCTCGGTTCCAGTTCACTGACGGAAAATCCGCAAATCGGACAGGCATGGTGCTCACTGAAACTCACTTCTTCCTGCCCGACTACGTCGACGGTGACGTGTCCGCCTCCGAGTTCAAGTGCCGTTTCCAGAGAGTCGGCGATCCGTCCTTCCGCTCCTTCTTTTACGACTACACGGTCCACTACAACATCGATGGAGTGTTTTTTGTTCTTTTCAAGTTCGATATCTTCGGAGACCTCTCTCATTTCCCCGTCGATGCGGAGACGCACGTACCCTTCCTTACGCAGTCGCTCAAGCGTCTTCTTATGCTCTCCCTTACGTCCGGATACGATCGGTGCGAGCAGCTGCATCTTCGTCCGTTCCTCGTAGGAGGTGAGCTGATCGACCATCTGCTGAATCGTCTGGGAATCAATCTCTATGCCGTGGTTCGGACACACCGGTCGGCCGATACGGGCGTAAAGCAGGCGGAGATAGTCATAGATCTCCGTCACTGTCCCGACCGTGGACCGCGGATTTTTACTCGTCGTCTTCTGGTCGATGGAAATCGCCGGGGACAGTCCTTCGATCGAGTCCACATCCGGCTTGTCCATCTGACCGAGAAACTGTCTCGCATAAGCGCTCAATGATTCCACGTAGCGCCGCTGCCCTTCCGCATAAATCGTTTCGAACGCGAGAGACGATTTACCGGAGCCGGACAGCCCGGTCATCACTACCATCTTGTTCTTCGGAATGTCGATATCCACACCTTTTAAGTTGTGTGCTCTTGCTCCTTTGACGCTTATATATTTGCTTGGCATGTGCAAGTCATCCTCCCGCTTTTAGTTCAAGCAGTATGTCCCGCAGCTCGGCGGCCCGTTCGAAATCGAGGTCCCTTGCTGCCTGCTTCATTTCTGTTTCCATGTTGTCGATGAATTCCTGACGTTCCTGCTTCGTCATTTCGGACGGTTTCTTATCGAATAGAGGACTTTCCTCTTCTTCCGCCTCGCTCGTAGCCTGAATGACATCACGGATCGCTTTATTGATCGTCGTCGGCGTGATGCCGTGTTCTTCGTTGTAAGCGATCTGTCTTTCACGCCGCCGCTCCGTTTCGTCCATGGCGATCCGCATGGAATCGGTGATTTTGTCGGCATACATAATAACGGTACCATCGTCGTTCCTCGCAGCCCGTCCTATCGTCTGGATGAGCGAGCGCTGGGAACGGAGGAACCCTTCCTTATCGGCATCAAGGATGGTGACGAGCGAGACTTCGGGTATGTCAATCCCCTCCCGCAGCAGGTTGATCCCTACGAGAACATCGTATTTCCCGAGCCGCAGATCACGGATGATCTCGATACGCTCAAGCGTCTTGATCTCCGAGTGCAGATAAGCCACTTTAATGCCGAGTTCTTTAAGATAGGCAGTCAAATCCTCCGACATTTTCTTCGTAAGCGTCGTGACGAGGACCCGCTCGTTTTTGTCCTGCCGCTTGTAGACTTCTCCGATCAAATCGTCGATCTGTCCGTGGATCGGCCGCACCTCGATTTTCGGATCGAGCAGGCCGGTAGGACGGATAATCTGTTCGGTGACTTTATCCGTATGTTCCAGTTCGTATGGTCCCGGCGTAGCCGAAAGATAAGTGATTTCGTTTACGTGTTTTTCGAACTCCTCGAACATGAGCGGGCGGTTATCAAGCGCGGACGGCAGACGGAACCCGTGATCGACGAGTACCTGCTTTCTCGCTTTATCCCCGTTGAACATTCCGCGTATCTGCGGGATAGTCACGTGGGACTCGTCCACCATAATGAGGGAATCCTCCGGGAAATAGTCGAGCAGTGTATACGGAGTCGCTCCTTTTTCCCGGAACGTCAGATGTCTCGAGTAGTTCTCGATCCCCGAACAGAAACCCATCTCCCGCATCATCTCCAGGTCGTAATTCGTCCGCTGCTCCAGACGCTGTGCCTCGAGAAGCTTATCTTCTTCGCGGAAAATCTTCAGCTGTTCTTCCAGTTCTTTTTCTATATTTTCAATAGCCTTTTTCATCTTCTCTTCTCTCGTTACGAAGTGCGATGCCGGGAAAATAGCGACGTGTTCCCGGTCACCGATTACGTCACCGGTGAGTACGTCGACTTCCCGGATCCGGTCGATCTCGTCTCCGAAAAACTCGACCCGGATCGCGTGTTCCTCTCTGGAAGCCGGAATGATCTCAACGGAATCTCCGCGCACACGAAAAGTACCGCGCTGAAAATCAATATCATTGCGGGCATACTGGATGTCGACGAGATTCCGAAGCAGTTCGTCCCGGTCTTTTTCCATACCCATACGGAGGGAGAGTACCATGCTTTTGTACTCTTCCGGGGAACCGAGACCATAGATACAGGAGACACTGGATACGATGATGACATCGTCCCGTTCGAACAGGGCAGATGTCGCCGAGTGCCTGAGTTTATCTATTTCATCATTGATGTTCGCGTCTTTTTCGATGAAGGTGTCGGTCTGGGGGACGTAAGCTTCCGGCTGGTAATAGTCGTAGTAACTGACGAAGTACTCGACAGCATTGTTCGGGAAAAATTCCTTGAACTCGCTGTAAAGCTGCCCGGCCAACGTCTTGTTGTGGGCGATAATGAGAGTCGGCTTCTTCACTTCCTGAATGACGTTTGACATAGTGAACGTCTTCCCGGTACCCGTGGCACCGAGGAGCGTGTGGTGTTTTTTATTACTGTTGATTCTTTCCACCAGTTCCTGGATCGCCTTCGGCTGATCACCTTCCGGGGAAAAATCCGAATGCAGTTCAAATGTATGTTCCACGAAGAAAAACCTCCGTTCTTATCTTTTCCTCTATAGTTTACCACAATAGTTTATCATTCTAACCTCCTGCGAACAAACATTCGTTACCGGAGGGCGTGAGTGAAGAAGAGGCGCCCTGTCCGGTAAGGAAATTGTGCCGAATCGTTACCTTCGGAGAACGTTTCGCCGGGTGAAGGTAACGAAAAGATGAGAATCCTTCCCTTCGTCCTGAACTTTTGCCCGCGAACGTCACGATTCCGGGATAATCGTTACCTTCGGAAGCGGAAATCCCTTCCCAACGTAACGAAAACCCTCACGGAATCCCGGCACAAAAAAACAGACGACCCTAAAGGGCCGTCTCAGGCTGTCGAGAAAGTCTCGGCAGCTTTTATTTTTTTCTGTTTTTTAAATAGATCACCGCGTTAATTTGTTATAATAGCTGTAACTTATCAACGAAAGGTGATTGGATGTTTCAATCTAAAACT
>NZ_NSGH01000055.1 GCF_002295105.1 Salimicrobium humidisoli | reverse complement strand
GGTTCTATTTCAAATGTTGGGGTGGAGGATCTTTTCCTCCGCCCCTTTATCCTAGGTGCTTGCCTACGTTCTTGAATTGGTGATGCATCAGAATGCGGGCCCGCAACCGGTCGTGCCGGCGAAAGCCGAAGGCATTCCGTTTCAATACTTTCGTCTGGTTGTTCAATCCTTCTACGAAGCCATTGCTGTAATCAAACATAAAACTATTCATGATTTCGGTCTGCCAGTTCCTGAACGTATCCACCGCGGCCATGAATTCTTTCATCCCTGAGGAAGCCACAAGGTCATAAAAGGCATATAAGTCCTCTTTCACTTGCTTGATATCTCCCCGCTTTGCTATCTCAAACCACGTTTGATACGCCTCTTTTAATCGATAAGCCACTTTCAATTCTGAAGACAGGTGGAGGTATCTCTCCAGATACCATCGCTGTTTATCCGACAGGGACTCATAGGGTTTGTGAAAGACATGCCTCATTCTCTTACACTTTCTCCGGTCGTAATCATGAAAGTCCTTCTGGACTCTTTTCCTTACACGGTCTACAGCCCAGTTGATATA
>NZ_NSGH01000054.1 GCF_002295105.1 Salimicrobium humidisoli | reverse complement strand
CTTTACAGGAGCCAGCCGTCGAAGGTGGGGCCAATGATTGGGGTGAAGTCGTAACAAGGTAGCCGTATCGGAAGGTGCGGCTGGATCACCTCCTTTCTAAGGATAGGAACGGATCTTTCCCTGGCGGGAAGGATCCGCACGAACCGGGCGCTCTACGGAGCGCTCCGGCGCATGGCTAAAACATGTTCAGTTTTGAAGGATTGATACTTTCTTATTGAAATGATCTTTTTCTTTTTGTAAAATCTAAGGTATGGGCCTGTAGCTCAGTCGGTCAGAGCGCACGCCTGATAAGCGTGAGGTCGGTGGTTCAAGTCCACTCAGGCCCACCATTCCTTATATAACCCACAATGCGGGGCCTTAGCTCAGCTGGGAGAGCGCCTGCTTTGCACGCAGGAGGTCAGCGGTTCGATCCCGCTAGGCTCCACCAAATATTTTCTATTGAACCTTGAAAACTGGATAAGAAACAATAGATGATTTAACTTCGATTGTTTAAATCGAGGGTATTTCTATCTAGACCAACATCGATCTTTATTTTAGAATGAAGCGTCTTTTCACTAGTATAGTGAAGAAATGAAGGGCGCACGGTGGATGCCTTGGTACCAGGAGCCGACGAAGGACGGGACAAACACCGAAATGCTTC
>NZ_NSGH01000052.1 GCF_002295105.1 Salimicrobium humidisoli | reverse complement strand
GGTACCGTCAATAAGTTTGTGTAAAACAGTAGGGTGATCCTCGGAGGAGGGATTAGCTTTTCTCCTCTGTCTCAGTTTGAGACCCATACCGTTCTTCGAACATGGTGTGCAGTTCAGGGCTTGCTTCCTTGAAGCCACGGAGTCTGCGTGTAGACCATTTGGTGTTACATTCATCTGAAACCATATAGATCACCTTTTCTACGGCTTCTTCGGACGGCAGGCTGTTCATCGTCTTCAGCCGTTTCTTGAATTCCTTCATGGTGCGCTCGATGATGTTTGTCGTGTAGATCATCGGGCGGATGGAGGAAGGATAGTTCAGGAACGTAATGAGGACGTGAAAGTCCTCCCTCCAGGATCTGGCGATTTTCGGATACTTCTTCTGCCATGTGTCACAGAAGGTGTCCAACTGTTTTTCCGCTTCTTCTTTACTGTTGGACCGATAAATGGCTTTCATGTCTTCACTGATGGCGGAACGGTCCTTTTTCCGGACCTTGTTCAGCGTGTTCCGTACTTTATGGACGACACAGCGCTGCACATCAGCTTTTGGATAGATAGCTTTCATCGCTTCCTCCAGACCGGGAAGACCATCGAAGATTCCGAGAAGAACCTCCTCACAACCACGGCGATAGATGTCCGAGAGGACTTCCTCCCAACCGAGGGAGCTTTCCTGACCACCGACATAGAAACCGAGAATCTCGCGATACCCGTCTTCCGTAACGCCGATGACCACGTAGACGACCTCATTCGCCACATCGTCCCGGCGCAATTTCAGGTACGTGCCGTCGAGATAAAGAACGGCATATCTTTTCTGGAGAGGGCGCTCCTGCCAGGCACGGATGTCTTCCATCACCACATCGGTGATGTTACTGATCGTGCCAGGGGCGTAAGCATGACCGAGGATATGCTCGAGGAAGTTTCCGATTTCACGCGTACTCATGCCTTTGTGATACATGGTGACAATCGTTTCCCCCAACCACTGTTCGTATCGCTGATAGGGCTGGAACATTTCTGTCTGAAATGCATTGTCCCGATCTCTCGGTACCTGGAGGTCTTCGATACGTCCGTACTTTGTATCCAATTGGCGGCCATAACTACCGTTTTTATAATTTTTCAGTTCCGGATTCTCTTCGAAGAACTGGTTCATTTCTTCCTTCATGACAGTCTCCAGCTTTTCCTGAACGAAGGAACGGACCATGTCCTCTAATTGATTTTCAAAGTTGTTTTGTCCTATACTTGTAGACATAGGTAGGGGATCCCCTTTCATGAGTTGATTTGGTCGTTAACTATGAGGATACCCTACCTCTTTTTTTGTCTTCAAGAGCTTTACACAAACTATTGTACGTCATC
>NZ_NSGH01000051.1 GCF_002295105.1 Salimicrobium humidisoli | reverse complement strand
AGTCAAGTCCTTAATCTTGTGTAAAAATATTTTACAATGATTACCACTACGTGATTATAAAAGGTGAGAAGGGGTCAGCCTTCTCTCCTTTTCTGTAGAAATCTACGATTTTCCTTTTCCATCGTTTCTCCATAATCCATCAATACGGCACCGATAAGGCGAAAAGCAGATTGGGTATTCGGGAAGATGCGGATGACTTTTTCTCTTCTGCGAATCTCTCCATTCAACCTCTCCAAATTGTTCGTGGTGCGTAGCTGGACATGATATTCGACAGGTTCATTCATGTATTGAATGGCGTCTTCGAACCCTTCATCAAGCGTTTCGATAACCTTCTGGTATCCTTTCTCTTCCTCGTAGGTTTCGATGAATTCACTTTTCAACGCTCTAGCTTTCTCTATGTCAGGGACATCAAACATATACTTAAGTAAGCGTTTGGCTTCTTCAGCATTCTTTTTCGGCATGCGATCCATGATATTACGTTTGAAGTGGAACGTGCAGCGCTGCCAGCCTGTACCGATAAAGGATTCCTGAATCGCTCGTTTTAAGCCCTGGTGGGCGTCAGAAATCATAAGGGCAGGTGATGAAAGGCCACGGGACTTCAATTTATCGAAGAATTGGGTCCATCCTTCTTTGGATTCTGCGTGGTTGACGTTCAACCCGATGATTTCCCGTTTGTGATCCTTATTTACGCCAATAGCTATATAAACAGCCTTGGATACTACCCGTTGATGTTCCCGAACCTTGATATACATGGCATCCACGTAGATGTACTTATAGTACATGAGGTTCAATGGGCGGTTCGCCCATTCGTTCACCACTGGGTCCAGCTTTTTCGTAAGCGAAGAAACAAAGGATTTGGATACGTTCTCGCCGCATAACTGTTCCACGATTTTGGTGACTTTCCGTGTCGAGACGCCATTGACGACCATCTCCATCATGGAGAGCGTCAGGGACTGATCCGCCCGTTTATAGCGCTCAAATATAGCAGTAGAGAACGCTCCATCCCTGGTGCGAGGGACTTTCAGTTTTATTTTTCCGGCAGATACGAGAAAATCTCTCTCGTAATACCCGTTACGATAGTCCGCTCGTCCATCCGTTCGTTCATACGCTCCGGCGTTCAAATAGTCGTCGCGTTCTTTCTCCATATATTCGTTCAAGACGAGGACGAGAGAGGACTTCACCACGGCATCCAGATCAGAAGTTGCCACCTTTTCTTTCAAATCTTCAATGTTTACGGTAAAATTAAGTTGGGTCATCATCAAACCTCCTGTGTTGGTTTTTCGTGGTTGAAAACATTGTAACACAGGGTTGATGAGGCCCTTTTTTTCTTTTTACACAATTATATGGACTCAATCT
>NZ_NSGH01000050.1 GCF_002295105.1 Salimicrobium humidisoli | reverse complement strand
AGCGTCCGCCCCGAAGGGCTTCAGCTCGCTTCCCGCGCTCGACTTGCATGTATTAGGCACGCCGCCAGCGTTCGTCCTGAGCCAGGATCAAACTCTCCATAAAAGAGATTGATTAGCTCAATCATAAATTCGTTCAAAAAATTGACGCATGGCATAAAACATTGTTCAGTTTTCAAAGATCTACTAAAAATTGAATGGTGGAGCCTAGCGGGATCGAACCGCTGACCTCCTGCGTGCAAAGCAGGCGCTCTCCCAGCTGAGCTAAGGCCCCGTAAAATGGTCGGGAAGACAGGATTCGAACCTGCGACCCCTTGGTCCCAAACCAAGTGCTCTACCAAGCTGAGCTACTTCCCGTATAGTGGTGCGCCCGAGAGGACTTGAACCCCTAACCTTCTGATCCGTAGTCAGACGCTCTATCCAATTGAGCTACGGGCGCATATGAATATGGTGCCGAGGGCCGGACTCGAACCGGCACGGTGGTAGACCCACCGCAGGATTTTAAGTCCTGTGCGTCTGCCAATTCCGCCACCCCGGCATGGCATTTTGCCGCTATCGCGACCGCACAAATAAATTAAGTAAAGAGCGGAAGACGGGATTCGAACCCGCGACCCCCACCTTGGCAAGGTGGTGTTCTACCGCTGAACTACTTCCGCAGCAAAATGCGGGTGGAGGGACTTGAACCCCCACGTCGTAAGACACTAGATCCTAAATCTAGCGCGTCTGCCAATTCCGCCACACCCGCATATGAACTATGAGCCATGGAGGGCTCGAACCTCCGACCCTCTGATTAAAAGTCAGATGCTCTACCAGCTGAGCTAATGGCTCATAAATATGAAATGGTGCCGGCCAGAGGACTTGAACCCCCAACCTACTGATTACAAATCAGTTGCTCTACCAATTGAGCTAGGCCGGCAAAATGGTGGAGGATGCAGGGCTCGAACCTGCGACCCCTTGCTTGTAAGGCAAGTGCTCTCCCAGCTGAGCTAATCCTCCAGATAAAGTTTGGCAGCGCCCTACTCTTGCGGGGGGTAACCCCGACTACCATCGGCGCGGAAGAACTTAACTTCTGTGTTCGGCATGGGAACAGGTGTGACCTCTTCGCTATTGCCACCAAACCTTTTCAAGGACAAAGATTATTATATTGTTCTTTCGAACAAATTTCAAGAGGTTTTTTGAAAAACCTTCAAAACTGGATAAGAAACATATGACCAACGTATAGAGAAGATCTCGATGGATTAGTATCCGTCTGCTGCACGTGTCGCCACGCTTCCACACCGGACCTATCAACCTCTTCGTCTCAGAGGCATCTCTCTAAAGGGAAATCTCATCTCAAGGGGGGCTTCATGCTTAGATGCTTTCAGCACTTATCCCGTCCACACGTAGCTACCCAGCAATGCTCCTGGCGGAACAACTGGTACACCAGCGGTGTGTCCATCCCG